>NZ_JACVOS010000003.1 GCF_018882335.1 Polynucleobacter sp. AM-25C3
GATATGGAGTCTTCTCGGGTACAGGCCCTAGAAAACCCATTTGGTCCCAAAGTATTGGGGATGTGATTGGTAAAGGTGTAAACCATGTGGTCGGTACCGGACGTAAAGCATGTGTCCGGTACGTACCGGTGTTTCTTGGTGGCCCGGGGCGGAATCGAACCACCGACACAAGGATTTTCAAGACATTTGGTAGCGTAAAGCCTATATTTTATAAGCTTCAAAAGTTTATTTTGTGTTATGTGCGACAAACTGTGTTACGCATACAACCCATATAATATAAGGATTTGCGAGCTATTAGATATTAAAATTCATTCCTCATCAACCTCTGTATCAGTAGTTGGGTTTATAAATTCCTCATACGAACCCAAGTTGGATGACTCAAGCTTGTATGCATTACTCTCACCATCAACCTTTATCACCCTTACTGAGTCTTTGCCAACCTCACGCAAATCATCATATGTATATGGACGCTCTTCAGCAAATCGTTTTTTAGCTATATCCAAATTTTTATCTATGATTGTGTAAAGCCATTCACACAAATCAGTATTTGGGTCAGACATCAATGCTTTGTTATTTTCTTGACACACCTTTGCTGATATAACTTTTCCATTTGGTAGTGTTAGCTTGAACTTAACATCTTTGGGTGGGAAAAAATTAGGGTGAGCATCGTGTATAGCCATTGGAATTGGTATGTAGGATTCACCAAACTTTCTTTCCCTGCCACCTGCATTCCATTGATTGATGCCTGATTTTTCCTGCACCTCTCTCTTGCTACCACTCTTAGTGCTATACAAAGGAAGCACAACATAGTCTGCTTTCACAGGCTGTATAAATTTTGGCTGAACAGCTTCGATTACTTGTATTGCTTGTTGCTTGGTGGGGGCTAAATTTGTCCACTTCAATATCTTTTGAAAGATATCGTCATATATATCAAGCGTTATAAGCTCAGAATTCTTATATTCATTCAGTTCAAATTTTTTATACAGAACATTTTTTGCTACATCGTATCTATATTTAGAGATTCCATCTGTGAAATAGGAATGTCCTTTATCTACCTCTGAGAAACTTGCTATCTCATTCCCAAATTTATCAGTTGGCTTAATATTGTCAGTATCAACAAGCCTATATGGCTCTTCGTGTATCAATGCACCATCATTTGTTCTTACTAAACAGTGATAGATAGACTTGCTAATATCAACTGCATACTCATTGGCATCAGAAATAATGCGATTATTTCTAAGCTCAGAAGCTTTTTTTGCATACGCTGAGTGGTTCAGCCCTATGAAATCACCCAATGAAGCATTCTTAGTAAATTCAGCAACCTTTTCAGACTTACCTATATTGATATTGTCAGCAAGAAAGGTTTTAACACCAACCCCAATATCCTTATGAAGGATTGCGTCAAACGACATATCACTGCGAGATAAGTCTGTAGCTTTCGCACACTCTACATATAGTTTTTCTACAAAGCGTGAATGAATAAATGCTTTGTTGTTGTCGCTGTATAAGCGAGACATAGATGCCACAGCCTTTAGTAGGTTGGCATACTTTTCAACATCAAAGTCAAATTTGGCATCAGCCATTATTTACAAAACCTTAACGATTTGTTTTGCTATCTTTGTTATCAATGGAACTGTGACACTATTTCCAAATTGATGATACAGCTTGCTGTTAGCCAAATTGGGTAATTTGAAGTTCTTAGGGAAGCCTTGAAAGTTCGCTGTTTCGCGTGGTGTCAATTTGCGAATGCCAAAATCATCCTTAACAAGTGGCACATTATGTCCACCTGTGCCCATATTTGCTGTCAATGTTGGACAAGCATTGCTCTTATTTTCACGCACATACTGTCGTCTCCATTGATATATGGTGTCACGCGACTTTATGGACTTTTGGATTTCAGCAAAGCAATCATAACGATTGTCGTAATAGAACTCTTTTGCAACTTGTTCAGTTTCCAAGCAATCGTGTATTGTTTTTGTGAGCTTTACTTCAGATGGGAATGTAAATTTTTTAAGTTTGGCTTCATCCCTAAACCCAACTAAGAAGACACGCTCTCTATTTTGAGGGACATTAGCGTATTCCATACTATTAAGAACTTTATGGGTTGTGAAATATCCACAGTCTTCAAGCGATTTCTTCATAAACGCAAAGGTTTCACCCTTGTCGTGATTAAGCATACCCTTCACATTTTCTAAAAGGAATGCATCAGGTGTTCTTTCTTTCAGAATTTTAAGAATAGAGAGAAATACATCTCCACCACGCTCATCCTTCAAGCCTTTTCTTAAACCTGCAATGCTATATGGCTGACAAGGAAATCCTGCAACAAGAATATTGTGTTTAGGAACGATATTTTTAGTGAGCGTAAGAATATCGTTGTGATAGGTATGATTAGAGTTGCCTTTGAAATTAGCCTTATATGTCGTAAGAGCATCTTCATTAATTTCACAAGTCAAAACGCACTCTGCTCCTGCATCCTCAAATGCAATACGCATTCCACCAATTCCTGCAAATAAATCTATAAATTTAAGGCTCATCTGTTAATTTCTAATGTTGATTTTATTATGTAATCTTACTTTGGAAATGATGCTGAAGCTGAAGCATTTATAAATGCTTTTGCTCTTTTGTAATGCCTATTAGCCAAAACAGTAAGTGTGGCTCTTATATCAACAGTCATTGGTGTTTTCTTATTCAAAATAGCTTTCTCTCTCTTTGCATAAGGAAGCTCAGCAAGAATTGCTATATCTGCCCAAGCTACCTTTTTTCCATCTTTTAACTGCTCTTTAAGAGTGTAAATTTTATATGCCGCACTCAATGCCTCAATACTCCATCTACTACCCAAGCGATATGTTGCGTTACTCTCTACAACGCTAACACCTCTCTTCCCCTTTTCAACTCTCTTCAGCACTAATTGAGTAAAACTCTTTTTGAGACTTCGCTGTGCCCAATTCAGTGGCACCACTAAGTTAATCACTTCGTTACTGTTAAATGGTGCAATCTCATCCAAGCTATTAGCAACCATCATTCTGTAGCCTTTTTTAGGTTCAGAAAATAAATGTGCTTTATTAATCCACCACTCTTTGAAAGTCACTTTATAGATGTCACCAAAGTCTTCATACAAGCTTGAAAATTTGCCTTTGCCATTTGCCTTACAAGTTGCTTGATAGTCAGCATTCAGTCTTAAAAACATAAACCACCAATAATATGGACTGCTAACCACTGTAGAGGGTGGATTATTTTCGTCAAATACCTTTCCCCTCCCACCAAATGTTGGATAACTTTGAGTGGAGAAAATTAGCCTATCTTTTTTGGGTTGTTTTTCGTCAGCTTTCATAATCTAAATACTAACACTTTAATACTCTTAAAAAAGTGAAAGAGTAAGAAATAGCACTTTTTGGGCATACTAATAATTCAGCAATTTCGCTGTTTTTATTAAGGAGTTTTATATGTGTGAATTAGTTCAAGTATGCAGTTGTTGCAATTCTAAATTTAGCCAAATTGATGTTTCTCTTATCAATGCAAAGCATAAGGAAGAGCTTTATTTGGAGCTAACCAAGCTACTTATTAACCTTCAGCTTAAAGGCAAAGCAAGTCTTGCCATTACTGATGAGTTGATAGTTGGCATTAACTATGGCTATGCAGATGCAAATGAGATTGAAAAGGCTGAATTCATTTGCAAACAAATCGCTGACATTTGCTCAGAGTTTTTGGATGGGGTTTTAAGTGAAAGTGACTTTGAGTTCTATCCCTTAGCGGCTTAGTGATGGGTGCTTATTAGATGGGGGAATCCACCATCTAATAAGAAAAACACTAACACTTTAATAATCTTATAAAAGTCGCATTGTCGTAAAAAGTCGAAAAATGCGATGATAACAATATAGCAATTTTGCTATTTTTTAAGGAAAAAAAATGCTTTCAAATTACGAAAATGAATCAACAGTATTTGTGGTTTATCCAATTAAACCAATCAAGTTTGAATATGAAGACTCTCTATACAAACATCTTTTAGAAAATGTTTGGGGGGATAGAAGGGAGGTTGAAGAAGACATTAGGGTTGGTGACTACAGATATGGAAAACCAAAACTACTTGATGTTGTCAGATACCAATTTGGAGATACATATCAAGCAGAAGAGTATTGCGATGATGTGGCTGAATTAATTGCAAAACATACTGAACAGTGGGTTTGTATAAATGGAGGGTATGAAATCGTTGGAGCATAAACACTACAAGGGGTAATACCCCTTGTGGTTTGAGTTATTCAATACTAAATTTCAAAGGATAAATTATGAAAATGAAAAATGAAGACTTATTCATTCAGCTTGTTAAAGCCTACATTAAAGCTACTGACAAATATGATTTTAGTGCAGCCCAATGGAAGCAAGATTATTCAAAGACTTTTATAGCTTGCGAAAAAGGAGTATTTGAAAGCTATCAACAACACCTAATAGGCAAAATGAGTGAAGTGTTTCCCTATATGTTTGCAGATAAAGTTATTCCAATGTTGGACAAGGATGGCAATGCTGTATGGAAGGTAGACTTTAATCTTCAGCTTAATGAGGGTGCTGTATTTCTTTTTGTAGCCATAGGCATCAATAAGAAAGTTGTCACTACACGCATTATGGCAAACAAGGAAATGTTCAATAGTAAATTTGAACTTACAGACATAATTATCAAACACGAGAGAATTAACAAGTCAGCAACTGTTTTTGAGAATAAAAAGAAAAAGGCTATTGATTACTTTTTAGATGACGAAATAGCAATCAACGAAAATGAAGAGGATGAAATATCTGAATCAGTAAAAAATGTATCCCATACAAGCAAATTGCATTTACCTGCCATCAATTCATCTAAACCAACTCAACAGCCTTTCGTTTCATATCGTCGTTCACATCAATATACGCTTGTGTAGTGCCTATATTTTTATGTCCTGCCAAGCTCATTAAGACGCGAACCCCTACACCCTTACTTGCTAAGTTGGTAATAAAGGTTCTGCGTCCACTGTGACTTGAACCACCCTCAATACCTGCCTTCTTATATAAGAAGTGAAAGAACTGAGTAGCTGTATTAGCATTCATTCCATCGCTATTACGCTTTTGACTATAAAAGAACTTGTGATTTAAGTTTGTGGGCTTATATACACTTATGTATTGTTCCAATTCTTTGCGTAACTTCTCATTAACAAATACAACACGAGCTTCATTGCCCTTTGTTTGCTCTGCTCTTAGTCTAATCTCATTGCGAATATTGCCCTCTGAATCAACAACATCGCTATATCGCAAACTACTAACTTCTCCAACCCTCATACCACTCAAATAAGTTGTCATCAGCATAGCTCTATTGCGTAAGCTATGTTTGCGTGTTGCGATGTAATCCAATACTCTGCGTATTTCTGCTTGTGTGAGTGTTTTTGCTTGCTTAGACATAGTTTTTCTTCCTAACCAAAGTTTTGCTATGTCGTAAGTATGTTTTCTTACTATTAAATTTCCTACCTTTTTCAGACTGTTAAGCGACAAATTAGAATCCTTCCAATAATCAACGAGATACGCTATCTAAGTAACGAAATATAAGGAAATGTGACTTTCCTTATATTGAATTATTTAGTTAATTTGTCGTCTATCTCCCACAGAATTTGGAAGACTTGCATACAGCGTCTATAAGCTGTTTGAGCACTTCTCTGCTGTATTGCTATTAGCTGATGCTAATTAAGCTTGTGTAGCGTGGATTTGAGGTGTGTAGTTAGCTACTTGCTCTTTTAAGCATAGCTAAAAGTAGAGAGCTAATTGCTACAAGCACCATAACCATAAAGCTAAACACCAAACTAATAATTGTCCAAGCAAGCAACCAATGTCTTTGCAAAGTAAATGCAATTGGTGAATTAGGCACTTCATAGTCAAAGAGCATACCCAATGAAGCCCAAATCATCATCAACACATAGATGATTAAGAAGGCTATTACTCCGTTTTTAAGATGCTTTTTCATTTTGACTTATTCACATTACTGCTTGATGAGAGCCATTGGTTTTGATACCAAATATAAGAATTTCCAAATGACGAAATGATTCAGCCATTTATTAAATTAATCCATCCAATATCTTCTCAACATATGCCACAGGCAACATATGTCCTGCTTTAGGAACAATGTTTACTTTAATTCCTAACATTGCACCTAAATTAACAACGCTCTTTGGGTTACTTTGCCAATCCTCTTCCCCAACATAAATTTCGCAATTCTTTGGAGTTGGTAATTTATCAGCCTTAGCAAGCTCAAATAGCCTGCCTGCACGAGGTGGAACAAAGGTGGTTAAGGTTTCTTCGTTAGAAAATTCACCAACTATTGGGGATAGCAAAATCACCTTGCCAATATAAGGTTTCATTATCGCTTGTGCATTTAGAAAGAGGTAAGCACCAAATGAATTGGCAATAACACAACAACTCTCATCCCAAAACAGATTGGTTAAATCTTTGGCTATAAGCTCAATTTGAAGTTGGAAGTCATATTTTCTAAAATCACCATATAACTCTCTACCCTTTACATTGAAACCCTTATCCAACAAGCCTCTACCTAAGCCCTTATCTAAGCGTCCACCCATTCCTGTCAAGTAATAAACAGTCTTAGTCATTTGTCAAACATCACTGAAATTTTGTAGATATCTTCCTTAATCACCTTTTCATTAAGTCGCTCACCAATTTTTTTGTCATTACAAGCAATCTCAATCTTCACGCTTAGCTCTTTATTTGCATTGATGGCATTTGCGATGCCATTCAAATAATCCATACTCTCAACTTGCCAATTAATGAATGCCTTGTTATCGCTAAATGAAATATCGTGTGGTGATGGATGTTTGCTCTGCCACTCCTGTCTGCCATAGCTAATTACCAATTGTGCCGTTGATGCAGAAAATAGCTTATGGGTGTTTGGCTCTTCCTCATTAAGCCAACCAACTGCAACATACTCCAAATTGTCTATATCTACATACGCTGATTGCCCCTCCCATTTATCCATTCCTCTCTTAATTTTTGAGTCAAAGGATAAATTTGCACTACTTCCATTTAATTTCTTTTTGAAATAAACAGCTACACAAGCCATTTCACCCACAACATAGCTATTTGTTTCGTCTTTTATTTTTCTCATACTTTTTATTCTTTTGTTAGACTGCCTTTGTCAACCCCATCTTCTAAGGCTACTATGGAACTTAAGCAAAATCCATTTTCTTTATACGATTTTTTAGGCTACCTGATACCAGGCTTGCTATTTGTATTTGGAATATTAGTTTTAAGCAATCATTTGGCACTTCCATCGTCCCCCTTGTCTGAACAACTCCAATCAATAAATGATTTAACTACAAGCTCATATATTCCAATCATCTTAATTGCTTATGTTAGTGGGCATTTTTTGAGCTACTGCTCATCAATGACTATAGAAAGATACTCTGAATGGACATTAGGATTTCCATCTAAGTTCTTATTGTCTGACGAGACTAAAGGTTATTTTGATATTGGAGGTAAAAGTTGGATTCACTACATAGTTAGATTTGCTATGTTCCTTGCTCTCCTGCCAATATCAATACCTGAATTGATATTGGGCAAGTGGCTATCGCTTAGGACTTCATATGCCAAAAGACTTGAAGAAAATCTCTCAACTCTAATCAATAAAAGGTTAAATGCATTAATAAACAATACGGGCAACTATTCTTCAAACACAAATGATGGCTTCTTTAGATATTTCTATCATTATGCTGTTGAGAACTCCAAAGCTCATCTACCAAAAATGCAAAATTATGTTGCCTTGTTTGGTTTTCTAAGAACACTCACTTTGCTCTCAGTATCTCTCTTTTGGGTTGTGTTTTATAAGGCATTTTGCGTCTATGGATTTAATACTCACATTATCACTTTGCTTATATTGCTTTCAGTAATTTCATTTATTTTTTACCTTAGCTTTGTTAAGTTCTACAGAAGATTTTCATTAGAGGTTTTTATGGCTGTTTCTGTTTGTTAAATTTTTAGCAAAGCTTCGCTAATTAAAGCTTCATTCAGCTTTAAGTGCCATCAGCAAGAGACAACTTAAGTCAGTAGTGCTGTATTACGCTAAATCCCACAGCACATTGTCTGTGTCTTTTATTCCTAATTCCTTAGTTAAGTATTGCCCCATCCACCCACTATCTCCTGCAATATCAACTTTGTGCTGTTGGTCTAATTCATCAACGCTTAATTTGGCTTTTCTAACAAAACCATCAATCTCATTCCATTTCACATAGTCAGGCAAACCTCCAATAGCCATATGTATATGTAAATTCTTATGCGTTCTTTCACCTTCAATCACAACTACATACTTCAAGCTCATTCCATAAATCTTTGCACCCCTACAACCAAAAATTTGTCTGTTTAATTTGTGCTGAAAGTGTGTGGCAATGCGTCTGATGTCATCCTTATCAATCTTCTTAAAGTAAGTTCCCTTATCGTTTTTAACTTCAATAAATTGCTTTAAGGTAAGGGTTAAAGCAATTGGATAGTCTTTATGAATGCTACTAAGCCAATTGCGTGTAGCCTCCTTTTGCGTAGGCTGTGCATTAGGTGAAAAAGCTGTTTTTTGTCTTATTTGTTGTATGTTCATATCTTTATTTATCTATACCTAATAAAAGGTGAAAATAAAGTGTTTTTTCTTATATAAATCAGATACTTACGAAGGTATCGTTTTAAGCCATTTTCAGCGTATGAATGCGATTTGATGGCAGATGCCTTTTACCCCTACCCCCTCCCTATTAAAACCATACTTAATTAGCTTTTTTCTTATCTATTCGTAGGTTATTTAGGCAAATAGAGGTTGTCCTCGTCCATTTTCAGGCAATAAATTAAGTGTGCCCATTAACTTATAGGAGAAAAAAATGAGCACATTAAACGCACTTAAATTAGTTGTCAGTAAAAAGCATCAATCTGTAGCACCCATCGTTATGCGTCGCAATAAGCTCTGTGCAAAGCTACACGAACAAATTGAGCTTTGTGAAGCTCAAAAAGCAGGCAATACTTTTGCACCAAAGAAGCTTAAGAGTTACACAAATAAACACACGGGTGAGCGTATGACTGTTGAAACGGTTAAGCGTGTGCGTGAATGGTTTTGGATTGGTGATACAGGCAAGATTAATTTAGCTGTTAAGTATGGTGCAAAAACTTTGCCACTTAATAAAAAAGGTGCGAACGCGATTGAACTTAACAATGGCGATGAGCTTATTGCTACGCTTAAGTCGCTAAAGGTTGCCGTATTAAATGGTGAGCTTGACGATGCCATCAATGATATGAGCTTGGCAACACGACAAGCATTTGGCAAATAGGCTAATGGGCATTAATTGCCCATTTGTCATTGCCTGCTATTTTTAATTTACTGAAATAGAACTATGCGAAATATTGTTGTAAAACCTCATCCCATTGTCTTTGATAAGGTAGAGCGATTAATCAATGTCAATGGGATGAATTTTGAAGAAGAATTCATTGCTAAAGTTATTAGCGAGCATTTGGCAAGACAGAAGAATGGGAAGCTTCCCACAATTACAGATGCTTTTGAAATCTATATGAGTGAAAGTGCCTCTGCTCATCGCCCAACATTTGTAAAACACGCCTCCTACCACTTCCGTAGCTTTAAAGATTTCTTTGGTGACTTAACTTTAGATGAGTTAAAGCATTGGCACATCACACAATATAGAGATTTTCAGCTTGGAAGAGGGCTAAACCCAACAAGCATTCGCAAACATAACAACACGCTAAATGCTATGTTGAATGTTGCATTCAAGCACTTAGATATAGATAGGCTAAGTCCATTTAGGGCACTAAAAATAAGGGGCGAAGGGGATGTTAAGCGTCCAATGCCAACCATCACTACAGAACTCATATATCAAGTTAAAGAGCACTTGCTAAAGAAGCCAACCCCACACAAGCTTGTTGCCCTAATACAGCTTAATACGGGATTTAGACTATCTGAACCTCTATTTGCAAGATTAGAAGATTGCGTGTTGGAGCACGACATTCCTCACTTGTGGGTTAGGAAGAATGCATTAAGCGATAGAAAAACAAAATCAAGTATTCGTTGTGTGCCGTTGTGTGGAGTTTCATTAGATGCTGCCAAAGAGCTCTACAAGATTGCCCAAAGAAGAAACAGCGAGTGGTTCATTCCACACTATGCAAGACATAATGGCAATACAAGCTGTTCACAAATTATTAAGAAAACCTTAAAAGAGTTTGACTTTAAGAGTCATATGTTTAGGCACGCAATCATAGACAGGTTGAAGGCTTGCAATGACATACCTACGCGACTTGCTGAGAGTATTACAGGGCATAGCAGTGGGGGAAGTGAATTTAATACCTATGGGACTGTTGGCTACACACTTGAACAAAAGCGTGATGTTATTTTGAAGGTGTTAATTTAATTACTTGCAAATTTCTCATCTAAATATAAGAAAAAAATAAATAAATATATGAAGAGATATAAAGCGATAGTGAATGCAAGTGGTATGTGGGTTGAGACAATTCTCTATGCTCAAAATCAAGCTCAGGCATACAAAATATTCCAAGCAATCTTTGGCTCTTCAAATGTTCCACATCAACCACAACCTATTGCCTAATATGCTAATTAAAGAGATTGCAACCATCAAACCACTAACACCTGAAAAGGCTCGTATCAAAGCATTGCAGACTCAAAAAGATAATGCCAATAAGGCTCTTAAGGCAGAACGAGACAGACAAAGGATTGCAAAGGCACAAAAAAGCCTCAATACAGCATTACATACACAGTAGCATTACTACTAAGGCAAACCTTGTCTAAATTCCGTATCATTCAGGCTATGGCTGATAAAGAAAGAATCATTAAGAAGTATGCAAGCAGAAGGTTATATGACACCTTTGAAAGCGAATATATTGCATTCAAAGAATTGCAGAACCTTATTGCTAAAGGCATCCCATTAAAAATTATTGATGCCAAAACCAAAGAGGATGTCACTCGCCCTGTAATTGTTAGTCTTGTATTGGAAAACACAGAGTTGTTTAGTCAATTCTCTGACGAATTCCTTAAAAAGATTATTTGCTTATATGGATACACTGAAGAGCAAAGAGATATGTTTAGCGATTACATCCAAAAGTCTTTAGAAGCATTTGCTAATTCGCACACTAAATTCCTTAATCCTTTAAGCACTGATTCACTTGAGTATTTGAACCATTTAGGCAAAGAACATCAAAAGCTAACTGAAAAGTTTATGAATGAACTTTTGAAGTTTGGCAAACAAAGTTAATTTTGGTTTAGTGCGAGCACGAGAGCCTATTGGACCGTTGTGCCTTAAGTAAGTGTCCATCTCGTCTTGAAATTGTTCTGCTTGTTTTACTTCTTCTTCAGTTTTCTCTCTGTAAAACTCTTTCGTAAATTCTTCTATTGTTTGCGGTTGCCTTCCTGCCTTTGCCTCAAACTCTTTGTGAATCTCGTAACAACTCAATAAGAACTCTTCATCACTCTTTTCAAATATCTCAGCAAGGATATCTTTAGGCATTGGCTGTTCAGCTTGAACACTCTTATTGAGACTTTCCACTGCCTCCTCAGCAAACTTCAACGAATACTGTTTATGCGTCTCCTTGTCCATAATTACATCCCGCGTGGACTACTTGGAAATATTGGACTCGTTGGAAATGTTGGTGCAGATGGTGCATTCATTGGTGCTTGTTGAAATTGCTGTATGGGCTGTGGTGATTGTGCAGTTCCCATTGGCATCCCATTAGCATTTGAGTAGTAAGTTGTATTACCACTTTGCTGTGCAGTTCCCATAGGCATTCCATTAGCGTTTGAGTAGTAAGTTGTATTACCACTCCTTTGTGCCGTTCCTAATGGCATCCCATTGGAGTCTGAATAGTAGGTGGTTTGAGCAAATGCTAATGTGGATAGGAATAGAAATGCAATCGCAAAATATTTCATAAAACTCCTTTTTTTATTAAGGCACCATATCTATTAGTCAAAGTATCTAATAGCTTATTTCTTTCTCCGTAAATAATCAAAGCTTGATTTGTGACGCTATCAATCATTTTTTGGGTTGGTATTGATTTAATCAATGGGGTTGAGCTTGCTTGCTGAGCAACCAATAATTGATATTGGGTTTGATACAAATATGACTTGTAGGTATTAATTGCCAAATTAAAGCTATTAAATTCATCTTTAATATCCTCAAAATATAGTTTCGTCAGCATCTCAACAGTCCCCAATGCCGTCTCATCAATCTCTATCTCATCCTTACTAAACAAATATCGCTCTTTTAATTTCTCAACCATATAGTCAATACTTACTAAAGACATTGCATACTTTTCTATACGCTCTCGTTTAGTTTTTACCAAATCCCTGTGTAAGCCAAGCTTAATTGTGATGTATGAGCTAATAAAGCCTGATGCAAGTGTTATCAATGCTGTAAGCAGATAATTCTCCATATCAACCAACCTTCCTCTTACCCATACGCTTTCCTGCAACTTTTCTCGCTATGTGTGCAGGTGTTATATGTCCATAATACTTTTCAATCATTGGCACACTTGTTCCCATTTGCTTTGATAGCTCATACACATCCATTTCACCCTCTAATAAGGATAAGTGGGCATAAGTATGTCGCAAGCTATACAGAGTCTTGTTTTCACCATTCTTATTCAAACCACTATCTCGCATTAAGTGCCTAAATGTGCCATTCAAGTGGTTGCTTGTTGTGCCATCCCTCAACTTAAAAACATAGTCATCAACACGCTTCTTAAGCAACCCATCAAAACTTAATTTGCTAATTGCAGGATTGCGAAGCTGTAAGCGTTCTAAATAATCTTGCGTGTTATGTCTTGCAATTAATTCTCGTTTACCTGTTTTGCCATCCACTGTAATCTCTAAAAATCGCTCCCCATCTGTGGTTATCCACTGTATGTTTTTCCACTTTAGGTTTAACGCCTCTGTGCCGTGCCTCATACCTGTGTTGGCAAGTATTAGCACATAGTCTCTTAGAAGCTCACGCATATCTTTAGTGCGTTGCATATGCCCTTTTTTGCACCAAGTTGCCATAAAGCTTGTAAGACTTTTATATTCACTCTTACTAAATGCAGGACGAGGCTTGCTCTTGCTTCCATCATTCTTTAAGCTTGGGATATGGGTTCTACTCATATACCCCATATCCACAGCGTATTCCAATACTCTGTTTAATGCTGTGTTGTGATTGGTGATGGTGCTTGCACGAGGTTTCTTGCCCATCTCCTCTTCTCTCCACTCATCAAATTTAACCAATGCCTCATAGTCAATTCCATTGATGTTGTAGTTTTTAAAAAAGGGGATAAGGTATTTGTTAATAACAGAGATGTAGGTTTGATATACAACCTTACCTTTGCCACCATCTAACTGTGCTTGCAAGCCCTCAGCAACCACTTTTGCAACAGCACCAAACTTCTTGCTTGTAATGACAATATCTTCATCATCCAAAAATCTTGCTCTGTCATATTCCTCGCAAGCTACCTTACCTGCATAGTCAGCGTTTCGCTCTTTAGTGCTTATGCGATGCCATTTGTTCTTTAGTTTGTATCGTGCTTGCCACTTGTCGCTGTTCTCTCTTTTGTAGAGAACAACATCACCATCGCGTAGGTGAATTAAGTTGTCGCTGATAGCTACAGAATTGATGTTTGTATTTTTGCGAGGAACTGAAAGTTTTTTGGGCATATCGCTCTGCGAGGCTGATAAACATTGAATGTAATGTTTTACAGCGTATACCCATTTCAAAACTGTGTAAAGAGTGTGTTATAGAATTTTGTGACACACTTTCGGGCTGTAGCCCTGTATTCTTGGTGGCCCGGGGCGGAATCGAACCACCGACACAAGGATTTTCAATCCTCTGCTCTACCGACTGAGCTACCAGGCCAAGAGTTGGAATTATAAATGAAACTGCTTTCTAAGCTGCCAATTATGGTCTGCTGTTGAAATTCTGCCTCAACTACACCCCTACTAGCCCATAACTACTGGATCTGACGCGCTCTAGAGCACCCACTCAATTTGCGTTTGTAGTGTTGTCACTTTTTGGATGGGGTGGCGTTGGGCGTAGTTATTGGATAGTGATGGGGAATATTTGAGGGATGAGGCGGGGATGTATTAATCCTCTGCTCTGTTGTGGTTTGGTGGTGGGGCGTGATTGAGGCGTCGTTTAAGACGACAGTTGGCGGGTGGGGGTTGGCTGTTATGAAGTGAGGGGCAGTCACTCAGATTCATTAATTGCGATGGACAGGAAACGACCCAATGCCCGCATTGCAATCACTATTTTCTTGTATACGTCTCTGCCGATGCAAGTGCAGCACCTGCATTTGCGCCACCTACTATCAAAACATCTCCATTTAATAAACGTGCTTCAGCCTGACGCCAGCGAGGTACCGTCATAGATCCAGTGACTAAAAATGTACCGGCAGCTGGATCATAAAGCTCTGCAGAAGAAAGTGCATTTACTCCATCATATCCACCAGCAATTAGAACCTTGCCATCGATCAATAGTGTTGATGTTTGTCGACCAGTCGGAGTGTTCATTGAACCTGTATTAGAAAAAGTACCGGCTCCTGAGTTATACAAGTTAGCAGATGCAAGAGTGGCATCATTCACACCATATCCACCTGCAATCAGTACTTTTCCATCCAATAACAGGTTGGCTGTTGGATAGCGCCGAGGTTGACCCATTGATCCTGTCGCAGTAAATACACCAGTAGCAGGATCGTAAATTTCTGGGGCATCCAAATTGGCTCCGTTGTAGCCACCAGCTATTAATACTTTACCGTTATTGAGTAAGGTTGCCGTTTGATTCCGACGGGCAGTCGTTAAAGACCCTGTGGGAGAAAATATTCCCGTTGCAGGATCATAGATTTCAGCGCTAGCAAGTGCGCAACAAGCGCTATCGTAGTCATACCCGCCAACCACTAGTACCCTACCATTATCTAGCATGGTTGCAGTGGGGTTTAAACGCGGAGTACTCATATTGCTCGTCGTTTGCCATGTAGCAGCTGTAGGGTTATAAATTTCAACAGTGTCAATACCGGTAAAACTTACACCTTCACCCCCTGCCACGAAAATATGTCCATTTAAAAGTCGCACAGAGGCGGCACCATAGCGTGGGTTATTCATAGATCCCGTTGCGCTAAATGTCCTTGAGACAGGATCGTAGAGATCGGCTGAGGCAACCGCAATTGCCCCAGAACCTACGCCGCCGGCCACAAGCACGCGCCCATCAAGTAATAAATTGGCGGTTGGCATCGAGCGAGGAGACGTCATCATGCCCGTTGCAGTGAATGTACCCGTAGCACCAGATGAACTTGAATCTCCATTACCGCCACAAGAAATGACAAGACTTCCTATGCCAGCACACAAAACTAATGAAATAAACTTTTTCATATATAAATCTCAATTTAACTTCAGATTGGCATGTTTTATCGAATGGATGAATCAACACTATTGATACTACCAAAGTATTAAATAGTAGTTACGGGTCAATATCAGCCACGTCATCCCGTCGGATAACCCGACAAACCAACGCATCCAACCGTCCAGTTTTGGAATGCCTTAATGTCGCTTAATTGGCCGATTTGAGACATCCAAGTTAGCTTAACCGATTGGGCGCTTATCGACCCATAGCAGTCTTTGGTGGAGTATTCCTCCACCTTGTCATTAAACCTGTTTGAGTCAGAGGGAGCATGGCCCAATCTCAATACCAAGCCTGTTTTTTTCCATCAATCCAAGTTTCCTTAACTTGAATATTTCGGATTTGATCAACAGGAGTCTTTTTAGGGTTTGCCGACAAGACAACCAAGTCAGCTTGCTTGCCCACCTCAAGACTACCAACCTTGTCATCAGAGAACATTGCATAAGCAGCGTTGATAGTTACAGCACGAATTGCGTCATCAACGGTGACACGTTCATCAGACCCCAATACTTTGCGAGGCGCTTTTTGCCATAGGCGACCAGCACCCTCAGAAATGTAATTGAGGGGCCCCACATTGGAGACTGGCGAATCGCTATGGTATGCAAATCGTCCACCCTCTTTTTTGAATGAGCCCGACGGATCGATGCGATTAGCACGTTCTGGACCTACGATCTTGTCATGAAATGCCTCGCCCCAATAATCCACGTGGCCAATAGTAAAACCCGGGATTACGCCTAACTTCACTGCACGCTTCACTTGTTCTGGGGTGTTGATAGTGAAATGCTCAATACGCAATCGGCGCGCTTTAGGATCAGGTGAATTAGCCAACAACTTAGCATATGTGTTCAGAGTTTGCTCAATAGTCCGATCACCATTTGCATGGGTGGCAATCTGCCAACCTTGATCAAAAATCGGCTTTGTCATCTTATAAATTTGGTCATCGGAGTAATCTAAATTACCCCGAAATTGAGTCCCTTTAGGATATATGTAGGGCTCATTTAAAGCTGCCGTGATACCTTGAGTGGAGCCATCAGAAACAAACTTCACGCCCACATAACGCAATTTATCATCACCATCATTTGGCTTTAGGCCATTTGTACCATTAGCTAACAGCGGGCCATATAGGTATGCCCTAACACGCAATGGAAAATCATCGCTATGAACGAGGCTGTTAAATAGCTTTACTTCATTATCTAGACCCAACATCAAACCCAAAGTGATTTCTGCTGAGGTGGTTACGCCCCTTGAGGCAATCATCTTTGCTGTTTTTCGCATAGCTGCCGCTAATTCAGCTTCAGATGGAGTAGGCGCATGCTTCAAGATAGAGAGAATTGCTGATGCCTCCACCACCACGCCGGTCAAGCGACCTTGAGCATCCTTCATATAAATACCGCCGTCCCCAGGATTAGGGGTTTTATCGGTAATGCCGGCAACCTCAAAAGCTTTATGGTTCACATACAAAATGTGGCCGGATTGATTCATTACGACGATTGGCACCTCTGTTGAGACTTTGTCCAAAACATCCGCAGTTAACTCGGCCATAAATGGTTCCGTACGGGATGGATCAACACCAAAAGCCCCTAACCATTGACCCTTTGGTAGGGTCTTCAGCCTTACCTTGAGTTTTTGACTGAGAGTATCAATGGTGTCGTATTTGGGCGTGAAATTCGATAGATTGAGCCAGAGAACCTCTGTCATCGCTGTCATCACAATATGAATGTGGGGTTCTACGAAGCCTGGCATAAGTGTTTGACCTTTAAGATCAATCACTTTTGTTGTGCTGGCTTTCCAGTCTTTCGTTACCGCATCCTTGAAACCAACGGCAACAATCTTGCCGCCCTGCACTGCAAGCGCCTGAGCCTCATCATTCTTTGCATTTACAGTCAATATTGGGCCGCCATAAAAAATAGTGTCGGCAACTTGGCTTGGTGCTGCCTGCGTGTTGTGTAATGTACCAATAGTGACAAATGAGATAAACGCAGTTTGAATAAAACGTTTCATTTAAAACCTTTATTGAAAATTACTCTTAGGAGTAAATCTTAGCTGATATTAAACAAAAATCTCATGGATTGTCCCCCTAAACAAAAAACCATCAGAAGTTGGTTTTGATGTGGCTTGGTATAAGGGGTGTCAGAGAGAGTTATAAATGACTCTTAATGGCCGTTCTCTGCCTCTCAGATACCCCAAAACTGCTTATTTTGAACGGCTACTACTGAGTGGATAAGAGGCGCTAGCTAGCATGTCGTTTTAAACGACAGCGCATGAACAGGGGGTAGTTTTTTATGACAGCGGCACCACTGTAGAGCAGCTTAAGAAATTATTTTTACTGTTGAAATTCTGCCTCAACTACACCCCTACTAGCCCATAACTACTGGATCTGACGCGCTCTAGAGCACCCACTCAATTTGCGTTTGTAGTGTTGCCACTTTTTGGATGGGGTGGCGTTAGCTGTGTTTATTGGATAGTGATGGGGAATATTTGAGGGGTGAGGCAGGGATGTATTAATCCTCTGCTCTACCGACTGAGCTACCAGGCCAAGAGTTGGATTTATAAATGAAACTGCATTCCAGCCTGAAAAATCAGTCAATCGCAGCCAACCCGTGAGTGAATGCTGTAAATCCTTGGCAAAAAGCTCTTGCTCCTGCTACCCATACTAGCTGGCGGCGGGTATAGCTTTGGATCGAGCAGCATGTAATTTTCTGTAGCTGTCAATCAGGCGATGGTGCCTATCGAGGCCCTCGAGCTTCATGCTGGTTTGGGTCAGACCGTAGAAGCGCACGCTGCCGTCAACTGAGCCGATGACAGCATTCATTCTCTCATCGCCAAACATTCGGCGGAAGTTGACTAGGTAGTCATCAAGCTCCAAATCGTCATCTAGCAAAATCTCCAGCACCGCATTTAAGGCCTGATAAAACAATTTGCGCTCAACTGTGTTGTCGTTGTATTGAAGAAACGCACCTACTA
Source organism: Polynucleobacter sp. AM-25C3 (assembly GCF_018882335.1). Classification (GTDB taxonomy): domain Bacteria; phylum Pseudomonadota; class Gammaproteobacteria; order Burkholderiales; family Burkholderiaceae; genus Polynucleobacter. The sequence goes on from NZ_JACVOS010000003.1 coordinate 18,396, forward strand.
GCTCATGCGCCTCATCAAATTGTTTTAAGGCGAGCTGTATTAGCAACTTCAACTCTAGAACGGTAAGCTGACCCCAAGGAGTATTCTCATCAAATTCAATGCCGATCAAAGTAGCGATGTCGCCATATTCGTCTAGCTCGTTATTTTCTAAACGCTCAAGCAACGCGCTTAAGCCCGCATCATTTAAGTTAGATAGATTCAAAATATCGGGGCGGAACAATAATGCTTTATTGGTGTTATCCCAAACCAAATCTTCAATTGGGTAAACCTCAGAATATCCTGGCACTAAAATTCGGCAAGCAATTGCGCCCAGTTGGTCATATACCGCAACGTAAGCTTCTTTACCCATCGCTTTGAGAATGCCAAACAAAGTTGTGGCTTCCTCTGCATTTGAGGTTTCGCCTTTGCCAGAAAAATCCCACTCAACAAAATCGTAATCTGATTTTGCGCTGAAGAAGCGCCACGACACGATGCCACTGGAATCAATGAAGTGTTCAACAAAGTTGCTTGGCTCGGTCACCGCTTCACTTGAAAAAGTAGGCGGAGGTAAATCATTCAAGCCTTCCAGACTGCGGCCCTGCAGCAACTCAGTCAAACTCCGCTCCAGTGCCACCTCTAGACTTGGGTGCGCACCAAAGGATGCAAATACACCGCCTGTTCTTGGGTTCATTAAGGTAACGCACATGACCGGGTAGACGCCACCCAGCGACGCATCCTTTACTAGCACCGGAAAGCCCTGCTCTTCTAAGCCCCGAATGCCCGCCAGAATGCCAGGATATTTCGTGAGGACTTCTTGCGGCACATCCGGTAAGGCGATCTCACCTTCCAGAATTTCACGCTTGACCGCCCGCTCGAAAATCTCTGACAGACATTGCACCTGGGCTTCGGCCAGCGTGTTGCCTGCACTCATGCCATTACTGACATAAAGATTTTCAATTAAGTTAGATGGGAAATAAACAGTCTCACCATCTGACTGACGAACATACGGCAAAGAACAAATCCCGCGCCCCACATTGCCAGAATTGGTATCAATCAAATGTGAACCACGCAACTCACCATCAGAGTTAAAAATCTCTAGGCAATACTCGTCCAGAATTTCTGCGGGGAGTGAATCTTTGGGTCCCGGCTTAAACCAGCGCTCATTCGGATAATGAACAAACGCAGCATTAGCAATGTCTTCACCCCAGAATGCGCCGGCATAGAAATGGTTGTTGCTCAGTCGCTCGATGTACTCGCCCAGGGCCGATGCCAATGCGCTTTCTTTTGTCGAACCCTTTCCATTGGTAAAACACATCGGCGAGTGCGCATCACGGATATGCAAGGACCACACATTAGGAATGATGTTGCGCCACGATGCAATTTCAATCTTAATTCCGAGATTTGCCAACACGCCAGACATATTGGCAATGGTTTGCTCTAGTGGCAGATCCTTACCTGCAATATAAGTGCTAGCCTCAGAAACTGACTTCAAGGTCAGTAAAGTCTGCGCATCTGCGTCTAGGTTTTTTACCTCCTCAATGACAAACTCGGGTCCAGCTTGAACGACTTTTTTAACCGTACAGCGCTCGATGGAACGCAAAATACCCTGGCGATCGCTGGCGGAGATTTCTTCTGGTAATTCAACCTGAATTTTGAAAATCTGTTGATAACGGTTTTCTGGATCGACAATATTATTTTGTGAAAGACGAATATGCTCAGTGGAAATATTGCGAGTGTCACAGTACAGCTTCACAAAATAAGCCGCACACAAGGCTGATGAGGCCAGAAAGTAATCAAAAGGGCCTGGGGCCGAACCATCCCCCTTATATCGGATAGGCTGGTCAGCAATCACCGTGAAGTCGTCAAACTTAGCTTCTAGACGAAGCTTATCGAGAAAGTTAACCTTAATTTCCATGGGAATAAATCCGAAATGATGTAGGCGCTATTATCCGTCGCAATGACGATATCGTGTCCTATACCAATGCTTCAGCAAACGCTCAAAGCCTTATTGCTCAGCCTTATTGCGCGAAGTATCAATTCCCAATGCTTTTAGCTTGCGATAGAGATGGGTTCTTTCGAGCCCAGTGTATTCAGAAATCTTGGTCATACTGCCGCCCATAATGATCATTTGATGCTCAAAGTAGGCCTTCTCAAATAAGTCTCTAGCCTCCCGGAGCGGCAAATCAAAATAGGTTTTTGCTATCCCGCTAATGTATGCATCATCTTGAGCCTGCGATGCCTGCTCGCTCACTGCTACTTTAGGGTTTGGACTGGATGAGGGGGCTAGAGATGCCTTTTCTTCGGCGGGCTCAACATATTTAGGAGAGCTCTCGAGGGCCTTAGCGACTGTTTTGAGTAACTTTTGGAGTGCGATCGGCTTTTCTAAAAAATTGAGGGCACCAATACGAGTTGCCTCAACCGCAGTATCAATCGTGGCATGTCCTGACATCATGACTACTGGCATCGTGAGCTGACCGGTCTTAGACCACTCTTTTAACAAAGTAATGCCGTCAACATCCGGCATCCAGATATCGAGCAAGACAAGGTCTGGGCGCATTTGTTCACGAATAGTGCGCGCCTGCATAGCGCTCTCTGCCGCATAAACAGTGTGGCCCTCATCCGTCAGAATCTCATTGAGAAGCTCGCGGATTCCCATCTCATCGTCGACCACCAAAATACTTGCCATTCTTATGCTGCCTCTTTTGCCAGATTCATAAACAAAATTGATACTTGCGCACCGATCACTTCATCGCCCCGCATTCGATTGCGGACTTCAATTTTGGCGCCGTGATCATCTACGATTTTCTTTACTACCGCCAAACCTAATCCAGTGCCCTTGCTCTTCGTTGTTACATACGGCTCAAACGCTCTTGCCAATATCTTAGCTGGAAATCCTGAGCCGCTATCACTTATTGTTAACCGTACCGCATTTTGTACGACACCATTCAGCTCACCATAAGGCACTAACTCTGTTTTTACTTCAACTGGCTCAGCCTGATGCTTGCCCTCAAGGGTAGCATCTTGTGCGTTCTGCAAAAGATTATGAATAATCTGTCTCAGTTGCGTAGGGTCCCCCATGATATTTTGGCAGCGTGAATCTAGTTGGGTTTTTATGGGGCTTCCTTCATATAAGCCGAGGATCTCTTGTGTCAAAGTATTGATAGAGACCGATTTCAGTTGCGGGCTCGGTGTTTTTGCGAAATCCCTAAAATCATTCACCATTTCTTTCATGGCTTGAACTTGGCCGATGATGGTTTCCGTGCTGCGATTCATCATCTCTTCTTGCTCAGGGCTCAATTTACCTGCAAGCTTATGCTGCAGTCTCTCTGCTGAAAGCTGTATAGGAGTTAGTGGGTTCTTAATCTCATGTGCTAGGCGCCTGGCTACCTCGCTCCAGGCAATGGATCGCTGCGCGCTCACCACATCAGTAATGTCATCAAATACCACCATGCGCAAATCTGAAGTCAGCTCAGTCCCGCGCACAAACAAAGTGACACCAGGTTCATTCTCAAATTCGTTTGTACTGTGGAGTTGAATCTGCTTTTGCCACACTGGTGTAGCCTTACTTATGTCTGAGTTTGGCTGACCGCCCTCCACCCCAACTGAAAGCTTCATCGTTGCAAAGCCCTCTTTAATGGTTTGCTCAAATTCAACAAGACTTGGATTGTCGCTTAAAGGATGGCCATCTATTTGGGTCAGGTCTTGCCGAAAGATGCGGTCAGCCCCAGCGTTGCTAGAAACCACATTGAAGTTTTTATCAAAAATACAAACGCCTGCAGTTAAGCTGCCTAATACCGTTTCTAAAAATGACTTGGATTCCTCTAGCGAGGTTCTTGTGTCTGCCAATTGCCGGGTCATCACATTAAATTGGCGGGTCAACATACCAAGCTCATCCCCGGTATCCAGCTCTGGCTTGGGAGATAAGTCACCTTGAGCGACCGCCTGCGTGCCTTTTAAGAGCATTAGCAATGGTCTAGCAAGCTGTCGCCCAAGTATCAACGCCAAAGTCACTGCAACGAATAGCGCGAAGAACAGCGTTAATGTAAGGGTGCCCACGAACATCTTACGTAAGCCGGTGCGGCCCAAGGACTTTTCTTGATAGTCACTATAAGCAGACTCAACCGCAACAATATTCTTGGCCAATGGGCTCGGAATGAAGCGCACCAACTGCAAAAAATATTTATCGTCCGCCTCTTTGTTTGAATCTAATTTACTTTGAATGGGTTTTTTCCGCACAATCGGCACAATCGCCCTTACTCGATAGCCGCGCTGCCCCCCATCCATTTCGATTTGATCTATTGCGGTGATGCCCTTCTTCTTAAATGCCTCAGCAATGACATCGGCACTAGGAGCGGGCAAATATTTTTTTGGCCGTGACTCACTGGTCAAGATCAAGTTGCGCTGAATATTAAATAGGCTGACCTCTTGAATACCAAATTGATTGCGAGTTTTCATTACCAGGGCGCCAACTTGTTCAGAGGTCGCCCCAGAAGGGACCTGCACAATTTGCTCGGCAATGTAATTTCCCTCGGCCAAGATTTCTTCTTGTGCCATACGTAAGGTGACTCGCCCCAATTCAAGTCCGGCATCTAACGCAGACTCTACCTGGACATCAAACCAGGTTTCAATGCTACGTGATACGAACTGCAAAGAGACGCCATATAAAATTAATCCAGGGACGACACCAACCAAGGCAAAAATCATGGCTAGTTTGGCAACCAAGCGCGTACCAAATCGACCCTTATGCCAACGAACTGCGATCACAATCACCAAGGTCAGAATGACCAAGGTTAAACAAATGCCAATGATTACATTGGCTGCATAGAGCCAAATAAAATAGTTATCAAAAAACTCAGTGTTTGATGTTGCAATTGACAGTAGCACTAAGAGTAAGAGTGCAAAGGCGCCAATCACCGCCATCGCCGTAGGCAACGCGCGCCTTTTCCAGACATCTTTCTCAAATGCATTTGACCCAATGAAGTCTAAAGATATTTTCATCGTTTAATGACGTTTGGACCGTTTGGCGAAAATGGAAAGCGTAGCCAGTCGCTAGTGACATTCCAGTCACGATTATTTAATGCATTTACTTGAAACGGCTTTGGCAGCTTGCTTAAGTCCAAAGTCATTCTTAATGCTGCAGTGTAAGACTTGCTTGAATCAATTTGGTTGTTATCAATCACTCTCCAGCCGCCAATACTACCTACGGCTTGAAGGGCTTCAAACATCGTCCTAGCAGAAAAGGTGAAGCCTTCGGAAGCAATGCGATATTGTTGTGTCATTGGCTGATAAGACAGGCGTGTTGACCGTTGAGCAAGCGCGGGTTTTTCATCAAACCAGTACCAACGTGAACGCGTTAAGTCAAACTCAGTTTGAAAATATAAGACAACGCCTTTTTGAACCGCATCCTCTAGGCCCGGAGTCAATTCAATCTGAAACGTGGCATTTAATAGCCAATCACTATCCACCCGCTCAAGATCAGCAGATTTAAGCTTGATACCTTCTGCGCTCGCTGCTGCTGAAAATAGACTCAGCGCCATCAAAACACAAAGAATGAATTGTTTAATGCCTTGGCTCATGGCCCATTTTTCTTAAACAAAGCGTAGTAAAAACCATCATTTAGCTCGGCGGGCAAAATTTGTCCGGGGGCGCTTAATCGTAACGCATCAGCATGCCCTGCAGCAAACCAAGCTGCCTGCTCCTCACCCTCCTCAGGAAAGACGGAGCAAGTCACATATAAAAGCGTGCCACCCATCTTGAGCATCTTCCAAGCCTGCTCCAAAATAGCGCGCTGTCTAAGTTGTAGGGCTTTAATGTCTGCCTCACGACGCAAGAAGGGAATATCGGGATGTCTTGCAACAATGCCTGATGCGGAGCAAGGCGCATCCAATAGGATTTTGTCGAATGGCTTGCCGTCCCACCAGGCTGCCTTTGAGGCATCTCCGCGCACCACTTGAACGTCATCCGACTGAAGTCGCAAGCGATCTAAATTACCGCCAATTTTTCCAAGGCGATGACCATCCAACTCCAAAGCCACCATCTCGCATTGCGCCAGCTCTAATAGATGAGCGGTTTTTCCGCCAGGTGCAGCACAAGCATCCAATATGCGCTCGCCCGGTTTAGGGTCGAGCAGTACGGCTGCAATTTGAGCTCCAGTATCTTGAACAGAAACGGCGCCACTATAAAATCCTGGCAAATCTGATACAGGTACCGGCTCGCGTAACAGCAAGGCCGAATCCAATGTGATGCCTGCAATCTCCTGAATAGGCTCTGCCGCTATTCCTGCTTGTTGCAGTAAGTCCTGATATTCCTGACGCGTATGCTGCTTGACGTTCACTCGCAAAATAAGTGGCGCACGTTGCGCCTGCTGAATCAGCATAGCCTGCCAAGACTTTGAATAGTTTCGCTTCAGACTGGCGCGCCACCAAGGTGGGAAAAACATCGGAATAGGGTCTGGCGGATAAGGTTTCTCATTTTCGGCTTGCACGGCAAGACTTACCTTACGAAGAACAGCGTTTACCAAACCTTTGGCATACATCGTGGGCTCATATTCACTACAGGCTTTTACTGCCTGATCGACAATCGTATGTGCTGCATAGCCCTTGCCTTCTGCGCCACTCTGCAAAAACAAAGCAATCGTTACGCTTAATAAATACTCTACTTCCGGTGGTGGTGCCTTTGGAATGAATTGCTGAATAAACTCATGTGATCTCACCCACTTACGCAAGGCATCAAATGTGAGGCTTTGCACAATGGGGCGCTCATGGGCATCCAGCTGATCTAACACCTCTGTGAGTGATCGACCTACCATCACCTCGCCAATTGCTTGCGCAGAAATAGTGATCGCCTCTGATAGCGGAAGACTGCGTGGTGTTTTTTGGTCGGTCAAATTATTCCGCTCCGGGGTAAGCCCCGTTTTTAGCCATACTGATTAAACGAGCTACCCGCTCCTCCATTGGGGGATGAGTAGAAAAAAGTTGTGAGAGCCCACCGGCAGTCAGGGGATTAATGATCATCATCTGCGCCGTTTCAGGATGCCGCTCGATTGCTTGAAATGGAATGCCTTGAGCAAAGGCATGAATTTTTTGTAGGGCCTGCGCAAGCGCCTCAGGATCAGCGCTCATTTCAGCCCCGCCTCGATCTGCCTCGTACTCACGTGCACGCGAAATGCTCATCTGAATCAGGCTAGCTGCGAGCGGGGCCAAAATCATTACCAATAATGATGCCAGCGGATTACCTTGTCGACCTTCCGAACTTCTGCCACCAGCAAACATTGCAAAATTGGCTAACGCAGAAATTGCTCCAGCCATAGTTGCTGCCAAAGTAGAAATTAAGATATCTCGATGCTGAACGTGCGCCAGCTCATGAGCCATGACGCCGCGCAATTCTCGGGGCGAAAGAATTCTAAGAATGCCCGTGGTTGCCGCAACAGAAGCATGCTCAGGATTTCGGCCGGTTGCAAATGCATTGGGAGCATCTTCGTCAATCAAAAATACTTTAGGCATAGGCAGCCCAGCTTTATTAGCCAGCTCTTTGACCAGGGAATAGAGCTGCGGAGCCGAGTGTTCGTCTACTTGTCGCGCATTGGTCATCTTGAGCACCATCGTGTCTGAAAACCAATAACTAAAAAAGTTCATACCAATAGCCATCAATAGCGCCAAGAACATGCCTTCTTCGCCACCCAACATGCCGCCCACCACTACAAAAAGTGCAGTGATTGCGGCCATCAAAATAGCGGTCTTCACCAAGTTAAACATTCGCACCTCCTTGCTGATTAGCGAGCTTTTCAAATCTGATTACAAACTCTGCCGTGGCCCCATTTGAAATGCATAGGCTGGCAGCAACTCTTTTTCCACCAGGCTTTTGCATTTCTAAAATCTCAATCACACCATCTCCACACTGAACATACACTCCATCTCCATCAAAACCCAAAACTTGTCCGGGGGTGGCCGCTGGATGTGTTTGCACCTTACTGGGCAAGCAAGAGTTCCAAAACTTAAACTGCTCACCATGCAGGCTACTCGTGGAGCCAGGAAATGGATTGAAAGCGCGAATGCGTCGATCGATTTCAACGGCGCTTAACTGCCAATCAATTTCTGCTTCACTCTTTAATATTTTTTCTGCATAAGTAATGCCTTCACTAGGCTGCGGGATTCTAGTAATGACAATGCCTTGATCTAGCATATTTAGCGTCTTTACCATGAGCTCTGCGCCCAGAACTGCTAAACGGTCATGCAGTGATGCACTCGTTTCCTGTGGGGTGATTTTCAGATTGCCCACCAAGACAGTATCGCCAGTATCTAAGCCAGCATCCATTTGCATAATGCTAACGCCAGTCTTCTCGTCGCCACCCTCAATAGCACGCTGAATCGGGGCGGCGCCACGCCACCTCGGCAACAAGGAAGCGTGAATATTAAAGCAACCATATCGCCCATTTTGAGCAGCAAGGTCTAGGATGTCTTGAGGAAGAATTAATCCGTAGGCAACCACCACCATCGCATCAAAATCAATGCTGGATAAATATTGATAGGCTTCTTGCGCTGCAGTTCTTTTTTGTAAGTCTGCATGGCCCTGCCTGAGGGTCTCTGGTTGCAACACCGGAATATTTTTCTCTTGCGCAAATACTTTTACAGGACTTGCTTGAAGATGCATACCTCGGCCTGCACGACGATCTGGTTGCGTTAGCGCCAAGACAATTTCATGGCCAGCCTGATCTATCGCACGCATTGCTTGTGCGGCGAACTCCGGAGTGCCTGCGAAAACAATTTTCATTGGGCGCTTAGCGCTCGCCTACTAGTTCTTTGGCGCGCTTTTTCATTTTGAGAGAAATGCGATTGCGCTTCAACATCGAGAGGTACTCAACAAATACCTTCCCTTGTAAGTGATCCATCTCATGCTGTAAGCAGACTGATAACAAACCATCTGCCTCCACTTCAAATTCTTTGCCGTTAATATCAAGCGCCTTCACTCGCACAACAGCGGGACGATCCACTTCGTCGTAATACTCAGGTACTGAGAGACACCCCTCGCGCCAAGATTTTCTTTCTGAGCTTGCCCAAACTAATTCTGGATTAATAAACACCAGCAACTCGTCTTGGTTATCTGAAACGTCAATCACCACAATCCGCTCATGAATATCTACCTGAGTTGCAGCCAAGCCAACCCCAGGGGCGTCGTACATTGTCTGTGCCATATCAGCCACAATTTTTTTGATGCGCGCATCCACCTGCGCTACCGGTTTAGCAACCTTGTGTAGGCGTGGATCTGGATAACAAAGGACAGTTAATAAAGCCATGAAGGAATTATCCAACAGAGTAATCAGGCTGTCCCGATAGTTCTCGCCAGCGCCACGCCGAAAATGGCTTTATACACACCCCTAAAAGCTCAAACATGGTCCAAATACAGCGGCATGATCCCAACTATCCAATTCGCCTGCTGGATTTATGCGATCCACCAAACTCACTCTATATATATGGTGACATCCAACTGCTCAACTTACCCATGCTCGCCATTGTTGGATCTCGTGCCTCCAGCCCTGAAGGAATCAACAATGCTCGCTATTTTGGGCGAGCCTTATCTGAAGCGGGATATCTAGTGATTTCAGGGCTAGCTAGGGGCATCGATGGTGCCGCCCATTGGGGCGCGCTTGGCCCGAGACAGGATCATCCAACACTAGCGGTATGCGGGACTGGGCTAGATGTCGTCTATCCACGAGAACACATTGGGCTAGCTAGGGCCATTGGTAGGCGCGGGCTTTTGATATCGGAGCTAGCCCCTGGCATTGGACCAAGAGCTTGCAACTTCCCGCGCCGAAACCGCATCATTGCAGCCCTTGCACTCGGAATCTTGGTGATCGAGGCTGCAGAACGATCGGGCTCGCTTATTACGGCAAGACTAGGCTGTGAGCTCGGACGTGAAATATTTGCAGTTCCTGGATCGATACATAGCCCTCTCTCTAAGGGCTGCCACCAGCTAATTCAGCAAGGGGCCAAACTCGTCCAGTCCCCACAAGATATTCTCGAGGATCTACCGAAATGGCCAAAAACCGCATTTAAAGTCATTTAAAGCGCTGTATTGACAAAAATAAGCTCCTTAATAGGGTCTAGATGGGCCTAAAAAAATGGGGTTTTTGGACTTTTAACAATTTATCGGTTAATAATAAAAAAAGGGCATGGGGAGCGTCAGGCTGGTATTAGGTTTAAATTGGCTCTCTGTTTTCCCTCTTAAAACATCATTTCAAGCTCAAATTTAGGCAAAACGCGTGGCAACTAAAGCATCTACCAAAAAAAGCAGTCCAAAGACTTCGGCTGGGGATCACCCCAAGGCACTGATCATTGCGGAGAAACCTTCCGTTGCGAACGACATCGCCAAGGCTTTAGGTGGCTTTACTAAATATGAAGATTATTTTGAGAGTGATGACTTTGTCATTTCTTCTGCAGTTGGTCACCTATTAGAGATTGCGGCCCCTGAGGAGTTTGATGTCAAACGCGGTAAATGGTCTTTTGCCAACTTACCGGTTGTCCCTCCCTATTTTGATTTACGCCCGATCGCCAAAACGGAGTCGCGGCTTAAGGTCTTACAAAAACTCATTAAGCGCAAAGATATTAATGAGCTCATTAATGCATGTGACGCGGGTCGCGAAGGTGAGCTGATCTTCCGCCTAATTGCGCAGCATGCAAAAGCGCCACAGGCAATTAAGCGACTCTGGTTGCAATCAATGACACCTGCAGCGATTCGTGATGGCTTTGCTTCTCTACGCAGCGATAGCGACATGCAGCCGCTGGCCGATGCGGCACGTTGCCGATCCGAAGCAGATTGGCTAGTAGGCATCAACGGCACACGTGCCATGACAGCATTCAATAGCAAAAGTGGTGGGTTCTTTCTGACAACTGTAGGTCGAGTACAGACTCCAACTCTATCCATCGTGGTTGAGCGTGAAGAGCTGATCCGTAAATTTATTTCCAAAGATTATTGGGAGGTGAAAGCAGAATTTATTGCTGCGGCTGGTATTTATGAGGGCCGTTGGTTTGATCCCAAATTTAAGAAAGATGCTGCCGCTCCAGATGCTCGCGAGAATCGCCTTTGGAGTGAAGCTGCCGCGCAAAGCATTGTTGCCGCGTGTCGTGATAAAAAAGCGAGCGTTAAAGAAGAGGCGAAACCTGCCACCCAACTAGCGCCTCAGCTGTTTGATTTGACTAGCTTACAACGTGAAGCAAATGCGCGCTTTGGCTTCTCCGCTAAAAATACTTTGGGCCTAGCCCAAGCGCTGTACGAGCGCCACAAGGTGCTCACCTATCCACGTACCGATGCCAAGGCTTTACCTGAAGATTATTTGGATACCGTGAAGCAGACCATGGAAAATTTGGCTGAGCACTCACAAGAATATCGACCATTCGCTAAGCAAATTTTGCAAGGCGATCCCAAAGATCCAAAAGCTAAAGCCGGTTATGGTTGGATCAAACCAAACAAGCGTATTTTTGATAACTCAAAAATATCTGATCACTTTGCAATCATCCCCACCTTAGAGTCTCCTAAGACCCTCAGTGAGCCAGAGCAAAAACTATATGACTTAGTTGTTCGTCGTTTCTTGGCCGTGTTTTATCCTGCAGCCGAGTTTCGCGTAACCACCCGCATCACTGAAGCCTCGGGACACCACTTTAAGACCGAAGGTCGTGTGCTGGTCACTCCTGGTTGGTTAACGGTATATGGCAGATCCAATCAAGCAGATGATGAATTGGTGGCGGTGCAAGAAGGTGAAACTGTGCAAAACGAATCCATTGCTGCTGTTCCATTAAAAACAAAACCACCAGCCCGCTATACGGAAGCAACATTGTTGTCGGCAATGGAAAGCGCTGGTAAGTGGGTTGATGATGATGACATGCGCGAAGCCATGGCTGAAAAGGGTTTAGGAACACCAGCAACTCGCGCAGCCATTATTGAAGGCTTACTAGCAGAGCGGTATATGGTTCGTGAAGCGCGTGAACTCATTCCAACCGCCAAAGCATTCCAGCTCATGACGCTCTTGCGCGGACTAGACGTTGAAGAATTAACTAGGCCCGATCTAACGGGCAACTGGGAGAACAAACTATCGCTGATTGAGCGCGGCGAGATGAACCGCGACACTTTCATGCAAGAAATTGCACAGATGACGCAACGCATCGTCAAACGTGCGAAGGAATACGACAGCGACACCATCCCGGGTGACTATGCAACCATGTCAACACCTTGCCCACACTGCAAGGGTGCTGTTAAAGAAAACTATCGTCGCTTTGCTTGTGAGAAGTGTGGATTTACGATTAGCAAAACTCCCGGTGGGCGCGCGTTTGAGTATCCAGAAGTTGAAGAGCTGCTTCGTGAAAAAACCATCGGACCATTACAGGGGTTCCGCAGCAAAATGGGTAGGCCGTTTGCAGCGATCATTAAGTTGAGTGAGATTCCTGAGGATGACGCCGATTATCCCAATGCAGGATTCAAACTCGAGTTTGATTTTGGCAATTCCCAAGAGGATGAGTCCGAAGCAATCGACTTTACTGGTCGCCAAGCTTTAGGTGTTTGTCCAAAATGCTCGGGGGCCGTTTATGAAGATGGCATGCGCTACTTGTGCGAAAAAAATACTGGTCCAGATAAGACTTGTGATTTCAAAACAGGTAAGGTTGTTTTGCAACAAGAAATTTCTGCAGAGCAAGTTCAAAAGTTGCTCACAGAAGGCAAAACAGATTTGTTAACCAACTTCAAATCCAACCGCACCGGTCGTGGCTTTAAGGCTTATCTTGCCTTGGGTGCTGATGGCAAAATTGGTTTTGAGTTCGAGGCCAAAGCGCCTAAAGCAGGAGCTGCTGCTAAGGCTCCAGCAAAAAAACGAGCGGGTGCAAGTGCGGCCACCAAGTCTGCAGCAAAACCTAAGCGGGCTAGCAAAGCAAAGTCATCCCCTAGCACTTGAGCGGTAATGAGCTTGGCCGCTAAGGCTGACCAGAGAACGCCTCTCGACCCCAGGGCTGTGGCCAAAAAAATCCCTGGGCGTTGAGTTAGTGCGCCAATGATGGGCAAGCGATCGCCGGCAACGCAACGCACACCTACAAAACTTCCAGACTTGTGAAGAAGACTTACATCGCCCCTCGCATAGTCCAACAAACCCTTTGCTTGCTCGCGATTGAAGTTATCGCTTAAATCCCAGTCTTGAAGGTCAAACTCACCCTCATCAAAACTGGAACCCACTATCCATTGGTAACTGCCATCTGGCAAGCGCTTTGCTGGCAAGCAATAACCATCACCAGAAATTGCCGTTTTAGGAAGTAGTGATGCCCAAGCAGTGTTTTCAGCAACAGCAAAAATACTCAGCTGCCCACGTACCGGCCTCAAAGGTAGCCGCACATCCATACTGGCAGCCAATTGTTTGGTTTCCAAAGCGGCTGCGATGATGACCTTGCCAGCAGTCATGATGGACTCATCCTGATGATTAAATAATTTCCAGCCAGCGCTGGTTTTTTCCAATCGAGCCACGGAAGTATTCCAGCAACAAGTTAGCCGTGGGTGCGTCTTCAATGCATCATTTGTAGCCGCAGATAAGTTGAGAGATGCACCACGTGGAAGCCAAATACCATCCTGTTGAATGCCACAAACTTGTATTGCCTCTTCGGCATAAAGTGCTTGTGCCGTGCCTTCATCAAGGTTCAGCGATTGCAAATAACCCGCCACCTCATTGCGATTAAACAGCTTATCTTTCTTGCTTGGCTGAAAGATGCCATGCTGATTCCAGACCTTACTCCAGCGCGCCTCTGCCATCAAAAAGGCAATGCGAGTTAAGCGCAATAAGCGAGGGGCTCCACGACCAACATGTGGGTGAGCAATGGCATAGGCGTGCCTAGAACATGCAGAGGCAGGGAGAGATGCAGCATCGACAACACAAACAGCTTGGCCACGCTCGAGCAGCTCATTCGCAATGGTTGCGCCAGCAATGCCTGCCCCAATCACCACGATGTCATGGTGTTGGGGTGAGGTCATTAAATAAGCGTGTTTTTGAAAAGGCTTCTTAAATTTCTAGGGGCTACCTAGGCGTTTAAGCGCTTTTCAATTTTGCTACGGGCTTCGATCAATTCTTTAGGTAAGCGCTCACCTAAATGCTCGAACAATTCGTTGTGCAGTTTGAGCTCATTCTTCCAGTCGTCAACCGCAACCGTAATGGCTTTTTCGAATTTTTCTACTGAGTAGTCAAGACCATCCCAATGCATATCAGCATGTTCTGGGCAAATACCGAACACAGTCTCTGTACCTTTAGCCTTGCCTTCAGCACGACCCAAGATCCAAGACAACACGCGCATGTTTTCGCCGAAACCAGGCCATACAAACTTGCCGTTTTCATCTTTACGGAACCAGTTCACGCAATAGATTTTTGGCAATACTGCGCCCTCGGCAGCAAGCTTGCTACCAATGTTGAGCCAGTGCTGGAAGTAATCACTCATGTTGTAGCCAGCAAATGCAATCATCGCAAATGGATCGCGACGAACAACACCAACCTGACCAGTGATTGCTGCAGTAGTTTCAGAGCCCATTGTGGCGGCCATATAAACGCCCTCCACCCAGTCACGTGCCTCGCTCACTAGTGGCACGGTATTTGAGCGACGACCGCCGAACAAGAACGCGTCAATTGCCACACCTTCTGGATCATCCCAGTTAGGATCAACCGCTGGGTTGTTTGTGGCAGCTACTGTGAAGCGTGAATTTGGATGTGCTGCTTTACGTCCAGCGGCGCCATCAGCAGGAGTCCAATCCTTGCCTTGCCAGTCGATTAAGTGTGCTGGGGGTGTATCAGTTAAACCTTCCCACCAAACATCACCATCATCCGTTAAACCAACGTTGGTGAAGATCACATCTTGGTTTAATGAATCAAGGCAGTTCGGGTTAGTCAGGCGATTTGTACCAGGGGCAACGCCAAAATAGCCAGACTCAGGATTAATCGCGAACAAGCGGGTTTTGCCAGTAACAGTATCTTTGCGTGGCTTGATCCAGGCAATGTCATCACCAACCGTCGTGACCTTCCAACCCTCAAATCCTTTTGGAGGAATCATCATGGAGAAGTTGGTTTTTCCGCAAGCAGATGGGAATGCGGCAGCGATGTGATATTTCTTGCCTTCGGGTGAAGTGACGCCCAAGATCAACATATGCTCGGCCAACCAACCTTGGTCGCGGCCCATGTTTGAAGCAATGCGCAAAGCAAAACATTTTTTGCCCAACAAAGCATTTCCGCCGTAACCAGATCCAAAGGACCAAATCTCACGAGTTTCTGGATAATGAACGATGTACTTGTTTTTGTTATTAGGCCAAGCAACATCTTTTTCGCCAGCAGCCAAAGGCTTGCCAACGGTGTGAATGCAGGGAACGAATTCACCGGTAGCGCCAAGCTGATCAATCACCGCTTTACCCATACGGGTCATTAAACGCATATTGATAGCAACATAAGCACTGTCGGATAACTCAACACCAATATGGGCAATTGGGGAGCCGATTGGGCCCATCGAGAAGGGCACAACATACATTGTTCTGCCGCGCATACAACCATCAAACAAAGGCTTGAGGGTGGCACGCATTTCACTTGGCTCTACCCAGTTATTGGTAGGGCCAGCATCCTCTTTTTTTGCAGAGCAGATAAAAGTGCGGTCTTCAACACGAGCTACGTCATCCGGATCAGATAAGGCCAAAAAAGAATTTTTTCGTTTAGCTGGGTTGAGGCGTTTAAATACGCCGGCACCTACTAAAAGCTCGCAAAATTGGTCGTATTCAGACTGGGAACCATCACACCAGTGAATCTGGTCTGGCTTTGTTAGGGCCGCTACATCTGCAACCCACTGAATTAATTGCTGATTTTTTACATAATCAGGCGCATTGACATTGATTTGCCCATTTGTTGTCGTGGTCATGAGATTCCTATGGAAAGTAATAATTTTGATCGCACTATTTTAACATTTTGGGCATATTTTTTGGGGAGCCCCACCAAGAGCAAACCCTTTATTTGCCGATGCAAAACTGACTAAAAATCTTGCCCAAAAGGTCATCGGGAAGTAGCTTCCCGGTAATTTGCCCCAACTGATCCTGCGCCAAACGTAGCTCTTCTGCAAATAACTCTAGTGATATGTTGCCATCTGCAGCGAATTGTTGTGATTTTTCTAAATGGCTAGCAGCCCTATCTAGGCAATCTAGATGCCGACGGCGTGCCACAATTGCCCCCTCTTGTGAGCCACCCCAGCCCACCGACTCTAGGATTTTTTGTTTCAAAGCCTCAATGCCATCACCGGTTTTGGCTGAAATGAGCAAAACCCCCTCATCGCTTTGGTTAGCAGATAGCTCCATCAACAAATCCGATTTATTACTGACCTCTAAAACGGGGCACTTTGGTGGGAGCGCTTTTACTATTTGGGTCTTTAACTCCAGAGCATTGGCGCTCTCTATCTCACCAGGGGATCCGAGGTCTTGTAGAAATATCACTAGATCAGCTGCGCGAATGGCCTCCCAAGATCTTTCAATACCCTTTGCCTCAACTAGATCACTAGTGTCACGCAATCCAGCGGTATCAATGATGTGTATAGGAACGCCATGAATGGTGATGCTTTCCTTCACACGATCTCGCGTAGTTCCAGCGATAGGCGTCACAATGGCGACCTCTTCACCCGCAAGGCGATTTAGCAAAGAGCTTTTGCCAACATTGGGGGCACCAGCCAAAACCAACTGAATGCCGTCACGCAAAATCTTTCCTTGTTTTGCGCCGTCCCTTAAAGCATGTAATTGATGTATGACCGTTTTTAGGCGCTCGCGAGCATGAGCATTCTGGAGAAACTCAATTTCCTCCTCGGGAAAATCTAAAGTGGACTCCACCAAAATTCGAAGTTGGGTGATTTCTTCAATCAAGCTATTGATGTCGTTTGAGAAAACGCCCTGCAATGAGCGCGCTGCGCCACGAACTGCAGCCTCACTTTGTGCATCGATTAAATCTGCAATCGCCTCTGCTTGGGCTAAGTCAATTTTGTCGTTGAGGTATGCCCGCAAAGAAAATTCGCCAGGCTCCGCTATGACCAAGCCTTGATCTTTGCCCAACTCTAAGCATCGCTTCATTACCAGTTCAAGGAGTTGTGGCCCACCATGGCATTGCAGCTCTAAAACATCCTCTCCGGTAAAAGAGGCAGGGCCAGCAAAGTAAATTGCAATGAGCTGGTCAATTGCTGCGCCATCACTGTCGCGCAAAGTGAATAGGTTTGCTTGCCGCGGCGCTAGTGTTTTCTGAAATAGGGCCTGCGCAATGGGCCCAAGTTGAGGGCCACTAATTCGAATAACGCCAATACCCGCTTTACCAGGTGCGGTGGCAACCGCAATGATGGGCAGCTTTCTAGTCATCATTGCGGGCACCCATTATTCATCTCTAAACAGCTAAAACTTTATTTAGCTGGTTTCTTTCCAAACATTTGATTGATTT
This sequence comes from Polynucleobacter sp. AM-25C3, assembly GCF_018882335.1. Classification (GTDB taxonomy): domain Bacteria; phylum Pseudomonadota; class Gammaproteobacteria; order Burkholderiales; family Burkholderiaceae; genus Polynucleobacter. The sequence goes on from NZ_JACVOS010000003.1 coordinate 35,833, forward strand.
GCCATTGTTGAGCAATGGATAGCAAATTATTTACCACCCAGTACAAAACCAAGCCGGAAGGGAAGAAGAAGAACATGACAGAGAACACGAGTGGCATGTACATCATTACCTTTGCCTGAATTGGATCGGGCGGCGTAGGGTTGAGTTTGGTTTGTACAAACATTGAGGCGGCCATGATGATTGGCAAAATGTAGTACGGGTCTGGAACCGATAAATCTTGAATCCAGCCAATCCAAGGGGCATTGCGCATTTCTACGGAAGAAAGTAGCACCCAGTACAGAGAAATAAACACGGGGATCTGAATCACCACAGGCAAACAACCACCCAAAGGATTAATTTTTTCCTTGCGATACATCTCCATCATGGCTTGGTTTAGTTTTTGTGGCTCGCCTTTGTATTGCTCTTTCATTGCAAGCAGTCGTGGCTGAACCTCTTTCATGCGCGCCATCGATTTATAGCTTGCAGCAGAAAGTGGGAAGAACACCAATTTGATCAAGATGGTCAGGAGAATGATTGCCCAACCCCAGTTACCAACATAAGTGTGAATATTTTCTAGCAACCAAAAAATGGGTTTCGCAAGAATGGTGAGATAGCCATAGTCTTTCAATAAAGCAAAGCCTGGGGCAATTGTTTCTAAAACGCTTTCTTCTTGCGGACCAACAAACAGTTTTGCTTTTTCAACAACCGTTGTTCCTGGCGCAACTATACCCAACGGTGTTTGCATACCAATACGATAAAGGTTGTTATCAATCCTTCCCGCATAAATGTCGCGCGCCGCTTTGTCGCTAGGAATCCAGGCGCTGGCAAAGTAATGCTGCACCATGGCAACCCATGCAGGATCGCCGGCCGCAACCTGTGTAGGAATGGTAATTTTGTTCTTATCAATAGCCGTGAACTCAAGCTTATTGAATTTTTCTTTTTCTGTGTAAGCTGCTGGCCCAGTAAATGTACTCGCAGAGAACGCACCGTCAAAGGGTCCGATTTTTTGTTCTTGGGAGGCGTCGCGAACAATCTCCGTATACAAAACCAGTGGTGTTGCATTTGCGCTGCTTTGTGTCACGCGATGGCCCACATCCACAACATAACTACCTGGGCTCAGAATAAACGTCTTCTCTAGTTTGACGCCGTTGCGCTCACTAGCCAAAACAATAAAAGGTTTTCCAGTTCCATCTTTGCCCGATTGAACTAATTTAAAGCTGCTGGTGTGATTGGGTAGATCTGCATTACCCAAAGCAATTAAGCCTGAACGGGCAAAATATTTATGGCTTGGTGTGTACTGAAACAACTCAACCGGTTTTTTTTCTGGGGTTAGCTGCTTTGGCAACTTCGCATTAATAATGTTGCCGCCATTGGCGCTAATTTCTAGAGCCAGCACATCATTTTGCAAAACAAACTTTTCTGATGACTCTATTGCGCTCGAACTCACAGCGGGGGCTTGGTTCGAGGCTGGAATATTTGGATTCTGTACGGGGGATGGAATGTCCACCTTGTTGCTTGGTGCCTTATCGGTGGCCACAACATTGCTTGCGGAGTTTCCACCAAACATCGATGGTTTGCCTTCATGAACCTGCCAGTTGTTGTACAACATCAGGCCTGACATGGAGAAGACCGCCCAAAGAATTGTTTTTTTAAAGTCCATTTGCATTCACTTAATAATGATGAGATCTTGGTTTTACAGCGGGGTCATGACCGCCTTGTGACCATGGGTTGCAACGCAAAATGCGCCACACCATTAGCCCAAAGCTTTTGAAAAATCCGTAATGGGCAAAGCAGTCGCACGCATATTGGGAGCAAGAGGGCACAAACTTGCAGTGCATGCCAATAAAAGGGCTCAGCGCAATTTGATAGAACCTCACAACTTTAATGGCCAACATGTTTAATAGGCGCACGTTAAATCAGCCCTGCAATCTGAGTTCGCAGAACTTCTTTTTCTTTTCTTCTGAGTCTGCCGCGAGTTTCGCGACCAATTGGTTTTTTCAGCTTAACAACAACATCGTTGTTGAGGCCTGCGGCTTGGGCGCTACGGACCATTTCACGGATCATGCGCTTCAATCGGTTGCGATCTACCGCACGCTTAGCTAATTTTTTAGCTACTGCAATGCCTAAATCTGGTTTTGCGCCTTGATCCGAGGAAGCCAAATACAAACCCCAATACAAACTTGTCTTGGGGCGTGTTTTTAGTAATTCAGAAATCCTGGCGCTGTTCAACTGCTAAATTAAACAGCTAGACGTTTGCGGCCTTTAGCGCGACGTGCATTTAATACTGCGCGCCCACTCTTAGTTTTCATACGAATACGAAATCCGTGAGTGCGTTTACGACGTGTTACTGAGGGTTGGTATGTTCTTTTCATGATTCATCCTGCAAAACCCAGTATTTTCCTTGTTGGATGGCAAAAGGTCAACCGCTACCGAAGAATATATAGGTATTTTTCTCTATTTTCTGGGCTTATATTTAATAAACCCTTGTTTTAATTAGAATTTTTATCTTTGTACACAAGTTATCCACAGGTTTTCCACGATTTTCTAGCTTGTGGATAACTTTAGGGGATCGCTACAATGGATCCTCCAAAAATATGAGTAATTTACAGAATCCCCCCACATTGAATTCACTTAGCCCACTAGGGTTTTGGGATGACGCCCTTGGCATACTTGCTCGCGAGTTATCCCCCCAACAATTTAAAACCTGGATACAGCCCTTAAGCTTGGTTTCTTATGATGAGAGTGAGCAATCACTTATTGTGGGAGCCCCAAACAGATTTAAGCTTGATTGGATTAAGAAAACCTTTACAGACCGCTTCCAGGAGATGGCAGACCAATATTTCGGTCGACCAATTACTTTAAGTTTTGTACTTAGTGTTGAGGGTGTGTGTGCCCAGGCCCCAGAAATTAATACCCCTCAAGAGCGGGTTGAGCTTCAAGAGGTGGTAATTAACCCAGATAACACCTCTACAGAGGAGCAGGCCTTTGAAATTGAGGATCACTCCAAACTCAATCCAAACCTTACATTTGAAACTTTTGTAACCGGTAAGGCAAACCAGCTGGCAAGGGCTGCATCAATTCAGGTTGCCCACAACCCAGGCACCTCATATAACCCCATGTTTTTATATGGCGGTGTTGGTTTGGGTAAAACCCATTTAATTCATGCGATTGGCAACCACCTCTTAAAAGAAAAACCTAACGCTCGGATCCGCTATATCCATGCTGAGCAGTACGTCTCAGATGTGGTTAGGGCTTATCAACAAAAGGCGTTTGATCGTTTTAAGCGTTATTACCACTCTTTGGATCTATTGTTGATTGACGATATTCAATTCTTTAGTGGTAAATCTAGGACCCAAGAAGAGTTTTTTTATGCTTTTGAGGCGCTTTTAAGTAATAAAGCTCAAGTCATCATTACAAGTGATACCTACCCTAAAGAGATGGCGGGGATAGATGACCGCTTAATTTCACGGTTTGACTCTGGCCTCACGGTTGCCATTGAACCCCCTGAGCTTGAGATGCGAGTCGCTATTTTAATGAAAAAAGCTTTGAGTGAGGGCATCCCTATGAGTGAGGATGTAGCTTTCTTTGTGGCCAAACATCTCCGATCCAATGTGAGAGAGTTGGAGGGGGCACTGAGAAAGATTTTGGCTTATGTGCGTTTTCATGGCAAAGAAGTAACAATTGATGTAGCCCGCACAGCCTTAAAAGACCTGCTTTCCATACAAAATCGGCAAATATCAGTGGAAAATATTCAAAAAGCGGTGGCAGACTTTTATAGTATTAAGGTTGCAGACATGTACTCCAAAAAACGTCCGGCAAATATTGCTCGCCCACGCCAAATTGCCATGTTTATGGCCAAAGAGTTGACTCAAAAAAGTCTCCCAGAGATTGGGGAGTTGTTTGGTGGGCGCGACCACACCACTGTTTTACATGCTGTACGTAAGATTGGTGAAGAGCGCTCGCATGATGGTCAACTTAACCATGAAATCCATGTTATTGAACAAACCTTGAAATCTTAGGTTTTTTTGCCTGTGGATAAGGTTGTGGATAGCTCAATGGATAACTTTGGGGATAGTGTGTGGATAAATTGTGGAAAGCACGCGCTTCATGCAAAAATAGGGTGTTGATAAAAAGTTATCCAATATTTATGCAGGGCTTATACAAAAGTTTTCCACAGGTTTTTTTGGTTCTAATGGGTTGATTTATATATGGTTTTTGACTTATCCACCGAAATCTCAACCCTTACTACTACTACTAATAAGATATATACAAGGATTTAAAAGCAATGCAACTCGTAAACACTTCACGTGACAGTTTGTTAAAACCACTTCAGGTTGTTAGTGGCATTGTTGAACGTCGACACACGTTGCCAATTCTGGCAAATCTGTTATTTAAAAAACAGGGCGATAAAGTATCTTTTGTGTCGACTGATATTGAAATTCAAATTACAACCAATGCTAGTTTTGGGGTTGGCGCAGAAGATGTCACCACAACTGTGGCAGCAAGAAAGTTATTAGATATCTTGCGCGCTCTACCTGAAGGACCGGTATCGCTTAATCTTAAAGATAATAAGATGGTTGTGCAGAGCGGTAAAAGCCGTTTCTCCCTACAAACTTTATCTGCAGCAGAGTTTCCTGTAATGCAAAGTGTTGGTGAAGTTACTGCTAATTGGAAAATGACTCAAAAGAGTTTTCGCCAATTAATTAGTCAAGTCCACTTTGCAATGGCGCAACAAGATATTCGGTACTACCTCAATGGCATGTTGTTGGTTGTTGAAGGTAAACAAGTGATTGCTGTAGCAACAGATGGCCATCGCTTAGCTTATTCCCAGGTTGAACTGGCAGAAGCCCCGGTTGGGTCTGGGCAAAAACAGGAAATTATTATTCCTCGTAAAACTATTCTTGAGTGCCAGCATCTACTTGAGGACTCGGATGAAATGTTTGAGATAAGCCTCACATCCAATCAAGTAAAGTTTACTTTTGGTGATATTGAATTAATCTCAAAATTGGTTGAAGGTAAGTTTCCAGATTTTCAAAGGGTCATACCAAAGGGCCACAAAAATTCTTTAGTTGTTGGTCGGGATATTTTGCAATCCGCCTTACAACGTGCTGCAATTTTAACTACCGATAAATTTAAGGGTGTCCGCTTTTCTTTATCACCCAATCGCATTACAGTTCAATCAACCAATGCTGAGCAAGAAGAAGCCCAAGAGGAAATTGAAACTGAATACAGCGGCGATGCTGTTGAAATTGGTTTTAATGTAAGTTATTTGTTAGATGTTTTATCAAACTTGAAGAACGAAAAAATTCAAATTAGCCTGGGTGATGCCAATAGTAGTGCGGTGGTTACGCTACCCGGCTCCGAAGACTTCAAGTATGTTGTGATGCCAATGCGTATTTAATTTAGAAAAAAATGACTGAAGAAAAAAAGGTAGTAGAGCAGTACGGTGCATCATCGATCCAAATCTTAGAAGGTCTTGAAGCTGTTCGTAAGCGCCCAGGGATGTATATCGGGGATACCTCCGACGGCACCGGCTTACACCATTTGGTTTTCGAAGTTCTTGATAACTCCATTGATGAAGCTTTAGCGGGATACTGTTCCGAAATTACCGTTGTCATTCAAACTGATAACTCTATTTCTATTGTTGATAATGGACGCGGCGTTCCAACTGGCATTAAATTCGACGACAAACATGAGCCAAAGAGAAGTGCGGCTGAGATTGTGATGACCGAGCTTCATGCTGGTGGTAAGTTTGACCAAAACAGCTACAAAGTTTCTGGTGGTTTACATGGGGTTGGTGTTAGTTGTGTAAACGCACTCTCAAAATGGTTGAGATTGACTATCCGTCGTGATGGCAAAGCCCACTACATGGAGTTTGCCTGTGGCGTAATTCAGAATCGCAACATTCAAGAAGAAAATGGTGTTGCTACATCACCAATTACTATTACCGGCGATACAAATTTAACGGGAACTGAGGTCCATTTTCTGGCCGACGAAGGTATTTTTGGGAATGTGGAGTTCCATTACGAGATCTTGGTCAAACGTATCCGTGAACTTTCATTCTTAAATAATGGGGTGCACATCAAATTAATTGATCAACGCTCTGGTCAAGAAGAGGATTTTGCATTCTCAGGTGGTGTTAAAGGGTTTGTTGAATACATTAATCAAACCAAAAACGTTCTACATCCCAATATTTTTTATGCAGAAGGTATTCGCCCATCAGACCTAGGTGGCAACATTACCGCTGAAGTGTCAATGCAATGGAATGATAGTTTTAGTGAGCAAGTTCTTTGTTTTACTAATAACATTCCTCAGCGTGATGGCGGTAGCCACCTAACTGGCTTACGTGCAGCGATGACGCGCGTCATTAATAAATATATTGATGAGCATGAGGTTGCTAAAAAAGCTAAAGTAGAAATTTCTGGTGACGACATGCGTGAAGGCCTTGCCTGCGTTTTATCCGTCAAAGTTCCAGAGCCTAAATTTTCAAGCCAAACAAAAGATAAGTTGGTATCCAGTGAGGTTCGTGGACCTGTGGAAGAGATTGTTGCAGAGGCCTTAAGCGCCTACCTTCAAGAACGTCCGGCTGACGCCAAAATACTGTGTGGAAAAATTGTAGATGCGGCACGCGCTCGAGAGGCTGCACGCAAAGCACGCGATATGACTCGTCGTAAAGGTGTGCTTGATGGTTTGGGTCTTCCTGGAAAGCTGGCGGATTGCCAAGAGAAGGATCCGACAAAATCCGAATTATTTATTGTCGAGGGAGACTCCGCGGGAGGCTCTGCCAAACAGGGGCGCGATCGTCGCTTCCAAGCCATCCTTCCACTTAAGGGAAAAATTCTTAACGTTGAGAAGGCGCGCTTCGATAAGATGTTAGCAAGCCAAGAAGTGGTTACTTTAATTACCGTTCTTGGTACAGGTATTGGTGCTGAAGAATACAAAGCGGACAAACTTCGTTATCACCGCATCATTATCATGACCGATGCGGACGTTGACGGCAGCCATATCCGTACACTCTTACTCACATTCTTTTATAGACAAATGCCGGAGTTAATTGAGCGTGGTCATATTTACATCGCTCAACCACCTTTATATAAAGTGAAGTTTGGCAAGAATGAGCAATACATTAAAGATGATGTTGAGCTCAACCAACTTCTACTGAAGATTGCACTAGAGTCCGCCTCACTTCAAACACCTACAGGGGAGGTCATTGAAGGTGCCGCACTAAGTGAGCTTGCTACACATTATCAAGTAATTCAATCGATTGTTGATCGCTTATCACGCAATATTGATGAGGATGCTCTGCGTGCTATTGCGTCTGGCACACAACTAAACCTAGACACCGAACAGTTCGCACAAGAATCTGCAGGGCGTTTGCGAGTTGCTCTTGATGATGCCTTAAACCCCTTGGCGTTACCCCCAGAAATTATCGTGCAAAAAGAGGAGCGTACAGATCGCTTCAAGCTTTTGCTCTCACGCCGTATTCATGGCAACCTGAAGTTATCTGCCATCAACTCTGACTTTGTCCATGGTGATGATTATCAGAGCCTAGCCAACGCAGCCGCCGTCTTGTCTGGCAAGGTGTTGCCAGGATCAAAAGTTCGCCGCGGTGATCCAGATAAAAACCAAAAAGAACAATCCGTACAAGACTTCAGGGCAGCCTTTGCGTGGTTACTTTCTGAGGCTGAGCGCGTTCTCAGTCGTCAACGATACAAAGGCCTTGGTGAGATGAACCCTTTGCAGCTATGGGAAACCACCATGGATGCTGGATCACGTACCCTACTTCAAGTAAAAATTGAAGACGCGATTACTGCGGATCAGGTCTTTACTACCCTGATGGGTGATGAGGTTGAGCCGCGCCGCGCCTTTATTGAGAAGAATGCTTTAATCGCCCGCAACCTCGATGTGTAATTATTTATGAGCAAAAAGAAATTAGTAGCACCAAAAATTGATCGTTCCCGTATTGTTGTGAAATCTTCACCCATTCATGGGAGGGGCGTCTTCGTCGCGAATCCTATTAAAAAGGGCGATGCGATCATTGAATACAAGGGTGAGCGTATCAGCTGGAAGCTTGCGGAGAAGCGCCACCCCCATGACCCAAAAGACCCAAACCACACCTTTTATTTTTCCCTAGAAGATGGTCGCTGTATTGACGCCAAATACGGAGGTAATGCTGCGCGTTGGATTAACCACTCATGCAAGCCAATTTGTGAAACACATGAAGATAATTTTGGTGGTGAGCCCCGCGTTTTCATTTATGCAAAAAGAGACCTCAAGGTGGGCGAGGAGCTTTTCTACGACTACTCTCTTGGAGTAGAGGGCCGTATTACCAAGCAAATGAAAAAAGATTATGAGTGTCGTTGTGGTGCGAAGAAGTGTCGAGGAACCATGTTGTCTCTTGATAACAAGTAATACTTTTTGTAATGCTGTTTCTCACCATCCAAGATCTAGAGGCTGCCATTAATTATTGGCGCAGCCAATCACCAGCCCTGGGTGAAGAGCTTCGCTTATGTCCAGAGGCTGTAGCACTTGCAAAACCTTATGCGTTGATGATTGTTCAAGGTTCTCAAAGAGTCCCCATGGATGTTTTGGATGGGGTTGCTCAGGCGGCAATCCATCAGTTTTTAAAAACCACCCAAACTACTTAATAGCTATTCCCCATCCCGTTTAGGGTTATCGCTATATTGGTAAGGGTTGTCTTCAGGTATCCTCAAAGTCTTGCCCAAGGAAGGGTATGAGGATTTGAGCTTGCAAGAAACAATATTAAAAACAATTGGCCTTGGAAAAACATTTAAGGGTTTTTCCGCGGTGAGCGACGTCAATTTAGATGTGACTCGGGGAACCATTCATGCTTTGATTGGGCCCAATGGGGCTGGTAAAACAACCTGCTTCAACCTTCTAACGAAATTTCTAGAGCCCAGCAGTGGCCAAATCCTATTTAATGGTTTTGATATCACCAAAGAAAAGCCGGCGCAAATTGCGCGGCGCGGCGTTGTTCGCTCATTTCAAATTTCTGCCGTTTTCCCACACCTAAGCGTATTGGAAAATGTTCGTGTTGCACTGCAGCGAGGTTTGGGGACGGAGTTCCATTTTTGGAGATCTGGAGACTCTCTTAATGTGCTCAATGAGCGTGCTGAAGAGCTTTTGTGTGAGGTTGGTTTGGCTGACTTTGCCCACGAAGAGACTCTAAACTTGGCTTACGGACGTAAAAGAGCCTTAGAAATCGCCACTACTATGGCTATGGAGCCTGAGTTGATGTTGTTGGATGAGCCAACACAGGGTATGGGGCACGAGGATGTAGAGCGCGTTACAGAGCTTATTGATCGGGTGGCCAAAGGTCGAACTATTTTGATGGTTGAGCACAACATGAAGGTGGTTTCTTCTATTGCTGACCGGATCACTGTTTTGCAGCGTGGCTCCGTTTTGGCTGAAGGCTCCTACCATGAGGTTTCAAACAACCCGCTGGTAGTAGAGGCTTATATGGGCAGCCATGGGGGCGACACCATATGAGTACCATGGCATTAGAGGTTAAAAACCTAGAGTCTTGGTACGGCGAGTCCCACATTCTGCATGGTGTAAATTTCGCTGTCCGTGATGGTGAGGTTGTTACCCTATTAGGCCGTAACGGCGCTGGCCGAAGCACCATCTTAAAAACCATTTTGGGCCTCACAAGCAAAAGAACGGGCTCGGTGGAGATTTATGGCGCGCAAACGATTACCATGCCAACTTACAGAATTGCTCGCTTAGGTGTTGGTTACTGCCCAGAAGAGCGGGGCATTTTTGCAAGCTTAAGTACAGAAGAGAACTTAATGCTGTTGCCAGAGATTGCTCCTGGCGGTATGGGCTTGGATGAGATTTACGAGATGTTCCCTAACCTCTACGAAAGGCGTAACAGCCCTGGCACACGCCTGTCTGGAGGTGAGCAGCAAATGTTGGCCATGGCTCGCATTCTCAGAACGGGCGCGAAACTTCTATTACTAGATGAAATTACCGAAGGATTGGCGCCGGTAATTGTTCAAAAGCTGGGCGAGGTGGTTACCAACCTTCGCAATAAAGGCTTCACCATTGTGTTGGTAGAGCAAAACTTTCGCTTTGCTGCGCCATTAGCTGATCGTCATTATGTGGTTGAACACGGCAACGTGGTTGAGGTTGTCAATCAAAACGAACTTACGGAGAAAGCAAGCTTGTTAAATGAGTATCTTGGTGTTTAGTAGTTATTTATAGGAGACAAAAATGAAGCTAAAGCAAATTACCGCGTGTCTGGTGGCGGCAACCTTTTTTGGTTCAAACCCAGCATTTGCGCAAACATCTAAAGTCAGTGGTGATGTAATCAAAATTGGTGTATTGACAGATCTATCGTCAACCTACTCTGACTTGGCTGGCCCTGGCGCAGTGATTGCGGCAAAAATGGCGATCGCTGACTTTTCTAAAGACGGCACTGTTATTGGTAAAAAGATTGAATTGGTTAGCGCAGATCACCAAAACAAAGCAGATATTGCCGCAAACAAAGCGCGCGAGTGGTATGACAAAGATGGCGTAGACGTCATTGTTGAGTTGGTATCCACCAATGTGGCTTTGGCTGTGATGGAAGTTGCTGAACAGAAAAATAAAATCACCTTGGTTTCTGGCGCAGCTTCATTACCAATCACCAATGAAAAATGTACCGCTAATAACGTGCATTGGACTTATGACACTTATGCGCTTTCAAATGGCACAGCCAAAGCTGTTGTAAAGCAGGGTAAAAAGAATTGGTACTTCCTTACGGCTGACTACGCTTTCGGCGCCGCTTTGGAGAAGGACTCAACCAACGTTGTTAATGCTAACGGCGGTAAAGTGTTGGGAACTAGTAAGCACCCATTCCCCAATAGTGATTTTTCTTCTTATCTCTTAAAGGCACAAGCTAGCGGAGCAGACGTTGTTGCTTTGGCAAACGCGGGTCAAGACACCATTAATAGTGTTAAGCAAGCTTCAGAGTTTGGTATTAATAAGAAGCAAACCGTTGTTCCTTTGTTGATGTTTATTTCTGATGTTCACTCTTTGGGTTTAAATGCTGCACAAGGCATGTATTTGACTGAAGGTTTCTATTGGGATAAAGACGATAAGACTCGCGCGTTTGCTAAACGTTTTATCCTACAACATAAGCGCATGCCTACTAGTGTTCAGGCCGGTGTTTACTCATCCGTTCTTGCTTACCTAGCTGCAGTTCAAAAGGCTGGTACAGATGACACCCAAGCTGTTATGAAGGCGCTTAGGTCGACCAATATTGACGATGGTTTATTCAAAGGAAAAATCCGCGCTGACGGCAAGTTTGAGCATGATATGTATTTGCTAGAAGTGAAGAAACCTTCTGAATCTAAGAGCCCATGGGATTATTACAACGTCAAAGCAGTGATTCCTGCTGCTGAGGCTACTCAACCACTTTCATTGTCACGATGCAAGCTGGTTACTAACAAGTAACTAATTTCTAATTAAGCATGTTTGAACTTCTTGGAATTACCCCACAAGGGCTGGTTGCTCAGCTCTTGGTGGGGCTTATTAATGGCTCCTTCTATGCCATTTTGAGCTTGGGTTTGGCCATTATTTTTGGCCTACTCAACATCATTAATTTTTCCCACGGCGCTCAGTACACCATGGGCGCTTTCGTTGCCTGGATTGGCTTGACACAAGTTGGTCAGTGGATTGGCTTTCCTGAGTTCTCAATTAATTATTGGTTTGCATTAATTCTTGTGCCCTTAGTTATGGCGGGTTTTGGTTTGATTTTGGAACGAACCATGCTGCGTCGCCTCTACCACCTAGATCATCTTTATGGCTTATTGCTGACCTTTGGTTTGGCTTTAATTATTGAGGGCATGTTTCGTCATTGGTATGGCATCTCTGGTGAGAGCTACTCAGCCCCTGAGTTGTTGCAAGGCGCCATTCCGCTAGAGTCAATCGGCATCATTTTGCCGAAGTATCGTTTGTGGGTTGTAGTCGCCTCTTTGGTGGTTTGTTTCTCTACTTGGTATGTGATTGAAAGGACCAAGTTAGGCGCCTATCTGCGCGCCGGCACCGAGAACCCAAAACTACTGCAAGCATTTGGTATTAATGTTCCTCTAATGATTTCTTTGGCTTACGCTTATGGCGTGGGCCTTGCAGGTTTTGCTGGTGTTTTGGCTGCACCCATTTTTCAAGTGAACCCACTCATGGGTTCGAACTTAATTATTGTGGTTTTTGCGGTAGTCGTCATTGGTGGCATGGGTTCCATCATGGGATCCATTTTGACGGGGCTGGCTTTGGGCTTGGTGGAGGGTTTAACTAAGGTGTTTTACCCAGAAGCATCAGGCGTTGTTATTTTTGTGATCATGGCAATCGTGTTGCTTATTCGTCCTGCTGGACTTTTCGGCCGGGAGAAATAACATGAACTCAAAAACAAAATTACTCTACGGCATCTTGGTGTGTATTGCCTTGTTGTTGCCCTTTCAGGATTTCATCTATTTAGTATTTGCAATGAAGGTGTTGTGCTTCGCCCTTTTTGCTTGCGCCTTTAATTTGCTGTTGGGTTTTACTGGCCTCCTCTCATTCGGTCACGCGGCATTTTTTGGTACCTCTGCCTACATTACCGCCTACCTCTGCAAAGAGGCGGGACTATCACCAGAGTTCGGAATTATTTTGGGTGTGCTGGGCTCTGGAGTGCTGGGATTTTTGATTGGCTCTTTAGCAATTCGCAGGCAAGGTATTTATTTTGCGATGGTGACATTGGCCCTCTCCCAAATGGTTTACTTCTTGGCCGTTCAACTTCCCTTTACGGGTGGTGAGGATGGTATTCAAGGTGTGCCACGTGGAATGCTGTTTGGGCTCATTGATTTAAAAGATGACGTGAGCATGTATTACTTTGTATTGGCGATCTTCTTATTAGGCTTTGCTTTAATTGTGCGCACTGTCCACTCACCTTTCGGACAAGTCCTAAAGGCTATTCGTGAAAATGAGCCCCGTGCAATTTCTTTGGGTTACGACGTTGATCGCTTTAAATTAATTTCGTTTGTTATTTCGGCGGCTCTCGCCGGCTTGGCCGGCTCTCTGAAAACTTTGGTTTTCCAGTTGGCAACATTGACCGATGTTCATTGGCATATGTCTGGTGAGGTGGTGTTAATGACTTTACTTGGCGGTATGGGCACCATTCTTGGTCCGGTGGTTGGTGCTGGCATTGTGGTCGGCTTGCAAAACTACCTTGCCAATATCGGATCTTGGAGCACGATTGCCACCGGTTTTATCTTTGTGATCTGTGTTTTGGCATTTCGTCGTGGGGTTGTTGGCGAAATTATCCACCTCTTTAAAAGCAGAAACTAAGCTCATTTACTTCTAGTTGGTTTTAGTGCGGCGCTTCGGCGCCGTACTTATTTATAAATTTTCATGGCCAAGACATGCCTTGATGATTACCTCATACGAAGCTATTTTTATTAATACTCAATCAAATCAAGGGCTTGCAGAGTTAATAGATAATATTTTCGTTTCATAATCATATTTGTTTCACGTGAAACCTACAAAATGCTATGATCATCGCCCTATCAGGGGCAAATCATGCGTTATTCAAAGAACTTCGATGTCATTGTGGTTGGCGGCGGTCACGCCGGAACCGAGGCCGCGCTTGCGGCTGCGCGCATGGGCTGTGACACCCTCTTAATTACCCATAGCATTGAGAATTTAGGTGCCATGAGTTGCAACCCCTCTATCGGTGGTATTGGCAAAGGCCACTTAGTCAAAGAGATCGACGCCATGGGTGGCGCCATGGCTGCGGCTACAGATGAGGCTGGCATTCAGTTTAGGATCCTGAATTCCAGCAAAGGCCCCGCTGTTCGCGCGACCCGCGCACAGGGTGATCGGGTGTTATATAAGGCAGCGATTCGCCGCCGCCTTGAAAATCAAGAAAACCTCACTCTCTTCCAGGCGGCAGTAGATGACTTGCTGGTACAAGGGGATGAGGTTCAGGGCGTGGTTACGCAAATGGGCCTGAAGTTTATGGCTAAGAAGGTGGTGCTAACGGCCGGTACTTTCTTGGATGGAAAAATTCATGTAGGTTTGAATAATTACGCCAGCGGGCGCGCTGGTGATCCTGCAGCCGTTTCTTTATCCGCAAGACTAAAAGAGCTAAAGCTTCCCCAGGGAAGATTAAAAACGGGTACTCCGCCACGGATTGATGGAAGAACTATTGATTTCTCCGTGATGTTGGAGCAGCCGGGCGACTTAGATCCTGTGCCCGTATTCTCCTATTTAGGCCGGCCAGAGCAACATCCAAGACAGGTTCCCTGCTGGATTTCTCATACCAATGAGCAAACACACGACATTATTCGGGGCGGTTTAGATCGCTCCCCAATGTATACCGGCGTTATCGAGGGTGTTGGCCCACGCTATTGCCCTTCTATTGAAGACAAGATTCACCGTTTTGCCTCCAGAAATAGTCATCAGATCTTTTTGGAGCCAGAAGGCTTAACAACCAATGAGTTTTATCCCAATGGCATTTCTACCAGCCTTCCGTTTGATGTTCAGTGGAGTTTGGTACGCAGTATCCGCGGCCTAGAGTCTGCCGTGATTGTGCGCCCAGGTTACGCCATTGAGTACGACTTCTTTGATCCACGCTATTTACGCCATAGTTTAGAGACTAAGGCGATTGCTGGCCTGTACTTTGCCGGCCAGATTAATGGCACTACCGGGTATGAAGAGGCTGCTGCCCAGGGAATGCTCGCGGGTATTAATGCGGGCTTGGCAGCAAAAGGGAAAGAGCCTTGGATTCCAAAACGCAGCGAATCTTATATTGGTGTTCTGGTCGATGATTTGATTGCTTTGGGGGTCCAAGAGCCCTATCGGATGTTTACGAGTCGCGCAGAATATCGCCTTAGCTTGCGTGAAGATAATGCAGATATGCGTTTAACTACGATTGGCCGCGAGCTTGGATTGGTTGATGACTACCGTTGGAATACGTTTTGTAGAAAACAAGAGGCTGTTTCACGTGAAACATCCCGCTTGCAAGAGGTTTGGATTGGGCCAAAACATAGTTCTGCGCAGGCAGTTTCTGGGCTTTTAGGCCAGGATTTATCCCACGAGTGCAGTTTGGCCGATATTTTGAGGCGTCCAGGCATCACTTATGAGGCTATTACGGGGTTGGCAGACGGAATGTGGTCGCCCGGAACATTGGATGATGACTTGGGTTTAGCGCAGCAAATTAGCGATCAAGTAGAAATATCCATTAAGTATCAAGGGTACATAGAGCGGCAGACTGTTGAAATTGCCCGTCAAGAGCATAACGAGAGCTTCCCTTTGCCGGAGTTTTTGGACTACACCCAGGTTCTTGGTTTATCGAAAGAGGTGCAGCAAAAACTCAATTTACATAAGCCGGGAACGCTAGGTCAAGCTGGAAGAATTTCTGGTGTGACGCCTGCAGCGCTTTCCTTGCTGCTTGTGCATCTAAAAAAAGGTTTGGGACGCACTCAAGAAGAAGCCCATGAGTGATGAGTTGATTTCCTTGGGAATTGAGGATTTAGGCCTCAATCTAAGTCCCATCAATATCGGTAATTTAGAGCTCTTTTTACAGGAAATGGGCCGCTGGAATCAAGTTCATAACCTCACAGCAATTGAGGGTGAAAAAAACTCAGTACGATTGCATCTTATTGATTCTATTACAGTTTTACCGGTAATGCGAAAATTTTTAGACTTACAAAACCCCAAGATTGCCGATCTTGGGTCGGGCGGCGGCCTACCTGCAATCCCTATTGCCATTCTGCAGCCGGGGTGGCAAGTGACTCTAATTGAGGCTATCCGCAAAAAAACCGCTTTTTTGCAACACGTGCGTGGCAAGTTGGGTTTAAAGAATATTCAGGTGCTGAGCGAGCGAGTCGAGGCGGTTGCAAAATCTCAGCCTGGACAGTTTGATGCCGTGATTTCTAGAGCATTTACCAATCTAGCCCACTTTCTGGAGCTTTCCCTCCCCCTTCTTAAGCCCGGCGGCTTGGTATTTGCCATGAAGGCTAAACGAGCTGACGAAGAGCTGCAGGATGTTTGTATGGATCAATGGCGACTGGTGGCGGATGTTCCTCTGCAAATTCCAAATTTAGCGGTGGAGCGTCGGCTTTTGGTCTTATCTCCCGTGAGAAAATTACCCCTTTAAAGCACGACATTTTTAAGAAAAAATTATGGCCAAAATATTTTGTATTGCGAATCAAAAAGGTGGGGTTGGAAAAACAACCACTGCTGTTAATTTGGCCGCCGGTTTAGCTGGGCATCAGCAACGTGTTTTGTTGGTGGACTTGGATCCACAAGGTAATGCGACGATGGGATCTGGAATTGAAAAGGCAGATCTCAATAGCACGGTGTATCAAGTATTAATTGGCCTCTCATCAGTGAAAGAATCGGCAGTTCATTGCGAGAGTTCTGGCTACGACGTGTTGCCGGCAAATCGTGATCTAGCGGGCGCTGAAATTGAATTGGTGGATTTGGATTCTCGCGAGCAACGATTGAAAGATGCGCTTGCTGTTGTTGCGAATGACTACGACTTTATTTTGATTGATTGTCCCCCTGCGCTATCGCTGTTAACGCTCAATGGATTATGTGCAGCCAATGGCGTGATCGTGCCAATGCAGTGCGAGTATTTTGCGTTGGAGGGCTTGTCGGATTTGGTAAACACCATCAAACAAGTTCACGCAAACTTAAATCCCGATTTGGTGATCATTGGTTTATTGCGCGTGATGTTTGATGCGCGCATGACATTACAACAACAAGTTTCAGATCAATTGCTCGAGCACTTTGGCGACAAAGTATTTAAGAGCATTATTCCCCGCAACGTTCGCCTGGCTGAAGCCCCGTCCTACGGGCTTCCTGGGGTGGCGTTCGATGGCTCATCACGTGGTGCAAAAGCCTATTTGGAGTTTGGTGCCGAAATGATTGACCGTATTAAACAAATGTAAAACCTAGGAATAATAAAAATATCATGGTTGCAATAAAGAAAAAAGGGTTGGGCCGCGGACTAGAGGCATTGCTCGGTGACAAGGCTCAAAAAGAAACGACGGCTGAAATTAATCGTTTGCCGCTGACCGCATTGCAGGCTGGTAAATATCAACCGCGTCAAAAAATGGAAGCGAGTGCACTGCAAGAGTTGGCAGAAAGTATTCGCGAGCAAGGTGTGATGCAACCATTATTGGTGCGTTTGGTTGCTCCTGGAAAGTACGAAATTATTGCTGGTGAGCGCCGCTTTCGTGCGGCAACTTTAGCTGGCTTAAAAGAGGTGCCGGTTTTAGTTTCTGGTGCTAATGATCAAGCTGCCGCCGCAATGGCTTTAATAGAGAATATGCAGCGTGAAGATTTAAATCCGCTGGAAGAATCACAGGGCTTGGCACGATTAATTGAAGAGTTTGGCTTTACTCATGAGCAGGCCGCCAAAGCAGTGGGTAAATCTCGGAGTGCAATCACCAATTTGCTGCGCTTAAGCCAGCTAGCAAAGCCGGTACAAGCCATGCTTTTGGCGGGTGACATTGACATGGGCCATGCGCGTGCGCTTTTGCCTTTACCTGGGGCAAGCCAGATAGCTTTGGCGCAAAAAATTGCTGCACAGGGCCTATCCGTTCGCGAGGCTGAGAGGATGTCTACAGCCCTGGCGCGAGCCGGGGGGCAAATTGGGGATAAAAAAGCCAAAACTCAGGCCGATTCAGGTACACCAAGTCGCGATCCCGATCTGCGCCGTTTAACCCAAGAAATTGCCGATTTGATAGGCCTAAATGCTGAATTTAAGTTCAAAGGCAAGGGTGGTGAGCTGAGAATCCGCTTTAGCCAGTTTGACGAGCTAGATTCACTATTGAAAAAGCTAGGCGTTGAGTCTTAAAAGTCTTCATAAATGACCCTAAAACATTTGACCTATTGCAGTGCACACATTAAACTCACGGGGCTAAATTGATTCCTCAAAAAAATCAATTTTCCGAGGCAAATGACTGGGATGAGCCTGAAGAAGAGGTGTATCAGGTACTCAGTAAGGCGGAAATGGCGGCGTTGCAAAAAAGCAATGCCCTAAAACATCCCCCGCTATCGCCCTGGAGAATTTTGGCTGCACAAGTAGTGGTTACCGTGCTTAGCATGGTGGTTTGGTCAGTTTTTGGGGAGCCGGTAGGGGTAAGCCTTTATACTCAGTCGGCCTTTTTAGGTGGTTTAATTAGCGTCTTGCCGTCGGCCTTGTTTTTAACCAGGCTGGAGTTGGCGAAGAAAACGCCGATATTGAATCCAGGGAATTATTTGGCGGCATTGGTTTCAGGCGAATTTATCAAAATTGCCGTGACACTGATGTTGTTTATTGGGGTTGCTTATTTAATCCCAGGAGTGCTTTGGGTCCCGCTATTGGTGACTTATGTACTTGCCTTAAAGTGTGTGTGGCTGGCGTGGTTGTGGCGCTAGTAGTAATAAATGAGATTGAACCAAAGGACTAGTTAAGAGATGTCTAGCGAAGTAAACCAAGCCCACGCGGCAGCCGAGCAAATGACGCCAACAGCGTACATTTCTGAGCATTTACAAAATCTCACCAGCACTGGTGAGCATCAAGCTTCTATTGTCGATTTCAGCATCATCAATTTAGATACCATCTTTTGGGCATCCGCCATGGGCCTGCTCGCTGTATTTATTTTGTTGATTGCAGCGCGTCGCGCAACCCCAGGTGTTCCAGGCCGTTTCCAGTGCTTCGTGGAAATGATTGTGGAAATGGCTGATACACAAGCCAAGAGCATTGTTCATGGTGATCGTAGTTATATTGCGCCACTGGCCCTGTTTGTATTCTTTTGGATCATCCTCCTGAATACTTTGGATTTGGTTCCTGTGGATTGGGTTTTGGGCGTAAACCATTTCATCGAGAGTTTTGGTGTCCATGTGCCCCATCACAAGTTGGTGCCGACAACAGACCTGAATGCCACTATGGGCATGTCTATGTCTGTTTTGTTATTAGTCTTCTTTTACAGCTTTAAAGTAAAAGGTTTTGGCGGCTTCTTACATGAACTCATTTCTGCCCCATTTGGCGCGAAGTGGTATTTGGCCCCATTCAACCTTGCTTTGAACATCATCGAATATCTTGCTAAAGGTGTTTCTTTGGGTATGCGACTGTTCGGCAATATGTATGCTGGCGAGTTGGTTTTCCTTTTGATCGCCTTGCTAGGTAGCGTGTGGACATTTAATTTAGATTTATCCCTGTTCGGATTGGTGGGCCATGTTATTGCTGGATCAGCTTGGGCCATCTTCCACATTTTGGTTATTTTGTTGCAAGCCTTTATTTTCATGATGTTGACTTTGGTCTACATCGGGCAAGCGCATAGCCATCACTAAGATTTTTATTTTTAACTTATCTCTTTAACTTCAGGAGTCAGCAACATGCAACAATTTCTCGCAAACATTCAAGGTTTCACAGCAATCGCTATCGGCATCATCATCGGCCTCGGCGCGATCGGTGCTTGTTTAGGTATTGCATTGATGGGTGGTAAGTACATCGAAGCATGTGCACGTCAACCAGAATTGATGGAGCCACTCCAAACTAAGATGTTCCTTTTGGCTGGTTTGATCGACGCTGCGTTTTTGATCGGCGTTGGTGTTGCAATGTTGTTTGCTTTCGCAAACCCACTGCTCGCAGTTATTAAGTAATTGTTTTGGCGTGGATGACCACCGGGTCATCCAACCGTTCTCAACAATACTGAAAGGAATATCGTGAATCTGAACGCGACCCTATTCGCGCAAATGATCGTTTTCTTCGTCTTATGGTGGGTTGTTGCACGCTTCGTGTGGCCACCGCTGGTTAAGGCGTTAGACGAGCGTTCAAGCAAAATTGCCGAAGGCTTAGCTGCTGCCGAGCGTGGTAAAGAAGCGCTCGCATTGGCAAGTAACGAAGCAGAGCAAGAATTAACTAAAGCACGCCAAGAAGGTGTGCAGCGTGTTGCAGAAGCAGAAAAACGTGCGCAAATGTCCGCTGAAGAAATTCGCGTCAATGCACAAGCAGAAGCAGCCCGCATCATTTCTCAAGCTAAGCAAGATGCAGATCAACAAGTAACTCGAGCTCGTGAAGTGTTGCGTGCTGAAGTGGCTGTGTTGGCTGTTAAAGGTGCCGAGCAAATTTTGCGTCGTGAAGTTGATGCAAAAGCCCATGGCGCATTGCTTGATCAACTAAAGGCAGAACTTTGATATGGCTGAATTAGCCACGATTGCACGCCCTTATGCTGAAGCGCTTTTTCAAAGCACTAAGCCTGCAGAGCTTGCCACTTGTTTGGAGCAGTTAAATGAGCTGGCGCAGCTTGCTGCATTGCCAGAGGTTGCTGCTTTATCAAACAATCCAAAAGTTTCTGCGGAGGATTTAAGCAAATTGCTTTCCGGCATGGTGAAGACAAAGCTGGACGGCAAAATCGCAAGCTTTTTGAGTCTTGTAAATCAAAACCACCGCTTATCCGCTATCCCTGAAATCGCAAGTCAATTTGAGGCGATGAAGAATAAGAGCGAAGGTGCAGCAGAAGTAATGATTACTAGCGCATTCCCATTAGAGGGTTCTGCGCTAAATGATTTGTTGTCAAGTTTGAAGAAGCGCTTTGGGGGTAAGGAATTGCGCCCAACTATTCAAGTAGATCCAGCATTGATTGGCGGAGTTCGCATTCAAGTTGGTGATGAGGTATTGGATAGTTCAGTAAAGGCACAGTTAGCTCAAATGCAAGCAAGTCTTGGCGCATAAGTTATCCCTATTAAGAACATACGAAATAAGACCCAGGAGTAAGTAATGCAACTCAACCCTTCCGAGATCAGTGAACTGATCAAAAGCCGAATTAGCGAAATGGGTGTTGATTCCCAACTTCGCAACGAAGGCACTGTAATTTCAGTGACCGACGGTATTTGCCGCGTACACGGCTTGTCTGGTGTTATGCAGGGCGAAATGTTGGAATTTCCAAACAACACAATCGGCCTCGCTTTGAACCTTGAGCGTGATTCAGTTGGTGCTGTGGTGTTGGGTGAATACACCCACATTAAAGAAGGCGACCCAGTTAAATGTACTGGCCGCATTTTGGAAGTTCCAGTTGGTCCAGAGTTGCTCGGTCGCGTTGTAAACGCACTCGGTCAGCCGATTGATGGCAAAGGCCCAGTCAATGCAAAGTTAACTGACTTTATTGAAAAAGTGGCTCCAGGCGTGATTGCACGTCAATCCGTTAGCCAGCCAGTTCAAACTGGTCTGAAGGCGATTGATGCAATGGTTCCAATTGGCCGCGGTCAGCGCGAGTTGATCATTGGCGACCGTCAAACCGGTAAAACAGCTGTTGCGATTGATGCGATCATTAACCAAAAAGGCAAAGGCGTTTATTGCGTCTATGTTGCGATTGGTCAAAAGGCTTCTACTATTGCTAACGTGGTTCGCAAACTTACCGAATTGGGTGCGATGGAGTACACCGTTGTTGTTGCAGCGAGTGCCTCTGATTCTGCAGCGATGCAGTACCTTTCTGCATATGCAGGTTGCACAATGGGCGAATATTTCCGTGACCGTGGTGAAGACGCATTGATCGTTTATGACGATTTAACAAAACAAGCCGTTGCATACCGTCAGATTTCTTTGCTCTTGCGTCGCCCACCAGGCCGCGAAGCTTACCCTGGCGACGTGTTCTATCTCCACTCACGTTTGCTTGAGCGCGCTGCTCGTGTAAATGCTGAATATGTAGAGAAATTTACAAATGGTTCAGTAAAAGGCAAAACAGGTTCTTTGACCGCGCTGCCAATTATTGAAACTCAAGCTGGTGACGTTTCTGCATTCGTTCCAACAAACGTCATTTCGATTACCGACGGTCAGATCTTCTTGGAAACTGACTTGTTTAACGCTGGCGTACGTCCTGCGATTAACGCTGGTATTTCTGTTTCACGTGTTGGTGGTGCAGCTCAAACCAAAGTGATTAAGAAGTTGTCTGGTGGTATTCGTACCGACTTGGCGCAGTATCGTGAATTAGCAGCATTTGCCCAGTTCGCTTCTGACTTGGACGATGCAACCCGCAAGCAGTTGGAGCGTGGTCGTCGCGTTACTGAGTTATGCAAGCAAGCTCAATACAAGCCGTTGCAAGTTTGGGAAATGGCTGCCTCACTCTACGCAGTTAACAATGGTTTCTTTGATGACCTTGAAGTGAAGAACGTATTGGCGTTCGAAAAAGGTTTGCAAGATCATTTGAAATCTAAATACGCCGACTTAGTTGCTCGTATTGAAGACATAAAAGACTTGAGCAAAGATGACGAAGCTGCTTTGCGTGCTGCAATTGAGGATTACAAGCGCTCAGCCTCTTTTTAAGAAGGCCCGCATAAATCATGGCAAGCACAAAAGAGATACGATCAAAGATCAAGAGCGTGCAAAACACGCGCAAGATCACGAAGGCAATGGAAATGGTCGCCGCATCCAAGATGCGTCGCGCTCAGGAGCGCATGCGTAATGCGCGCCCATACGCTGAAAAAATTCGTGAGATTGTTGCCAATCTTTCTAAAGCCAATCCTGAGTTCCGCCCTGCTTACATGGCAACTCGTGAGGTAAAGAAAGTTGGCACTATCTTGGTTACAACAGACAAGGGCTTGTGTGGTGGCTTGAATACCAACGTCCTGCGTTTAGTGACCAATCAAGTGCGCGATATGGAGGCTACCCAAGTTGCTATTGAGTACACCGCCATTGGTTCAAAGGGTCTTCAGTTTTTAAATCGCTCAAAAGCAAAATTGATTTCACAAACCACCCATATTGGCGATACGCCGCATATGGATGTGTTGATCGGCGCAATTACTGCTCAGCTGGAAGCCTTTGAGCGCGGCGAGATTGACGCTGTTTATTTGGCGTACAACCGCTTTGTCAATGCGATGAAGCAAGAAGCAGTTATTGAAAAGCTTTTACCATTGGAGCCAGCCGCATTAACTCCAGAAGAGAAGTCT
Source organism: Polynucleobacter sp. AM-25C3 (assembly GCF_018882335.1). Lineage (GTDB taxonomy): Bacteria > Pseudomonadota > Gammaproteobacteria > Burkholderiales > Burkholderiaceae > Polynucleobacter. The sequence goes on from NZ_JACVOS010000003.1 coordinate 58,729, forward strand.
GGCCACTCTTGGGATTACATCTACGAGCCTGATGCAGAGTCCATTTTGAATGGCTTGTTAAAGCGTTACGTAGAAGCAATGATTTATCAAGCTGTTGCTGAAAACATGGCTTCAGAACAATCTGCACGCATGGTCTCAATGAAGGCCGCTTCAGATAATGCGAAGAACGTGATTGGCGAATTGCAATTGGAATACAACAAAACACGACAAGCTGCTATTACTAAAGAGCTGTCAGAGATTGTTGGTGGAGCGGCTGCGGTTTAAGCGGTCAGCGTTTAGGAATACGAAAGAATTCAGGAATTAAAAGCGGAGAAATGCGATGAGTAACGGAAATATCGTCCAATGTATCGGTCCAGTGGTGGACATTCAGTTCCCACGCGACAAAATGCCAAGCATCTATGATGCGTTGACATTAGTTGATAGTGGTGAAAAATCATTTGCTGAAAAAGGTTTGACCTTTGAAGTTCAGCAACAAATCGGTGACGGCGTTGTTCGCGCGATTGCCATGGGTGCAAGCGATGGATTGCGTCGCGGCATGGAAGTGAAATCAACTGGTAAGCCGATTTCTGTTCCTGTTGGCCCAGCAACACTCGGCCGCATTATGGACGTTTTGGGTCGCCCAATTGATGATGCGGGTCCAATTGCTACTGAAGAGCGTCGCGCTATTCACCAGCCAGCACCAAAGTTTGATGAGCTCTCCCCTTCGGTTGACTTGTTAGAAACCGGTATTAAGGTTATTGACTTAGTTTGCCCGTTTGCTAAAGGCGGTAAGGTTGGCTTGTTCGGCGGTGCCGGTGTTGGTAAGACCGTGAACATGATGGAATTGATTAACAACATCGCTAAGCAACACTCAGGTTTATCTGTGTTCGCCGGTGTTGGTGAGCGTACTCGTGAAGGTAATGACTTCTATCACGAGATGAAAGAATCTAACGTTATCGACAAAGTGGCGATGGTGTTTGGTCAGATGAATGAACCCCCTGGCAACCGACTGCGCGTTGCATTGACTGGTTTGACAATGGCTGAAGCATTCCGTGACGAAGGCCGTGACATTTTGTTCTTCGTTGACAATATTTACCGTTACACACTCGCAGGTACTGAAGTATCAGCATTGTTGGGTCGTATGCCTTCTGCTGTGGGTTACCAGCCTACATTGGCTGAAGAAATGGGTAAGTTGCAAGAGCGCATTACTTCAACTAAGACTGGTTCTGTTACATCTATTCAGGCTGTTTACGTTCCTGCGGATGACTTAACCGATCCATCACCAGCAACAACCTTCTTACACCTAGATTCCACAGTCGTGTTGTCACGTGACATCGCTGCTTTAGGTATCTACCCAGCGGTTGATCCATTGGACTCAACCAGCCGTCAGCTTGATCCACAAGTAGTTGGTCAAGAGCACTATGACGTAGCTCGTGAAGTACAGATGACATTGCAACGCTATAAAGAGTTGCGCGACATTATTGCAATTTTAGGTATGGACGAATTGTCACCAGAAGACAAGTTGGCCGTATCACGTGCACGTAAGATTCAACGTTTCTTGTCCCAGCCTTTCCACGTTGCTGAAGTGTTTACTGGTTCACCAGGAAAATACGTTCCATTGAAAGAAACTATCCGTGGTTTCAAAATGATTTGCAGCGGCGAATTGGATCACTTGCCTGAGCAAGCGTTCTACATGGTGGGTTCAATTGATGAAGCCATCGAGAAAGCTAAGAAGCTTTAATCGAACTCATCTAGGGAAATTATGTCAACCATACGCGTCGATGTAGTAAGTGCTGAGCAATCTATTTTCAGCGGTGAAGCCAAGTTTGTTGCGCTTCCTGGTGAAAATGGTGAGCTCGGTATTTTGCGCGGCCACACTCCTTTGATTACACGTATTCGTCCAGGTTCAGTTCGTATTGAAAAAGCTGATGGTGATGAAGAGTTTGTATTCGTAGCGGGTGGCTATTTAGAAGTTCAGCCTGACCGTGTCACCGTTTTAGCGGATACCGCTATTCGTGGCCATGATCTTGATGAAGCCAAGGCTAATGAAGCCAAGAAGCGTGCTGAAGAAGCAATGCAGAATCGTGGTACTGACTTTGATTTGGCGCTGGCTCAATCAGAGTTCGCAATGGCTGCAGCACAGCTTGCAGCAATTGCACGCTTTCGTCGTAAAAAGTAAGAACCGGTCATCCCCTTGTTGTTAAACGATCGGTTTTTAAAAGCCTGCTTGGGCGAAGCGGTTGATCAAACACCGCTTTGGCTCATGCGCCAAGCGGGACGCTATCTCCCTGAATACAATGCCACTCGAGCACGGGCTGGTAGCTTTTTAGGTCTCGCAAAAAATCCTGCATATGCTACTGAAGTAACGCTTCAGCCATTGGATCGCTATCCTTTAGACGCGGCAATTTTATTCTCCGATATTTTGACCATTCCTGATGCAATGGGTTTGGGTTTGAAATTTACTGCAGGTGAAGGCCCCAGCTTTGATCACCCGCTGCGCACTGAAGAGGCAGTTAAGAAATTACGCGTTGCTGATATGGACCAGCTCAAATACGTATTTGATGCAGTCTCAGAAATTCGTAAAGCGTTAATTCAAGATGGTAAGCAGCGCGTTCCTTTAATTGGCTTCTCCGGAAGCCCCTGGACATTGGCTTGCTACATGATTGATGGTTCAGGTTCTGATGATTTTCGTCATGCCAAGACCATGATGTTTAGTCGCCCCGATCTCTTGGAGCATATTCTCGAGATCAATGTGCAGTCGGTTGCGGCCTACTTAATTGAGCAAGTAAAAGCCGGCGCACAAGCGCTGATGATTTTTGATACCTGGGGAGGCTTGCTTCCTGATGGCTGGTATCAGCGCATGTCATTGGCTGCAATGCAAAAAGTCATTGCACTATTGCCGCGCGAACATGAGGGTCGCAAGATCCCAATCATCATGTTTACCAAGGGTGGTGGCATTTGGTTAAATGACATGGCTCAAGTAGGTGCGGATGTTATCGCAATCGACTGGACTATGCGCTTGAGCCGTGCCCGTAAGCAGCTTCTTGAGATCAATAAGCCAATAGCGCTACAGGGCAATTTAGATCCGCTCATCTTATTTTCAGAGCCAAAGCAGATTGCAGCGGCAGCCGAAGATATTTTGACTGACTTGGCTGGCGCCCCTGCATTAAAGACTGGCTTACATTCACTAGATGGCCATATCTTTAATCTAGGCCATGGCATTAATCAATTTACGCCTCCCGAAAGCGTGGCAGCCCTCTCCGAGACGGTAATCTCCAAGTCAAAAGCCCTGCGGGCAAAGCAATAATCCCAAGTAATTGCTAACTTAGTCAGAATTCTGGCAAAAAGTTATGCACAGATCTGTGCAGAAGAATAAATACAGTGAGATTCGTGAGAAATATAAAGATTCACCTTTACTAACTCATATAACATACTGATTTATATAAATAAATAAGAAAATGCCTAATTTAAGTGCAAGTCAGTATTCCTATAAAATAAGCAAAGAAATCCTAATTTGCGAATGATATCCACAGACTTATCCACAGGATCAGACAGAAAATTTTAGTAAATGACGCTTAAACCCATAGTGGTACAGGTAGTGATTGATAAGCCTTTGGCCCAGGGCTTTGATTACTTATGGGATGCTGAAAAATTAGGCAAATTACCAGAAATTGGGAATATTGTTGAGTTGCCATTTGCCAGATCTAAGGCAATTGGCCTTGTAATAAAAGTGAGTGATCACTCCGATTATGAGATCGAAAAACTCAAATTTGTTGACCGTCTAGCGCCCTTGCCACCCCTTGACCCCGCATCATTGCGATTAATGAATTTTGCTAGTCAATACTATGTCCATGCGCTGGGGGAAACTATTTTGCCAACGATTCCACAGATGTGGAAAAAGGCAGATGAATGGGAAAAGATTCCGCAAAAATTAGAATCAGCCGAGAAGAAAAAGAAAAAGTCGATTAATGTAGCCGTAGAAGGATTGATTACAGAAGATCAATTAAATCCAAATCAGAAAAATGCACTGGAAGCATTGCTCGCTGATGAAGAGGTAAAAAAAGGATTTCGGGCAATATTGTTGCAGGGTCAAACAGGCAGCGGCAAGACGGCAGTATTTCTCAACTGGATCGCTAGCATTTTGAAAGACGAGAGTGCGCAAGTTTTATTGCTGGTGCCCGAGATCAACTTGACGCCACAATTAGAGAGGCGGGTGCGCGCCTACTTCCCAGAAAAAAGGATGGCGGTTCTTCACAGTGGAGTCAGCGAGAAAAAAAGAGGCATTGCTTGGTATGAGGCGATGATCGGCAAGGCGCAAATTATTTTGGGAACACGTTTGGCAGCACTAACGCCGATGCCAAATTTACGAGCAATTGTTGTGGATGAAGAGCATGACTCATCTTATAAGCAGCAAGATGGCATTCGCTACTCTGCACGAGATTTAGCAATTTGGCGCGCACATGATCTAAAGGTGCCAATCCTTTTGGCTTCTGCTACACCATCGCTTGAAACATGGATGGCAGCACAATCTGGCCGCTATGAATACATTCGACTAGATCAACGAGCTCAAGGCGCTGCATTACCCAGCGTGCACTTAATTAATACGAGAGATCCACAAAACCAATTTAGTCCTGGCGATCAAGGCGCGCCCAAACAAAAAAGTTTAATTACAAAGACGCTTGCGAAGGCAATCAGTAAATCACTGGAGGCCAAACAGCAGAGCCTCATTCTGATTAACCGCCGTGGATACGCTCCGGTCTTAAGTTGTTCCGCATGTAATTGGCTATCGAAATGTACGCAATGCTCCACTTATACGGTGATGCATAAGGCGGGTGCATTAGGAAGAAGATCAGTATTGAGTTGCCATCATTGCGGATTGGTAAAGCCCATTCCACAGTTCTGCCCAGACTGTGGAAACGCAGATTTAAAAACATTAGGCCATGGCACGCAAAAGCTAGAGGATGCTATTGAGGAGATGTGGCCGCAAGCGAGAGTCCTACGGGTCGACACAGATTCCAGCAGAAAGAGTAAGGGAGCAGAGGCGCTCTTTCAGGAGATTCATGATGGCAATGTAGACATTGTGGTTGGCACGCAAATGATTGCCAAAGGTCATGACTATCAAAATATTGGTTTGGTTGCAGTGTTGGATGCTGATAGCCGACTCTATTCTGCGGATTTTAGAGCAGCCGAAAGATTGTTTGCGCAGTTGGTTCAAGTCGCCGGGCGAGCTGGAAGATCTGGAACTAGTGGAGAAAAGGGTGGCGACATTTATATTGAAACTCAATATCCAGAGTCACCTGTATTTCAGTACTTATTAAGGCATGACGTTGATGGATTTTTAGCCTTCACTGCGAGCGAGCGAGAGGAGGCGAAGTTACCGCCCTACTCTTACCAAGCCTTAATTCATGCGGAGGCCAAAAGCCTTGAGAAAGCCATACAGTTTTTAAGTGAGCTGAAGGCGCGCATGAATATTAGAGGCATGATTACAAAAGAGCTAAAGGTTTATGACCCGGTACCAAAGCCAGTCATGCGGGTTGCTGGTTCGGAGCGAGCTCAGTTAGTGATAGAGTCGGTGAGCCGCAAGGCCTTACAAGAAGCGCTGGAAATAGTGGATCAAGAATTGCGTCAAGACTCTCAAGGGCGCATCAGTAAAACATCGCGCGTTCGGTGGTTGATAGAGCGTGACCCAGTCGCTATTTAAGTGCCCGCGCTTGAGTCGTACTTTTCAAGAGACATCAAGGAGCCCAATTCTGCATTGAGTTTTTCTTCCGATGACGTTTTGATTTTAAAAAGCCAAACTGCATAAGGATTTTCGTTAACGATCTCAGGCGTGGCATCCATCGACTCATTGAGTGCCGCGATCTCACCACTAACTGGCGCATGAATATCGCTGGCTGCTTTAACCGACTCAATCACAGCAATAGCTTCGCCCTGCTTTACTTCTTGCCCAATTTTTGGCGCTTGAAAGAACATGACATCGCCTAATGCTACTTGCGCGTGATTGCTAATGCCAACCCAAATGAGTCCATCATCTTCCATGCTGGCCCACTCATGCGTTTCTGCGAATTTAAAGGTATCTTGAGTATTCATTGTGTATCCTGTGAGATACATTCTAGCGTCTTTGCCATAAACTAGTGGTTAATCAAATTAAGTATTTTTATTTATGCCAATCAAATTAGGAATTGTTCCAGTCACTCCATTCGAGCAAAACTGCTCTATCTTGGTTTGTCAAGAAACGGGGGATGCAGCGGTAGTCGACCCTGGTGGAGATATTGACAAAATTTTGGATGGCGTTAAACAGCTTGGCGGTACGGTGAAAAAGATTTTATTAACCCATGGTCATCTTGATCACTGTGCGGCAGCCAAAGATTTATCTGATCAACTGGGTGTGCCTATTGAAGGCCCACAGATTGATGAGCAGTTTTGGTTAGATCAACTGCCCGAACAAACTGTGCGGTTTGGATTTGGACATGCAAAAGCATTTGTACCATCGCGTTGGTTGGAAGATGGCGATCATGTGCAAGTTGGCAATGTTGATTTAGAGGTGCTGCATTGTCCTGGGCACACACCAGGACATGTTGTGTTTTTTGATAAAGAAGATCGCTTGGCTTTGGTGGGCGACGTACTTTTTGCTGGGTCAATTGGTAGAACAGATTTTCCACGTGGCAATCATGCGGACTTAATTAATGCCATTAAGACAAAATTATGGCCGCTAGGTGATGACGTGCAATTTGTTCCGGGGCACGGACCTATGTCGACGTTTGGCAAAGAGCGTCAAACTAATCCCTACGTAGGGGATTGACCAAACTTACAGCGGGGAGCGCCTAATTAAGAATTAGGCTTTTGCTGAGCCGGTACGGTGTGTGCGGTTGTACAAGCAACTAGCGCAAATCCAACGTTGCTTACGATTGCTTGTCGGAATCCATGTGCCACCTTCCAGACGCTTTTCGCGACTGCAAGAAGAGCAAAACTTAAGGCTCTGAGAGGTTTCTTGGGTAGCAGCTGGAGTCGAGGTAGTCATGGGCAATCCGGGTAATCCAAATCTTGTACAGAAGATCTATTTTACCCGTTTTGTCCCGCTGGGGCTGGGCTCAGCACAACGCGCACTGAATCAGCCGTTTTATTGCCATCAAAATCCAACCAAGCCTTGTTCTCGAAGTCATATAGCTTGCACTTGCGAGCAGTATCGAAATACCAGGCCCAAGAGAACTTTTGAACAAAAATACGCTCTGGAAGGATGGTTTCTAGGGTATTTTGGGCCTCTTGGAGGCGGTAAAGGGGGACGCTCATATCCACGTGATGGGCAGTGTGCTCCATGATGTGGTGCACTAAAGTGCCCCAAATCCAGTTAAACGTCAAATGGACAGTAGTGGACACGAAAGGCTGGGCACGCAACCACTCTGATTTCTTGTCATACCAAGAAACTTTTGGGTGGGTATGGTGAACGTAGACTACAAAGCCAATCATGCCGTTCCAGAACAAGAACGGGACAGCAAAACCAGTAATTAATCCAACCCAGATAGATTGCCCTGTGGCAATGGCTCCAGCAATGAGGCAGTCAATCCAAATGATGGCAAAACCAGTTACTAATAAATTGTCTTTAAGGAAAATTGGGCGATCACCAGGTTTGTTTTTCGCATTTGGGAAGTACTCGCGCCTCCACCAGATTTCAATGAGGTAGTAGAAAACCGGGCCCCAACCGCTACGGTAAAGGCGCTCTAAGGCTTTGCGCCATGCTGGTAGAGCATCAAACTCCGCTTTTGATAATGGGGCCCAGACAAAGTCAAAGCCCTTCAAATTGGTTTGGCCGTGGTGAACCACGTTATGGCCTACATCCCATAAGCTATATGGCGTTAAGGATGGCAAGAATGCAATACGACCCAGTAATTTATTGAGCTCGCGATGTGGCGTGAAGCTTTGGTGGCAGGCATCATGTCCAAGAATAAAGATGCGACCAGTAACGAAGCCAGCAACCAAGCCCAAGATGATCTTGATCAGGATGCTTTCTACAAAAATAGTGCCGGCAATACAAGCAAGCCATAAAACAGCATCTATTACTAGTAGCATGATGGCTTTAGCCGTTTCTCCTTGAGCCATTGGGATCAGCCAGCTACGAATGATCTTCCGATGGGGCAATGGCAGATTAGGTGCCAAAGGATTGGTTAAAGATGGCTCAGCAAGGGATGGATTTAGATGATTTGACATGATAAGAATCAATAAGTTAGGTGCAAATGATAGCCTTTTTCACAAATTCACGCATGATGTAGGTCAAAAAAACCCCTCATTTGGTGCGCCCGGCAGGAATCGAACCTGCGAGCTTCGGAGTCCTCGTTCACATTTTTGCTCTAAATGATTTTAATAGTTTTAAAGGTAAACTCTATATAAAACAGGGACTTCAAGGCTTTAAAAAATAAAATGAGCAAATCTATTTAAAACAATTTAACACAAACCAGTTCGCTCATTAAAATCTCATTGACTTCATGTGAGTATCGGCCTAGGATGAAAACATCTATATATCTAGAGGCTTTATGGGCAATAACGCGAAATTCGCCTTGATCGACGTTCAGGCCGACCAAATTGAGCTCGATCCAGACTTAAGTGAGGAAATTCGCAATTTTCAAAACGGCGCAGTGTTGCAGCCCGATTCCGATATTTTAAGCGTGCAAGCTGCTTTGCATATATTAATAGCCAATCCTCCGATGGTTCACAAAAAAGGTGAGCGCTATCAGTTGCTAACAAGACCTGCTGCTTGGTGGCTAATTCAGCGGGTGGGACCTAAGGCAAAGATAACTTGCTTGGTGGCGGGCCGATTTTTGAAAGCTGAAAAGCTTCGTGAGTACAGCAACTTATCTCAAAATTTTGATCGACTTAATGCCCCTGCCCTTGCTTTAAGAGTCCCTAATCTCATGCGCTGGTTTGGAAGGATGCTTAACCAAAGGGAGTTAGCGGCTTGGTTTTTGGTTAAAACCAGAGACTACCGAGCGACTAATAAGCGCTTGGAGATGGAGCAAGAACAGGAAAATTCCAGGATTCGTCTTGAGCTTGAGCAAAGGGCATTGACCCCATCGGGCGGGAATAATGGCTAAAAGCCAAACCAAGACAGAGGAATCTGGGCAAGTTATATATGCCCAAAGCGAACCATTTAGGGAGATTGTTCAGGCGATCTTCCCCAATCATTCTTGGGAGTACTATTTAGAAAATCTTGACCAAGAGGAGTTTGCTTGGTTTTTAGAGTTCATTTGGTATATCCGGCCAGACCATGGATTTCGGGCATTTAATGGGGTGCCCGAGCGGATTTCCGAAATTAAGAATGCCATGGGCGAGGACGCCACGATGGGTTCAATTCCTTGGGATGACTTAGAGAACAGCGCCCAGAAAATTTTGGATGCCATCAATGCGGCAACCTCGAATCAAAGGGTCAACCAGCAAGAGCGGTTTAAGGCGTTTTATGTTGGGCGACGCCAAAATTCCATGAAAAATGGTGCGATGCATTTTTCTAACCCAATGTATACGAACGGGTGCGGGAACTTTCTTCTTTACTCCTGTTTGCAAAATGATTTTGATGCTGCAACAAACGTTAATGATGTTGCAATGCAGCAAAAACTTACTTATGCAAGGCGATTAACGGGTCTTGTTTATGGTCAATATCATGAATTGGCAAGCAAAGAAATTGCAGGCAATCTGCCATCTCAAGAAAAGGTAAGGCTAGAGAGTCAGCGCTTAATTAAAGCCAATCTTTTGTCTGAAGCAAATCATTCGCGCTTTAAAAAAGCAGAAACCATCGTGCGTAGATTAAGTTCACAGTGGCTAAAAACAGATCTCGCGCTTGAATTAGGCAAATTATTGGAGTTACCCGGCGAGCAATTTCGTAAGCAGGCAAGTAAGCGTATTGAAGAAATTGCAAGGACCTTACAAGAGGACGGATTTAATAATGACGATGAGGGGGAGCATCCACTAGCTGAGCTGGCAAGCCTGTTAAAGATATTGGTAGAGCTGCCTGGCCATAGGGGTAGCGGTGGCGCAGGAGGTGGCGGATCTAGAAACCGTAGATACGATCCCGGAGCGCATATCTTTGCGGATCACTTTTTGGGCGATATCAGCGGGGAGGAAGATCGGTATGGGGATCCGATTATTCGTAGGTCAATGTGGGTGCCCCCATTAACGAGCGATGAGTTGGAGGAATTTGAAGAAAGCGGCGAAGACCCAACGGATGATTTTCTTGAGCCTCCAATAGAGCGGATTAAGTATCCCAAGGGCAAAGGCTCTCGCTTACGTCTTGATCAAAGCTCTAGTTACTCACAGCGTCTATTGGCGTCGAACAATCAAAGAATTTCCTGGGATCAAAAAACCTTAACGGGTGCTGAGCTTGTCCTCTTAAGAACATTTCTAAATAAGAAGGAGCGAGATGCTGGCTTTAATACGATGCCTTATTGGGCAACGATTGCGCTGCGCATGGTGGCGATTCTTGGCATCAAGTTAAGCAGGGCGCTAGAAGTCATGGGTGGACCTGAAAAGCCAGAAGAGTGGCTAAAGGGGCGAGCCGATTCCAAATTTGGATTAAACCTTCCAGAAGATTTAATTGAGTCAGAAAAAGAGTTGGCTCAGCGCTGTCCCCTAATGGCGCTTAAGTCTAAGATTGGCGATCGGGAAATCTATCTCTGGCGCTACAAGATTTGTTCTTATGCTTACTTAGATCGAATCAATCAAAATCAAGCCGATCATTGGAATCATGCCGATACCATTGTGTTTTTTGATTCCTCTGGAATTGCAAAAATTCTTGTTGAGCGCTACGAGGCAAAATCCTGCTTGGGCTATGCCCGGGCATTCTCAGAGATTGAGGCAGAGCAGATCAGCGGTTTTTGCCAACAGTATCTTGATGAATTTAATCAGGCTCACGATCTTGGTATTGGTGAGCGTAAGGTCAGTTTTGGCACCCTAAAGCAGTACGGAAATCAACATCTCATCAAATCGGGTGTCGATCAAGCGATGGTTGATTTGTTGGATTGGGATTTACCAAAATATTGGCGACCAGGCTTGCATTACCTCACCCATGATTTGCATAGTTATGTCGATGCAGGGGCCACTGGTTTGCAAAATGTCTTGATGGATCGCACGCGGCTGTTTGGCAAAAAAGATTTTTTATTGATGCCGCCTACACAGAACCCGATTTTGGGTTCTACGGGGCTGATTGATATGCGCGCCGTAAAAAATGGGATTGCCCAAATTATCAAAGATATTCGGGGCAACCTATCTGAAGAGGAGTCTGAAAATGATATGGAGCTCTGGGTTTACCGCTGGAATCGCTATACATTTTTAACGTCGCTGTGGTTTTGTATGGAGAGCTCAAACCGCCCTCACAAAATACCGTATGTCATGGCTGATCAAATCGATTCCATCTTTGGATCTATTGTGCTGCGCGATAAATCGAATGCCCAAGGTGATAAAGATCGTTTGGCCTGGATCTCAAAACCCCTGCGTGAGCACATGGAGCAATACGATGCCATAGCAGACCGATTGCAAAAAATGCTGATCCATAGCGGCGTGTCCACGCAAAAAAAGATGTACCCATTAGTCTTGCTGGAATTTAATGACCAAAAAGGTTTAATAGCCAAGCCCTACACCGGCAAGCAGTTGAGAAAAGAGATTGGCGCGGCTTTTAATGGTGCTGAGCCTAATTTTTATCGTAAGTTTGTTCCTCATGTATTAAAGGATCAGGATTTGCGTAAAGTGGCCGTGAAAAAAAAGCAAGAAGCTAAAAGCTTGGCGAGCCCTTCAGAGTTGCCCTTGTTAGATGGCGCGATTAAAAATGCCTATGCCAATGAACTTCCCGAGGAATTGATTCGGGTTTGGTTGGGTCATTGGGTGACGGGCACAAGCCCCTACCACTCTTTTGGCGGCTTTAGTTTTGCCACTTATGCAAAGCAGATAGGGCCCAGGTTGCAAAGCCTCATGAAAAGGCTCGGCTTTAAACCTGTGACGCTCACTATTCCCAAGAGTATTTTTGCCTCACGTGCGCTAGCCATTGTGACTAATAAGTAAATGAGAATGAATTTAATCGTCTTGGTATTTTGCGCATGAAAAAAGTCCGAGCCAAAAATAAAGGGTTGCTTGGTAAGGTAAGTGATCCCACCTCTCAATTACCTGTAATCAATGGCACGAAAAAATCGCAAATAAAAGGGATTTTGAGGCTAAGGGCTAATCTCAAAGCCCTCTCAAGCTCACCATCGACATCGCTTGCTATGGGGGAGTTGCAAGATTGGATTACTCAGTATCCGCCGCCCAAGGTGGGGGTGGCAATTAAAAAGCGATCGACTCTTCCTAACCCCGAAACCTTGGTTGAAGATATTGCCAATATTTTGTTTCAATCGATTGATATAACGCTGGAAAAGACCGGCTTGCTTGATCGCTGGCTTTTGCTCATGTTGGGCCTAGATGCCCAGCAGTTGATGTTCGAATTGGTTGACCCCCACCCGCTCACCCAAGAGTCGCTTAAAAACAGGGGCGCAAAAGAAATTGCGCGAGCACTCTTAGCAAAAAAACATATTACAGGGCAATGCGATGAAGGTGCCATCGATCGGTACCTGAGTGATGTCATGAAATTGGCTTGTGATGATATGGCTTGGCAACGTTGGCTGTTTAATTGTGTGGATGCGCAGTTCAAACGCTGTGCTCAAAAACTCAATTTGTCCTGGGAGGGCTTGGGTGTCCTCACGATTAGGGTGCCTGAGCCCAATCCCTATGCCAATGAATTTCATGAGGATCATTACTTAAGGCTATCCATCATCTTGCGCGCGATCGAAGATGGCTATTTAACTGTGGATCAGTTGCGCGCCAGTAAGGCAAACATGCAGAGTGAGCCAGCCCAAATGGGCTGGTATTTATTTTGCTCAATTTTGTTTTCGGGTGTTTGTAGGCGCAAGCTACTTTTTCAAATTGCGCAAGTAAGTATTGGCAAGGGCCATTTAGATGAGCCCTTATCGAGCATATTTGTGCATAAAGAGTGGCCACTAGCCGCGCCGGAAAAAACATCTGATAAGAATGTAGTAGAAGAGGATTTACCTAAGCCATTAACACAAGATCGTTGGATTGCCGATCCGGTAAGTGCGATTATTCATCAGCGCTATCGATCCTCCTGGAAAGAGGTTCAGGTGAGCCCTGATCGTAGTTGGAAATCGATTGAGGCTTTCTTGATGTGGCTGCTTGCTCAATTACAAGAACCTGGCCATTGCCCTAAGCTAAGCCAACTTGAAAGAGAAAAAATAGCGCACGCATTAAATCATTTTTCTTCGCTAAAACGCCTCCTCATTGCGAGTGAAGGTTTTCAAATTCGCAGCCTCCCCTCTTATGTTTGGAATTATTTAGCGGGCAACTTTCAAACTACAGGCTTGCAGCCGGACTCCTTGCTTCGTTTGGCAGCAGTGATTCGCAACGCAGATGAAACGCCGCATTTTGAGTCATCAAGCACGTTGGAAAAGACGCCTAGAGACGATGTGAGTGATGAGCTCGCGCCAGACGAAGAGGTGGGCGCTCATTCGCAGTGGGTGTATAAGACGCTGGAAGAGTTGCGGAAGCTAAAAAAAATCGAGCATATTTCTGCTTTGGTAATAGACCAAGTACGGTCCAATTTAGATGAGTTAGATATTCAATATGAGGTTTCGCAGTATCCATTAACGCGCATGTTAGGGGCGTGGACACGGCATTTGTTAGAAACCTTGGCTGGCGGAAGAAATGAGCTCAATAGCACGCGCATGATGAGCTATGTGCAAACCTTATCCCAACTCTTGCTAGAACAATATGAGTTAGAGCAGGACCTGTGCGACTTTACTGCTACCGAGCGCAAGGAAGAGCTAGATGACCTGCTTAAGCTGGTTCCATCGGCAAGCAAGCGAAAGATTGTGCGACGCGCTTGGCATCAACTGCATCAATTTCTAATCGCAAAAGGCGATATTGCTGCGGTGCATTATGACAATAAGTCCCGTAATCTCGCCTCTGATACCGATGCTGAATATATTAGTGAGCCAGAATTTCAGGTAATAGCTCGGCACCTGTATTACCAGACCTGCCATGGTAAAGAGGCCATTGAAAAAAACGTCTGTTTAATGGCCTTGACGCTAGCCTATCGTTTAGGACTGCGACGCTCAGAAGTGATCCAGCTGGGTACCAGTCATGTGGTCGTTAACAATGGTGGGATCGCCACGCATTTGGTCGTGCAGCGCTGGAATCTGCGGCGATTGAAAACGCCCTCTTCCACGCGAGTCATTCCATTAAAAGGACTGTTGCTAGATCAGGAATTGGGATGGCTCAGTGTTATGGCAAGATCTAGATACGTTGGCAATCTTTTTTCAGGAAACCTATTAGAGCTATCTGCAAAGGAGGCGCATGACCATTGCTTTGGCCTTCGTGTGAAATCGAGCGGCATAGCTGAGCAGTCTGATGGATTAAGCAAGTCCGATCGTGATAATTTAAACAGCCTCTTTGTTCATGAAGTGGGCACGCTGATGCCCAATGTCGAGCGGATCGTCGATTTGATTCACTTAGCTATGCGCGCGGTTACAGGTCGCGAGACAGTGCGCTTTCATCATTTGCGGCACTCTTGCGCTACAAATACTCTGCTCTTGTTGGCAGCTCCTGAGTTGACCCATTCTTGGCCATTTTTATTAGATGTGATGTACGGCGGTATTCAGAGTATTGAGAATCAAGGCTTAGATCTTTCAAAGTGGCAGATGAATGATTATTCCCAAAGGGCAGTACAGATTAAGGATTTTCAAGCGCGATCACGCGAGCTGCGTTTGCAATTATTCAATGACCCCAGAGTGTCCTATTCGCAGTTGTATTTAGTGTCACGGCTGCTTGGACATTCATCGCCAGTCACGACATTACAAAGTTACATTCATGTGATTGATCTCTTGGCTGGAGCGTACGTTCATGAACGGATCTTTGAATTGCCCCAAGGTTTGGTAATCAACTTATATCCCGATACTGCAAGAAATTATCAAAAGCGTAAAAACCAATGCTCTATTGAAGCGTTGTTAAATCAAGCCCCGGTAGTTGGTGAGGCCACAGAGCAAGACGTCGAGTTATCGACCTTAAATGAGCAACGCAAAGCCCATCGCAAGCCAAAGCTAAAGACAGACTTACCAGCCTCTTCTCTCTTAGAGTTTGTGCATCAGCACCCCAAAGGTATCGCGAGCCTTTATCAATTACTAAAACGGCACCGCGGCGATAGAGAGACATTTGGCCATTACTTACAGCTGCATGGCTGGAGCCCAGAATTGGCGCAAGACGTCATTACTAGAGCGCAGAATTTAACCGCTACGTGCGCACTAGATCAGCCCAAGCGCGCAGTGTTTATTCGTAGAACCGGATTATCAAATCTAACAAATGAGGCGGCCGATCCTATCGGGGAAGTTGAGGTACAAGATCGAAAGCCCGGTGAAATTGTGAACGGGATTTACTTGCCTAAACCCATTCTAATTAGGGGTAATCAATTGCAGGTAAAGGATTGGAGTCTGATCATTTGCAAATGGATTGCCGCAAACCCGAAAGAGGCGGCATGGTTACTAAGAGACTATGTTGCTCACCGCATGAAATTAGAAGTTAATCAGCTTCGGATCAAAAAGAAAGTTGCTATTGATGGGAGAAGTCCTTCAAGTGTAATTGAGCAATACAAAACTCTTTTTGCCCTCCTGGGAATTAAATATGAGGAAAGCCCTCTGGGCCTAGAGCTGATTAAGCTGGGCAATAAATCAGAAAAAATTGAATGGGCTATCTTGAGATACACGCTTTATTTGGCAACTATGATTTGTTGAGGAAATTTCTGCGGCCAGCTAAAGCCAGCTATCCAGTCAATTGCAATCACTCACATAATGGTTAAATTGTTTGAAAGTCTCAGTCCGGTCATAACTGGCCATTGAGATTGACTCAAATAATAGACATCAGTCAGTTGTATTGCTAGGCAAGAGACCCCCTTTATGCATAGTTGAAAAATTGATCCTGAATATTGTGCTGAGCCAACGGGTCCGCTTGCTAAACTGTTAGGCAAATAAAAGGAGTTCTTATGGCAACTAGAAGACCGCCTGCGCAACAGCCTACAACCATATCTCTGGAGCTGCGCATCTCTCGAGAGGATGCGAAATCGAAGCTTCAAACCAGGATTGAAAAGGGGCTTGAACTAAAGCAGCGACATACTGACACTAAAGATTCCCTCGAAACCCTATCGAATGATTACAGCAAGTGGGATTCGTTTAACTCGGAGTTATTAAGGCGTCTCTTTACTACGGAAGAGCTCGCTAAGGAGTATGACTTCTGGGGCGCTATGGCAATGTCAATGTATGAATCATCTCTAAGTGAAAAGATCGCTGAGGTTTACAAAGATATAAATAAAAAGATTCACAGACTTGAGTCGATTATCGAGCGACTAGAGTTAATCCCTCTATGCCCGGGTGATGCGAATGGTGCATCTGCCACGAAAAAATCTTCATCGCCACAATCTCCAAATAACCGTATTTTTATTGTCCATGGTAGGGATGATTTGGCAAAAACAGAAACGGCTCGGTTTGTTGAAAAGCTTGGGTTCACTGCAATTATTCTTCATGAACAGCCAAGCGCAGGGAAAACAATAATAGAAAAAATTGAAGAGCATACGGAGGTTGGTTTCGCCATTGCTCTTTACACAGCATGCGATGAAGGAGGTCTTGCTGGAACAAGTGCGCAGAAGTCGAGAGCAAGACAAAATGTTGTTTTTGAGCATGGATATTTAATTGCTAAACTGGGACGTCATAATGTTTGCGCTCTCGTAAAAGGGGATATTGAAATTCCCAATGACATCAGTGGCGTGGTCTACATCCCAATGGATGATCCTGGGGCTTGGCACATCGCTGTAGCAAAGGAACTCCGTAAGGCTGGATATTTTGTTGACATGAACAGCGTTATCTAAATGTCAATCTTATCCGCTGGTTTGCTCTAGGATTACATTGGATTATGATGATCTGTAATGATTGATATCCTATCTTCAGCTTCTTGGCGAGAATTCCGTGGCGAGCCTAACAATAAGGGAATGAATTTAACCACGCACTTAGCTTCAGTCGAAGATGCCTCTGGTAAGTTACATAACTGCTATGTAAAACTTTGTCCTCAAAATTGGCCAAGCCCAATAACCGAGGCAATTGGTTGGCAGCTAATTAGAGCGTTAAATTTGCCGGCCCCTGATTTTGCAGCCCTCATTATGGTTCCTCTAGATAGACTTCGTCACTCCATGAAGTTGGATCAACATTGGCTGAACCACTCTGAGGCTTTGGCATTTTGTGTTTCCGAAGTAAATGGAAAGCCCATAACAAATAGTTGGAGTTGGCTTGCGACTTTGCGACAAAAAGGGGCGTATAAAAAGTATGAGGTTGCAGGCATATGCGCTTTCGATTATTGGGTAAATAACAAAGATCGCAACACTGGAAATTTACTTTTAAAGCAGAATGGCGAACAGGTTGCGATTGATAATGAATATATTCTTTACGATCAATTATGGAAGGGTAGGTTTGGTTTTGAGATTATTGAGAAAACCATTCTTGTAGAGGCTAAAAATCACTTAAATATAAAAGAATTTAATAAATTTAAGCTGGCGGTTGCTAGCCATGGCAAAAATCATGCCAGCGCAATGAATGCGACTAGAGGTGATCTTAGTGCGTTAATTTTTACATTGATTCCAGATGCAGGTAGCGCTCAATCCATATGGGACGCGATAGATGGTTTTTTAACGGCTCGTGCAGAGATCAATTGGCTATCAAATGAGTTGGGAGTAATCGTATGATCAAAATTTCTATGCCAGGCACTAAAGATCCATATTCTCATCTTAGAGAAAAATTAAGCATAATTAATCCTAAAAAATTTGATGGATATTGGTCAACAATAGAGCTTAGGCCCAATATTTTTATTCCACAGTCTTTTACGATAGGGGTATTGGTCGAAGATGCTGCTGGAAAATTCTCTTTTCGATTGCTTGCGGATGCCTCGAAGTTCGAGTGTATTTATGGCAAAAAACAGGCTACTTTTTTTATGGAACTCCTAAAGCTGGCTGAAAATACTCTGTTAAGAGCTGAAAAGGAGAGGACTTCAGTCAAAGAGATCAGATTTGAGTCGGCTTCTATAGCGATTTCCTCTAACCACTTTACTTCTGGCGATAGTCAGAGCGTGATTTTAGATAGATTATTTAGTGAGATGGTTGTGCTTGAGCCTTCTGCTGAGGCTCAAAATACCAAAGGGTTTTTAACGTTGGATACAAATCAAGTTCGCCAATTTGTAAATGATGAACTAAAAAAGATTGCAGGCACAAAATTTGAAAAAATAGTGGTTGATGATCAACATTTAATTCCTTCCGAAGATGGAAAGAGTTCCCACTTGCTGAGCTTCAATTTAAGGCCTGAAAATAAAGTCGGGTCAGTATTGTCAGCAGTTTATAAGTCAGCCCCAACAGTGGAGCTTAATATGTTGCGAGCTGGCAGGGATTTGGCTACCTATGCAAATCTTAAGGCGATTGATGATATTGCGCTATTTATCATGACGGCGAAAGAATCGCAGTATGAAAAAGGTGAGTTCAGGAGAATGTCAGAGTTGGTTGATGAGCAGAGTTGGCGGCTAGAGACACAAGGATTTAGGGTCGTCACTTTTGAAGATCCAGCTCCGATTGCGAGAAGCATTTATGAGTGGGCAGGCGTCTAGTTGCGGGATACTAATCTAGATCAATATGTTAAATGGTGATAGAGGCTGTAATTTATTTTTATTCCTGCAGAATATTATGACCCGCATCTCGTAATGCTTTAGCCCAGCGACGAATCGCTGCGCGTAGCGTTCGCTTCCCATCATCATCGAGAGGCATAGTCGGCACCAACTCTAGGGCTTGAGTGGGCGTAAGGTAGGCGTACTCTAGTAGCGCCATGCAAAACTCTCGATCCTTGTCTCGCCCTGCTGCAGCTTTTGCAAGAAAGAGATCAAGCACATCAAGACAGTACCCCACTCGACCATTGGTATTGTTGTTTTGTACGCGATGGACACGCGTCATCCAGTCTTTTGGCAATATTGCGGTATCGGGCCCTACACCTTGAGCGTAGTAACCATAAGTCTCGTGGAACTGTGAGCCTTCACCAATTGCGCCATCAATCTCATCAGCCAAGTCAGGAGCCTGTCGTGGATAGATGTCCGCTTCCATAGAAACGGTGAAGACCTTTTCTGGATTGGGCACTTGGCCTAGCATTGACTGACTGCCGATGATCACAAATTCATATTGGTTGGTGACATCGGCACTGGCGCGAATGATGTGCTCTAGCTCTTCTCGTGTCATGGTAGTTCCTTGAAGTCTTGCTCATCCTGGGCGGTAGTCAAAGAGCTACCAAAGACAACCCCTTTTTTGAGTGCACTCACATCTTTCAAAATGCGTAGGCGCACTTCATCTGGAAGGATGGTCACCAGTGGTGAAGTTTGTCTGAGTTGCTGAGCATGTCTTGTTCGGCCAAGCACTTTGCGCCAAGAGCCTGCACTTAAGATGAGTTGCCACTCACGCCATAGGCTAGCTGAGCGAGAGTCGCCAGCAGCAAGCCAACGCTCTAGGGTGTCTTGAGCCTGTAGCAGCAAGGCAGGATCAGTCTTCACTAACTGAACAGCTTCTTCATGCAGAGTAAGGCTTTGTAGATCTTGAAGTCGGTGCCCGGCGTTATCTTGCAAAACGCGTACTTGTACGTTAGGGGTAGTGCGTCTGGACCTTGCTCCTGCTGATCCGGCGGGAGCAGCTTGCATCGTATCGCCCGCCAAAAGCGCTAACTCTCCGCTAACGCCAAGAACGGACATCACTCGTAGGTAAGCGCCGATTGAAGGAGATGGATCGCCTGCTTCAATCGACCGTAGAGTATTGCGAGTAAGTTTTGCACGCGCAGATACTTCGACCGTGCCAAGCCCTTGCGCTTTACGTAAGCGCTTAATGCGATCGCCTAGTTGCAATAGCAATTGGCGCTCTAGGATGGGGCTAAGTTCAGAAGCAGTCATTTGATCATTATTTTAACCATAAACCCATTATTTGGTCAATATATTGATCAAATAATCAACCGACCAGCTGAAAACCGTTCATAAAGCTGGGGTTTAGTGGTGATATCGGCATTCCTGGGTTTTCCCGCCGAAACCATAACTAGCTGCCCTTACATCTTGCACATAGATGTAACTCTCTTCATGCAGATTGCCTAGGATTTGTTCAAACCCCGCAAAAGCCTCTTTAATATACCGAGCCTTTTCATCTTTAGTATTGGTTTCATCGGTAATCTTAATATCAAAGTAAAAGCTGTTTTTACCCTGCTCGCTCAGTAGCTTACCGCCTACCATCCAGCAATCGGGATCAACATAGTCAATTGCGATAGCAGTGACCTCCTTTTTCTTACCCAGAATGCGATGAGTCAAATCGAGTAGTAATTCATGAATAGCTTTGGTGGTGGCAATACTCTTTTGTCCGCTCACTTTAACGTTGAGGATGGGCATGAAATTCTCCTGAGGTGGTTTGGTTGTTAATGAATAAAACAGTTAGCTATGCAACTATAAGGTTCAGAAAATGATCATTAATCCAACTCAACAATCTACTGAAGGCGGTTGGCTGTATTGCTGGTGTAGTCAGCCTGATCTTGGCAGATGGAAGTCCCGAAATTAGAGCCAAGCCGTTGCTGTTAATCAAGAGATGTTCCCCTGCCGTAAGGAGGAAATCTCCGTCAAGATCATCAAACGTCAGCCAGATGCTGCCTTCTAGGCATTCCAGACGTGCGTTGTGTGCTTTTGAAAGGCTCACCTTATTGGCTTCCGTAACTTGGATGATGGTGTTACTAAGTTCAATATTCATTTGCTTCTCCTTGTGTCTTGATTGGTCATTAAGTTAGCTATGCAACTAATTAGGAAATAAAAAAGGACTCACAAAAACGCATTACTTTAAGGCGGAGCTAATGCCTCGTATTTGATCTACAGCATCTTCAAAATGACTAGCACCCAAGGATTTCTTAAGGCGCTTAGCTACTGCTACGCTAGCGGCATTAATAGCTTCTTTCATCTCCATGGCTTTTTTAGTGGGATGAATCTCTTGTTCCCGGCCATCTTTCTCAGAGGCTACTCGTTTAATTAATGAGAGACGCTCCAGTCCATCTAAAGCCCTAGTAGCGGTTGGGCGGCTGATATTCATCTCACTGGCCAACTCACTTTGCAATAGCGAGGCTTTGTTCAAAACCACTCTAAGCATGAAGGCTTGGGAAGGAGTCAGTCCAAAAGGCTTAAATGCACTTGTCCATTCCTTCTCCAGCTGACGAGCTAGGCTGGTGGTATTGAAATAGAGGCATTGTTCAAACATGATCGTACTTTAACAGTATTTAGTTAGCCATGCAACTAAATTTAAGTTTGACCAAAAATACTCAGAAAGCTATTTGGATCCCATTTTGGGGTTGTTGCCACAATTATCAAGCGACCCCAAAGTCTAGCAATACTTAAAAACAGTATCCGCCTTAAACATAGAAATACGGACACGTTTAGTCGTTATTCAAATTAAGAGTTTCTAGACCTCAAGAATAAGCTTAGACTAAGGAAAAGGAAAGTTTATTCCAAAGCCAAAAAACTGATTCAAGCATTTATAGATATTATGGCAACGAGATGTTATTTAAAAATAACAGCAAAAGAAGCAATCCGAATCTATTTAATGGCCATAGCGTCCAGAGTAGAGTTATTTCTTATCAAGCTAAAGAGATTATTAAATCGAAGTTAGATAAGTTGCGCCCAACCTTCGATTATTTCAACCTATAAATTGTCAAAAAGAAAAAATGGCTAAAAAAATCAATGGGAATCTAGAGGCAAGATTACTTGATGCAAGGTTACGCATGAAGTCGGGCTTATCTGATGGTGCTTTGTTTGAAACTACGAATAGAGTCAGGGCTCTACAAAATTCACTGGAAGACTTAGGCGAAAAACAAGCTTTAGAGTTGTATAGACACTTTCCTGTTGCTGCAATATCCGTACTTGAAACTCACTTTAGATCTTCAATAGCATCAATTGTTGATTTTAATCCAATGTATCTGGAAAGGGGTCTCATTTTAAGTTCCGATGCCCTTAAAAGCTCTGCAGAATTGCTGTCTATTCTGCATAGAAAAACAATTACTATTGGTGAGCTAATAGCCTACTCAATGCCATTTAATTCGGTGGCAAGTCTTGAAAAAGTTTTCGATACATTATTCAAAGATGATTTTAAAAAATTAATGAGCTCTGCATTAGATCCCTATTTTGTGCGCAATAAAGTCGGCAATGGAAGTCCAGTTATTGATGATATTAAGTCACTTTGGAGGGATTTATCTGTTGCTTTTGAGCAGAGACATATTTTGGCTCATGAGGCTGCTAGTAATTTTATAGTTAGCTATAAGGATGCTAAAAGCGCATTGGATTCAATTGTTGCATTTACAAATGCTTTCGATGCCGTCAAGTGGGCGACTGTTTGGAAAGATTTGCCTCTAACACAATATGAGATGAATAATCATGCATGGGATAACTACAAGAAGTCACGCATTAAATTTTCCAAGGAATTAAAACGTTGTCTTAATTTAGCCACCAAAAATGGGATGCGTCAACGTTTTAGAAAGCAACATGCCGAGTGGAAAATTTATTCAAATAATCTTATTGCATGGGAATGTGAAAACTTCACCATGGGATCTATTGGCCCATTAATTGAGGCAATGGCACGCATGAGAGCAATTGACTCACAACTTGAATCAATATCAGCAATTTTCCCCGAAGAATTCAAAATAAGTTAGCTATATTGATCTTTCCGAAAATAGTGCTTTATCTTCCCATGGGGCGCAAGCTGATGGATTTTTTTGATTTCCGGCCTCCTGTGATAGAGGCTCGATGCGACACACTTTCAGCGCGCATTAGCTACTGCGACTCCAGTCTTATCAAAGATTAGAATGAAACAACAATTTCTCACAAACTGATTACTATGATAAAGATTGCAATTCACCATGTTTCGAGAGTAGTTAATGAACCCCAATAGCGCCTATGATTGCGTCTTTAAAGATGTTAATTTAAGTGACCCAAGGAAATACCCTCGGTTTATTCATGCGGCAAAATTTGAAAATTTTAGACATATTCCTCAGCTTGAGTTGGAGTTTAAATTTCCGATTACAGTAATTTCAGGATCTAATAAGGCAGGCAAAACAACCGCACTGCTTTCCATTGCATGTAGTCATTTGGACTTCAAAAAAAGAAACTACACAAACGGCAAGCTTGAGCGCCAAACCTGGAGCAATGTTCTCAAGTTTACAAATCATGATATTCAAACCGGCGACTGGACCTACCAGCTTCAGATTAAGTCCGGAGAGAAGGTTGAGTGGAAGCATGGTCAGCGAAAGATGGGCACCAAGAAATGGAGTGGTCTTGGGAAAAAGGAATCACAGATCAAGGGTGTTAATGTTGTCTATCTGGATCTAGATAGAATCTTGCCTGCTAGGCATCATTCCCCTGCCCTTCATAGGAAGGCAAAAGCTGCCGTAGGGGCGGCTGTTGGCAACAATGAGGCGCAGAAATCAATAGAGCACTACCTATCATTCGTGCTTGAAGAAGGTTACTCTTTGAGTAAGTTAGCAGATCATCATGGTAGAGATTTATTTGGATTTTCTGTCTCTAGTAGCTATTCAAGTTACAACTCAGCCTCTGGCGAAGATGTGCTTTCTAGAATTTTGATAGATTGCGTTGAAGCTCCAAAAAACTCTCTCATTCTTATAGATGAGCTTGAGTTGGGCTTGCATCCAAAAGTCCAGCGACGCCTTATGAGTGTGCTGTTTGATATTTCGTCTAGCGGGAACAAGCAGTTCATTATTACCTCACATAGCTCAACAGTTTTATCCTCTGTCCCAGATGGGGCGAGGGTATTTATTGAGTCTAAGGGCGGTTCAAGCACAGCAATATGCCCAATTAGCATAAATGCGGCTCTCTCGAAGATGGATTCTGAGAGCTATCCTTTGCTTGATATCTTTTGCGAGGACGAAACTGCAAAAAGGATATTGCAGAAAGCGCTACGAGTGCTAGAGTTGCAGAAAGTCCCCGGTATTAGCTCCAACCTCATTAATGTTATTGAATCAGGGGCGGCAGAAAAAACATATCAAAATTTTCAGGTGAGGGAGAGAATATTTGATCAAGTGAGGGTTAAAAGTGGGCATGCTTGTGTTCTAGATGGTGATATGCGAAATAAAGAGAACAAGGATCATGGGCTGCTCTACCCCCCTCAAGACGGGCTATATTTTTTGTATGGAGATAGTCCGCCCGAGAAATTTTTATGTGACTTATATGAGAGGGCTCATGGTGATCAGGGCTTTAGATACCATATTGACCAATCAAATGTTCACAGTCTTTTTGGCAAGATGGTTGAAGTTTATGGAATTGAAGATAAAAGAGCTGCTTTTGAGGCCTGCTGGGAAGAGTTTGCTAAATCTGATGAAGGTAAAGTTGAAATTGACGAGATTGTTAAATTCATTTTGTCCCAATGTCGGAAGTATTCCCCTGATTTGTAATTCATGCAAACTTTTGACTATCCCCATCTAAAATCTAAAGTTCAGACCCTATCGGGGTCAGTTTAATAATTCTTCAATGCTTTAGCGAGTTCGTCCTTAAGCCGTTTACGTAAGCTCGCTGGTGCCAATACTTCAACACCTGACCCATACTTCAAGATATCCATCACCAATTCTGGATCTTGGTTGTAATCAAATTCCAAGTGGTAGTTGCCTTCCTTATCAAAACTGCCTACTTGCTGCCCATGCCATGTCTCACTACTGACCCATCTGGCTTTTTCGGGTGAAAATTTGAGCTTGGCTCTTTGGCTGGCTTTGCCCGAGAAAATCCCATAGCTTTCTGCAAAGTGCTCATGCAACTGTTTTTCTGAAATCTCATCAGCCTTAGTGTTGGTGATGAGTGCTTTGCTAATTCCATCCAGAGCAAAGCTTCTTAACTCTTTGCGTAAATAGCAATAAGCATCTAAATACCAGTTATCCCTATAAAAGATGAGTCGTTGTGGAGAGATCTCTCGCTCAGTTGTCTCATTTGTTCCGCGAGCGTAGTAAGTAATTTGCAAGCGCTTGCGTTTTAGTAAGGAGCTCCCCACCTCTTCAAAGCTCTTGATAGAGCCTTTACGAGCTGACATACCAAATACTCTGAGCCGCTTGCGCAATTCTTTGGCGGGTGTATTGCCCTGCCCTAAAATTCCATCAATGATTGAGGTAAGTGGAGCAATGTGGGGTTCAATCAGTCCGCCCTTATCAAGGCCAGAAAGAAGGTGCTGCATGAGAACAAGGGCGGTAGCCTCTTTTTCAGAAAACCAAAGACCTGGTAGTTCGATCTTTTCACCAATGCTTTGCCCATCAAAACTATAGCCGCCCTTAAATCGGTCATAAATAATGGAGGCGTTCATACGACCGCGCAAGTATTCCAAGTCCCGCTTGAAAGTGGCCTTGGATATTTCTAGTTCGTTTAAGAAATCTTCAAGCGGCACACAGTGACGTGCTTGGATCATGTATTTGATGCGATGCAGTCGTTCCATGTCACCCATGATGGCTTTCTATTGGGGGTTGTATTTGAATCTTACCGTACTGGCTCATGAAATGAGCTTTTGATGGAGGTGATTAAAGTCCGCAGCCACAAACAATCTTATTGCCATAAGTGGGGATGCAACGATATGGTTCATAAAGGCTACATTTTGGATAAGCGTGGAGTAAGTTTGAGCACAATAAGAAACAGAGCCCCATTAGTAATCTTTTGACCACGCCCGCCCTCATCAAGAAAAAAGCTTCCTAAAGTAAAGCCTTCTCCAGCCGACAGGTTCTGCTGCTTGATGAGCCTCTACCATTAAGAAGTCGGGTTTTTGCGCTTGCAATGCATATTTTTTTGCTGATCTAGAGGCTGGAATGCCAGCAATGACTGCGGCATCAAGGGTGGCCTGAACAATAAAGGGTTCGAATTTAGGATTCTTCATTGCGATTTGTAAAGGCATCACAATGCTGAGGATGATGGCGCTAAAGATCATCTTTTATCGCTTGGCTGGCGTATAACCAATCCGATTGCCTGAGTTATCAAAATAATTAGTGACTCCACTAGGCGCCTTCACCTCATATCCAATCCTATTGCCAGTATTGTCATAAACCCCATTTTTGGAGTTAACGTTATAAGCGCTGTTATCCATGTTGTATGGACTATTGCGCATATTGTTCGATGAGTTTTCCATGTTGTATGGACTGTTTTGCATGTTGTAAGGGGAATTATCTAAATTCATCACTTGGGCGCTGGAATTGCGGGCAAACAATCCAATCTGGGCTATCAATAGCAGGGAAATAAGGTATTTCATGGCGATCTCCTTAAGCGGGTTTATTTCTATTTATTAAGCTTAAGGAGTGGCGGGCTCATATAGTGAGCCAGAGGATATATAACCTTGGCTAATGCCCTGCAGGCCTTCTAACCAGCATTTCAGCACATATTGAAGGTTGTAAAAATACTACATATCTAGTAGTTGACAAATATTTCTTAGATGTACTAAACTGAGTACATCGCTGAAAAGAAGGTTTTATCCCAATGATCTCAAATGCCAATTACGACTCTATGTCCCGCCGGAAGATTGAACTTAGTCGCCACGCTTACAAGCGTGCACAACAACGTGCAATCCCTCAGGAGTGTGTTCCGCTGATTCTTGCCTATGGTGAGCGCACTCATGACGGTCAAGGTGGAATTCGATACTTACTAACTGAAAAGGCAATGGCTAGTCTGGGCCGTGCCATCGGGCATAGCCAACGGCTTGAGACGCTTGCCGGATGCTATGCGGTAGTGAGTGCTGAAGATGAAGAAACCATCATCACCGTCGGCCACAGGTATAACTGAGCCTACGGGCTTTAATCAAAAGGTATTAACAGAATGATTTCTAATAACGAAAACCGTGCAGTTCTAGCATTACAAGAGCTTATGAACGTTGCGCGACTAAGTCGCAATCAGGGGGATGCATGGTTGTATGCGCTCACCTGGCTGGCGGCCTGCCGCCTAACCCCCCTGGATATCAATGGCGGAGCCTCCGGAATCAACGGCCTACTTTTACGCAAGACATGGGATCACCATCTATATAGTCCGATCCCTGATGAGGCAAAAGAGTTGGTTTGGGGTCTGCAGGCAGATTCGCCGAGTGAGTTGACTGCGCGCACACAGGCCTTAAGTATTGTTACTGGGCTGATTGAACAAGGCGATAGTCAGGATTGGAATGTAATCGATGCGCCCTGGCAGCTTGCAGGATCCTTGCGTACAGACTTTTTTGGTGAGCTTGTGCTGGCCCCCGAACTTTGTGAATTGTTATTTGCTGGTATTAACGCTCAATCAGGAGATAGCGTATGGATTCCGTTTGATTTAAGCGGGCAGCTGGTAGTCAGAGCAGTAAGAAAGGGGCTGAAGGTAATTGCTGCAGGGCCCCTTGGTCGTTCGCAGTTACATTTAAAGCTACTACTGGCCATTGAAAAAGTAGGCATGTCAAATGAAGCATCGGTGGTTTTTGACGTCCCCCGATCCGGAGCGAGTCGAGATTTACATTGTGACTTCTCAATTGCTACACCCCCAATTAATATGAGAATTCAGCCTGGGACCGGTTGGCGTCAATGGGAGGGTATCAATTTAGAGCAAGTTAGCGGGGATGGACTGTACTCACGACAAGGACACTTCGCGCAAGTTCAGCTGGATCGCAGTGATAGCTGGGCTGTAGCAGCATTTTGGCCGAGGATTTCAAAGCGTGCAGTTTTCTTGGTATCTCCTAACGTCCTTTTTGCAAAGGGACAAGAGCAACGATTGCGAGAAAACCTTTTGCTAAATGAGGGGGCATTATCTGCGGTAACCATGTTGCCAACTCGACAAATGAGTGTGACTAGCATGGCCTCAGCCCTTCTAATATTGGATCGGAAAAACTTCAAGAGAGAGGTTCGCTTTACTGATGCAGCCGAGCTCACGATTGAGTCTAAGTCAACCATGAGATTCTCCCGAATCCTTGATTTACCAGAGGTTGTATCGCTCATGATGGGCGAAAAAGAAGATCTCAAAATATCAATTACGGTAGAAGTCGAAGAAATTGCAAAGCAAGATTTCAATCTTGTACCTGCCCGATATCTTAGACAGTCTCTTACTGGGCCGCGACGCTCACTTGGGGAGTTGGTTCAGGTTATTCGTGCGCCAGTTGCTTCAAAGGATCCAGCGGCCTTAAGCGTTCAAGAGGCTGGCTTCCCGGAGTTAGATGGGTGGCGTGAGGTGTCAGGACCATTCTCAAAAACCACATCGATTAATGGAAGAAAACTAGAGGATTCGATGTTGATGCAAGGAGATATCTTGCTTTCAATAAAAGGCACCCTTGGTAAATCAGCACTTATTGGGCGTGTTCCAGCTGTCGATCCTTCAGCGCGGCATGCCGTAATGAAGCTACATGGCGATTCCATTTCTACTGATGCTGTGCAATCTCCGGTAGTGCCTTCACAGAGTTGTATTGCTTTGCGCGTAGTGAATAAGGATATTAGCCCAATCTATTTACTCATGTACCTGCGCTCGAATGATTTTAAGGGTCAGCTAGAGTCTCTTAGAGTGGGGGCAGTTGTAGCCCACGTCACTCCAGCAACGTTGATGCAAGAAATTAAGGTGCCAATTCCCAAGGCTTCAGAGTTAGGCGGGTATCAGAAAAAATATGATGAGCTCTGCGGTCTAGAGGCATCTATCGAGATTGCAGATCGGCGGATGTCTGATATCAGAAGTGAACTATGGCCAACACATGCAGATGTTGGCGCCAATTAACGGTTAACAATTAAATAAAAATAATCATATGAATATTCTTCAATACGAATCAAAAATTTGGGCTACGGCCGACTTACTTCGCGGCTCAGGCATTAAAGAATCCGAATGGCCTTCATTTATGATGCCATTTTTTGCGCTCACCATGATTGAAAGTCGACTTGCTCGCATGTTTGATGAGTTAAAGGCTGAAATTGGGGAAGCTGCATTCAAAAAAATTCATAAAGATGACTTGTATAACCTTATCAAGGACAAGGGTCAGGGTTACAACATTTTTATCTTTGAAAAGAATCAGTCACTTGTTGATATCTGCAAAAATGATAAGTCCTTTGAAATTGATTTTGATGCATATCTAAAGGGTTTTGATGGTGAGACCAAAGACTTATTGGGCGTTGATGCAGGTGAGGGCGAAAAGTTTCTTGATATCAAAGGCGTAATCACTAAGCTGAAGGCAAAAAAAGTTTTACTCGGATACACCAAGCTATGGGCCGAGATTGACCTAAAGCCTTTTAACAATTCCGAGATCACCACCCTTGAGGAGCATATCAAGCGTAAATGGGCGGATATCTCGGCGGAGACCGCTGGTGAGCAATATACCCCTGATGACGTTATTGCATTGATTGCGGAAATCATCGCATCCAAGATTGAAGAATCCGACACTTTACTTAAGATCTACGATTGCACCTGTGGCGGTGGGAATATGCTCTTTGGGGTTGAAGATCGGATAAATCAGAAGTTCAAGCGACTTACGCAAACATATGGCCAGGATTGGAATGATGCTTTATATGCGCTTGCAAAGATTGAAAGTCGTTTTCGACCAGATTCAAAAATTGAACATGGGAATACTCTGGTAGATGACAAGTTTGACAATGAAGAATTTGATGTTGTCATAGCTAACCCTCCATATGGTGTGAGCTGGAAGGGTTATGAAAAAGATATCGTCAATGACAAAACTGAGCGATTCAAGTTTCTCCCATCTATATCTGATGGGCAGTTGCTCTTTATGCAGCACCTTATCTCAAAGCTCGATAGTGTTGGCATGGGGGTTGTGGTTCATAACGGCTCCACCCTTTTCAGTGGTGATGCTGGGTCGGCTGAGAGTAACATTCGTAAATGGATGTTAGATAGCGACATTGTTGAGGCGGTGATTCAACTTCCAACGGATGAATTTTTCAATACAGGCATTTATACCTATCTTTGGATCCTCAATAAAAATAAAAAGAGTGTACAAAAAAATAAAGTGATGCTTATTGATGGAAGCGAAAAATTCACTCAATTAAAGAAAAGCAAGGGCTCAAAGCGAAAGGAGATTGATGATGAGAGTCGACTCGCTATTGTGACAACCTTGGCAGAGTATCGGGACAACGACTATGCCCGTGTGTTTGATAAAGAAGCCTTCTATTTCAATAAACAGGCGATTATGCTCACGAATGTTGATGTGCAAGGCCACACGTTTGAAGACCATTTGCCAAGGAAAGAAGACAGATTTGGGGAGATGCGACGCAGTAATTCTGAAGTGCTATCGCCAATACTAATTACCCAAAATGAAATTGAGTTAACAGAATTCATGATCAAGGATTTTGATAGACATCAATATCCATCATTAGAAAAATACTATATAGAGGTAATCAAGCCACTAGTAGCGCAACTAGATTACAAAGAGCAGCCACTAGTCATTAAAACGGCTGAAGCTAAATACTTCTACGATCCAAGTCAAGAAACCTTAATTAAGGAAAGTAATGGCACTACAGAAGCTCTTGGAGGTGGGAAGATTTCAGTTTCGGCTAACTTTAAAAAGGCAACCAAAAAATTACCTGAGCGCATTGAGATTGGCGCAGAGTTAAGCCCTGATTACCAAAAAGATTACGAAATCATCCCATTCTATAAAGACGCTGCAGAAAATCAAAATGCAATTGATTTATTTATGACCCGCTACATTAGTAAGCCGTTCACATATTTAGAAAACATAGTTGGAGTAGAGCTGAACTTCAATAAAGTTTTTTATAGGCCACAAAAGACCTTACCCGTAGATAGGGTTGTTGCGGAAATTAGCCTAATTGATAAAGAGCTAAAGGCACTAGAAGATGGGCTTGTGTTATGAGTGTATTAATGACTCAGCATCATGCTGTTTATGAAGATAGTGGGATAGAGTGGCTGGGTGCAAAGCCCGCTCACTGGGCTTTGGCTAGGATTAAAGAGGTTGCGTATATAAATGCCAAAACCTTGCCTGACAATACTGCGCCAGATTATGAATTTGATTATGTTGATATTGGTAGTGTTACATACGGGGTTTCGGGATATACGTCTGAAAAAATGAGCTTTAGAGATGCGCCGTCTCGTGCAAAACGTATTGTTAGAAATGGCGACACAATCGTTTCTACTGTGCGGACATATTTAAAGGCAGTAACTCAGATTGGAGTTGCTGACAATTTAATTGTTTCGACTGGATTTGCAGTCTTATCACCTCATAAATTAGTGGACGGTTCATTTTTTTCAAAATGGCTGATGTCAGATGTATTTATAAGTCAAGTCAGTGCTATATCAAAAGGAGTTAGCTATCCCGCTACAAATGCAACGGAGATTGGCAATCTATTTATTTTTCTTCCCCCCATCTCTGAGCAGGCGGGAATCGCAGCATATCTTGATGCCAAAACCAAACAGATTGACAGAAAAATAGACTTGCTTACGAAAAAGGCAGAAAAGTACGGCGCACTAAAAAAATCATTAATTACCGAAACTGTTATGCGAGGCTTGGATAAAACAGTGCCCCTTAAAGAAAGCGGTATTGAATGGTTTGGTCAGGTGCCTGCTCATTGGAAATTTAAAAGGCTTAAAGAATTAGCCAGTATTCAGAATAGTAATGTCGATAAAAAATCAGACGAGAATGAAATTAGCGTTCGCCTATGTAATTATGTGGATGTTTATAAAAATGAGTTTATTGATAGTCGGCTTGCCAAGAGTTTCATGTGGGCAACTGCAGATGTTGCGGAGGTGCTTAAATTTGGAATTAAAAAAAATGATGTATTAATTACCAAGGATTCTGAAACGGCGGACGATATTGCAGTTCCTGCTCTAGTAACCGAGACCCTCGATGGGGTTTTGTGCGGGTATCATTTGGCGCAAATTAAAACCAACACGAAGCTGCTGCTTGGAGCCTACCTGTTTCGCCTATTTCAATCTGAGAGTTATGGCCATCGGTTTGAGATAAGCGCAAAGGGCATTACGCGGGTAGGGCTTGGCCAGTCAGCAATAGCTGATGCAATGACTCCTATACCATCATTGGAAGAGCAGATGTCTATAGCGGCATACCTAAATGAAAGAACAAAAATAATCGACGACATTGTTCAAAAAATTAATGGGCAGATTAAAAATCTAAACGATCTACGTAAATCATTGATTAACGATGTGGTCACCGGCAAAATTAAAGTTGTGAGCGAGGGATAGAGCATGAACGAACTTCACCTACAAGATAGATTTTTGATCCCCTTCTTTCGAGATGGCTTGGGTTATAAGGAAGTTAAGGCTAACACCATTAGTCAAGAGCTCATTATTGATGAAGACTTACAGGAATTTATCGAAAGCAGTTCGCTTAACCGAAAGCCGTATGAGGCCCTCCTCAAAAAATACCGAGGAGACAAAAAGAAGCTTCTTCAGGATCTGAAGATTTTAATTGCTGAACGCGTTGCCAGCAGTAGGAATATGGCGCTCTTTATTAATGTCAATAAATCTATCACCCTTGAGGGCATAAAACTTCATTTGTATTACACAAGCGACAGTGTTATTCATGACAACGCACTATTTGATGAAAATATCTTCTCTGTAGTGCAGGAGTTGCCATACAAACTTAATTATCAGGGCGCACAAATCTTTGCATTTCGCCCAGATATCGTGACCTTTGTTAACGGCATCTATCTTGGTTATAGCGAGCTGAAAAGTAATTACACTAGTCAAACAGCCAGCAAAAACGGCCGCGGCAAAGTAATTAAAGATTATTTTGAGGCGGTGAAGGTTTATCACCAATACATTGATAGCAATGAAATGTTGAGTGATAAGGAAAAGCAGGTCTATAGAAAAGATTTTCTTAAGATCTTTGAGAATGCAATCCATATCACTACAACCGATATTGGCGAAACCTTTGTCATAAGAACCATTGCCGATTACTTTGATGAGATCTTGGCAACTTGTCGTGAAGGCAAGTTTGATCGGGAAGAGATCGAGAAAAAAGCTTATGGCGTTTTCAAGCTCTATCCCTTGCTTAAGCCTGAAGCCGATAAAAAAGATAAGCTCAAGGAATTATTCTCCGCCTTGTATGGCAAATTCATGATCGAAAAAGAGATCTTGTATTACAACTTTATCGAGCGCGATGTACATGTCAACAATGGCATTAAAGAAGTAAAAGATCAGCCTGGGCACCTTATTTCACCGCGACCTAAGCAGAAATTCGGTACTGACAAAATCATGGCCAAGATTGATGAGTTTTTGGCTCACGAGCAAGAGCCGGACTATTTTGAAAAATTACTAGAAAAGCAATTGGCGGGCGTCTCTGAAGCCAAAAAGAAAGAATTGCTCGAAAGGCGTAAAGCCTATTCCAATAATAAGAATGTGTATTCATTGCTCATGCAATATGCCGCTGGCTTTGGAAAGTCCAACATTATTGGTTGGTCTGCGCTTCAGCTAAAAGATCTGCGACGCCCTGATAGCCATGGCAAGATGCAATATGTCTACGACAAGATCATGATTGTTGTCGATCGTTTGCAGTTGCGTAGCCAGATTGATTCCCTCATGTTAAACATGAATATCGATAAGCGCATGGTAATTGAGGCAACAAATAAAAAGACCTTCCAAGAGGCTTTGGCATCAGAGACTCGGTTGGTGATTGTGAACTTGCAGAAGTTTGGGTCGGTGCGCGAGATGTTGGATGCAGAAGTGCTTAGAAAATTGGCGGGCATGAGAATTGTCTTCTTAATCGATGAGATTCATCGCTCTAATAGCGGTGATCAGCACGAAGAGATGGTGAGCATATTTGACGAGCTACAAAGTCCCTTTGATGGGGCTGGATACGCTGATCAGGCCACCAAAAAGAATCTGATCATTGGTTTTACTGCCACCCCGGATGACCATACCCTTGCACGCTTTGGTGAATTTAGTGGTTATGCGGAAAGCGAAAAATTGTGGCGTCCTTTTGATAGCTATACGATGAAAGAAGCGATTGAGGATGGGTTCATCCTGAATCCGTTAAAAAATATTGTGCCTGTCGCATCAAAAATGCTATTTGACTTGCCATCAAATCCACTTAAAGGCTTTACTGAGAAAGAATATAAGGACGCTCAGAAACAGCAGATTTATGAAAACCGCGATCGCATTGATGCCATTGCTAAATATGTAGCAGATCTTTTGGTTAAAGATGTCTTCCGCCAGATTCGGGGTACCGGCAAGGCTATGCTCGCAGTTCATTCCATCAAGGCGGCAATTGCATATCAAGGCGCTATCACCAAATACTTTAACGCCTTAGTAAAAGAGCCTAAATATGAAAAGTATGCGGAAGCACCCATCCACGTAGTCTATTCAAGCAACCAGGATGAACAAAGTGCTACAGGATTAAACAATGGCCTTTCAGAAGAAAAGGTGCTGGAAAGTTTTGCACTAAAGAAAAATGGCCTAATGATCGTTGTGGCCAAGCTTCAAACTGGATTTGATGAAAAAAGGCTTCACACCCTATTTCTGGATAAAGAAATCAAGGGCATAAGCGCCATCCAGACTATTTCAAGGGTGAACAGAACTACCAAATACAAAAATGACTGCAAGATCGTTGATTTTTCCTATAACAACGTCAACGTACAGAATATTAAAGATGCCTTTGAGCATTTTTCTGATGTAGTAGTCAGTGACTTTGATCCATTCGGCGACAAGAAGGTTCTGGATATGCTGCTGACCGAGCTAAAAAAATCTGACACCTATGATAAGTTTTTCAATGTCTTTATGGGCATTTATAGGGACCCAATAAAACGCGATAATCCAGAAAATTATTTGGATTTTGAAAGCAGTCTTAAAAAATATATTGACGCCAATCCTCAGCGAACGGCAGATGCCAAAGCAAAGGCGTCCCAATATTTCACTATTCTTAATCGCATCGAGTATGTAATTGAGATGGATGCTAAATATAGTGAGCCAAGCTTCTTATTCTTTTGGCGGAAGTTCAATACCCTTTACAACATGATGCACCGAAGTGAAGATGTAAAAGATCCAATCGAAGTCTATTTTGATAATCAAATTGGCATGGTTGAGGTGGTTGCTGATGAGCCAAAGAAGAAGGTAAAAAAACCCTCGAATGTTGCTGAGGGCACACCGCCAGGTCAAGGGGGGCAGTTCGATATCTTGGCTATTATTGCTGCTCGTAATGAGCAGGAGGCAAAGACCGGGGAATTGATTAATGCCTTCGAGGCCAAGATTGTTGATTTTTTCAAGTACGTGCGCGAATCAAGCGAGGGCGAGAGATTAGTAGTCAAAATAAATTCCCACGTTTCTGAGGATGAAGTTTATGACGACTTTGCAAAGATCTATCGTCGATATAGGGCCTTATATCGCCAGACTGTCGGGGACTACTTCTTTAAGGAAACCGAAGACCTAATTGATAAGCTATGCGATGACTTTGAGGGCACCGTCCGGAATGGCTAGCAAACATAGGGGCAATTTGAAGATTCTCAGATGAGGTTATTCATTCTTCGTATCTAAAATTCATCCCTTTTCCATTTTTGGACTCAGGCGCAATCCCAAACGAGCACCCAGAGCGATGAGCTGCCGCATAAACATTGGCCGCTGCCGAGGCAGCATCTGCTTGCTGAACGATTAAGTGCTCCAGCATCTGCGGTTTTCTCGTATCTGATGAAGTTAGATTGGGGTGAGGCTCTAATAAGTGCCGCAAATGATCAAAGGTCTTTTCTGGATAGAGCGGCACATGTCTGGCTTGGGCCTTAATCACCAGATGCAATCCGTTGAGCTTGTGGCCATGTAAATAGGCAGAGGGCGTTAACTTAAATTCGCGGTCACCAGTCTTGCAGGGTTGATATTCATCCGCTTTGCCAATGTCATGCAACCATCCATAGATTAGGGCAAGCTGTAAATTGGCGGTTTGGTATCTGGCGATATTGTCTGAAATGAAGTTCACCACCTCTAAGGTGTGCTCCAAATTGCCATTGAGATAGCTGTGATGGTGACCTACTGAGCTTGGCCCAGTGCAAAAGCGCTTAAAAAAGTCCCCTTCAAAGCAAATGGCGTTGAGTAAATGCTGGTTTTTATCGTCCAGTTGCTCCCACGCCTCTATTGCTCTGGTCAGAATGTCTTTATTGATAAACCAATCAGGAGGGGCAGTTTCAAAAAGGTTGTAGCTCATATCGGGGCGATCTAGGCGGCACAGCCGAATGATTTGCAGGTGACCATCAATCGAGATGGGCTTAATTCCCTTATAAGCAATGGTGACTAAACCATTGCAGGTGAGCTGGTCGTATCTTTGTTTGGCAAACCACTCGACCGCAATATTCACCCCTTGGGCATAAAGCACTGCTTGGTGACGATATTCATTGGTGGCGCTGTTGGGCGCGATGGTGATTTTGACGATACGCATGACCCTTGGCAAAAGTGAGGCATCCGTATACGTAATCTGATTTTGGAGATCCTGAACATCATAGGTTTGTAGGGGGGTTGGTATCGGCGATGGCAAAACATCATCCGGCCGATGGGGGTTTTTGGGTTGTTCGGGCAGTCTTGGCAGTTTCATAAAAGGTCTCCCACTGGGTGATCTGAAGGTGGGATTGGGTCGGCTTTAGGGGGCACAGAAAGACCAGAATGTTTGGCAATTTCTAACCAAGGATTGGCGATGAGTGCGGCATCGGCACTTGGATTGATTCGAGTATTGGGCAGTGCAACAGGAGGCTTTGGGGTTTCGGGCTCAGGTAATTCTGGCGCTTGTTCAATTTCTTTAGTTACTCGACTCTGAGTTTTCGGTAAATGATTCACTCCTATGTTGTTGGGATTTATACCTGAGTGTGCACTTACTTCATTGAGTGATTGGGGGTCAATAATGGGGTGCGGCTGGTCTTGCATCTGCGCTGCCATGAGTCGTTCAAAGGCGCTTCCATCCTGACGGGTCAAGTTTGGAATGAATCTTGAGTACACCCGAAAGAGCATCTCGGTAGTGGTGTGCCCCATCTGGCGAGCAATCCATTCAGGTGCCTCGCCAGAGGCCAACATGAGGGTGGCATAGGTATGGCGAGTTTGATATGGCACTCGCTTTTTCAGACCCAATAATCGCAGCAGCGGATACCAAACTCGCTTGGAAATGTTGCGATGAGAAATCGGTGTTCCCGCGCTGGTTGCAAAAACATAGACGCCCTGCCCGGTCACTTTGTGTTGCGCCAAGAGTGCATCAAAGACCATCTGAGACATTTGGATGTCACGTTCAGATTCTCCCGTTTTGGGAGTTTCCTCATAGTCATTCACAATCGTCTCTTTAATGGAAATCGTGCGACGCTCAAAATCGACGTATTGCCATTTGAGGCCATCGATCTCACTTGTCCGGGTTCCCGTAAAGAAGCGCACTATGTAGTAATTCTTAAAGTCCGCCCGGACGGTGCGAATAATGTCTTGGACTTCTTGCATGGTGAATGGCTGAACATCGGTCTTACCCACTCTTAAAGGTTTGATATTGATAAAGGCCGGGGCAAATTCATAGCGGTCGGCAGCCTCTGTCAATATCATCCGCAATGGGGTCATGATGTGGTTAATGCGGGAGGCTGAAAGGCTCTCTTTGTTCTTAATTCCGGGCAACTTCGCTAAAGATGAGCGAAAAGCGAGGATTTCACCCTTTTTGATCTCATTTACCGTCCTTTGGCCAAACTGAGGAATCAGGGAGTTATCTAGGACACCGCGGGTAGTCGTTCTATGCGAACGCTTCCACCCTACTTCCATCTCTGAATACCACTGATTGGCAAAGTCGGCAAATAAAGGACCGTTAGCCTGAACTTGCGCAGGGAGGGCTGAAATGGGGGCTGGTTGAGTCTTAAAATATGGGTCGATCCTTACTGGCATTGGTTCTGGAGGTGATCCGTTTTCCAGCAATTCAATAGCCAGCAACTGTTTGCTGCTTGGAAAGTAGTCTCTATAGGAAAAGGTATGGCTTTTAATCTTGCCTAGGATTTCATCTAAGACCTTTTGCATCTTTTTGCGATTGGGCTTGGAGTCCTCTAATAGAGACTGCTCGCGGCACCGTACCTTGAGGTATTGAAAGTCAAAGTACAGCAACCCCGTTTCTTTTCTTACGCGGATATTAGGCATAAAGGGCATCTCCTTGAGTCATCGGAATTGCCGAGATTGCAGCCATGGCTTTAAACATGTCTTGCTCCACGTTTTCCCAGATATAGAGAATCTT
The DNA here is from genome assembly GCF_018882335.1 of Polynucleobacter sp. AM-25C3. Taxonomy (GTDB): domain Bacteria; phylum Pseudomonadota; class Gammaproteobacteria; order Burkholderiales; family Burkholderiaceae; genus Polynucleobacter. The sequence continues at coordinate 96,971 of NZ_JACVOS010000003.1, forward strand.
GCGACCCCCAAATGGGCGGAAATAGTGACGACCCTCTAATAAGACAGAATCCTTGAGTTGATCCCGAATCGTGCGGGGGTCATATTTGATGCGAGCCGATAGCTCTTCGGTTGTTAGGTAGGTATTGTTCATGGCGGTAAAACTCCTTTAAAATCATTACAATCAAATGATCATTTTGTAGTCATGAAGACTAAAAGTGATCTTCTGTAGATCATTATATACATATTATGATCTATTGCAAGTATTTTTGTAGTATTTAAGCTACATAATGACCTTTAGGAGATTATTTTGCGCATTTATCTGGCTCGGATGCTTGGAGAGCACAAGAAGAAGATCTCGGATGTGGTGAGGGATACTGGTGTGAACCGGGGCACGCTGACGCGCATGTATTACGAGAAGGTGGAGCGTATTGAGCTAGAGGTGCTCGATATCTTGTGTGAGTACTTTGGTTGCAAGATCACTGATTTGCTAGAACCCCAAAAGCCAGGAACTAAAAATGACACAGAGGCTGAGCTAGGCTAGTACTCAGCGGGGATTCTGTGCCAAATTATCTGTCACAGAGTTGGGCACAGATTTGTCACACAGACAAAAGAAAAGGTATATAAAAAGCGGCTGCACCCTAGCAACTTCAATAGAATCAAGACTTAAGAGTGTGACATTGTGGTGCGCCCGGCAGGAATCGAACCTGCGACCCTTGGCTTCGGAGGCCAATACTCTATCCACTGAGCTACGGGCGCCAGCAGGAAAATCGGTAACTTAGCTATTGTAAGTGCCTATATCCCCCCAGTCTCGTTATAATCACGGCAAAGTAACCTCTAAAACCCGTCAAACGATAAAAGTCCTATGAGCGAAGCGCACGGCAGCCTAATTAAGTCCCCCAAGCAACTGATCATCATGGTGTTTCTCAGCTTTTTTGTGCCCCTGATCATCATTTTGTTATTAATGGTATTTGTAAACAATGGCAAACGCACAGATGCCGAAGCATCTGCTGAGCAGCTGATTAAGCCGGTGGCTCAACTAAATGTTCAAGAAGCTCCTGCACCAAGCGACGCGCAAGCAGCTAAGTAATTATTTGGCGCAATTTTAAAGCTGGCTATATGCCAGCTTTTCTATTACTCCTCGTTTTGACCTTTTGCATCCAGCGCTACTTGGTAGGCCTCTTTTTTACTGAGTCCAAGAGTTTGTGCGAGCACGGCAGCAATCTCTTTACTGCCTAGGTATGGGCTTAAGGCATTGGCCCACAGTAAAAGTGATGAATGCTCTGGTGCCTCATCTGCACTAGCTTGGCGACCTGCTACCAAGATAATAAATTCACCTTTGAGGCTCTCTGCGTTCTCAAGCCACTCCGGAATATCTGCGGCAGCGAGCGTAACCAGCTGCTCGAATTTTTTAGTAAGCTCCCTACCTACCAGGACTTGTCGCTCGGGCTCTAGTTCTTTGCTAAGCGTTGTGAGCGTCTCCCTTATTTGATGCGGGGATTCAAAAAAGATGCTCGTTTTTGAATTACTTCGAATATCTTGAGTCAGTGCGCTACGCTCTTTAGCCTTGTTTGGCCAAAAGCCTAGAAATTGAAAGCGCCCCTCTGAGGGCAGCATGACTGAGCCGCTAGCAGAAATAGCAGATGACACTGCGCTAGCGCCAGGAATAGGAATAATCCGAAAGCCCGCCTTTTGAACAGCATTAACCAGTCGCGCCCCTGGATCAGAAACACCTGGAGTACCTGCATCGGAGATATAGGCCCAGCGCTCATTTTGGGAAAGGTGCTGAATCACGGTTTGTGCGCCAGCAATTTCATTGTGCTCATGCAGGGCTAGGCATTTCTTATGAATTCCAAAATGCTGGAGCAGGGGCGCACTATGTCTTGTATCTTCACAGGCGATACCATCTACGGAATTGAGGATATGCAGCGCGCGCAAAGTGATATCCCCCAGATTGCCGATTGGTGTGGCAACCATATATAGCGCCCCAGCCGGCAAATCCTGTTGTTTTAAAAAGTCGAACGTACTTAATTCCATGGGGAAGTCTTTTGCAGCAGAAGTATGAATAAGTAAGAGGATACGACCCTTTTGAGTAATTCGGTCCCCGGAGCATATTTCTCTATGCTTTGGCGCATAATATTGCGATGGATAAAGATACCCTCGAACGTTTGCGCGCTCGCGCATCCCAACATTTTTTAGACAGCATTGCTGTAAAGCAAGAGGCTGAAAAAATGCTTCCTGAGCAAGTTGCTCGCGGCATAGTTGCAATGACAGACTGCCTGCGCGCCGGCGGAAAAGTGATGGCTTGCGGTAATGGTGGATCTGCTGCAGATGCGCAACATTTTGCCGCCGAACTTATTGGCCGATTTGAAAGAGAGCGTCAAGAGTTAGCGGCGATTGCTTTGACAACGGATACATCAATCTTGACAGCAGTAGGCAACGACTACAGTTATGACGAGATCTTTAGCAAGCAAGTGCGCGGCCTTGGAAAAAAAGGCGATATCCTGATTGGCATCTCCACTTCGGGAAATTCAAAAAACGTAGTGAAGGCAATTGAGGCTGCAAAAAAGATGGGCATTAAAATTATTGCCCTTACTGGTAACGGTGGTGGAAAGATTGCAAGCCTCTTAGATGTGGATGACATTCACCTGTGTGCACCCTCCACCCGCACTGCTCGAATTCAAGAAACACATTTAGTTTTGCTCCACGCCCTATGTGATGGTGTGGATCATTTGCTACTCGATTAATCCATTCCCCAATTAGAAAGTTCCCACATGCGAAATACATTCACCATCCGATTGTTTGCTGCAGTTGTGATGGCATCGTTCTTATCGGGCTGCGGAGTATTGGCTGTTGGTGGTGTGGCTGCTGGCGCAAGTGTGATGGCTGATCGACGTCCACCAGCGGTGCAGGCAATCGATAAAGGTATTGACCTAGAGGTAGAGAATGCTTTGGATAAGAAGTTTGGAGATAGCGCGCATATTAATGTGAGCTCCTTTAATCAAAAAGTATTGTTAACTGGTGAAGTGAAGGATGTCGGTATTAAAGAGCAGGCTGGTACATATGCAAAAGCAAATAAGAATGTTCGTTCAGTGTTTAATGAATTGATTGTTGGGCCCAACAGTACTTATACCGCACGTGCCAATGATTCTTATCTCGAATCTAAAATTAAAACCCAAATGATTTTCACGGACAAGTTGCCATCGAATTCCATGGCAATTGTTGCTGAAGGTAACAGCATTTATTTGATGGGCATTCTGACGCAGAATGAGGCGGAGATGGCTAAGAAAATAGCAAGCAATACCAACGGCGTGAAAGATGTCTACGCTTACTTTGATATTATTTCTGAAGCAGAAAAAGTGCGCCTAGAAAAACAAGGGAAGGCAGACGAGTCTCAACCTAATTCAACGCCAAAACAATAAGATGATTTGAGTGGGGATAAGCAATGAATTTCTTGAGGCGATATTCGAAATATATTTTCCTTGCCGCCCTCCTCTTGCTTTGCTCCTTGAATTCACAAGCATCTACTGATGATGCAAAGGCGATGGCACTCGCAAAACAAAATGCTTGCTTAGGATGTCATGCAGTAGACAAAAAAATTGTTGGCCCAAGCTTCCAATCAGTTGCCAAGAAATATGCAAAGGATCCTAATGCGAAAGCTTTTTTAAAAAACAAAATTCTGAAAGGTGGCTCTGGATCTTGGGGTGTTGTGCCAATGCCAGCTAGCGCGAAGTTAAGTGATGCGGATGTATCTTTGTTGGCTGGCTGGATATTGCGCGGGGCACCAAGCCCGAATTAAATCGGACGGGCGACCGATTTGCCTAGAAACCAAGACCAAGCTTTATTTGAGCGTTTGAAGTTCGCTTTAAGGACGTAATCAAAATTTGCCCATTGCGCATTGGCAGCCTCTTCAACGATCGAGCTAGGATTTGCTGGGGGTAATTTCAAATACGCATCCGCATCACCGTAGGCATATTCAACACGCATACCCGCCTTCTGAGCTAGGCGCATCATGGCCCTGTTGTTTGCTAGGCAATGTACAAATAAATTTTCGATACGTGTATTGCGGGAATGAACCGAGGCGCGTGCTAATAAAGCGGTGCCTATGCCCTGCCCCCGACCACTAGGGAGCACTGACACGCCAAACTCAGCAGACTGTGCTTGGCCTTTGATTTTCGGTAAATAGGCCAAATGCGCCATACCAATAAGCTTGAGTTGTGAATCAAAGCTACCGAAAACAGTATCTCTATTGAAGTTTAGCCGCTCAACATAGTGTTGAATCACCTCATCGGGCGTCTGTGTGCCGAAGCGAAGTCGGCGATCCTCGTCATTTAATAGCAAAAGATGGCGCAGAATTTCATCTCGATGACCAGCATGTAGTTCGCGAACAGGAACTACTAAGCCCGCCGCATGTGGCTTGCTGGGTAAGTGATTGTTTGCTAATTTATTGTGCATAGCAATATATTAACAGAAACTATCAGAATTAATAGGGTTTTCCCTAGGTTTATGCATAAAGGGGGAAGAAAAGCAACAAATCGCTATTAAAAGGGCTTGGCTACCCCTGCATTTACCCTTGTATCCATAAAAACCCTATATTATTTAAAAAGATTGAAAATATTTTCAATCTCTACCCCATTGTTTATAAAGGGATTATTTTGAATGTGAGAAAAAATATCGCTTATTTATAGAAAAAGACTACGAAAGGTGTTGACAGACCCAAATGAGTAGGATAAAGTCTCATCTCTCTGCTGAATGTTTTTAAGAAATACGAAACAAGTCAGCCCTCTTTAAAAATTAGTCAACCGATAATTGTGGGTACTAAGTGAAAGCATCAAGTCCTTCGGGACAGATGTAAATAAATAGTACTCATAGACAGTAAAAAGATTTGGTTTTATTACCAAGTCAATTTCTTGAATGAGTGCGACGATCCGCAAGGATCACAGGAATTGAACTGAAGAGTTTGATCCTGGCTCAGATTGAACGCTGGCGGCATGCCTTACACATGCAAGTCGAACGGCAGCACGGGTACTTGTACCTGGTGGCGAGTGGCGAACGGGTGAGTAATACATCGGAACGTACCTTATCGTGGGGGATAACGCAGCGAAAGCTGTGCTAATACCGCATACGCCCTGAGGGGGAAAGCGGGGGATCGAAAGACCTCGCGCGATTAGAGCGGCCGATGCTTGATTAGCTTGTTGGTGGGGTAAAAGCCCACCAAGGCGACGATCAATAGCTGGTCTGAGAGGACGATCAGCCACACTGGGACTGAGACACGGCCCAGACTCCTACGGGAGGCAGCAGTGGGGAATTTTGGACAATGGGGGAAACCCTGATCCAGCAATGCCGCGTGAGTGAAGAAGGCCTTCGGGTTGTAAAGCTCTTTTGTCAGGGAAGAAACACCGGCTCTAACACAGTCCGGGAATGACGGTACCTGAAGAATAAGCACCGGCTAACTACGTGCCAGCAGCCGCGGTAATACGTAGGGTGCAAGCGTTAATCGGAATTACTGGGCGTAAAGCGTGCGCAGGCGGTTATACAAGACAGGCGTGAAATCCCCGGGCTTAACCTGGGAATGGCGCCTGTGACTGTATAGCTAGAGTGTGTCAGAGGGGGGTAGAATTCCACGTGTAGCAGTGAAATGCGTAGATATGTGGAGGAATACCAATGGCGAAGGCAGCCCCCTGGGATAACACTGACGCTCATGCACGAAAGCGTGGGGAGCAAACAGGATTAGATACCCTGGTAGTCCACGCCCTAAACGATGCTGACTAGTTGTTCGGGATTTTCATCCTGAGTAACGTAGCTAACGCGTGAAGTCAGCCGCCTGGGGAGTACGGTCGCAAGATTAAAACTCAAAGGAATTGACGGGGACCCGCACAAGCGGTGGATGATGTGGATTAATTCGATGCAACGCGAAAAACCTTACCTACCCTTGACATGTGACTAACGAAGTAGAGATACATTAGGTGCTCGTAAGAGAAAGTCAACACAGGTGCTGCATGGCTGTCGTCAGCTCGTGTCGTGAGATGTTGGGTTAAGTCCCGCAACGAGCGCAACCCTTGTCTTTAGTTGCTACGCAAGAGCACTCTAAAGAGACTGCCGGTGACAAACCGGAGGAAGGTGGGGATGACGTCAAGTCCTCATGGCCCTTATGGGTAGGGCTTCACACGTCATACAATGGTGCATACAGAGGGTTGCCAACCCGCGAGGGGGAGCTAATCTCAGAAAATGCATCGTAGTCCGGATCGTAGTCTGCAACTCGACTACGTGAAGCTGGAATCGCTAGTAATCGCGGATCAGAATGTCGCGGTGAATACGTTCCCGGGTCTTGTACACACCGCCCGTCATACCATGGGAGTGGGTTTTGCCAGAAGCCGTTAGCCTAACCGCAAGGAGGGCGACTGCCACGGCAGGGTTCATGACTGGGGTAAAGTCGTAACAAGGTAGCCGTATCGGAAGGTGCGGCTGGATCACCTCCTTTCTAGAGAAAGATGCTGGAGCTCTAGTGCCCACACTTATCGGTTGACAATAAAAGCCACGGGTCTGTAGCTCAGCTGGTTAGAGCACTGTGTTGATAACGCAGGGGTCGTAGGTTCAAGTCCTACCAGACCCACCACCAGCCAGAAACAAGACTTAGTGGGACGTTGGGGGATTAGCTCAGCTGGGAGAGCACCTGCTTTGCAAGCAGGGGGTCGTCGGTTCGATCCCGTCATCCTCCACCATCATCTAAATGTCAAAACTAAGCGAACATTTAATCGTTTAGTTTTGCCATTTATGGCTGTTCTTTAAAAATTTGAGTAAGCAAAGTGTCAAATGTTTCTTTGAGAGGACATTTGACAATGTAATAAGGGTAAAGATTGAATCATCAATCAGTAATACAAACGAGTTTTACCAAGTTCTTTAACAAGTACTTACAGTTTGGATTACGGCAAACATGTCAGAAGTAGAAGTAAACCTGTAACAGGTACTAGCAATGGTGCTCGTTATAGGATCAAGTGAATAAGTGCACATGATGGATGCCTTGGCGATTACAGGCGACGAAAGACGTTATAACCTGCGATAAGCCCCGGGGAGCTGGTAAATAAGCTTTGATCCGGGGATTTCTGAATGGGGAAACCCACCACTTTTGTGGTATCCATACCTGAATACATAGGGTATGAGAAGCGAACCTCGTGAACTGAAACATCTAAGTAGCGAGAGGAAAAGACATCAACCGAGATTCCCAGAGTAGTGGCGAGCGAAATGGGAACAGCCTTCTAGTGATATCTCAGTAATTAACAGAATGGAATGGAAAGTCCAACAATAAAGGGTGATAGTCCCGTATGTGAAAATTATTGAGTGGTACTAGGCTAGAGACAAGTAGGGCGGGACACGTGAAATCCTGTCTGAATATGGGGGGACCATCCTCCAAGGCTAAATACTCGTAATCGACCGATAGTGAACAAGTACCGTGAGGGAAAGGCGAAAAGAACCCCGGGAGGGGAGTGAAATAGATCCTGAAATTGTGTGCATACAAACAGTAGGAGCCTCGTAAGGGGTGACTGCGTACCTTTTGTATAATGGGTCAGCGACTTACATTCAGTAGCAAGCTTAACCGAATAGGGAAGGCGTAGCGAAAGCGAGTCCGAATAGGGCGCTAGTTGCTGGGTGTAGACCCGAAACCAGTTGATCTATCCATGGCCAGGTTGAAGGTGCGGTAACACGTACTGGAGGACCGAACCCACTAACGTTGAAAAGTTAGGGGATGAGCTGTGGATAGGGGTGAAAGGCTAAACAAAACTGGAAATAGCTGGTTCTCTCCGAAAACTATTTAGGTAGTGCCTCGTGTATCACTGTAGGGGGTAGAGCACTGTCATGGTAGTGGGGTCCATTGCGGATTACTGCGCCATAGCAAACTCCGAATACCTACAAGTGCAAGCACGGGAGACAGACATCGGGTGCTAACGTCCGGTGTCAAGAGGGAAACAACCCAGACCGCCAGCTAAGGTCCCTAATATATGCTAAGTGGGAAACGAAGTGGGAAGGCTAAAACAGTCAGGAGGTTGGCTTAGAAGCAGCCATCCTTTAAAGAAAGCGTAATAGCTCACTGATCGAGTCGTCCTGCGCGGAAGATGTAACGGGGCTAAGCATATAACCGAAGCTGCGGATCACAGCAATGTGATGGTAGGAGAGCGTTCTGTAAGCCTGTGAAGGTGTCTTGTAAAGGATGCTGGAGGTATCAGAAGTGCGAATGCTGACATGAGTAGCGATAAAGGGGGTGAAAAGCCCCCTCGCCGTAAGCCCAAGGTTTCCTGTTCAACGTTCATCGGAACAGGGTGAGTCGGCCCCTAAGGCGAGGCAGAGATGCGTAGCTGATGGGAACAAGGTTAATATTCCTTGACCATTGTTAGATGCGATGGGGGGACGGATCGCGGAAAGTTGTCCGGGTGTTGGAAGTCCCGGTTCTTACGTTGGAGATGGCTATTAGGTAAATCCGGTAGCGTAATTCAAGGGCGTGAGACGAGCGAATTTATTCGCGAAGCAATTGGAAGTGGTTCCAAGAAAAGCCTCTAAGCTTCAGTCTAACAAGACCGTACCGCAAACCGACACAGGTGGGCGAGATGAGTATTCTAAGGCGCTTGAGAGAACTCAGGAGAAGGAACTCGGCAAATTTGTACCGTAACTTCGGGATAAGGTACGCCCTGGTAGTTTGACCCTGTACAAGGGGAGGACGAAAGGGTTGCAATAAAAAGGTGGCTGCGACTGTTTAATAAAAACACAGCACTCTGCAAACACGAAAGTGGACGTATAGGGTGTGACTCCTGCCCGGTGCTGGAAGATTAAATGATGGGGTGCAAGCTCTTGATTGAAGTCCCAGTAAACGGCGGCCGTAACTATAACGGTCCTAAGGTAGCGAAATTCCTTGTCGGGTAAGTTCCGACCTGCACGAATGGAGTAACGATGGCCACACTGTCTCCTCCTGAGACTCAGCGAAGTTGAAATGTTTGTGATGATGCAATCTACCCGTGGCTAGACGGAAAGACCCCATGAACCTTTACTGTAGCTTTGCATTGAATTTTGAACCGGTCTGTGTAGGATAGGTGGGAGGCGTTGAAAGCGGGATGCTAGTTCCGCTGGAGCCAACCTTGAAATACCACCCTGGTTTGTTTGAGATTCTAACCTTGGCCCATTATCTGGGTCGGGAACAGTGCATGGTAGGCAGTTTGACTGGGGCGGTCTCCTCCCAAAGTGTAACGGAGGAGTACGAAGGTACGCTTGGTACGGTCGGACATCGTACCTAAAGTGCAATGGCAAAAGCGTGCTTAACTGCGAGACCGACAAGTCGAGCAGGTGCGAAAGCAGGTCATAGTGATCCGGTGGTTCTGTATGGAAGGGCCATCGCTCAACGGATAAAAGGTACTCTGGGGATAACAGGCTGATACCGCCCAAGAGTTCATATCGACGGCGGTGTTTGGCACCTCGATGTCGGCTCATCTCATCCTGGGGCTGTAGCCGGTCCCAAGGGTATGGCTGTTCGCCATTTAAAGAGGTACGTGAGCTGGGTTTAAAACGTCGTGAGACAGTTTGGTCCCTATCTGCCATGGGCGTTGGAGATTTAACGGGGGCTGCTCCTAGTACGAGAGGACCGGAGTGGACGTACCGCTGGTGTACCTGTTGTTTCGCCAGAAGCATCGCAGGGTAGCTATGTACGGAAGAGATAACCGCTGAAAGCATCTAAGCGGGAAACTTGCCTGAAGATGAGATCTCCCGTAGGTTTAACCTACATAAAGGGTCGTTGAAGACCACAACGTTGATAGGTCGGGTGTGTAAGCGCAGTAATGCGTTGAGCTAACCGATACTAATTGCCCGTTAGGCTTGATCCTATAACCAGCACTATTGTGTTGGATGTTTGCCAGATTTAATCTGCATCCTTATTACATGCTTACTCAAATAGAACTGTTGATTTATCAACAGTTCGACCCTCTACGCCCGGTGACCATAGCAAGTTGGAACCACTCCTTCCCATCCCGAACAGGACAGTGAAACGACTTTACGCCGATGATAGTGCGGATTACCCGTGTGAAAGTAGGTAACTGCCGGGCACCAATGCGACGCCCAGACCCTCTTAGGTCTGGGCGTTTTTACTTGTGCAAAGCGTTTTGAGGCTTTAAGAGATTGACAGAAACTCCATTTGGAGTCAGAATATTGGGTTCGCGGAGGGGTGTCCGAGCGGCTAAAGGAGGCAGACTGTAAATCTGTTGGCTATGCCTACGTAGGTTCGAATCCTACCCCCTCCACCAGATGTGCGGGATTAGTTTAATGGTAAAACAGCAGATTTCCAATCTTCGGTCAAGAGTTCGATTCTCTTATCCCGCTCCAGTATTAACAGCATTTGTATTTGCCCATGTGGCTCAGTGGTAGAGCACTCCCTTGGTAAGGGAGAGGTCGGCAGTTCGATCCTGCCCATGGGCACCATGGCTTAAGTTGTAAATATTTTAATTTCGTGTGTTGGTTTAAGAGTTAACTAAAGGCAGACAAAAAAATGGCAAAAGAAAAGTTTGAGCGGACAAAACCGCACGTAAACGTTGGCACCATTGGTCACGTTGACCACGGTAAAACCACATTGACAGCAGCTATTGCTACTGTGCTCTCTAAGCAATTTGGCGGCGAAGCTAAAGCATACGATCAGATCGATGCTGCTCCAGAAGAAAAAGCACGCGGTATTACGATTAATACAGCACACGTTGAGTATGAGACAGCAAATCGTCACTACGCACACGTGGATTGCCCAGGACATGCTGACTACGTCAAGAACATGATTACTGGTGCTGCCCAAATGGACGGCGCTATTTTGGTTTGCTCTGCAGCTGACGGCCCAATGCCACAAACTCGTGAGCACATCCTCTTGGCACGCCAAGTAGGTGTTCCATACATCATCGTATTTTTGAACAAATGCGACATGGTTGACGATGCTGAGTTGTTAGAACTCGTAGAAATGGAAGTTCGTGAGCTTTTATCGAAGTACGACTTCCCAGGCGATGACACTCCAATCATTCATGGTTCTGCTAAGTTAGCCCTTGAAGGCGACGAAGGCCCATTGGGTAAAGAAGCCATCATGAAATTGGCTGATGCCTTAGATACTTATATCCCAACTCCAGAGCGTGCTATTGATGGTGCGTTCTTGATGCCAGTAGAAGATGTGTTCTCAATCTCTGGTCGCGGTACTGTTGTTACAGGCCGTATCGAGCGCGGTATTGTTAAAGTAGGTGAAGAGATCGAAGTAATCGGTATCAAGCCAACCATCAAGACTACTTGTACTGGTGTTGAAATGTTCCGCAAATTGCTCGACCAAGGTCAAGCAGGCGATAACGTGGGTATCTTGTTACGCGGCACAAAACGTGAAGAAGTTGAGCGCGGCCAAGTATTGGCTAAGCCAGGTTCAATCACCCCACATACTCACTTTACAGCCGAGGTTTATATCTTGGGTAAAGACGAAGGTGGTCGTCATACACCATTCTTTAACAACTATCGTCCACAGTTTTACTTCCGTACTACGGACGTAACTGGTTCAATCGAGTTGCCAAAAGACAAAGAAATGGTTATGCCTGGTGATAACGTCACAATTACCGTCAAACTCATCGCTCCAATCGCGATGGAAGAAGGTTTACGTTTTGCGATCCGTGAAGGTGGCCGTACTGTTGGCGCCGGCGTGGTTGCAAAGATTTTGGCTTAATAGTTTTTTAATAAAGGGGTGTAGCTCAATTGGCAGAGCGTTGGTCTCCAAAACCAAAGGTTGGGGGTTCGATGCCCTCCGCCCCTGCCACGATTTGAACTGAAAGTAATATGTCTCAACATACAGCAAGTCACTCTGAAGAAAAGAGCAGCTGGGTCTCCGGACTCGCTGCTTTAATCGTCGTTGCAGCGTTAGTTCTTTACTACACGCTGGCGGACCAATCTATATTGATCCGATTGGCTGTTTTGTTTGGCGGTATTGCTGCTGCAGTTTTAATTGTGGCCATGTCACCGGATGGGCGTCGTTTCATCGCCTATGCAAAAGATTCTTGGTATGAAGTAAAAAAGGTTGTTTGGCCAACTCGTAAAGAGACTACCCAAATGACTCTAGTCGTATTTGGCTTTGTTCTGATCATGTCCCTGTTTTTGTGGATGGCGGACAAATTAATTGAATGGCTAGTTTTTTCAGTCTTTCTAGGCTGGAAGTGAGTAAGAAAAATGATTGATACTGAATTGGTCTCAAATCCACAGGCTACCGGCAATATGCGCTGGTACGTGATTCATGCTTATTCAGGCATGGAAAAAAGCGTTAAACGAGGCTTAGAAGAGCGTATTGCACGCTCTGGCATGCCAGAAAAATTTGGCCGCATTTTGGTTCCTTCCGAAGAGGTGGTAGAAATAAAATCTGGCACTAAATCAGTATCAGAGCGCCGTTTCTTCCCAGGCTATGTCCTGATTGAGATGGAAATGACGGATGAAAGCTGGCATTTGGTGAAAAACACGCCAAAAGTGACCGGATTTGTTGGTGGCGTCAGAAACCGCCCAAGCCCGATTTCAACAGCAGAAGTATCCAAAATCATGGATCAGATGCAGGCTGGTGTAGATAAGCCTAAGCCTAAGACTCTATTTGAGGTTGGTGAGATTGTGCGCGTTAAGGAAGGCCCATTTGTGGACTTCAACGGCAATATTGAAGAAGTCAATTATGAGAAGTCAAGATTGCGCGTTTCTGTTACAATCTTTGGCCGCGGTACCCCAGTTGAGCTGGAGTTCGGCCAAGTAGAAAAGATGTAAAAATACCCTTTTTAAAGGGGTTTTGTAGCAAAAAGTAGTGGTTTTAAGTGGTTAGCAATAACCGAGGAGCGGATCTAGAAAGCCAAAAACTAGTGAAGCGTTTACTCAACAGCGGTCTTTCCTAATGAGGTAAGGCGCGCTTTTAGGAGCAATCAATGGCAAAGAAGATCATTGGCTTTATCAAGCTGCAGATTCCTGCAGGTAAAGCAAATCCATCACCTCCCGTAGGACCAGCATTGGGTCAACGCGGTCTCAATATTATGGAATTCTGTAAGGCGTTTAATGCTCAAACTCAGAGCATGGAACCTGGCCTTCCAATTCCAGTCGTGATTACAGCGTTTGCTGATAAGAGCTTCACTTTCATCATGAAGACGCCTCCAGCGACCATCATGATTAAGAAGGCTGCGAAGATTGAAAAAGGTTCACCACGTCCCCATACCGATAAGGTAGGAAAAATTACACGTGCTCAAGCAGAAGAAATTGCTAAAGCAAAAATGCCAGATTTGACAGCAGCCGATATGGATGCAGCTGTAAGAACAATCGCTGGTAGCGCCCGCTCCATGGGCATCACAGTGGAAGGTCTCTAATCATGACTAAGTTATCTAAGCGTTTAAAAGCGATCGAATCTAAAGTAGATCGCAATAAGTTTTATGCATTAGAAGATGCATTGAACCTCGTTAAAGAGTGTGCAACTGCCAAGTTCGATGAGTCTATCGACGTTGCAGTTCAGTTGGGCATTGATGCTAAGAAATCTGACCAAGTTGTGCGTGGCGCAGTTGTGCTCCCAGCTGGTACAGGTAAGCATGTTCGTGTAGCAGTTTTTGCACAGGGCGAAAAGGCTGAACAAGCTAAAGCTGCTGGTGCTGAGATCGTTGGCATGGAAGAGCTTGCTGAGCAAATCAAAGGCGGCAAAATCGATTTCGATATTTTGATCGCATCCCCGGACACAATGAAGATTGTTGGTACTTTAGGTCAAGTATTGGGCCCACGTGGTTTGATGCCGAATCCAAAAGTAGGAACTGTTACTCCTGACGTAGCTACTGCAGTTAAGAATGCAAAAGCTGGTCAAGTGCAATTCCGTGTGGACAAAGCCGGTATCGTGCACGCAAGCATTGGCCGTCGTTCATTCGAGCCAGCTGCATTGAAATCCAACTTGCTCGCATTGCTTGAGGCTTTGAATAAAGCAAAGCCACCTGCATCTAAGGGTATTTATTTAAAGAAGGTTGCCGTAAGCAGCACCATGGGTGCAGGCGTACGTGTAGACCAGGCATCGATACAAGCAGCGCAGTAAAAAATACAACGCGCTTGTAGCAAAAAGAACTTTGGGTCGACTCCCACTCTTTGAGTGAGAGTCGAACATCAAAGACCGTTGGTGAATTATTTGCTTACTCAGAAATAATTCTTAATCGTTACGAAAGTAATAGCCAGCGCAGATGGCGACCCTGAAAAGATTTCACAAGATTCTCTTGTGACAAATGATCAGACGCTGGTGTGTAACCCCAACTGGAAACAGTTGGTTTTTTAGGAGTTAAACCGTGCCTTTGAATGTACAAGACAAAAAAGCGATTGTTGCTGATGTCGGCGCTCAATTGGCTGGAGCTCAAACAGTCGTGCTCGCTGAATACCGTGGTATTCCAGTTGAGCAGTTGACAAAGCTACGTGCTAGCGCACGTGACCAAGGTGTATATCTTCGCGTTTTGAAGAACACATTGGCACGCCGTGCTGCACAAGGCACACAGTTTGAGCCTCTTGCTGATTCGATGGTTGGCCCCTTGATCTACGGCATCTCTGCTGATCCGATTGCTTCGGCAAAAGTATTACAGAACTTTGCTAAGACTCAAGACAAGCTAGTCATTACTGCTGGCTTATATAACGGCAAGTTGTTGGACGTAGCGGGCGTTAAATCCCTTGCGTCTATTCCAAGCCGCGACGAGTTGTTATCACAGTTGTTGGGCGTCATGTTGGCCCCAGTATCTGCAATGGCTCGCGTATTGGGCGCAGTAGCAGCTCAAAAAGCAGAAGGAGCACCTGCTCCAGTTGCAGCACCTGTAGCAGAAGTCGCTGAAGTTGCAGCAGCCCCAGCAGAAGTTGTTGCTGAGGTAGTTGCCGAAACAGCCGCTCCAGAAGCAAGTGCAGAGCCTGTAGCCGCAAGCCCAGAAGCTGGAACAGAAACAAACGAAACCCCTGCCGCTGAATAAGCGACAGATTAACTATTAAGTATTAGGAGCTAAAAATGGCGATTACCAAAGAAGAAATCATTGATGCAGTAGGTAGCATGTCCGTAATGGATTTGAACGACTTGGTTAAAGCGTTCGAAGAGAAGTTTGGCGTTTCAGCTGCAGCTATGGCTGTTGCTGGTCCTGCTGGTGCTGCTGGCGGCGCTGCTGCTGAAGAGCAAACAGAATTTACTGTTAACTTGCTCGAAGCTGGTGCAAACAAAGTTTCAGTAATTAAGGCTGTTCGCGAAATTACTGGTCTTGGCCTCAAAGAAGCTAAAGACTTAGTTGATGGCGCACCAAAGCCAATCAAAGAAGCTGTTGATAAAAAGACTGCTGAAGAAGCTAAGAAAAAGCTTGATGACGCAGGCGCTAAGTCAGAAATCAAGTAATACAAACTCCGTTAGCGCTCCTCAAAAAGGAGTGCTAGCCCTGTTGGGTTTGACCATTAGTGGTCAAACCCGATTTCATTTCTGATTGAAATCGGGTTTGCCTTCTGATACGACTGCAGAATGCAAGTTTGGTCGGACACTGAATCTATACGATTGAGTGTTGTCCGCCAGTGATTGGTAGTGGCCAATCGCCAAATCTTTGTACAGTCGCTGAATTCGGAGATGAAATGAACTACAGCTTCACCGAACGCAAGCGAGTCCGTAAAAGCTTTGCTAAGCGAGTAAATAATCATCAGGTTCCATACCTGATCGCAACGCAGCTGGAATCCTACGCTAAATTTTTACAGGCTGAAAAGCCAGCAATGTCTCGCCTTACAGAGGGACTTCAAGCTGCCTTTACATCAGCATTCCCTATTGTGTCGAACAACGGCTATGCACGCATGGAATATGTGTCGTACCAGTTGTCACAACCACCGTTTGACGTAAAAGAATGTCAACAACGTGGTTACACATACCATTCAGCCTTACGCGCAAAAGTTCGCTTGATTATTTATGATCGCGAAGCGCCTACTAAGGTTAAAGAAGTAAAAGAGAGTGAAGTCTACATGGGTGAAATTCCACTCATGACAGATAACGGTTCTTTTGTTATTAACGGGACTGAGCGCGTCATCGTGTCTCAGTTACATCGTTCCCCAGGCGTGTTCTTCGAACACGATAAGGGCAAGACACATAGCTCGGGTAAGTTGCTGTTCTCAGCACGCATCATTCCTTACCGTGGTTCATGGCTCGATTTCGAGTTTGATCCAAAAGATATTCTGTATTTCCGTGTTGACCGTCGTCGCAAGATGCCTGTCACCATTTTGCTTAAAGCAATTGGTTTAAACAACGAGCAGATTCTTGCAAACTTCTTTAACTTTGATCATTTCTCATTAAGCGCAAACGGCGCATCAATGGAATTTGTCCCAGAGCGTTTGCGTGGTCAGATGGCCAACTTTGATGTGCTCGACAAGAATGGCGTAGTAGTCATTCAAAAAGACAAACGCATCAATGCAAAACATATTCGCGAGCTCGAAGCCGCTAAAACTAAGAACATCGTTGTTCCAGATGACTACTTGGTTGGCCGCGTTGTTGCTCGCAACATCATTGATCCAGACTCTGGTGAAATCTTGGCTTACGCTAATGATGAAATCACTGAAGAGTTGTTGGCTACATTGCGCGATGCAGGCATCAAGCAATTGGAAACCATTTACACCAATGATTTAGATTCTGGTGCATACATTTCTCAGACATTACGTACTGATGAAACTGCTGATCAGATGGCTGCTCGTATTGCAATCTATCGCATGATGCGTCCTGGTGAGCCTCCAACAGAAGATGCTGTCGAAGCCTTGTTCCAGCGCTTGTTCTACAACGAAGATAGCTACGATTTATCTCGCGTTGGTCGTATGAAAGTAAACAGCCGTCTCGGTCGTGCAGAGATGGAAGGCAAAATGGTTTTGTCGGATGAAGACATCCTCGACACCATTAAGTCCCTTGTTGACTTGCGTAACGGCAAAGGCGAAGTAGATGACATCGATCACTTAGGCAATCGTCGCGTACGTTGCGTTGGTGAGTTGGCGGAGAATCAATTCCGCGCTGGTTTGTCACGTGTTGAGCGTGCGGTTAAAGAACGTCTCGGCCAAGCCGAAACAGAAAACCTCATGCCGCATGACTTGATTAACAGCAAGCCAATCTCTTCTGCGATTCGTGAGTTCTTCGGTTCTTCACAGTTATCCCAGTTTATGGACCAAACAAACCCACTCTCAGAGATCACGCACAAGCGTCGTATTTCTGCATTGGGACCTGGTGGTTTGACACGCGAGCGCGCAGGCTTTGAAGTGCGCGACGTGCATCCAACCCACTACGGACGTGTTTGCCCAATTGAAACTCCAGAAGGACCAAACATTGGTCTGATCAACTCACTCGCATTGTTTGCGCGTTTGAATGAGCATGGCTTCTTGGAAACGCCATACCGTAAAGTTGCTAATAGCAAGGTAAGTGATGAAGTAATGTATCTCTCCGCTATCGAAGAGGCGAAATACATCATTGCTCAGGCTAACGCGACAATCGATAAAACTGGTAAGTTAGCCGATGAATTGGTTTCAGCGCGTCAAGCTGGTGAAACCATGATGGTTAGCCCAGAGCGCGTAGATTTCATCGACGTTGCTCCAAGCCAAATCGTTTCTGCTGCAGCTTCATTGGTTCCATTCTTGGAGCATGATGATGCGAACCGTGCGTTGATGGGTGCGAATATGCAACGTCAAGCGGTTCCTTGCTTGCGTCCAGATAAGCCATTGGTCGGTACAGGTTTAGAGCGTATTGTTGCGGTTGACTCAGGTACTGTTATCTTGGCTTCTCGTGGCGGTATCGTTGATTATGTCGATGCAAACCGTGTCGTGATTCGTGTAAACGATGATGAGACAGCGGCTGGTGAAGTGGGCGTGGATATTTATAACCTCATCAAGTACACCCGTTCAAACCAAAATACCAATATTAATCAACGTCCAATCGTTCAGGCTGGTGATCGCGTAGTCCGTGGCGACGTCGTTGCTGACGGTGCTTCTACCGATTTGGGTGAATTGGCTTTGGGTCAAAACATGACTGTGGCATTTATGCCATGGAACGGTTACAACTTCGAAGATTCAATCTTGATCTCTGAGAAAGTTGTTGCTGACGATCGTTACACCTCTATTCATATTGAAGAGTTGTCGGTTGTTGCGCGTGACACTAAGCTTGGTTCAGAAGAAATTACACGCGATATCTCCAACTTGGCTGAGTCACAACTCTCCCGTTTAGACGAGAGCGGTATTGTTTACATCGGCGCTGAAGTTGAAGCTGGCGACGTATTGGTTGGTAAGGTAACTCCAAAGGGTGAGACTACTCTCACTCCAGAAGAGAAGTTACTGCGTGCGATCTTCGGTGAAAAAGCATCTGACGTTAAAGATACTTCTTTGCGCGTTCCATCGGGGATGATTGGTACTGTTATTGATGTTCAAGTCTTCACTCGTGAAGGTATTGAGCGCGATGCCCGTGCACAAGCAATTATTCAAGAAGAATTACAACGCTATCGTTTGGACTTAAACGACCAGTTGCGTATTGTTGAGGGCGATGCCTTCATGCGTTTAGAAAAGCTGTTGATTGGCAAAGTTGCCAATGGCGGCCCTAAGAAATTAGCTAAAGGCACCAAGATCGACAAGGAATATCTTGCTGACTTAGACAAATACCATTGGTTTGATGTTCGTCCAGCGGATGATGAAGTTGCCTCACAAGTTGAAGCAATCAAATCTTCTATCGAGGCGAAGCGTAAGCAGTTTGATGAGGCCTTCGAAGAGAAGCGCACTAAGCTTACCCAGGGTGATGATTTACAGCCTGGCGTCACGAAGATGGTTAAGGTGTACTTGGCCGTTAAGCGTCGCTTACAGCCTGGTGACAAGATGGCCGGTCGTCACGGTAACAAAGGTGTGGTTTCTAAAATCGCCCCTGCGGAAGATATGCCATTTATGGCTGACGGACGCCCTGTTGACATCGTCTTGAACCCATTGGGTGTTCCTTCCCGTATGAACGTAGGTCAGATCTTGGAAACCCACTTAGGTTGGGCGGCTCAAGGTATTGGTAAGCGTATTGATGAGATGGTTCGCCAACAGGCTAAACAAGCTGAACTCCGTAAGTTTATGAAGCAGCTTTACAACGAAACCGGCCGCATCGAAGATATCGATAACTTCACTGATGAGCAGATCACAGTATTGGCTGAGAATTTACGCCAAGGCTTGCCATTTGCTACGCCAGTGTTTGACGGTGCTACTGAAGCAGAAATCGGTCGCATGCTCGAGTTGGCATATCCAGAAGAAGTAGCTACTTCTTTGAAGATGACGCCTTCACGTCAGCAAATGATTTTGTGCGACGGCCGTACTGGCGATCAGTTTGAGCGTCCAGTAACCGTTGGCGTCATGCACGTCTTGAAACTCCACCACTTGGTCGACGACAAGATGCACGCACGTTCAACCGGACCT
Organism: Polynucleobacter sp. AM-25C3; assembly: GCF_018882335.1. Taxonomy (GTDB): domain Bacteria; phylum Pseudomonadota; class Gammaproteobacteria; order Burkholderiales; family Burkholderiaceae; genus Polynucleobacter. Next base: position 116,389 of record NZ_JACVOS010000003.1, read on the forward strand.
TACTCGTTAGTAACGCAACAGCCACTGGGCGGTAAAGCTCAGTTTGGTGGTCAGCGCTTTGGTGAGATGGAAGTTTGGGCCCTCGAAGCATACGGTGCTTCATATGTCTTGCAGGAAATGCTGACAGTGAAGTCCGATGACGTCGCAGGCCGTACCAAGGTTTACGAAAACATCGTCAAGGGCGAGCACACGATTGATGCTGGCATGCCCGAATCCTTCAACGTACTGGTAAAAGAAATCCGTTCGTTGGGTATTGACATTGACATGGAGCGCAACTGATATGAAAGCATTGCTCGATTTATTTAAGCAAACGCAGGGCGAAGAACAGTTTGATGTCATCAAAATTGGTCTTGCATCCCCTGAGAAAATTCGCTCATGGTCTTTTGGTGAAGTACGCAAACCAGAAACTATCAACTACCGGACTTTTAAGCCCGAGCGTGATGGTTTGTTCTGCGCCAAGATTTTTGGACCAACTAAAGACTACGAGTGCTTATGCGGTAAGTACAAGCGCTTAAAGTTCCGTGGCGTTATCTGTGAGAAGTGCGGCGTTGAAGTTACGCTCGCTAAAGTACGTCGTGAGCGCATGGGTCACATTGAGTTGGCGGCCCCTGTAGCGCACATCTGGTTCTTGAAGTCATTACCATCCCGTTTGGGTATGGTTCTTGATATGACCTTGCGGGATATTGAGCGCGTTCTTTATTTTGAAGCATATGTAGTGGTTGATGCAGGCATGACACCTGAAGGCGCGATGAAGCGTGGTCAGATCATGTCTGAGGACGAGTACATTGCCAAGACTGAAGAGTATGGTGACGGTGCATTTACTGCCATCATGGGCGCTGAAGGTATTCGTGATCTCTTGCGTTCGATTGATATCGATCGTGAAGTCGAGACGATTCGTGCTGATTTAAAAGCTACTGGTAGCGATGCCAAGATCAAGAAATACGCTAAGCGCTTAAAAGTGCTTGAGGCGTTCCAGACTTCAGGCATCAAGCCTGACTGGATGATCATGGAAGTATTGCCAGTATTGCCACCAGAATTGCGCCCACTGGTGCCATTGGATGGCGGTCGCTTTGCTACCTCCGATTTGAACGATCTCTATCGTCGCGTGATTAACCGTAACAACCGTCTCAAGCGTTTGTTAGAGTTGCGCGCTCCAGAGATCATCGTTCGTAACGAAAAACGCATGTTGCAAGAAGCGGTTGACTCATTGCTCGATAACGGTCGTCGTGGTAAGGCTATGACTGGCGCTAATAAGCGTCCGTTGAAGTCCTTGGCTGAGATGATTAAAGGTAAGAGCGGTCGTTTCCGTCAAAACTTGTTGGGTAAACGTGTTGACTACTCTGGTCGTTCAGTCATCGTGGTTGGCCCTACTTTGAAATTGCACCAGTGCGGCTTGCCAAAATTGATGGCCTTGGAATTGTTCAGGCCATTCATTTTTAACAAGCTCGAAACTTTGGGGATCGCAACTACTATTAAGGCTGCGAAGAAAGAAGTTGAAAGTCAGACTCCAATCGTTTGGGACATTCTCGAAGAAGTGATTCGTGAACATCCAATCATGTTGAACCGTGCGCCTACATTGCATCGTCTTGGTATTCAGGCTTTCGAGCCAATGCTGATTGAAGGTAAGGCGATCCAATTGCACCCATTAGTCTGCGCGGCATTTAACGCCGACTTTGACGGTGACCAAATGGCGGTTCACGTTCCTTTGTCGCTCGAAGCGCAAATGGAAGCACGTACATTGATGTTGGCTTCGAACAACGTATTGTTCCCAGCTAACGGCGAGCCATCGATCGTTCCTTCACAGGACGTGGTGTTGGGTCTGTACTACGCTACTCGTGACAAGATCAACGGTAAAGGCGAAGGCATGGTCTTCGCTAATATCACTGAAGTAATTCGTGCATACGAGGCTGGTCAAGTTGAATTGGCTTCCCGCGTGGCTGTACGTATTACTGAGTTTGAGATTGTGGATAAGAAGGCAGAGGGCGATGCCCGTTTTGCTGAAAAGACCAAGATCTATCAAACTTCAGTTGGCCGCGCAATCTTGTCGGAAATCTTGCCTAAGGGCATGACTTTTGAGGAAATCAATAAGCCTCTGAAGAAAAAAGAAATCTCACGTTTGATCAACACTTCATTCCGTAAGTGTGGTCTTCGTGAAACAGTGATTTTTGCTGACCGCCTCTTGCAGTCCGGTTTCCGCTTGGCGACTAATGCCGGTATCTCGGTTGCGATCGACGATATGCTGATTCCTACCTCTAAAGAGCGCATCATCACTGAAGCAACCAACAAGGTTAAAGAGTATGACAAGCAGTTCATGTCAGGCCTCGTAACCAATCAAGAGCGTTACAACAACGTGGTTGATATTTGGGGTGCTGCTGGTGACCAGGTTGGTAAAGCAATGATGGATGAGTTGTCACACGTTGACGTACTCGACCGTAACGGTAAAACTGTTCGCCAAGAATCCTTCAACTCCATTTACATGATGGCCGATTCTGGTGCGCGTGGATCTGCAGCGCAGATTCGTCAGTTGGCTGGTATGCGTGGTTTGATGGCTAAGCCTGATGGCTCCATTATTGAAACCCCAATTACTGCGAACTTCCGTGAAGGCTTGAACGTGTTGCAGTACTTCATCTCAACTCACGGTGCTCGTAAAGGTTTGGCTGATACGGCCTTGAAGACAGCAAACTCGGGTTACTTGACACGTCGTTTGTGCGACGTAACGCAAGATCTCGTTGTGATCGAAGATGATTGCGGTGCAACTTCTGGCGTAACCATGAAGGCACTTGTTGAGGGCGGCGAAATTATCGAAGCATTGCGCGATCGTATTTTGGGTCGTGTATGTATTGGTGATGTTGTTCACCCAGATACACAAGAAGTGATCGTTCCTAATGACACATTGCTTGACGAAGATCATGTAGATCAAATCGTTGCCTTGGGCATTGATGAAGTTAAAGTTCGCACAGTGCTTTCTTGCTTAACTCGCTTTGGTTTGTGCGCGAAGTGCTATGGACGTGATTTAGGTCGCGGTGGTTTGGTTAACGTTGGTGAGGCAGTTGGTGTGATCGCTGCTCAGTCCATCGGTGAGCCAGGCACCCAGTTGACTATGCGTACCTTCCACATCGGCGGTGCAGCGTCACGCGCATTGGTAGCAAGCAATATTGAAGCTAAGTCGAATGGTGCTTTGAAGTTCTCTGCCACGATGCGTATTGTCAAGAATGCCAAGGGCGAGCAGATCGTGATTTCACGTTCAGGCGAAGCTTTGATCGTTGATGACAATGGTCGTGAACGTGAGCGTCATAAAGTGCCTTATGGTGCAACTCTCTTGTTAAAAGAAGGTGCAGCAGTGAAGGCCGGTGCAAGCTTGGCAACATGGGATCCATTAACACGTCCTATTATTTCTGAGTACGCTGGTATTGCTCGCTTCGACAACGTTGAAGAAGGCGTTACTGTAGCTAAGCAGGTAGACGAGGTAACCGGCCTCTCCACTTTGGTGGTGATTGACGGTAAGCGTCGTAGTGCTGCTAGCAAAGGCGTTCGTCCAATGATCAACTTAGTTGATGACAAGGGCGGCGAAGTGATGATTGCGGGTACAGATCATCCAGTAAACATCGGCTTGCAAGTTGGCGCTTTGATCACTGTTAAAGACGGTCAAAAAGTTGAAGTTGGTGAAGTATTGGCGCGTATTCCAATCGAATCACAGAAGACTCGCGATATTACCGGTGGTTTGCCACGCGTTGCTGAATTGTTTGAAGCGCGCTCACCAAAAGATGCTGCTGTATTGGCTAAGGTCACTGGAACTGTTTCCTTCGGTAAAGAAACCAAAGGTAAGCAACGTTTAGTGATTACCGATATGGACGGTGAAGCCAATGAATTCTTGATTCCTAAAGAGAAGCAAGTTCTCGTTCATGACGGCCAAGTCGTGAACAAGGGCGAGATGATTGTGGAAGGCCCAGCCGATCCGCATGATATCTTGACACTCAGAGGTATTGAAGAGTTAGCGATCTACATCGTTGATGAAGTTCAAGACGTTTACCGTTTGCAAGGCGTAAAGATTAATGACAAGCACATTGAAGTGATCGTGCGTCAAATGTTGCGTCGCGTGCAAATTACTGATGGTGGCGATACTGCCTACATCACTGGTGAGCAAGTTGAGCGCTCTAAGTTGTATGACGCAAACGATGCTGTGATTGCTCAAGGTAAGCGCCCAGCTCAGTTCGAGAATGTGTTGCTAGGTATTACTAAGGCATCCTTGTCGACTGACAGCTTCATTTCAGCGGCTTCTTTCCAAGAAACCACCCGTGTATTGACCGAAGCCGCGATTATGGGCAAGACCGATACACTCCGTGGCCTCAAGGAAAACGTCATTATTGGTCGTCTGATCCCTGCTGGTACTGGCTTGGCTTACCGCCGTGCACGCAAGGTCAGAGAGCAATTCGAGCGTGACCGCGCTCAAATGATTGCCGCCGAAGAGGAGGCAATGGCTGATATGCCTATAGAAATAGAGGCTGAAGTGATTGCTCCTACTGCGGAGGCTGATCCAAGCTAATTTGGTATTTCTGGCCAGAAATGGCCAGTTTTTTCCTTCGAGGTTGACGGAAAAGGCTGGTCAGGCTAGAATGCTGAGTTCTACTGATTCAGAAGAGGGTCGTTTTGACCTAGAAATTATCTAAGTCATTGATTTTCTTGAAGAAAGCAACAAAGAAGTACTAACCGAGCTATTTTATGCCAACAATTAATCAATTATTACGTAAGCCAAGAACACGGCTGATCGTTAAAAGCAAGAGCCCTGCGCTGCAAAACAGCCCGCAGCGCCGTGGTGTATGTACACGTGTGTACACAACCACTCCTAAAAAGCCTAACTCTGCGCTACGTAAAGTAGCTAAGGTTCGCTTAACCAATGGTTTTGAAGTGATTTCATACATTGGTGGTGAAGGCCATAACCTCCAGGAGCACTCAGTAGTGTTGATCCGTGGCGGTCGTGTAAAGGATTTGCCAGGCGTTCGTTACCACATCGTTCGTGGCTCACTTGACTTGCAGGGTGTTAAAGACCGTAAGCAATCACGTTCCAAGTATGGTGCTAAGCGCGCTAAGAAAGCTGCTTAATAGCAACTTAAAGTATTTGCAGTAAGTCTTCGTTTGTCAGACTTAAAAGACAAGTAAGTGGCCGTTCCGTCTAGAAATTGATGTAATTCAATCGCTAGATAGTAGGACGGCCGGAGCGGGTGATCCATGTGGGCCACCCCTAACTGAACTGAAGGAGTAGTTATGCCACGTCGTCGTGAAGTTCCCAAACGGGAAATCTTGCCTGATCCAAAATTCGGCAATGTAGAAGTAGCAAAATTCATGAACGTCCTCATGTTGGATGGCAAGAAATCGGTTGCAGAGCGTATCGTTTACGGTGCCTTTGATCACATCGAGAAAAAAGCAAACAAAGAACCACTCGAAGTTTTCTCAACAGCTATGGGCAACGTTAAGCCAATGGTTGAGGTGAAGAGCCGTCGTGTTGGTGGCGCTAACTACCAGGTTCCTGTTGAAGTTCGCCCATCACGCCGTTCTGCTTTGGCAATGCGCTGGGTGCGCGAAGCCGCTAAAAAGCGCGGTGAAAAATCCATGGCTCAACGTTTGGCCAACGAATTATTGGAAGCTGCAGAAGGTCGCGGCGGAGCAATGAAGAAGCGTGAAGAAGTTCACCGTATGGCAGAAGCCAACAAAGCTTTCTCACATTTCCGCTTCTAATCGCATAGCAAATAAAAGGTACCAACAGTGGCACGTAAAACCCCTATCGACAAATACCGCAATATTGGTATTTCTGCGCACATTGACGCAGGTAAGACAACAACAACAGAACGCGTTTTGTTCTACACCGGTGTTAATCACAAAATCGGTGAAGTACATGATGGCGCTGCAACCATGGACTGGATGGAGCAAGAGCAAGAGCGTGGTATCACGATTACTTCTGCTGCTACTACAACGTTCTGGAAGGGCATGGCTGGTAATTTTCCAGAGCACCGCATCAACATCATTGATACCCCAGGACACGTAGACTTCACTATTGAAGTTGAGCGCTCAATGCGCGTTTTGGATGGCGCTTGCATGGTTTACTGTGCAGTAGGTGGTGTACAGCCACAGTCTGAAACTGTTTGGCGTCAAGCTAACAAGTATAAAGTTCCACGTTTAGCATTCGTAAACAAGATGGACCGTACTGGTGCGAATTTCTTCAAGGTCTACGACCAGATGAAATTGCGTCTTAAAGCAAATCCTATTTTGATCCAAATTCCAATTGGCGCTGAAGAAAACTTCAAAGGCGTTGTGGATTTGGTAAAGATGAAAGCCATCTATTGGGATGAGGCTTCACAAGGTACTAAATTTAGCTACGAAGAGATTCCTGCTGAATTACAGGCATCTGCTGATGAGTGGCGCGAGAAGATGGTTGAAGCTGCTGCTGAAAGTTCAGAAGAGTTGATGGAAAAGTATCTCGGTGGCGAAGCGCTAACCGAAGAAGAAATCAAAGCAGCATTGCGTCAACGTACGATTGCTAATGAAATCATTCCAATGATGTGCGGAACTGCTTTCAAAAACAAGGGCGTTCAGGCAATGTTGGACGCTGTAGTTGAGTTGCTGCCATCTCCATTGGATGTTCCACCAGTTCCTTGTGAGCTGGAAGACGGCACACCGACAACACGTAAAGCCGATGATGCTGAGAAATTCTCTGCATTGGCATTTAAGATCATGACTGACCCATTCGTTGGCCAGCTTATTTTCTTCCGTGTTTACTCTGGCGTGATGAAATCAGGCGACACAATCTACAACCCAATCAAGGGTAAGAAAGAACGTGTTGGACGTTTATTGCAGATGCATGCAAACCAACGTGAAGAAATTAAAGAAGTTTTTGCAGGCGATATCGCTGCTGCGGTTGGGCTAAAAGACGCAACTACTGGCGAAACATTGTGTGATCCAGATAGCATTGTTATCTTAGAGCGCATGGTATTCCCGGAGCCAGTGATTTCACAGGCTGTTGAGCCAAAGACAAAACCAGACCAAGAGAAAATGGGTCTTGCTTTGAACCGCTTGGCACAAGAAGATCCATCATTCCGCGTTAAAACGGATGAAGAGTCAGGCCAAACAATTATTTCTGGAATGGGCGAGCTCCACTTGGAAATTTTGGTTGACCGTATGCGTCGTGAGTTTGGCGTTGAAGCAACTGTTGGTAAGCCACAAGTTGCCTATCGCGAAACGATTCGTAAAGTTTGCGAAGAAATTGAAGGCAAGTTTGTTAAGCAGTCTGGTGGTCGCGGTCAGTATGGCCACGTAGTATTGAAATTAGAGCCACAAGCCCCAGGTAAAGGTTTTGAATTCGTTGACGCTATTAAGGGCGGTGTAGTTCCACGTGAATATATCCCTGCAGTAGAAAAAGGAATTCGCGAGACATTGAACTCCGGTATTTTGGCTGGCTATCCAGTGGTAGATATCAAGGCAACATTGTTCTTCGGTTCATACCATGACGTTGACTCCAACGAAAACGCATTTAAGATGGCGGGCTCGATGGCATTCAAGGACGGTATGCGTAAAGCATCCCCGGTGTTGCTAGAACCAATGATGGCTGTTGAAGTTGAAACACCAGAAGATTTCATGGGTAACGTAATGGGTGACCTTTCATCCCGTCGCGGTATTTTGCAAGGTATGGATGACATTCCAGGGGGCGGCAAGATCGTTCGCGCGGAAGTGCCATTGGCAGAGATGTTTGGTTACTCAACTGGCTTGCGCTCGTTGACCCAAGGTCGCGCTACCTACACCATGGAATTTAAGCATTATTCCGAAGCACCTAAGAACGTTGCTGAAGCAGTTATGGCTGCTAAAGCGAAGTAATTTATCCACATTATTTTGAATATTGACTAGCTAAAAAGGCAGACAAAAAAATGGCAAAAGAAAAGTTTGAGCGGACAAAACCGCACGTAAACGTTGGCACCATTGGTCACGTTGACCACGGTAAAACCACATTGACAGCAGCTATTGCTACTGTGCTCTCTAAGCAATTTGGCGGCGAAGCTAAAGCATACGATCAGATCGATGCTGCTCCAGAAGAAAAAGCACGCGGTATTACGATTAATACAGCACACGTTGAGTATGAGACAGCAAATCGTCACTACGCACACGTGGATTGCCCAGGACATGCTGACTACGTCAAGAACATGATTACTGGTGCTGCCCAAATGGACGGCGCTATTTTGGTTTGCTCTGCAGCTGACGGCCCAATGCCACAAACTCGTGAGCACATCCTCTTGGCACGCCAAGTAGGTGTTCCATACATCATCGTATTTTTGAACAAATGCGACATGGTTGACGATGCTGAGTTGTTAGAACTCGTAGAAATGGAAGTTCGTGAGCTTTTATCGAAGTACGACTTCCCAGGCGATGACACTCCAATCATTCATGGTTCTGCTAAGTTAGCCCTTGAAGGCGACGAAGGCCCATTGGGTAAAGAAGCCATCATGAAATTGGCTGATGCCTTAGATACTTATATCCCAACTCCAGAGCGTGCTATTGATGGTGCGTTCTTGATGCCAGTAGAAGATGTGTTCTCAATCTCTGGTCGCGGTACTGTTGTTACAGGCCGTATCGAGCGCGGTATTGTTAAAGTAGGTGAAGAGATCGAAGTAATCGGTATCAAGCCAACCATCAAGACTACTTGTACTGGTGTTGAAATGTTCCGCAAATTGCTCGACCAAGGTCAAGCAGGCGATAACGTGGGTATCTTGTTACGCGGCACAAAACGTGAAGAAGTTGAGCGCGGCCAAGTATTGGCTAAGCCAGGTTCAATCACCCCACATACTCACTTTACAGCCGAGGTTTATATCTTGGGTAAAGACGAAGGTGGTCGTCATACACCATTCTTTAACAACTATCGTCCACAGTTTTACTTCCGTACTACGGACGTAACTGGTTCAATCGAGTTGCCAAAAGACAAAGAAATGGTTATGCCTGGTGATAACGTCACAATTACCGTCAAACTCATCGCTCCAATCGCGATGGAAGAAGGTTTACGTTTTGCGATCCGTGAAGGTGGCCGTACTGTTGGCGCCGGCGTGGTTGCAAAGATTTTGGCTTAATAGTTTTAGGTATTAATTAGTAATCAATATTTAGCGGTTTGCTAACCGGTGACGTCTGTGCTGCAGATGTCACCGTGCTCTTTAGATTTATAACGTGGCAGCACCACAACGCTCTTTGGAATTAATATGCAAAACCAAAAAATTCGTATTCGTCTTAAAGCATTTGATTACCGTTTGATCGACCAGTCTGCAGCTGAAATCGTTGATACAGCTAAGCGCACTGGTGCTGTTGTTAAGGGTCCAGTACCTTTGCCAACCCGTATCGAGCGTTTTGATATCTTGCGTTCACCACACGTAAACAAGACTTCACGTGACCAGTTAGAGATTCGTACCCACCTCCGTTTGATGGATATCGTTGATCCTACAGAGAAAACAGTGGATGCCTTAATGAAATTAGATCTTCCAGCAGGTGTGGACGTCGAAATTAAGTTGCAGTAATTTGGTATTTCCAGTCTTAGCGCTTGCCAAGACTGGCCTTTCGGGATAGAATCTAAAGCTTCGCTCAATTATTTGGGCGAATAATCAGGTGTTATCAGCATTAAAAACGTCGTAACTTATTGATTTAGAAGTACTTTTACTTGTAAATCACTTAAATTAATTTTGCCGACCAATCGAAGTCGGCGTGGAGCATGAATATGAGCTTAGGCTTAATCGGTCGCAAGATCGGCATGACCCGTCTATTTACGGACGAAGGGGAAGCAATTCCTGTCACCGTAATTGACGTGAGCGACAACAGAATCGCTCAAATCAAGACCCAGGCAACTGATGGCTATGATGCTATCCAGTTAGCACATGGCACACGTAGAGCAACTCGCGTTACCAAAGCAATGGCTGGTCACTTCGCCAAAGCGGGTGTGATGGCTGGTAATGGTCTCAACGAATTCCAATTAGATGCTGCAAAAATCGCAGAAATGACAACAGGCCAAGTAATTCCTGCTGACACTGCATTTGCTGCTGGCCAAAAAGTTGATGTGCAAGGCGTAACGATTGGTAAAGGCTATGCCGGTACCATTAAACGTCACCACTTTAAATCTGGTCGTGCATCACACGGTAACTCACGTTCACATAACGTGCCAGGTTCTATCGGTATGGCGCAAGATCCAGGTCGTGTTTTCCCAGGTAAGCGCATGACAGGCCACCTTGGTGATGAAACGCGTACTGTACAAAATTTAGTCATCGCACGCATTGATGCAGAACGCAATCTCATCATGGTTAAAGGCGCTATTCCAGGTGCCCCAGGCGGTAAAGTTATTGTTACTCCAGCGGTGAAGACACCGTTGAAGAAGAAATAAGGAGAGCGAATATGGAACTTAAGCTTCTCCAAGATAACGGAACTTTGGGCGCAGGCATTCAAGCCTCACCAGAAGTATTCGAACGTGAATATAACGAAGCATTGGTGCACCAAGTAGTTGTGGCTTACCAAGCAAATGCACGTAGCGGTAACCGTGCACAAAAAGACCGTGAGCAAGTTAAGCACACAACTAAGAAGCCTTGGCGTCAAAAAGGTACTGGTCGTGCACGTGCTGGTATGAGCTCTTCTCCGCTGTGGCGCGGAGGTGGTCGTATATTCCCGAATTCACCTGAAGAAAATTTCAGCCAAAAAGTAAACAAGAAAATGTACCGCGCTGGAATGAGATCTATTCTGTCTCAGTTAGCTCGTGAAGGTCGCTTGAATGTTGTTGACCAATTTACTCTTGATGCTCCAAAGACTAAAGTTTTAGCTGACAAAGTTAAAGCAATGGGATTGGATTCAGTCTTGATCATCGTTGATCAGGTTAGCGAGAATTTGTACTTGGCATCACGCAACTTGCATAAGGTTGCTGTATGTGAGCCACAGCACGCTGATCCATTAGCTTTAGTTCAATACAAAAAAGTATTGGTAAGCAAAGCAGCGATCGCAAAAATTGAGGAGTTGCTGAAATGAGCCAAGTCCGTAAAAACGATCACAGCTTGATGAAGGTTCTGCTTGGACCGGTTATCTCTGAAAAAGCCACTATGGTTGCAGAGAAAAACGAACAAGTGGTATTCCAAGTTACACGCGACGCTAATAAGAGCGATGTGAAACAGGCAGTTGAATTGCTCTTCAAAGTGCAAGTTGACTCTGTTCAAATCGTAAATCAAAAGGGTAAGCCAAAGCGCTATGGCCGTTTTGAAGGTCGTCGTGACCACACTAAGAAGGCCTACGTTAGCTTGAAACCAGGTCAAGAAATTAACTTTGAAGCGGAGGCGAATTAATCATGCCTTTGATGAAGACAAAACCGACCTCACCAGGTCGTCGCTCAATGGTCAAGGTGGTAAATCCTGACCTGCATAAAGGTAAACCTTTTGCAGCGTTGGTAGAGCCACAGTTCCAAAAAGCAGGTCGTAACAATAATGGTCACATCACTACCCGTCATAAAGGTGGTGGTCATAAGCATCACTATCGTGTTGTTGATTTCAAACGCAACGACAAAGATGGCATTCCAGCAAAAGTAGAGCGCTTGGAATACGATCCAAACCGCAGTGCAAATATTGCATTGATCGTGTTTGCTGATGGTGAGCGTCGATACATTCTTGCTGCAAAAGGCATGACTGTTGGTCAGGCATTGATGAGTGGCTCAGAAGCCCCAATCAAGTCTGGTAACAACTTGCCAATTCGCAACATTCCAGTTGGTAGCACAATTCACTGCGTAGAAATGTTGCCAGGTAAAGGTGCTCAAATCGCACGTTCCGCTGGTGGCTCTGCAGTGTTATTGGCTCGTGAAGGTGTATACGCTCAGGTGCGCTTGCGCTCTGGTGAAGTACGTCGCATTTTGATCGAATGCCGTGCCACTATCGGTGAAGTCGGTAATGAAGAGCATAGCTTGCGCGTTATTGGTAAAGCTGGCGCAAATCGCTGGCGTGGTATTCGCCCAACCGTTCGCGGTGTGGCAATGAACCCAGTAGATCACCCGCACGGTGGTGGTGAAGGTAAGACTGGCGAAGGCCGTGTACCTGTATCCCCATGGGGCACACCAACTAAAGGTTATCGTACACGTCGTAACAAGCGTACAACATCGATGATCGTTCAACGCCGTCAGAAGCGCTAAGCGATTAAGGAAAAATAGATATGACACGTTCAGCTAAAAAAGGCCCATTTTGCGAAGCCAGCTTAGTAAATAAAGTTGAAGTCGCACAAGCCAACAAAGACAAAAAGCCGATTAAAACTTGGTCACGCCGTTCAACAATCCTCCCAGACTTTATTGGTCTGACGATTGCTGTACATAACGGTCGTCAACACGTTCCGGTATATGTATCAGAAAACATGGTGGGTCATAAGTTAGGCGAATTTGCCTTGACCCGTACTTTCAAAGGTCACGCTGCTGACAAGAAAGTAACGAAGAAGTAAGGGGATGATGATGGAAGTTAAAGCTATTCACAAAGGCGCCCGCATTTCTGCGCAAAAGACACGTTTGGTCGCTGACCAGATTCGTGGTTTGCCAATTGCACGCGCATTGAACATTTTGAATTTCAGCCCCAAGAAAGCTGCCTTCATTGTGAAAAAAGTTGTTGAGTCCGCAATGGCCAATGCTGAACACAATAAGGGTGCTGATATTGATGAGCTCAAGGTTTCAACAATTATTGTTGATAAAGGTACTTCCTTGAAGCGCTTCACAGCACGTGCTAAGGGTCGTGGCAATCAAATCGAAAAACAAACATGTCACATTACCGTGACCTTGAGTAACTAAGGAAAGATATGGGACAAAAGATAAACCCAACCGGATTCCGACTCTCGGTAACGAAGAACTGGACATCAAAGTGGTATGCAAACAATACTGATTTTGCAAAGATGCTCAAAGAGGACGTAGATGTCCGCATCTATCTCAAGAAGAAGTTGAAAAATGCATCCGTAAGTAAAGTGATTATTGAGCGTCCTGCAAAGAATGCACGGATCACTATTTATAGCTCACGCCCTGGTGTTGTGATCGGTAAAAAAGGTGAAGATATTGAAGTGCTCCGTCGTGAGCTCCAGAAGCGTATGGGCGTTCCAGTCCATGTGAACATCGAAGAAATTCGTAAGCCTGAAGTTGATGCTCAATTGATCGCTGACTCTATTACTCAACAGCTCGAGAAGCGAATCATGTTCCGTCGTGCAATGAAGCGTGCAATGCAAAATGCAATGCGCCTTGGTGCACAAGGAATCAAGATCATGTCTTCTGGTCGTTTGAACGGTGCTGAAATTGCACGTCGCGAATGGTACCGTGAAGGTCGTGTTCCACTTCATACATTGAAGGCTGATATTGATTACGCAACTTCAGAAGCGGAAACAACATACGGCATCATCGGTGTAAAAGTTTGGGTATACAAAGGCGATACATTAGGTCGTGGTGCTGATGCTCCAGCAGTAACAGCAGAACCAGCGGCTGATGAGAAGAAGCCACGTCGCGCACCCGCTAAAACAACCGCACGTAAACCAGCGGCTGACAGCAAGCCATTAGTTGCTTCTAAGCCAGCAGTGAAGCGTGCACCGAAAGCCGTAGAAGCCGTAAGTGCTGAAGCGCAGAAGTCAGGAGAGTAAGCATGCTACAACCAAAGCGTCGTAAGTATCGCAAGGAACAAAAGGGACGTAACACTGGCGTGGCAACACGCGGTAGTTCAGTAGCCTTTGGTGACTTTGGATTGAAGGCTATTGGCCGCGGTCGTTTGACTGCACGTCAGATTGAATCTGCACGTCGCGCAATGACCCGTCACATTAAGCGTGGTGGTCGTATCTGGATTCGTATTTTCCCAGACAAGCCAATTTCACAAAAGCCAGCTGAAGTACGTATGGGTAACGGTAAAGGTAATCCAGAGTACTACGTAGCAGAAATTCAACCAGGCAAGATTTTGTACGAGATGGATGGCGTGGATGAAACTTTGGCGCGCGAAGCTTTCAAGCTTGCTGCAGCTAAGTTGCCATTGCAAACCACTTTCGTGATTCGCCACTTAGGTTGATCGGGATAGAGATTATGAAAAAGACAGAATTAGCATCCAAAGATCTGGTTGCCTTAAATGCAGAATTAACAGAGCTCTTGAAGACTAGCTTCAAGCTCCGTATGCAAAAAGGCACTCAGCAACTCACCAATACCAGCCAATTGGGTAAGACTAAGCGTGAAATTGCTCGCGTAAAGACTTTTATCACCCAAAAAACTGCACAGAAATAAGGAAAAAGGGATATGACAGAATTATCTAAACCCTTGCGCCGCACCCTTGTGGGTCGTGTCGTTAGCGACAAAATGCAAAAAACTGTGACTGTGCTAGTTGAGCGCCAAGTAAAACATGCGCTTTATGGCAAATATGTTGGACAGTCCAAAAAATACCACGCTCATGACGAGGCTGGCCAATACAAGATGGGTGACACCGTTGAAATTGCTGAATCTAGGCCAATTTCACGCACTAAATCTTGGGTTGTAACCCGTTTAGTTCAAGAATCAAAGGGTATTTAAAGAAATACTAGGGATTTTGGCAAAAATACTTGCCAGATCCCTGTTTTTCGTAGTAAGATAGAAGGCTTCTCTGGTTTTATTGGGAGAAGCAGTGTTTTTTCATTAATTCCGGGTTTTAGCTTTCGTTAAAACCCCTAGACGGAACCAAGACTGTTTGCCTTTGGCTAACAAGTTGGGGATTAGAAAATGATTCAGACCGAAAGTAGATTGCAGGTCGCCGATAACACAGGCGCCAGTGAAGTTTTGTGCATCAAGGTATTGGGCGGCTCTAAGCGTCGTTACGCCAGTATCGGTGATGTCATTAAAGTGACTGTAAAGTCTGCTGCTCCACGTGGCCGTGTAAAAAAAGGTGACATTTATAACGCCGTAGTAGTGAGAACTGCTAAGGGTGTTCGCCGTCCAGATGGTTCATTGATTAAGTTCGATGGCAACGCTGCGGTATTGCTCAACGCTAAGTTAGAGCCAATTGGCACACGTATCTTTGGACCAGTCACACGCGAATTGCGTACTGAAAAGTTCATGAAGATCGTTTCTCTCGCCCCCGAAGTTATTTAAGAGGCTGATATGAAAAAGATTCGTAAAGGTGATTCCGTAGTTCTGTTGACTGGCCGCGATAAGGGCAAGCAAGGAACTGTTACAGCTGTCCTCGAGAACAAATTAGTGATCGAAGGCGTAAATATTTATAAAAAGAGCGTTAAGCCAAATCCAGCAGCCGGTGTTACTGGCGGCATGATTGACAAGACGATGCCTGTTCACATTTCTAATGTGGCTGTGGTTGACGGTAACGGCAAACCATCACGTGTTGGTATCAAACTCGTTGACGGTAAAAAGCAGCGTTTCCTCAAAACCACTGGCGCAACTTTAAGCGCATAAGGGTCACGGAGAAATTATGAGCACACGTTTTCAAGAACACTACCAAGCTAAAGTTGTTGCTGATTTGATCGCCAAATTTGGCTACAAGTCAGTAATGGAAGTTCCACGTATCACTAAGGTTACCCTGAACATGGGCTTGGGCGATGCAGTGAACGACAAGAAAATTATCGAAAATGCAGTTGGTGATTTGACTAAAGTAGCAGGTCAAAAACCAGTTGTAACCAAAGCGAAAAAAGCGATTGCTGGTTTCAAAATTCGCCAAGGCTACCCAATCGGTGCCATGGTGACATTGCGCGGACAGCGCATGTACGAATTTTTAGATCGTTTCGTTACTGTTGCTTTGCCACGCGTACGTGACTTCCGCGGAATTTCCGGTAAGGCATTTGACGGCCGTGGTAACTACAACATCGGCGTTAAAGAGCAAATCATTTTCCCTGAAATCGAATACGACAAGATTGATGCCCTCCGTGGTCTCAATATCAGTATTACGACGACCGCTAAGACTGACGAAGAAGCAAAAGCTTTGTTGGCAGCGTTCAAATTCCCTTTCCGCAATTAAGAGGCTAACGTGGCAAAACTATCCCTAATTGAGCGCGAGAATAAGCGCGCAAAAACTGTAGAGAAGTACGCTGTAAAGCGTGCTGAACTCAAGGCAATCATTGCTGATCAATCACGCAGTGATGAAGAGCGCTATGAGGCTCGCTTGAAGCTACAGGCACTTCCACGTAACGCAAGCCCGATTCGTCAAAGAAATCGTTGTTCATTAACCGGTCGTCCACGTGGCACATTCCGTAAGTTTGGTTTGGCTCGTAGCAAGATTCGTGAAATCGCCTTCCGTGGCGAAATCCCCGGTTTAACCAAGGCCAGCTGGTAAGCGGCGAAAGAATTAGGAGAACTCATGAGTATCAGCGATCCAATCGCCGACATGTTGACAAGGATCCGCAATGCGCAAGCAGTGCAGAAACCCGTAGTCTTGATGCCGTCGTCAAAAGTTAAAGTAGCTATTGCAAAAGTCTTGCAGGATGAAGGTTATATTGATAGTTTTGAAATCAAAGGTGAAGCAGCTAAGCCAGTGCTACACATTGAACTCAAATACTATGCAGGCCGCCCTGTAATTGAGCGCATTGACCGTGTTTCAACACCAAGTCTGCGTATCTACAAAGGCCGCCACGACATTCCAGAAGTAATGAATGGCTTGGGCATTGCAATTATTTCAACCCCACAAGGCGTAATGACAGACCGCAAAGCCCGTGCAAACGGCGTTGGTGGCGAAGTTATTTGCTACGTCGCGTAAGGAGAGAAATATGTCCCGCGTTGGTAAATCACCTATTCCAGTCCCTAAGGGCGCTGAAATCAGCATTAACGGTGCAAACATTACTGTTAAAGGCCCATTGGGCACTTTGACGCATAACTTGCATCCTTCAGTTGGTTTGAAACAAGAAGATGGCGTATTGACTGTTGTTTTAAACAACAATTCACCAGAAGCTGGTGCTCAGTCAGGTACTGCACGTGCTTTAGTAAACAACATGGTTGTTGGCGTAACTACTGGCTTTGAGCGCAAGCTCAGCTTGGTAGGCGTTGGTTACCGTGCTGCTGCTCAAGGTGAATCATTGAAGTTGCAGTTAGGTTTTTCTCACGACATTATTTACAACCTGCCAAAGGGTGTAAAGGCTGAGACTCCTACTCAAACTGAAATTATTATCAAAGGCTCCAACAAGCAGCAAGTTGGCCAGGTCGCAGCTGAAGTTCGCGCATACCGTTCACCAGAGCCATACAAAGGCAAAGGCGTTCGCTACGTTGACGAAGTTGTGCATCTGAAAGAAACCAAGAAGAAGTAAGCGAGATTAAAAAATGAATAAAGACGAATCCAGACAAAGACGTGCTCGGCAGACTCGTATTCGCATTGCCGAAGCATTGGCAAATCGCTTAACAGTTATCCGTAGCAATTCACATATTTCTGCACAGGTATATAGCCCATGTGGAACCAAAGTTGTAGCAGCTGCTTCAACAATGGAAAAAGATTTGCGCCAAGCAATCAAAAACGGCGGCAACGCTGAAGCGGCTAAACAAATCGGCAAGATAGTTGCTGAGCGTGCTGTTAAAGCAGGCGTTGTTGATGTTGCATTTGATCGCTCCGGTCATCGTTACCACGGCCGTATTAAGGCCTTAGCTGAAGCTGCGCGTGAAGCCGGCCTGAAGTTCTAATAGGGTTTAGGAAAAAACATGGCAAAAATGCAAAACAAGATGCAAAACGAAGAGCGTGATGACGGTCTTCGCGAGAAGATGATTGCTGTTAATCGTGTAACTAAAGTGGTTAAGGGTGGTCGAATTCTCGGCTTCGCTGCACTTACTGTAGTTGGCGATGGCGATGGTCGTATCGGCATGGGCAAAGGCAAATCAAAAGAAGTTCCAGTTGCTGTTCAAAAGGCAATGGACGAAGCACGTCGCAAGATGATCAAAGTTTCCTTGCGTAAAGGTACTTTGCAGCACACTGTGATTGGTAAGCATGGCGCGTCACGCGTGATGATTTCTCCAGCTAAAGACGGTACTGGCGTTATCGCTGGTGGCCCAATGCGCGCAATTTTCGATGTAATGGGTGTAACTAACGTTGTTGCTAAGTCACTTGGCTCAACTAACCCTTACAACATGGTTCGTGCAACGATTGATGGTTTGAGCAAGATGAGCACTCCTTCTGAAATTGCTGCTAAGCGCGGTAAGTCAGTTGAAGAGATTCTCGGCTAAGACCAAAAGATTAGGAATCTATAAATGACAACAACTCACTCTAAACTCAAACTGCAATTAGTACGCAGCTTGATCGGCACACGCGAAAGCCATCGTGCAACCGTTCGCGGCTTAGGCCTGCGTCGCATCAATTCTGTTTCAGAATTGGAAGACACGCCAGCTGTTCGCGGAATGATTAATAAAGTTTCTTATCTAGTTAAAGTCGTTGGCTAATAACTAGCAAGTAAATAGGCGAAGAATATGCAACTCAATACACTCAAACCCGCAGCGGGCTCCAATAAAAATCGTCGTCGCGTAGGTCGCGGCATTGGTTCTGGTCTTGGAAAAACAGCTGGTCGTGGTCACAAAGGTCAAAAATCACGTTCAGGCGGATTCCACAAGGTTGGATTCGAGGGCGGACAGATGCCAATGTATCGTCGTTTGCCAAAGCGTGGCTTCGTATCTTTGACACGTCGTCACGTTGGTCAAATTACTTTGAATGACTTAGCAAAAATTAACTTGCCAGAAGTGGACTTGTTAGTATTGAGAGCTCATGGTTTTGCTGGTGAGCAAATCAATTCAGTCAAAGTTATCAAGACTGGTGAATTGTCGATTGCGGTAACCCTCAAGGGTATTACAGCAACTGCAGGCGCAAAAGCAGCTATTGAAGCGGCTGGCGGCAAATTGGTCGATTTAGTTTAATTAGTTTCGGTAAACGATGGCACTCGCACCTACTAACACAGCAAATACTGCTCAATCAGGAAACAAGTTTGGCGAATTACGTCAACGCTTGATATTCCTGGTATTGGCATTGCTCGTGTTCCGTTTGGGTGCACATATTCCTGTGCCGGGTATTGATCCTGACCAATTGGCCCAATTATTTTCAGGGCAAAAAGACGGCATCTTGGGAATGTTTAACCTGTTCTCAGGTGGCGCTTTATCCCGCTTTACCGTCTTTGCTTTAGGCATCATGCCGTATATTTCTGCGTCGATCATCATGCAGTTAATGACGATTGTTGTTCCTTCGTTGGAGTCTTTGAAAAAAGAAGGCCAAGCTGGTCAACGCAAGATTACTCAGTACACCCGTTATGGCACAGTGTTCTTAGCAACATTCCAGGCATTGGGCATTTCAGTTGCACTACAAGCTCAACCGGGCTTGGTTATCAACCCAGGTTTGATGTTTGAATTGAATACTGTCGTTACTTTAGTAACTGGCACGATGTTCTTGATGTGGCTTGGCGAACAAATTACTGAGCGTGGTCTTGGTAATGGTATTTCCATCATTATTTTTGGCGGCATTGTTTCTGGTCTGCCAACTGCAATCGGTAGCTTGCTTGAATTAGTGCGTACTGGTTCCATGAATATATTGTCTGCATTGCTGATCGTAGTGATTTGTATTGCGGTGACTTATTTTGTAGTGTTTGTAGAGCGTGGACAGCGCCGTATCTTGGTGAACTACGCTAAGCGTCAAGTTGGCAATAAGGTATATGGTGGTCAATCTTCCTACTTCCCTTTGAAGTTGAATATGGCTGGCGTGATTCCCCCAATTTTTGCTTCATCTATTATTTTGTTCCCTGCAACGATTGCTGGCTGGTTTACATCAGGCGAGCCAACAAACATGTTTAGCAGAATTATTAAAGACTTGGCAGCTACATTGGCTCCAGGCCAGCCGGTTTACACGATCCTGTACGCAGCTGCGATTATTTTCTTCTGCTTCTTTTACACAGCGCTGGTTTTCAATAGTCGCGATACTGCAGAGAATTTAAAGAAGAGCGGTGCTTTTGTTCCCGGTATTCGTCCTGGCGATCAGACTGGTCGCTACATCGACAAGATCTTGGTCCGCTTGACCTTGGCTGGTGCGATTTATATGGTTTTGGTTTGCTTGTTACCAGAATTCTTAGTGTTGAAGTACAACGTGCCATTCTATTTTGGCGGTACTTCATTGTTGATTATTGTCGTTGTTGCAATGGATTTTATGGCTCAAGTTCAGTCATTCGTAATGCAGCAACAGTATGGTTCTTTAATGAAAAAAGCTAACTTTAAGATGGGCGCTTAACTGAATGTCTAAAGACGATGTAATTCAGATGGCGGGAGAAATTATTGAGAATTTGCCGAACGCAATGTTTCGCGTGAAGCTAGAGAACGGACATGTGGTTCTAGGGCACATTTCTGGGAAGATGAGGATGCATTACATCCGCATATTGCCAGGAGATAAGGTGACGGTGGAGTTGACTCCATACGACCTAACCCGCGCCAGAATCATATTCCGAGCGAAGTAAAGATTAAGTTGTACATATTTTTAAGAGGTGAGTTATGAAAGTTTTAGCATCCGTTAAGTGTATTTGCAGAAATTGCAAGATCATTAAGCGCAAACGCGTTGTTCGCGTGATCTGTTCTTCAGACGCACGTCATAAGCAGCGTCAAGGCTGATCTGGTTAATTAAGAGGAAATCTCATGGCACGTATCGCTGGGGTAAACATCCCAAATCATCAACATACTGTTATCGGTTTAACAGCAATTTTTGGCATTGGCACAACACGTGCCCGCAAAATTTGTGAAACCACCGGTGTTGCTATCGACAAAAAAGTTAAAGATCTTACTGACGGTGACTTGGAAAAGTTGCGTGATGAAGTAGGTAAATTTATTACTGAAGGTGACCTTCGTCGTGAAGTAACGATGAGCATCAAGCGTTTGATGGACTTAGGCTGCTACCGCGGCGTACGTCATCGTAAGGGCTTGCCTGTACGTGGTCAACGTACTAAGACTAACGCGCGTACCCGCAAGGGCCCACGTAAGTCTGGCGTGCAACTCAAGAAATAATCAAGAAAGTTTATTGACATGGCAAAACAACAATCCGCATCCGCAGCTTCACAGCGCGCACGCAAGAAGGTTAAAAAGAACGTTGCTGACGGTATTGCACACGTTCATGCTTCTTTTAATAACACCATTATTACGATCACTGATCGCCAAGGTAATGCGCTTTCATGGGCAACATCTGGTGGACAGGGCTTCAAAGGTTCACGTAAATCAACACCTTTTGCTGCTCAGGTAGCTGCAGAAGTAGCTGGTAAAGCTGCTGTTGAATGCGGTATCAAGAACTTAGAAGTTCAGATCAAGGGCCCAGGCCCAGGTCGTGAATCAGCGGTTCGTGCATTGAACTCTTTGGGCATCAAGATCACTGAGATTCAAGACGTAACTCCAGTTCCACATAATGGTTGCCGTCCTCCTAAGCGTCGTCGTATCTAAGTTAGGAAGTTGGCAGTACAAGTTTTAGCAGTTTTTTATTAAAGCCCACTGTTCATCTGAATTAAAGGGTGAACTCACCGCCTGTCGTAAGACTGCGGCAAAGAAAGGAAAGCATCGTGGCACGTTACTTAGGGCCTAAGGCCAAATTAGCACGTCGGGAAGGTACCGACTTATTTTTAAAGAGCGCACGTCGCGCCCTGTCAGACAAGTGCAAGTTAGATACTAAGCCTGGTCAACATGGCCGTACATCTGGCTCAAGAACATCTGATTACGGTAATCAATTGCGTGAAAAGCAAAAGGTTAAGCGTATGTACGGAATTTTAGAGCGTCAGTTCCGTCGTTACTTCGCAGAAGCTGAGCGTCGTAAGGGCAACACTGGCTCAACATTACTCCAGTTATTGGAATCACGTCTTGATAACGTTGTTTATCGTATGGGCTTTGGTTCTACCCGTGCTGAAGCGCGTCAATTGGTTTCCCACTGCGCAATTTTGCTCAATGGTAGCCCAGTAAATATTCCATCTATTCAGGTTAAGCCTGGTGATGTAGTTGCGATTCGCGAAAAAGCGAAGAAGCAAACACGTATTACAGAATCACTCAATTTGGTTCAGCAGATGGCGGCAGTTGGCTGGGTATCAGTCGATGCAGCGAAGCTGGAGGGAACATTTAAGCAAGTGCCTGACCGTGAAGACATTAGCGGCGAAATTAATGAAAGTTTGATCGTTGAATTGTATTCACGCTAATTAGGTACTCTCAAGGGAAAAATATGCAAACAAATTTGCTCAAGCCAAAAATTATTTCTGTTGAAGCGCTTACCGCCAACCAAGCTAAGGTTGTTATGGAGCCGTTCGAGCGTGGTTATGGCCACACACTCGGCAATGCATTACGTCGTGTTTTGTTGTCCTCGATGGTTGGTTATGCGCCAACTGAAGTTGCAATCGCAGGTGTTGTTCATGAATACTCCACATTAGATGGCGTTCAAGAGGATGTAGTAAACCTTTTGTTGAACCTCAAAGGAATCGTATTTAAGTTGCAGTCACGTGATGAAGTTACCATCAATTTGCGTAAAGAAGGTCCAGGCGTTGTTACAGCAAAAGATATCGACTTGCCACATGATGTAGAAATTGTTAACCCTGATCACGTTATCGCTCACTTGTCAGCTGGTGGCAAGTTGGATATGCAGATCAAGGTTGAAAAAGGCCGTGGCTATGTACCAGGTAATATGCGTCAATACCACGACGAAGCTACCAAGATCATTGGTCGCATCGTGTTGGATGCCTCATTTAGCCCAGTAAGTCGTGTTAGCTACGCTGTTGAGTCTGCTCGTGTAGAACAACGTACCGACCTCGATCGTCTCGTAATGACTATCGAAACAAATGGTGTGTTATCTCCTGAAGAAGCAATTCGTCAAGCAGCTACCATTTTGGTTGATCAGTTAGTTGTATTCGCAGCCCTCGAAAGCAGCGAAATTTCTGGTGATCTTGCACCAAGCCGCTCTTCAATGGTTGATCCAATGTTGATGCGTCCAGTGGATGATCTCGAACTCACAGTGCGCTCTGCAAACTGCTTGAAGGCTGAGAACATTTATTACATCGGTGACTTGATTCAACGTACAGAGAATGAATTGTTGAAGACGCCTAATCTAGGTCGTAAGTCTTTGAATGAAATCAAGGATGTATTGGCGGCTCGTGGCTTAAGTCTTGGCATGAAACTCGAAAGCTGGCCTCCAGCTAACCTCGAGAAATAATTAGAAAGGAAGCATCATGCGTCACGGAAACGGCTTACGCAAACTAAACAGAACATCATCACATCGCTTGGCGATGCTGCGCAACATGTCCAATTCTCTTTTGGAGCACGAAGTGATTAAAACCACTTTGCCAAAAGCAAAAGAATTGCGCATGGTTGTTGAGCCCTTGATTACCTTAGGTAAAAAAGATAACTTAGCAAATCGTCGCTTAGCATTCAATCGCACACGCGATCGCGATATCGTGACCAAACTCTTTACAGAGCTCGGCCCACGTTACGCAACTCGTCCAGGCGGCTACCTTCGTATTTTGAAGTTTGGCTTCCGTCATGGTGACAATGCGCCTATGGCTTTGGTTGAGTTGGTAGATCGTCCAGAAGTTGAAGATACAGTAGTAGCTGAAGAGGCTTAAGCCCTTTAGCAAGATTAAAAGCCAGGCTTCGGTCTGGCTTTTTTCATTTATACGCTTATAAACACAACATGACCCCAGATAAATTCCCTGAATTGCTCATTGTGCTTACTAGTTTCTCTAAGCTTGCGGATGCACAAGATATGGCTCGCAAACTCATTAAAAGTCGACTGGCAGCATGTGTGCAGATTAAAGAGGGTGTTCAATCTATTTATCGCTGGGAAGGGGAGATCTGCGAAGAGCAAGAAGTATTATTAACTGCCAAAACAATTGCAGTTAAGTGGGCGGAAATCTCTGACTTTATTAAAAGCCATCATCCCTATGATTTACCGGAGGTGATCGCATTGATCCCCGAGAAATACGAAGAGCAATATGGTAAATGGGTGCAAGCAGAGGTAAAGTGATTGCCATGAGATTTGTTAACAGAATCATCCTTGTTATTGCGGCTTTCGCATTTACCTTCGGACAGGCTTTTGCCTCCCCAGACTTTCTGCCTCCTGAAAAAGCTTTTCAGGCTGAGGTAACTTGGGCACCAAATACCAATGACATCGAGATGGAAATTTTTCCGGCTAAGGGTTACTACATCTATCAAGAGTCACTGCATTTCAAGATCGGCTCGCAACCCAATAAATTAGGGCTTGCAAAGGCGTCGCTACCCGCTGGCCTTGAAAAGTTTGATGAGACATTTCAAAAGAAAATGCAAATCTACAAACAAGCATTTCTTCTGACTTTAGATAAAAAAGCAGAGATAGGAAAGCCACTCTACCTAGAGTTAGAGCTACAAGGATGCGCCGAAGCCGGTATTTGTTATCCACCCATGACTCTCAAATTTTTAGTTGCAGGCCCAGGGGTAAAGTCGAGTCCAATTCCCGAGATATTAGATGGTGTTACTACGACCTCGCCATCAAAAGCAGAATTTAGTTTGATGGATGTGTGGCGTGAGCGTGATGACGTCAATGCCATTGGTCGCTTCTTAGAAAGTACGCCAACAGGGTATCTATTTTTAGCCTTCTTCATTCTGGGCCTGGCATTAGCTTTCACCCCCTGTGTGCTTCCGATGCTGCCTATTCTGTCCAGCGTGGTATTTGGAACGCAGGGTAATAAATCTATTAGTAAAGGACGTGCAAGCCTCTTGGCTGTGGCATACGTACTTGGAATGGCTTGCGTATACGCTCTTGCGGGAGTCTTGATGGCCGCTCTGGGTGGTAGCGTTCAAAGAGCGCTACAGAGCCCTATAGCCCTTGCTGGATTTGCACTACTGCTATTGGCTTTGTCGGGGAGTCTCTTTGGCCTGTATGACCTTAGATTGCCACAAAGTTGGCATCAGCAGATTGATCGGTTGGCAGGACGCCATCAGGGTGGGAGCATTGCTGGTGCTTTTGCCTTAGGCGGCATATCCACTCTGGTTGCTAGCCCGTGTATTACCGCCCCCTTAGCTGGGGTACTTACTTTTATTGCTCAAACTGGGTCAATGAGTTTGGGTGCAGGATTGCTGTTCGTCATGGCTTTGGGTATGGGCTTGCCACTGCTGTTTATTGCCATTGAGGCACGCATCCTGATTCCATCCACTGGCATTTGGATGGTTTGGTTGCAAAGAACATTGGGTGTTTTACTAGTGGCAACAGCTGCGTGGATAGCTTCACCATTGATCCAGGGTGGAAGTGGTGGATCTAGCAATATCGCCACTAATGGCCAAGGACAGCACCAGATTGGCAATGCTCGGTTTTCTGTTATTGAATCTAACGCGCAGTTAGATCAATTTTTAGCTAAAGCAAAAGAGCAGAATAAATTAGTGCTCTTAGATTTTTATGCAGACTGGTGCATCTCCTGCAAAGAGATGGAGGTCAATACATTTGCTAATTCGGAAGTGAATCAAGAGCTGCAGAAGTTTGTTTTGCTGCAAGCTGATGTAACAAAAAATAGCCCAGACAATCAAGCCCTATTGAAGCGTTTTGGTCTGTTTGGCCCACCCGGAATTTTGATCTTTGATCTTAACTCTGCAGAATTAAAAGATCAGCGTGTGATTGGTTATATGCCACCGCAACGTTTTGTAGAGCGACTGAAGAAGGTGCTCAGTAATTAAGTTGCTGAACAGTTAAATGGGTGATAAACCCACTTCACTTTTTTGTGTAGCCAATTATGTATTTTCTTTCAGGAGGCGCGCTGCTTCGATTGCGAAGTAGGTCAAGATGCCATCCGCTCCAGCACGTTTAAATGCCATCAAAGATTCCATCATTACGGCGTCATGATCAAGCCACCCATTTTGTGCGGCAGCTTTGAGCATGGCGTATTCACCGCTCACTTGATAGGCATAAGTAGGGTAGTCAAACTCTTCACGTACCCTGCGAACAATGTCTAGATAAGGCATGCCGGGCTTGACCATCACCATATCGGCACCCTCACTAATGTCTAGGGCAACCTCCCGCAAAGCCTCATCAGTGTTAGCGCAATCCATTTGGTAAGTTTTTTTATCTGCCTTACCTAAATTTTTTGCAGAGCCAACGGCATCACGAAATGGCCCATAAAAAGCAGAAGCATATTTAGCCGAGTAAGCCATGATTCGGGTGTGAATGAGTTTCTTCAGCTCCAAGGCTTCACGAATTTTCCCAATGCGCCCATCCATCATGTCCGATGGCGCAACGATATCAACACCAGCCTCTGCTTGAGCAATCGCTTGTTGTACCAAGATTGCGATGGTTTCATCATTCAGAATGCGACCTTGATCATCTAGGATGCCATCTTGACCATGACTTGTGTAAGGATCCAGTGCAACATCCGTCATGATGCCTAAATTCGGAAAGCGTTTTTTTAGTTCTCGCACTGCGTTCGGAATGAGCCCATTGGGATTAAAGGCTTCTTTGCCATCTGGCGTTTTCAAGGCAGTGTCAATAACTGGAAAGAGCGCCATCACTGGAATGCCTAATTTCACACACTCTTCTGCAACAGCAAAGAGTAAATCTAGTGATACGCGATTAACACCAGGCATAGAAGCAACAGCTTGAGATTGATTTGCGCCTTCTAATAAAAAGACGGGATAAATCAGATCACTGGCACTGAGATGATTTTCTTGCATGAGGCGACGCGACCAATCGTCACGGCGCATGCGACGAGGGCGATGGGCCGGAAAGTTCAATAAAGAGTTAGCTTGTGATTTCATCTTCTTGAGTCTCTGCTTCAAATAACCATTTAATAACAATATTGTCTGCCTCTTCAAGGCCAATCCGCTTGGTGCTCGAAAATAATTGTGCCGTAAGTTGCTTGGAATCGCCTGTACCGTCTGGTAGGGCTGGATCATATTGCTGTAATTGTTTGCGTACTGCCTCTAAGGCATGCTTACACTCGCTTTTATTGAGCTTGTCGCATTTGCTCAGCAAAACATGGATGGGCTTGCCAGTTGGCACAAACCACTCAATCATTTGTTCATCCAGGTCGGTAATGCCGCGTCTGGAGTCCACAATCAGCACCATGCCCACTAACTGCTCACGCTCTTGTAGGTAATCGCTCAGGAGGGCATTCCAGTGGTATTTGGTCTCGCGATTCACTGCTGCGTAGCCATATCCTGGTAAATCGACTAAATAGGCTAAAAGATCATCTTTTGCAAAAAGGCCAAAATAGTTGATATGTTGGGTGCGTCCAGGCGTTTTGCTGGCAAAAGCGAGCCTTTTTTGGTTGCAAAGCACGTTAATTGCGCTAGATTTGCCTGCATTTGAGCGTCCGGCAAAGGCCACCTCACGGAGTGGGGTGGCAGGCAGGCAATGGGTGTCATTGACTGTTGTCGCGAATCGGGCTTGAAAGAGTTTAGACATGTGCAGAAGCTATTGTAAAATCACGCAAAATCATGAAATATCTCATGGTGTTGGGTAAAGGGTTGTAAAAGTAGGGCCCAAACACTTTTAGGAATTTTTGCCAAGGTAAACATAATGCGTCAAACCTCCCAAATCTCCAAATTAACTAGCTTAAGTGCTAGCCTAGCCGCCAGCCTTTTCCTGGCTGCAACCAGCTTCTCAAGCGCGGTTAGCGCCGCAGATCCGGCTCCAGCAGCTGCGCCAATGGCCGAGGCTCCAGCAGCCAAGCCAGCGGTCCCAGGCAAGCCTAAAGCTGACCCTGCAGCTGGTGAAGCGCTTTACTCGAACGGTGATGCTAGCCGTGGCGTGACCGCTTGCCTGACTTGCCATGGCCCTAAAGGTCAGAGTGCAATTGCTACTTGGCCTAAGTTGTCTGCTCAACATGCTGCTTACACCGCTAAGCAGTTGAAGAACTTTAAGGATGGCACTCGTGCTAATCCCATCATGATGGGTATGGTAGCCACTTTAAATGAGCAAGATATGAACAATATTTCTGCTTACCTAGCCAGCCAGCCTGTATCGCAGGGCGTTGCTCAGAATAAAGACACGATTGAATTGGGTCAAAGTATCTACCGTGGCGGTATCGCTGCTAAAGGTGTTCCAGCATGTGCAGCATGCCATAGTCCAACCGGTGCTGGTATTCCTTCACAGTACCCACGTATGGGTGGCCAGTGGGCCGAGTACAACGCGGCGCAGTTGTTAGCTTTCCGTGAGGGCACTCGCAAAAATAGCACTCAGATGACCACGATCGCTACCAAGCTTTCTGATCAAGAGATGAAAGCAGTTTCTGATTACATGGCAGGCTTGCATTAGTAGTCGCTTTCAGTACAAAACAAAAACCCCGCTGATGTAGCGGGGTTTTTTATTGCCTAGAAAGTTACCAATCCAAATTCGTTGCCAAGCGAATTTAGTTTGGCAGGATAGTTTCACTAGCAAAGAGATCGGCAACGTTTTCTCGTGAGCGAATGACGTAGGCATTTTTTCCATCCACCATAATTTCTGCAGGCTTGGGTCTGGTGTTGTAGTTGGAGGCCATGACAAAGCCATAGGCACCCGCAGACAGGATCGCTAAGAGGTCACCTTCTTCAACCGCAAGGGTGCGGTCTCTTCCAAGCCAGTCTCCGGATTCGCATACCGGTCCAACGATGTCATAGGTAGAGCTTGAGACTTCTTTAGTTTCAACAGGAACAATGCCGTGATAAGCCTCGTAGAGTGCTGGACGCATTAACTCTGTCATCGCGGCGTCTACTATGCAAAAGTTTTTCTCGGCGCCAGGCTTGAGATATTCCACTTGAGTCAGGAGCACGCCAGCATTGCCCACCAAGGATCTGCCTGGCTCCAAGACCACATCGAGATGCCCAAAGCCACGCTCAGCAACTCTGTTGAGCAAAGTATTGGTGAACTCAGTAATGTCCGGTGGATTGTCATCGCCATAAGAGATGCCTAAGCCACCACCTAAATCGAGATGGTGAATCACTATGCCTTCTTTTTTCAATTGAGCGACTAGCTCGAGGACTTTATCGAGGGCATCTAAATAAGGGGCGGTGTTCGTAATCTGAGAGCCAATATGACAGTCAATGCCAACCACGTCAATTTGTGGAAGTAATGCAGCTTCACGGTACGTTTTCAAGACCTCGTGATATGCGATACCAAATTTGTTGCCTTTTAATCCGGTAGAAATATAGGGATGAGTTTGGGCATCGACATCTGGGTTCACACGTAAAGAAATCGGCGCGCGGCAATTGAGCTTGGTGGCAACGCGATTAATTTGGTGAAGCTCGGCAATGGATTCGATATTGATACATTTAACGCCCGCTTGTAATGCTTGAGCAATTTCGCTTGCAGATTTGCCAACGCCTGCAAAGACTAGGCTTTTAGGGTCGGCGCCTATTGCAAGTGCGCGCGCCAACTCACCGCCGCTAACTAGGTCAAAGCCAGCGCCTAATTTTTTAAAGCAATCAATTACTGCTAAGTTGCTATTGGCTTTCATGGCGTAGTGAACACGAGCACGTCGCTTACCGGTGGAATCTACGCAGGCTTTGTCATAGGCTTGATAAGCCTGCGTTAATGCTTTTTTGCTATAGACATAAAGGGGCGTACCAAACTCTTTTGCCAAATCTGACAAAGGAATTTCTTCGGCATACCAATTGCCGTTGCGCTCTGTAAATCCAGCTAAATGTGGAAGTGGGATTGTTTTACTTGTCATTGCTTGGCCGGCGTTGGGTTAGTCACAGCAGGGCTTTGAGGAGGGTAGAGCTTGCCTTTAGGCTCCGGCTCACTAGGTGGTGCAGGAGTGGGCGGCACATTTGGCAAATATAGCGGACCTCTAACCCCACACCCAACAAGGGATATTAGAAGGCTAATGCCGAGAGTTCTTTTAAGAATCGCTATCATGAATGTCTCTAAAACGAATGATTGAATATAGCATGCAGGACTCCAATATGAATCCAAACAATCTAGCCGTGGAAACCATTGATGACAAGCAATTTCATCAACTAGGAAGCAATTTACTGCAGTCGATTGAAGTGGCTTTGGAGGGGGCAGATGACAAATTGGATCTAGACCTCGATGTGGAGCGTCAGGGTGGAAATGTCATCAATATTCGATTTAGGGATCGCAGCGTGATTGTCGTCAATACCCAACCCCCTTTGCATGAAATCTGGGTAGCAGCTAAATCCGGTGGTTATCACTATCGTTGGGCTGGCACTTTAGTATCACCACTCTGGTTGGATACTAAAACTGGGCGGGAATTGCTAAGCGACCTTTCTGAATTTGCTAGCGCTCAAGCAGGCCAAGCGCTAACTATTAGTCTGATTCAGAAATAAGACCTCAAGCAGAAATTACGTTGCCCCAGTCGCTGATAGAGTTTCTATGACTTGGGCATCTGGCACGCTCTGAATTTGAGCCTTACCAATTTTTTCTAGAACGACATAGCGAATCTGGCCGCCTTCGGTCTTTTTATCTACTTGCATTAATTCCATGTAACGCTGGGCACCAAACTTCGGTGGATCGGTTGGCAGGTTCATGGATTGAATAATCTTTGTTAAGCGATTGACTTCATTTTGAGTAATGAAGTTGAGGCGTCGTGATAGATCGGCGCCCATCACCATCCCACAACCAACAGCTTCACCATGTAACCATGTGCCATAGCCCATACCAGCTTCAATGGCATGACCAAAGGTATGTCCAAAGTTCAGCGTAGCCCGAATGCCGCCTTCTCTCTCATCGGCAGACACTACTGCTGATTTGATTTCACAAGAGCGTAGTACAGCATGGGCCATTGCTGCGGTGTCACAGGCTAGTAAAGCTTTTACGTTCGCCTCAATCCAGTTTAAGAACTCTGCATCAGCAATGGCACCGTGCTTCACCACTTCTGCGAGACCGGCAGAGAGTTCACGTGCTGGCAAAGTCTTCAGAGTATTGAGATCGGCAATCACCGCGGCTGGTTGATGAAATGCCCCAATCATGTTTTTTCCAAGCGGGTGGTTGATACCCGTTTTACCGCCAACGGAAGAATCCACTTGTGCCAACAAAGTTGTTGGCACCTGGATAAACCGAATACCACGCATGAAGCTTGCTGCCGCAAAGCCGGTCATATCGCCAATGACTCCACCACCTAAGGCTACCAACATGGTCTGACGGTCTGCGCCAAATTTGAGGAGGTCATCAAAAATCAGTTGGAGGTTTTTCCAGTCCTTATAAGACTCTCCATCGGGCAAGACAATTGTTCTGACGGGCTTACCCAGCTTCTCTAAAGTCTTGGTCAATCGCTCTGCATACAAAGGGGCTACCGTCGTATTGGTAACGATATAAATCGATGTGGCTTTTTCGCAAGCGCTAAACAGCTCTGGCTGATCTATTAAATCGCTACCAATATGGATGGGGTAACTGCGATTGCCTAGATCAACTTCTAATGTTTTCATGGATAAATTCAAGTGGAAAGTTCGAGTTGCATGATTAAGGTGTTGACCAATTGATTGACGCTGGGTTTCCCCGTTTCAATCACATGGTCAGCAATTTCGCGATAAAGAGGGTCGCGAATGGTATATAGATTTTCTAAAATCTTTTTTGCATCGCCATTTCTAAGAAGCGGTCTACCTTCGCCGCCCTTGGTCCGATGCCATAGCTCCATCGGATTAGCGTGGAGATAAATGACTGTGCCTCTTTCGTTGAGGAATTGACGATTCTCAGGAAGCAATACGGCGCCACCGCCGGTTGCCAAAATGACATCTTGCTCTGCGGTAATATCTTTAATGGCCTGGGCTTCGCGCTTACGGAAGCCGTCTTCACCTTCCATTTCGAAAATCACGGGGATCTTGACGCCACAACGTTCTTCAATGACGTGGTCAGCATCCAGAAAGCGACGACCTAATTTCTTGGCCAACAATTTGCCGACGGTCGACTTCCCAGCGCCCATGAGGCCAATCAGAAATATATTGTTCGATGCAGAGTTCACCCCCTGATTTTATTAGTGTTTATCTAGGACGGTGGGAGTTAAGAAGACTAATAGTTCAGTTTTATCAGCCAATTTGGATTTATGGCGAAACAAATGCCCAATTAATGGGATGTCGCCTAGTAGGGGCACCTTAACCTCATCATCTCGTTCGGTGGTTTGAAAAATACCGCCAATGATGGCTGTACCCCCGTTTTCAACGGTTACTTCAGAGCTGAGATTTTTGGTGTCAATGGCATACCCCTGCTCAGTTTTCATGCCAACAGTATCTTTATTAATGCTCACCAACATGGAAATCTTTCCATCGGGATGAATTTTGGGTAAGACTTCTAGCCGTAAATTGGCTTTGCGGAACTGCAATTTGCTGCCGCTTTGGGAACTCACTTGGTAGGGAAGTTCTGTCCCCTGTTCAATGGTTGCCTTGACCTGATCCCCAGTCATGATCCTGGGGTTAGAGAGGATCTTGCCTTGCCCATCAGATTCCAGGGCTGATAACTCCATTTGTAGGAGTCTGGCGGCGTTCCTGGAAACCAGGGTAGCTGCTAAGGTTGCTGGATTGAATCCAGCTAAACCAGTTCCAGCTAAATCTAGATTGGCGCTTGCAGCTTGGTCTGGGTGAATGCCGATACCGTTAGCCTGATACCCCAATTTGATGCCTAGCTCCCGGGCAAAGCGTTGATCCGCCTCCACAATGCGAGCTTCTATGAGGATCTGGCGAGGGCTATTAATATGATCGCCTCCAAAAGGGAGGGCGGCATCCTCTCGACGAAATTTCTGGAAGCTTTGAATTTCTGCATGGGGGCCAATCCAGTAAATATCCCCATTTCGGACGAGGCGCAATCCTCTGCTGGCGATGATGGAGTGGAGGGCGGTTTGCCAGGGGGTGTCCTTGAGGTCGACTGAGATCTTCCCCTGGATAGACTCGCTGAGGAGGAAGTTGGAATTCCCCATTTTGGCCAAAACCTGCAAAAGCTCGGTCAACTCAATCTCACTAAATTGGAGGCTGATACGGGTATCTTTTGGGATGCTGGAAGAATTGAGTCCTAGATGATTTCCTAGGGCTGGACTGAGTAAAAAAACCAGCAATAAGGGGAGCAGGATGGTGGTGGTTTGTCGAAGGATTTTCAAGAATGTCATTCCGAGCGGGTTGATTTAAAGCGAATAGATTTACCTTTGGGGTGGGCCAATATGGCCACTCCTTTTTCGGCTTGAGTCAGTCGCCATTCACCCAAAGCAAGACCATCTTTGCCCACCATCAGCGTGGTTTTACCATTGTGAAAAAAGGCCTGCTCCGCCGCCCCCATTCGAGTAAGGCCCAAATATCTCCAGCGACGTAGCTCGGTCTCATGTGGGATCATGACTGGCTTGCTTTGGGGTGCGGATACGGTTGGTTTTACCTCTATTGAGTGAATACTCACCTCTATTTCATCCAAAGCGATATATAAATCTTCTTGTTCTGATGCCCAGTCATTCTGGGCTAAAGCAAGTTCATTCTTTAGGGTCGATATTTGGCTTTGCAGGCCGTTGAGCTCTAGTTCAGAGCTTGCCTTACTGGACTCCAAGAGAAAAAATACAGCGGCGACTGTGAGCGCAAATAGTGCCCCAATAATCAAGATGGAGATATTTTTTGGCCCATTAAGGTGAAGGTCGGAAATAGAAAAAGACGATGCCTTTGGCGTAACTTTACTTTCGGGCACCGGCCTTGGGGATGTTGATGATTTACGAATGCCATGGGGGTCAGGAATGGCAGGGTCATCCCCCAGCTCACTCAAAATGTCATCAAAAGATTGGGGGGAAATGTGGCGTGAAGGCATGCCATATTGTTCGCTCTGGGGATGGCAAAAACGATCAGGGAACACGGAATTGCATGTCAGAAAACCCCACCTCAGAAATTTTCAAACAAGGGTTTTGGAGCTTTCAGGAAAATTGGCCAAGCACCCTATAATTTGATTCTATGGCTCTAACTCCAAAAGACAAGCCGCCTTTAAACCGACGGTTTAACCGACAGCCTGATAGACGTCCTGGTCAGCATAGAGCGGAGCATTCCGCGTCGAAGTCGGGAAGTAATCCCCTAATTAAAGCCTTGCTGATAATCAGCATGGTCTTTGCAGTGGTCATTACTTTGTTGCTGGGCTACGCCTTCTTGATAGCCAAACCGAATTTGCCAAAGATTTCAGCCTTGGTGGACTACAACCCTAAAACACCATTGCGTATCTATACGGCCGATAAGGTCCTTATTGGAGAGTTTGGGGAAGAGCGCCGTAAGGTTATTCCTTTGAATGAGATCCCCATGAGCATGCGTAATGCAGTCTTGGCCATTGAGGATGATCGGTTTTACTCCCATGGCGGGGTTGATTATGTGGGGATCCTAAGAGCTGCCTTAACCAATTTACGCGGCAACCTTTCGCAAGGTGCATCAACGATCACGATGCAGGTGGCGCGCAATTTCTTCTTAAGTAATGAGAAAACCTTCAGCCGTAAGATCTACGAGGTTCTGCTCTCTTGGGAAATCGAGTCCCAATTAAGCAAAGACAAGATTCTGGAGATCTATATGAATCAGATCTTCTTGGGTCAGAGGGCTTATGGATTTTCGAGTGCGGCTCAGATCTATTTTGGTAAAGAATTAAAAGACATCACGATTGCTGAATCTGCGATGTTGGCTGGCTTGCCTAAAGCGCCTTCAGCCTATAACCCAATAAGCAATTTCCGTCGCGCCAAAATCCGCCAAGAATATATCCTGCAGCGGATGCGCGATTTGTCTTACATCACTCCTGAGCAGTATCAGATTGCCATGGCAGAAGAGTTGCATATTCGTGGTCTCGGAAATGAATTTAGTACGCGCGCGGACTTCGCATCAGAGATGGTGCGTCAGCTACTGTTTACTCAATATGGTGAGGCCATCTACTCCCAAGGAATCGATGTTTACACCACGATCTTGAAGGCAGATCAAGATGCGGCATACAAGGCGGTACGTCGCGGTATTTTTGAATATGACTTGCGCCACGCTTATCGTGGACCCGAGGGATTCATTGAGCTACCGGAAGATACGGTTAAGCGTCAACGCGCGATTGATGAGGCTTTATTGGCTTATCCACAGTTAGATGATTTGCAGTCGGGTGTAGTACTCGATATCAAGCCAAAAGAAATGCAGGTCATGATTTCTACTGGAGATACGATCACTCTCAAAGGTGAGGGCATGAAACTTGCCACCGCCTCTTTAACCGATAGCACTCAACCTAAAAAACGTTTACGTCCTGGCGCCATCGTGAGGCTGTTATCTGATGGCGGGGTTTGGAAGCTGGCGCAATTACCGCAAGTAGAAGCCGCCTTTGTTTCTATGAACGCAGAGACAGGCGCAATTCTCTCCTTGGTGGGCGGCTTTGATTTCCGCCGCAATCAATTTAATCACGTGACTCAGGCTCAGCGCCAACCCGGATCTTCCTTTAAGCCATTTATCTACGCCGCTGCCATTGAAAAAGGCTTTTCTCCGAGCACGATGGTGAATGATGCGCCATTGTCTATTGGCAGTATGGAAACTGGCAGCCAAGCTTGGGAGCCAAAGAACTACGACGGCAAATACGAGGGCATGATGCGTTTACGTACTGCCTTGGCTAAATCCAAGAACTTAGTTTCTGTTCGCATCATTCGTGCTATCGGGCCTTCCTATGCGCAAGAATATATTCAACGTTTTGGCTTTGAAGCAGAGAAGCACCCTCCTTATTTAACAATGGCTTTGGGTGCGGGTTCTGTAACCCCTTTGCAAATGGCATCTGCCTATAGCGTGTTTGCTAACGGCGGCTATCGTGTAGACCCGTACTTAATTAATAAGATGACGGATTCAAAAGGTACGGTTTTATTTGAAGCAAAACCTACCCATGCGCGTGAAGATGCTACTCGC
This sequence comes from Polynucleobacter sp. AM-25C3, assembly GCF_018882335.1. Taxonomy (GTDB): domain Bacteria; phylum Pseudomonadota; class Gammaproteobacteria; order Burkholderiales; family Burkholderiaceae; genus Polynucleobacter. Next base: position 152,123 of record NZ_JACVOS010000003.1, read on the forward strand.
GTATTGGATGCGCGCACTGCCTTTGTAATGGATAGCATGCTGCAAGAGGTAACAAAGACTGGGACTGCGGGTAGTGCTAGGGGAAAATTAGGCCGCAGTGACATCGCGGGTAAAACGGGTACAACCAATGATTCGCACGATGCCTGGTTTGCGGGATACAACCCTAAAGTCGTTGCAATCGCATGGATTGGTTTTGATAAGCCTGCAAGTCTAGGTGATCGTGAAACTGGCGGCGGTCTCGCCTTGCCAATGTGGATCTCTTACATGGGAACCGCTTTGAGAGATGAGCCACAACAGGCGCGTGAAGTGCCGGCAGGCGTTACTCAGGTTGATGGTGATTGGTTTATCCCTGAGTTTTCTAATAATGGTGGTGTGCGCGAACTTCAGTAGTTCGTTCTAGCGATGGCAAGGCAAGCGCGCACCGTTATTCCCGGCCAAGCAATGCATGTCATGGTCCGCGGCAATAACCGAGAAATTCTCTTTTTTAGCGATGCTGATCGCCGCATGTATTTAGATTGGCTGCGAGAGGCAGCGAAGCAATTTGGTAGTGCCGTACATGCTTTTGCCCTAATGCCAAATCATGTCCATCTGTTGATCACCCCTCAGAATGCAGATTCACTCGCTAAAACGATGCAGTCGTTGGGAAGGCGCTATGCCCAGTATTTCAATCGGCAGCATCATCGCTCCGGAACTATTTGGGAGGGGCGCTACCGTTCTTCTTTAATAGACCCTGACTATTTTTTGCGTTGTCAGCGCTATATAGAACTCAATCCTGTCAGGGCCGGTTTTGAATCCAGCCCCCAGGATTCGACTTGGACTAGCTTCCCCTCCCATATCGGTGGTAATGCAGAGCCATGGCTGGTGGATCATCAACACTTTTGGAAGTTAGGTAATACCCCTTTTGAGCGGCAAATGATTTGGGCAGCATTCGTGAAGGATGGCGCCCCGCATTGGGAAGACCGACAAATTACCGAAGCACTCATTCGATCTAAGCCTTGGGTAAGTGATATTTACGCCAAAAAGCTATTTAAAGACGACCCTGATCAAGCACTAATTCGTTATCGGGGCCGGCCAAAGAAATTAATTCAAATAAATTCAATAACTTAAAGAATATTGGATGGGTCTGATGATCTGCTTGGGGTGAGCGCTGCAATGAGTCTGTCCCCTTATTGGTAATTCATTTTGGTGCTTCCCTTATTTAAATGGGACAGACTCATTTTATTTCTATTGCATCAGCATGGGTATTCACCTATATTGGATCCTCCAAAAGTAATCAGGCCTCAAGGCAAACGGAAATACCATGACTACACAAATGAATACAGATCTTCGTCCAATCGCTCAAGGTCTCTACGATCCACGAAACGAGCATGATGCTTGCGGTGTAGGATTCGTCGCACACATCAAGGGTAAGAAGTCGCATGAGATCGTTGCTCAGGGATTGAAAATTCTGGAGAACTTAGATCACCGGGGAGCAGTTGGTGCCGATCCATTAATGGGTGATGGTGCCGGAATCTTGATTCAAGTTCCCGATACTCTGTATCGCGAAGAGATGGCTAAACAAGGCATTGAGTTGCCACCGCAGGGTGAGTATGGCGTTGGTATGATTTTCTTGCCTAAAGAACATGCTTCCCGCCTGGCTTGCGAGCAAGAGTTAGAGCGCACCGTGCGTTTGGAAGGTCAAGTTGTTTTGGGTTGGAGAGATGTGCCTATCGATGTGAAATTGCCGATGTCTCCAACAGTACAAATGACCGAGCCATTTATTCGTCAGATCTTTATTGGTCGTGGGCGCGAGATCATGACAACTGATGCGTTAGAGCGCAAGTTGTATGTCATTCGCAAAACAGCAAGTCATGCCATTCAAGATTTACATTTAAAGCACGGCAAAGAATATTTTGTTGCGTCGATGTCTGCACGCACTATTGTTTATAAGGGTTTGCTGTTGGCAAATCAGGTGGGTGCGTACTACAAAGATTTACAAGATCCACGCACTGTATCCGCATTGGCTTTAGTGCATCAACGTTTCTCAACCAATACTTTCCCGGCTTGGGAGTTGGCTCACCCGTATCGCATGATTGCGCATAACGGCGAGATCAATACAGTTAAAGGCAACGTCAACTGGGTTAATGCACGCGAAGGTGCTATTAGCTCCCCAGTGCTTGGAGATGACCTCAAAAAATTGTGGCCACTCATTTATCCAGGTCAGTCAGACACCGCTTGTTTTGATAACTGCTTAGAGTTATTGGTCATGGCGGGCTACCCGCTGGCACAAGCCATGATGATGATGATCCCAGAAGCTTGGGAACAGCATACCTTGATGGACGACAACCGTCGGGCCTTCTATGAGTATCACGCTGCGATGATGGAGCCATGGGATGGTCCAGCAGCAATGGCGTTTACAGATGGCCGTCAAATTGGCGCAACTTTAGACCGTAATGGTTTGCGTCCAGCGCGTTATTACGTGACTGATGATGATTTAGTCATCATGGGTTCTGAGGCTGGTGTGTTGCCAATTCCTGAAAGCAAGATTGTTCAAAAATGGCGCTTGCAACCAGGCAAGATGTTCATGATTGATATGGAGCAGGGCCGCATTATTGATGACATCGAATTAAAAGATGCCGTCTCAAAAGCCAAGCCATATAAGAGTTGGATTGACGCTGTTCGCGTTAAGCTGGATGAAGTCGATGCCAGCAAAGTTGATTTGGTTGATGAAAAAACCACTATTCGTCCAGCGGCAAAACTATTAGACCGTCAGCAAGCCTTTGGATATACCCAAGAGGACATCAAGTACCTCATGGCGCCGATGGCAATGAACGGTGAAGAGGCTATTGGATCCATGGGTAACGATAGCCCATTGGCAGTGCTCTCGAATAAGAACAAGCCACTGTATAACTATTTCAAGCAATTATTTGCGCAGGTAACCAATCCTCCGATTGATTCTATCCGTGAAAACATGGTGATGTCTTTGGTGTCTTTCATAGGACCTAAGCCGAATTTGTTGGATACAAACAATATCAACCCGCCAATGCGCTTGGAAGTAAGTCAGCCGATTTTAGATTTTGACGACATGGCCAAAATTCGTCATATCGGTCACTACACCAACGGCAAGTTCCGCTCATACGAATTAGATATTTGCTACCCAGCATCATGGGGCAAAGCTGGCATTGAGGCGCGCTTAGCATCTCTATGTGCTGAAGCGGCTGATGCTGTTCGATCTGGCTACAACATCTTGATCGTGAGTGATCGTCAGGTGGATGAAGAGCATGTGGCTATTCCTGCATTGTTAGCTACTTCGGCTATTCATCAGCACTTAGTTGAAAAAGGTTTACGTACAAGCGTTGGCCTCGTTGTTGAAACGGGTAGCGCACGTGAGACACACCACTTCGCGCTATTGGCTGGCTATGGTGCAGAAGCAGTTCACCCATACCTGGCAATGGAAACTTTGGCTGAAATGGCTAAAGGCTTATCTGGAGATTTATCTGCTGAAAAAGCAGTGAAGAATTTTGTCAAAGCCGTTGGTAAAGGCTTGCAAAAAGTGATGTCCAAAATGGGCATCTCTACTTACATGTCTTATACCGGCTCACAGATTTTTGAAGCCATTGGTTTAAATAAAGAGGTTATTGATCATTACTTCAAAGGCACTCCATCAAACGTTGGTGGTATCGGTGTATTTGAGGTGGCCGAAGAAGCCTTGCGTATGCATCAGTCTGCCTTTGGCAATGACCCAGTCTTAACCAATATGCTCGAAGCGGGCGGTGAGTACGCATTTCGTATTCGTGGTGAAAACCATATGTGGACTCCAGACACGATTGCGAAGTTGCAGCACTCCACACGTATTGGTGCTGAGAAGGGCTATCAGACCTATAAAGAGTACGCCAACATCATCAACGACCAAACTAAGCGTCAGATGACATTGCGCGGTTTGTTTGAATTTAAGATTGATCCAGCTAAAGCGATTCCATTGGATGAAGTGGAGTCTGCAAAAGAAATCGTCAAACGTTTTGCTACGGGTGCGATGTCTTTAGGTTCTATTTCTACTGAAGCTCACGCTACGTTGGCGATCGCCATGAACCGGATTGGCGGTAAGTCCAATACTGGTGAGGGTGGTGAAGATCCTAATCGTTATGTGAATGAACTCAAAGGCATTCCTATCAAAAAAGGTGAAACCTTAGCGAGTATTTTGGGTAGCGATGTGGTTGAAGCAAACATTCCTTTGCTCGATGGCGATTCATTGCGCTCGAAAATTAAGCAAGTTGCTTCAGGACGTTTTGGTGTCACTACTGAGTATTTGCGCTCTGCTGATCAGATTCAGATCAAGATGGCTCAAGGTGCTAAGCCTGGTGAGGGCGGTCAATTGCCTGGCGGCAAAGTTTCTGATTACATTGGTAAGTTGCGCTTCTCCGTGCCAGGCGTTGGTTTGATTTCGCCTCCTCCGCACCACGATATTTACTCGATTGAAGATATTGCACAGTTGATTCACGATCTGAAGAATGTGAACCCAGCTGCTGATGTATCTGTGAAGTTGGTGTCTGAAGTGGGTGTTGGCACGATTGCTGCTGGTGTTGCCAAAGCAAAAGCGGATCACGTCGTTATCGCCGGACATGATGGCGGTACAGGTGCATCACCACTGTCTTCTATTAAGCATGCTGGCTCCCCATGGGAATTGGGATTGGCTGAAACTCAACAAACATTAGTACTCAATGGTTTGCGTAGTCGTATCCGTGTTCAAGCTGACGGCCAAATGAAAACCGGTCGTGACGTCGTGATTGGCGCCTTGTTGGGTGCGGATGAGTTCGGTTTTGCCACTGCGCCATTGGTCGTTGAAGGTTGCATCATGATGCGTAAGTGTCATTTGAATACCTGTCCAGTTGGCGTTGCCACTCAAGATCCAGCATTGCGTAAAAAGTTCTCTGGTAAACCTGAGCATGTTGTGAACTTCTTCTTCTTTATTGCTGAAGAAGTGCGCGAGATCATGGCGCAACTCGGTATTCGTAAGTTTGATGATTTGATTGGTCGTGTTGACCTCTTAGATACCCGTAAAGGGATTGAGAACTGGAAAGTGCATGGCTTAGATTTCAGCAAGATTTTTGCTGAGCCTAATGTAGCTAAAGACGCTCCTCGCTATCAGATCCTCACTCAAGAGCACGGCTTAGGTAGTGCTTTGGATAATATTCTGATTGAGAAGAGTGAACCTGCGCTGCAACGTGGCGAGAAGGTTTCTTTCATTGTTCCAGTGAAGAACGTGAATCGTACTGTTGGCGCAATGCTCTCCGGAGAAATTGCTCAGCGTTATGGCCACGCTGGCTTGCCTGATGACACTATTCATATTCAATTGAACGGCACTGCTGGTCAAAGTTTTGCCGCTTTCTTGGCACGCGGTGTCACTTTGGATTTAGTTGGCGACGGTAATGACTATGTTGGTAAGGGTCTCTCAGGCGGCCGAGTCATCGTGCGCGCTCCCCATGGGTTCCGTGGTGACACAGCAAAGAACATCATTGTCGGCAACACTGTTCTTTACGGCGCAATCGGTGGCGAGGCATTCTTCAATGGCGTTGCTGGTGAGCGTTTTGCAGTTCGTAATTCTGGTGCAACAACAGTGGTTGAGGGTACCGGCGATCACGGATGCGAGTACATGACTGGCGGTACTGTAGTTGTACTGGGCGCAACTGGTCGCAATTTTGCTGCAGGTATGAGTGGTGGTATTGCTTATGTCTATGACGAAGATGGACTCTTTGATAAGCGTTGCAATACCAGCATGGCGACTTTGGAAAAAGTATTGCCTTCTGCTGAGCAGATTGCCAAGATGCCTCAGTCTCAATGGCATGCCCCTGTTGATGTGAAGGATGGTGGCGAGCGCATGACTGATGAGCAAATTCTAAAGGGTTTGATCGAGCGTCATTTCCGCCATACCGGTTCAGAGCGTGCAAAAGCACTCTTGGCCGATTGGGAAAATGCCCGTGGTCGTTTTGTGAAAGTGCTTCCTACTGAGTACAAGCGTGCTTTGGGTGAGTTGTGGGAAAAAGCACAAAACAAAACTGTGACTGCATAAGTTGCTAATAAGCTGCTTAATTAATAAAGACATCAAGAAAAGATACTAAGGATTCGATATGGGTAAGGTCACTGGATTTATGGGGTTTGAGCGCGTAGATGAAACCTACGAAGCTCCCGTTAAACGCCTACATCACTACAAAGAGTTCGTTGCCGCATTAACGGATGACGAAGCCAAAGTGCAGGGTGCACGTTGTATGGACTGTGGCATTCCGTTTTGCAATAACGGTTGCCCTGTGAACAACATCATTCCGGACTTCAATGACTTGGTGTTTCATAACGATTGGAAGAATGCATTAGATGTTTTGCAATCAACCAATAACTTCCCTGAATTCACTGGCCGTATTTGCCCGGCTCCTTGTGAGGCTGCTTGCACATTGGGAATCAATAGCGATGCGGTTGGAATCAAGTCTATCGAGCACGCCATTATTGATAAGGGCTGGGAAAGTGGCTGGGTTAAGCCACAACCATCGAAAACTAAGACGGGCAAAAAAGTAGCTGTCGTTGGCGGCGGCCCTGCGGGCATGGCGACTGCGCAGCAATTGGCGCGCGTGGGTCATGACGTTACTGTCTTTGAAAAGAATGATCGTATCGGTGGATTACTTCGCTACGGTATTCCTGATTTCAAAATGGAAAAGTGGTTAATTGATCGCCGTGTTGAGCAGATGCAAGCCGAAGGCGTGAAATTTGAGACGGGTGTATTTGTTGGTAAAGAAGCTATTGGTGCTGAAGTAAAAAATTACTCAACCAAGACGGTTTCCCCTGATCAGCTGATGAAGGATTTTGATGCGGTTGTTATTAGTGGCGGATCTGAGCAGCCACGTGACTTGCCAGTTCCTGGCCGTGAGTTGAAGGGTGTTCACTATGCTTTGGAATTTTTGATTCCTCAGAACAAAGAAAATGCCGGCGATTTCAAAAATGAAATTTCTGCAGCGGGCAAGAATGTGGTGGTGATCGGTGGTGGTGATACTGGATCCGATTGCGTCGGAACCTCTAACCGTCATGGCGCTACCAAGATTACCCAGTTTGAATTGATGCCCCAGCCACCAGAAGTCGAGAATAAGCCTCTGGTATGGCCATATTGGCCAACGAAGTTACGTACCTCTTCATCTCATGAAGAGGGTTGCGATCGTGATTGGTCTGTTGCCACTAAGCGTTTTGAAGGCAAAGACGGCAAACTCGAGAAATTGATCTGTGTCCGTTTGGAGTGGAAAGACGGCAAGATGACAGAAATGCCAAACTCTGAATTTGAGATCAAGGCAGATTTAGTGTTCTTGGCAATGGGCTTTGTGTCCCCGGCAGCCCAAGTGCTCAATGCCTTTGGTGTCGAAAAAGATGCTCGCGGTAATGCAAAAGCCACTGTTGACGGCCAAAATGCGTATCAAACCAATGTTCCTAAGGTATTTGCTGCTGGCGATATGCGTCGCGGACAATCTTTGGTAGTGTGGGCGATTCGTGAAGGCCGTCAGGCAGCCCAGGCAGTAGATGAGTATTTGATGGGGTCTTCTGTTCTGCCGCGATAATATCGAGGATATGAACACTAGCCACCCAGACTCAGTGGAAGCAAAGCAAAAAACCGCTAGCGGTGGCCATGGCGAAGTTGTTGTTGCAGTGAAGGACATCAATTTTTCCTACGCCCCGGGCGAGCGGCAAATTCTATCGGGACTCAATATGGAGTTTCGCCGTGGTCAAGTCGTCGCAGTAATGGGCGGCTCTGGTTGCGGCAAGACCACTATTCTGAGACTGATTGGCGGCCAGTTCACTGCGCAGTCAGGCCAAGTTTTATTTGAAGGCCGTGATATCGGCAAAATGAATGGCACTGAATTAATGGCTGCCCGTCGCCGCATGGGCATGCTCTTTCAGTTTGGAGCACTCTTTACTGATCTTAGTGTTTTTGAAAACGTTGCCTTTCCTTTGCGTGAGCATACCGATTTGAGTGAAGAGTTATTACGCTCTTTGGTGCTCATGAAACTCAATGCCGTTGGCTTGCGTGGTGCACGCGATTTAATGCCTTCACAAATTTCTGGTGGCATGGCGCGTCGTGTTGCCTTGGCAAGAGCAATTGCTCTTGATCCACCTTTAATTATGTATGACGAGCCATTTGCTGGTTTAGATCCAATTTCTTTAGGAATTACCGCACGTTTGATTCGGGATTTGAATCAGGCTTTGGGTGCAACTAGTCTATTGGTCACTCATGATGTTGAGGAAACTTTTGAGATTGCAGATTACGTTTATTTCATTGCTAATGGTCGCATTGGCGCTGAAGGCACACCAGAAGAGTTGAGCTGCTCACCAGATCCTTTTGTGCGACAGTTCTTGGATGCATCGCCTGATGGACCGGTGCCGTTTCACTACCCAGGCCAAAGTCTTGCAGAAGATTTTGGGGTGAGCCTGAAATGACAGTTCTAAATAAGGCTTTAGATCTCTTTGGCGATCTGGGATTTTTCGTTCGTCGCAACTTAACGAGTCTTGGGCTTGCTGCGCGGATGTTTGCTGCAGTCATTTGGCGTTCAGGTTTCTTATTAAAAAGACCCCGCTTAGTTTCCGATCAAATTTTGTTTGTGGGCAACCACTCGTTTGTAATTATTGCGATATCCGGTTTATTTGTTGGCTTCGTCTTGGGTTTGCAGGGTTATTACACCCTCAACCGTTATGGATCAGAGCAGGCGCTGGGTTTATTGGTTGCCTTGTCGCTGACACGTGAGCTGGGCCCGGTCATTACGGCTTTGTTATTTGCTGGTCGCGCTGGCACTTCACTGACGGCGGAAATTGGTTTGATGAAGGCTGGCGAGCAATTGAGTGCCATGGAGATGATGGCGGTAGATCCATTGAGTCGCGTGATTGCACCACGTCTCTGGGCGGGCATTATTGCGATGCCGATTTTGGCGACAATCTTTACTGCTGTAGGTGTCATGGGTGGTTACTTTGTTGGCGTACCCTTAATTGGTGTGGACTCTGGCGCCTTTTGGTCACAGATGCAGGGCGGGGTAGACCTCTTTTCGGATATCGGCAATGGCCTGATTAAAAGCTTGGTATTTGGCGTAGCTGTGACTTTTATAGCCCTGTATCAGGGTTATGAGGCAAAGCCAACACCAGAGGGCGTGTCGCAAGCGACTACCCGCACCGTGGTGATCTCCTCTTTATCGGTTTTAGCATTGGATTTCTTGCTAACCGCGATGATGTTCTCGAATTAGAAAGAATAAACTGGGACTCTTATGAGAAAAAGTGCAATTGATGTTTGGGTCGGAATTTTTGTAGCCATTGGTTTATTGGCTGCTTTATTCCTCGCATTGAAAGTCGGCAATATGAATGCCGTTTCTTTTGCACCCACTTATAAAATTTCCGCGCGTTTTGACAATATCGGCGGCTTGAAGCCACGCGCACCCGTCAAAAGTGCGGGCGTGGTTGTGGGCCGTATTGCGAATATCTCTTTTGATGACAAGACCTATCAAGCAACGGTCACCATGACAATTGAGGACAGTTATAAGTTTCCTAAAGACTCCTCTGCCAAGATTTTGACTTCGGGTTTGTTGGGCGAACAATATATTGGTCTTGAGGCAGGTGGTTCAGATGATATGTTGGCAGCCGGAGATAAAATTTCTCAGACTCAGTCCGCAGTGGTTTTAGAAAACCTCATTAGCCAGTTTTTGTACAACAAGGCTGCTGATAGCGGTCAAGATAAGGGTGCGGCAAAATAATGTTGTGGTTAGCAAAGCTTAAACGTCTGCTGCTGCTGGGTTTGGTGGGTGCCATGGTGGGCTGTGCGTCTATTCCTGCTGGAGTTGAACCTTCCCCGCATGACCCCTGGGAGCCGTTTAACCGCTCCGTTTTTGAATTCAATGAAGGCTTAGATGCCTACTTGCTCAAGCCGATTGTTGCTGGCTATCGCTTTGTTTTGCCTGAATTTGTAAGAGATGGTATTTACAATTTTTTTGGTAATTACAGCGATATTTACACTGCACTACAAAACTTATTACAGGGCAACCCTGACCTTGCCTTTAGTGACCTCATGCGGGTCGTCGTGAATACCACTTTCGGGCTCGGCGGTTTAATTGATATGGCTACCCCCGGAGGTCTTCCTAAGCATAAAGAAGACTGGGGTCAAACTTTTGGAGTTTGGGGTGTTCCTGCAGGCCCTTATGTGGTTTTGCCATTTTTTGGCCCAAGCAATGTGCGCGATACCTTTGGAACGGTAGCTGATTTAGAGTCCGATTATTTATTTGGCTATGTAAAGGATATTGGCCTGCGTAATAGTATTACCGGCCTTCGCATCATTAATGGCCGCAATACTTACTATGAAGCAGGTGATTTATTGGATGTGGCAGCTATTGATAAGTACAGCTTTATGCGTGATGCCTATATTCAGAGGCGTGAATATCAGATCAATGAGGGGCGTGAGGGCGACCCAGTATTGATGCCGCCGTATCAAAATCCCTACGAATAAAGGCTCCCAAGCCTGACTAGATTCCCTTAAAGGGCTAAAATGAGCCTCAATGACCAGCATCGATCGAGGACACATGAAAAGCCATAAAACCATTCAAAAATACAGCGCAGTATTGCTATCAAGTTTGTTTTTGGCTGTTGGCGCTGTTTCCGCCCAGGCGGTTGATCAGTCCACGCCAGATGGCCTGATCAAAGCAGTTGTTTCGGATGTAATGGCATCTGTAAAGTCTGATCCTGAGATTCAAAAAGGAAATATTCCGCGTATTGTGGATTTGGTAGAAAAGAAAATTGTTCCCTATACCGATATGCGTCGCACTACTGAAATGGCGATGGGACCTAATTGGAAGAAGGCTACTCCTGAGCAGCAAGCGCAATTAGTAAGTGAGTTTAAGAATTTGCTTATCCGCACCTACTCCGGTGCATTAAGCCAGCTCCGCGATCAAACGATTCAATTCAAGCCGTTGCGCGCAGCGCCAGACGATAAAGAGGTGGTTGTTAAAACGGTAGTGATTGGGCGCGGCGATCCAGTGCCCCTTGACTATCGGCTCGAGAAAACGGCCAACGGTTGGAGAGTCTACGACATGAACATTATGGGTGTATGGCTAGTTGAGGCCTATAGAAATCAATTTGCCAATCAAATTAGTCAGAACGGCGTTGAGGGCCTGGTGAAGTTTTTGCAAGATCGCAATAAGCAACTCGCCGCCGCAAAGCCTGCGAATTAAAGATCACATTCAGATCAAGCAAAGATAAATAGAAGATGCCATTTTTATTGCCCGTTTCAGTGACGCAAGACAATGTTTTGCAATTGGAAAAAGATGGCTTATTAAATTTGGCTGCATTAAGAACAGTCGATTGCATCAGCCTCAAAGATTTTGACTCTACCGTATTAACGGTGCTGCTAGCATGGCAGAAAAAATTACAGGCCGACGGTCAGCAGATCGAAGTTCTAAACGCGCCTGAAAAGTTAAAGGTGTTGGCTGGCGTGTATGGCGTTGCTGAGTTGCTAGGTTTGTCATAGCATGCACGCCGCGATATCGATTAAAAACATTTCAAAAAATTATGGAGCGCTTAAAGCGTTAGATGATGTCTCTTTATCAATCGAGCAAGGCGAGTTCTTTGGCCTGCTTGGCCCCAATGGCGCTGGCAAGACAACTCTGATCTCGATTCTGGCTGGCTTAGTGACTGCCGATCAAGGACATGCTGCGATTATGGGTGCCGATGTACAAAGTCAATTTCGTGAGGCGCGCCGGATGCTGGGAGTCGTGCCGCAGGAGTTGGTATTTGATCCCTTCTTTACTGTTCGCGAAACGCTGCAATTTCAGTCAGGGTATTTTGGTATTCGTCATAACGATGCTTGGATTGATGAGATCATGGCCAATCTGGACCTAAGCAGTAAAGCGGATAGCAACATGCGCTCCTTATCTGGCGGCATGAAGCGTCGAGTCTTGGTGGCGCAGGCCTTGGTGCATAGACCGCCAGTCATTATTTTGGATGAGCCTACCGCAGGTGTCGATGTAGAGTTACGTCAATCGCTTTGGCAATTTATTAGTCGTCTTAATCAAGATGGGCACACGATTGTTTTAACAACCCATTACTTGGAAGAGGCAGAGGCACTCTGTCAGCGCATTGCCATGCTCAAGCAAGGAAAGATTGTTGCTCTTGATACCACCGTGAATCTATTAAGCCAGCATGGCTCAGTTAAAAAAGACGGCGAAGGAAAGACTGATCTTGAAGAAGTGTTTGTCAACATCATGTCGGGGAATGCCTTATGAAGCCCATTCTCAATCACGCATCAATGTCATATGGTAGCGGCTTTCCGACGCTATTGCGCAAAGAAATTAAGCGTTTTTATAAAGTAGGATTTCAGACGGTTGCAGCACCAGTACTGACTGCTGTTTTGTATTTAATGATTTTTGGACACGTGCTAGAGGGAAAAGAGGTCTATGGCCGCCTTAACTACACAGCCTTCTTGATTCCTGGCCTAGTCATGATGAGTGTCTTGCAGAATGCTTTTGCGAATACCTCCTCTTCTCTCATTCAATCCAAAGTTACAGGTAACTTGGTGTTTGTCTTGCTGGCACCTTTTAGTCATCTCGAGTTTTATGCTGCCTATGTGTTGGCTGCGGTGTTCCGTGGTGTGGTTGTAGGTGCGGGCGTACTGGCGATTACCGCATGGTTTGCCATGCCATCATTTGAATATCCTTTGTGGATCATGGTGTTTGCCCTGTTGGGGGCGGCAATTCTGGGTAGCATGGGTTTAATTGCGGGTATATGGGCTGATAAATATGATCAACTAGCAGCCTTCCAGAACTTCATCATCATGCCGGCGACGATGTTATCTGGTGTGTTCTATTCCATCCACTCTTTGCCTGCTGCTTGGCAAGTCGTATCGCATTTCAACCCCTTTTTCTACATGATTGATGGGTTTCGTTATGGCTTCTTTGGAGTGTCCGATATATCCCCTTGGGATAGCTTGGCAATTGTTGCAGCCTTTTTAGTCTTGGTTTCGGTGGTGGCTTTGCGTTTATTGCAAAAGGGCTATAAGTTAAGAAACTAGTTGACGATTGAGTTGCATCAAAATATTGAATACAGAAATTATTAGCAGTTGTTGTTTATTCAGAATTAGGAGATCGAGATGTTGCCAACCCCAGAGCAAATTGAGGGCTATATCCAGCAGGGTATAGCCTGCACCCATATTAAAGTTGAAGGTGATGGCCAACATTTCTTTGCGACGATCGTGAGTCCTGAGTTTGAGGGTAAACGTCTCATTCAGCGTCATCAGTTGGTGTATGGCGCCATGGGTGATCGTATGAAGGCGGAAGTACATGCCTTGTCAATCAAAGCGTTTACGCCTGAAGAGTTCGCGCAAAACTCCACAACCTAAAATACCGCATTAGCTTTTTACTGGAATAGATTCATGGATAAATTACGAATGGTTGGCGGCACTCCGCTCAAGGGCGAAGTGATGATTGCTGGCGCGAAGAACGCAGCCTTGCCAATTCTGTGTGCTTGCTTGCTTTGCGACGAGCCAATCACCTTGCGTAATGTTCCCGACTTGCAAGATGTACGGACGATGCTCAAGCTTCTCCAGGAAATTGGCGTAGCCGTCACTTTCCCGGACGCCAATGATCGCAATCATGTTGTTCTCAATGCGGCCAACATTAAGAGCTCTGAAGCAACTTACGAAATGGTGAAAACCATGCGTGCCTCGATTTTGGTTTTGGGTCCATTGCTTGCCAGAATGCATAGCGCGAAGGTTTCGTTGCCGGGCGGTTGTGCGATTGGTGCGAGACCTGTGGATCAGCACATCAAGGGTTTGAAGGCGATGGGCGCCACTATCAAAATTAAGAGTGGCTATATTCAAGCAGAAACTAAATCAGAAGATGGCCGTTTGCAGGGCGCCTCGATTTTGACTGACATGATTACGGTTACTGGCACAGAAAATTTATTGATGGCTGCCACTTTGGCATCTGGCACGAGTATTCTGGAGAACGCTGCCCGTGAACCTGAAGTGGGTGACTTGGCAGAGTTGCTTGTAAAGATGGGCGCCAAGATTAGCGGCATCGGCAGTGATCGTTTAGTTATTGAGGGTGTTGAAAAGCTTCATAGCGCAGAACATTCTGTGATCGCCGACCGTATTGAGACGGGCACATTCTTGTGTGCTGTTGCGGCTACTGGTGGGGAGGTGCTTGTAAGGCACTGTCGTCCTGACACCTTAGATGCTGTGATCGTCAAACTCAAAGAAGCAGGCTTGGAGATGGAGCTTGGGCCAGACTGGATTAAGGCTTCCATGAAAGGTCGTCCTAAGGCAGTTAGCTTCCGCACTTCTGAATACCCAGCTTTTCCCACTGACATGCAGGCCCAGTTAATGGCGGTCAATGCCATTGCTGAGGGTAATGCCACGATTACTGAAACCATCTTTGAGAACCGTTTTATGCACGTTCAGGAGATGAATCGCCTCGGCGCTGATATCGCTATTGAGGGAAATACGGCAATTGCGCAGGGCGTGGAGAAGCTGTCTGGCGCGATTGTGATGGCTACGGATTTGCGCGCTTCCGCAAGTTTGGTGATTGCCGGTTTGGCTGCCCAAGGCGAAACTCAGGTAGACCGGATTTATCACTTGGATCGTGGATATGACCGCATGGAGCAAAAGTTAACCCTCTTAGGGGCTAACATTCAGCGGATCAAGTAAGCCTGATGGATAATTAGTCCATGAAGTTAACTTTAGCCCTCTCGAAGGGGCGTATCTTCGAAGAAACCGCTGAGATCTTATCTAAGATCGGCATTCGTCCGCTTGAAGATCCTGAGAAGTCACGCAAACTCATTATTGAGACCTCCAATCCGGATGTGCGCTTAATTATTGTGCGCGCTTCGGATGTGCCGACCTACGTTCAGTTCGGTGGTGCCGATTTTGGGGTGGCTGGCTTAGATGTCTTGATGGAAAACGGTACAGACGGACTCTATGTCCCTTTTGATCTCAATATCGCCAAATGCCGTATGTCGGTAGCTGTCAAAGAAGGCTTTGATTACGCCACTGCTGTAAAGCAAGGATCTCGTTTGAAAGTTGCAACTAAGTATGTCAACTGTGCACGTGAGCACTTTGCTAATAAGGGCGTACACATTGATACGATTCATTTATATGGCTCGATGGAGTTAGCCCCATTAGTTGGATTGGCTGATGCGATTGTAGATCTAGTATCTACAGGCAATACTTTGCGCGCAAATGGTTTGGTTGAGGTTGAGCCCATCGCTGACATCAGCGCCCGCATGGTTGTTAATCAAGCTTCGTATAAACGTAAGCGCGCACAACTTCAGCCATTCTTTGAATTATTGAAGTAAACAAGAAAATCCCTATGTCCGCTGAAGTCAAAGTCAAGCGCCTCAATAGCAAAGACGCAGGTTTCAAAGAAACGCTGCTCTCTAGTCTTTCGTTGCCGATGGCTGATGATGAGGCGATTGATGCTGTCGTAGTGAAGGTCTTGGCACAAGTAAAAGCCAATGGTGATACTGCAGTGTTGGATTACACAAAACAATTTGATCGATTAGATGTTGCGAGCGTTGCTGAGCTAGAGATTTCTCAATCAGCATTAAAAAATGCTTACGATGGTTTATCGGCCGAGCAGAAAAATGCTTTGGATATTGCTGCGCAACGTGTGCGCGCTTATCACGAGAAGCAAAAGATTGAAGCGGGTTGCCACTCTTGGGAATATGAAGAGGCTGATGGAACTCGCTTGGGTCAAAAAGTCACCGCTTTAGATCGCGTCGGAATTTATGTGCCCGGTGGCAAAGCAGCATATCCTTCCTCCGTATTGATGAATGCTATCCCCGCAAAAGTTGCTGGCGTGGCTGAGGTCATCATGGTAGTGCCCACTCCTGATGGCGCTCGTAACCCCTTGGTCTTGGCCGCTGCCTATTTATCCGGTGTTGATCGCGTCTTTACGATTGGTGGTGCGCAAGCAGTTGGCGCTTTGGCTTACGGCACAAAAACGATTCCTTCTGTCGATAAAATTGTTGGTCCTGGTAATGCTTATGTAGCTGCTGCCAAGCGCCGTGTGTTTGGGATCGTCGGCATCGATATGATCGCTGGCCCATCAGAAATCTTGGTTCTCTGTGATGGCTCTAGTAATCCCGATTGGATTGCGATGGATTTGTTCTCACAAGCTGAGCACGATGAATTAGCGCAATCTATTTTGCTTTGCCCAGATGAGCAATTTATTGAGCAAGTGCAAGCAAGCATCAATAAGCTACTCCCAGAGATGCCTAGAAAGAAAGTGATTGAAGCATCACTCACGAATCGCGCTTTATTGATTCAGGTAAAAGATATGGCGCAGGCTTGCGAGATTGCCAACGACATCGCTGCAGAGCATTTAGAAATTTGCGCTGCCGAGCCACGAAAGTGGGCTGAATTGATTCGTCATGCGGGCGCGATCTTTATGGGTAACTACACCAGCGAGTCCCTTGGTGATTATTGCGCTGGCCCGAATCACGTTTTACCAACAGCACGCACTGCACGCTTCTCTTCGCCGTTAGGTGTGTATGACTTCATCAAACGTTCTAGCATGATTGAGGTTAGTGAGGCAGGTGCTCAAACCTTAGGTGCCGTTGCTAGTACGCTCGCACACGGTGAGGGCTTGACAGCTCATGCTCGCGCTGCCGAGATGCGCCTAAAAAAATAGATTCGGAAATAAATACGAAATAAATTTCTAGCTAGCTCAAGTGCTGGCCAGAATTTCTTTCAGTGCGGAAATCAATTCATTCGTTTGCTCATCGGTACCGATGGTGATGCGCAAAAATTCTTCGATGCGTGGTGACTTAAAGTGGCGCACGATAATGCCGCGATCCCGCAAAACTTGATATAACTTTCCACCGGCATGTTTTGGGTGACGCGTAAATATAAAGTTGGCTGTAGATGGCAAAGTGTCAAAACCCAATGCACTTAATTCAGTGACCAAGCGTTCGCGAGTTTGAATTACTTTTTTACTTGTAGATTCCAAATGGGCTTGATCTTGTATTGCCGCAATTGCTCCAGCTTGCGCTAAGCGACCCAGCGGGTAAGAGTTAAAGCTATTCTTGACACGCTCTAGACCCTCAATTAAAGCGGGGTGACCCACGGCAAACCCAACACGCAACCCTGCTAGGGCGCGGGATTTGGAAAGGGTATGCACGACTAAGAGGTTTTCTGGGCATGCATTTCCGCGTAGAAGTGGAATGCAAGACTCGGTCCCGTAATCGACATAGGCTTCATCGATGACCACTACTGAATCTGTATTTTTGCTGAGCAGGGCTTCGATATCTGATCGTGGGATGGCGCGACCAGTGGGGGCATTCGGATTGGGGAAAATAACCCCACCATTCGGGGTCTTGAAATCCGCTATCTGAATTTCAAAATTAGGGCCTAAGGGGACTGTTTGATAGTCAATCCCAAATAACTTGCAATAGACTGGATAGAAGCTATAGGTGATATCTGGAAACTGGATGGGCTTAGCTTGCTTGAGGAGGCCTAAAAAGACGTGGGCTAGAACCTCATCTGAACCATTTCCTAAAAACACCTGTTTTGGGTCCAGACCATGTAAATCAGCAATAGCCTTTTTAAGGGCTACACCCTCGGGATCTGGATAGAGCCTTAGATCATCATTTGTTTGGGTATTAATGGCCGTTAGCGCCTTGAGAGACGGGCCGTAGGGGCTCTCATTGGTGTTGAGTTTGACCAGTCGCTGCATTTGCGGCTGCTCCCCGGGAATATAGGGGGTGAGGGTCTGAACAACGGGGCTCCAAAAGCGGCTCATGAGGGACTCTGGTCAAAAATCAGCAAAAATGAATAAACGCCAACAATCAAAATTGGCATTTATATCTGTATTAGGAATGATATTATGAGGCTTCAATCAACACTTCGCCTCGCGGCGCACTGAAGCATGCGGCAAGCCGACGTTACCCGAAACACTTCGGAAACCAAAATTCAAATTGACATCAACTTGGATGGCACAGGTAAAGCTGAGCTAGCCTCGGGCGTACCTTTCCTAGACCATATGCTCGATCAAATTGCCCGTCACGGCATGATCGATCTTAAAGTGGTCGCTACAGGCGATACCCATATTGATGATCACCACACTGTTGAGGATGTGGGCATTACTTTGGGGCAGGCATTTGCCAAAGCGGTTGGCGATAAGGCTGGTATTACTCGCTATGGCCATTCCTACGTGCCTTTGGATGAAACCCTTTCTCGCGTTGTGATCGACTTTTCTGGTCGCCCAGGACTGGAATTCAATGTCCCATTTACTCGTGCGCGTGTAGGTGATTTTGACGTGGATCTCAGCATCGAGTTCTTCCGTGGCTTTGTAAACCATGCTGGAGTCACTTTACACATCGATAACTTGCGTGGCATTAATGCCCACCACCAGATTGAAACCGTCTTCAAGGCCTTTGGCCGTGCTTTGCGCATGGCTTTAGAGTTGGATCCACGTGCATCTGGTGTTGTTCCTTCGACTAAGGGCAGTCTCTAATCTAGAAAAATTCTAGTGTTGAGTAGAAGACTGTCACAAAACTACAGAACATAGGCTAACCATTGACGCAAACCATTGCGATCGTTGACTACGGAATGGGTAACCTGCGTTCCGTCTATCAGGCCTTTCATCATGTGGCGCCGGATGCTAATGTCTTAATTGCACACACCCCAGAAGAAATCCTTGCCGCCGAGCGAGTGGTGCTTCCAGGACAGGGCGCTATGCCGGACTGCATGAAGCATCTCCAAGAGTCTGGTTTACTAGAGGCGCTTTTAGATGCTGCCAAAAATAAACCGCTATTGGGTGTTTGTGTGGGCGAGCAGATGCTGTTTGATCAAAGCGCTGAAGTGCGAGCAAGCTCTAATACCCCCTGGACACCTTGTTTAGGATTGATTCCGGGTGAAGTAAGACGTTTTGAGCTTACTGGCAAATTGCAGCCAGATGGCTCTGCGTCCAAGGTTCCGCATATGGGCTGGAACCAGGTACGTCAGGATCGCCAACACCCAATTTGGGATGGCATTCCCGATTTAACAAGTTTTTACTTTGTGCACAGTTACTATGTTGTGCCGCAACGTAAGGAAGATATTGCGGGCTCAACCGAATACGGTGACTGGTTTACTTCTGCTGTTGCAAGGGATAATATTTTTGCAACGCAATTTCATCCAGAAAAAAGTGCAGAATACGGACTAAAGCTCTACAAAAATTTTGTTTCTTGGCAACCTTAATACTTTTCTAAACTACCGCTATGCTGCTGATTCCCGCGATTGACCTAAAAGACGGCCACTGTGTTCGACTCGAACAAGGTGATATGGATAAAGCCACTGTTTTTTCTGAGGATCCTGGCGCGATGGCGGCACATTGGATCAGCAAGGGCGCACGTCGTTTACACCTAGTAGATTTGAATGGCGCATTTGCTGGGAAGCTCAAAAATGAGTCTGCAATTAAATCCATTCTTAAAGCGGTTGGCGATGAGATTCCAGTTCAGCTAGGTGGCGGTATCCGCGATCTCGAAACGATTGAGCGTTTATTGGATGACGGCATCAGTACCGTCATTATTGGCACAGCTGCTGTGAAGAGTCCTGGCTTTGTTCAGGATGCTTGCACTGCTTTCCCTGGCCACATCATGGTGGGCTTAGATGCACGTGATGGCAAAGTAGCCACTGATGGCTGGAGCAAGATTACGGGCCATGAAGTGATCGACCTTGCTAAAAAATTTGAAGGCTACGGCGTAGAAGCAATTATCTATACTGACATTGGTCGTGATGGCATGATGAAGGGCATCAATATGGATGCCACGATTAAATTGGCACAAGCGATCCGGATCCCAGTGATTGCTAGTGGTGGTTTATCGAATAATCAAGATATTGAAGCGCTATGTGAGGCTGAAGCTGAAGGCATTATGGGCGTGATTGCGGGACGCTCAATTTACGCTGGTGATTTAGATTTAACGGCGGCGCAAAAATATGCCGATGAGTTAACCCTGAAGTTCATCAAGAAAATTGTCTAGAGTGCTGATCAGTGCTAACTAAGCGAATTATTCCCTGCCTTGATGTCACAGCAGGGCGCGTTGTTAAAGGCGTGAACTTTGTTGGCTTGCGTGATGCGGGTGATCCTGTAGAGATTGCAAAACGTTATGACACCCAAGGTGCCGATGAGCTCACTTTCTTGGACATCACAGCTACATCTGATGGGCGCGATCTAATATTGCACATCATTGAAGATGTTGCATCCCAAGTATTTATTCCTTTAACCGTTGGTGGCGGTGTGCGCGCCGTAGCGGATGTACGCCGCTTACTCAATGCTGGCGCTGACAAGGTGAGCATGAATTCTTCTGCTGTAGCCAATCCAGATTTAGTATCTGATGCTGCAGCCTATTACGGTTCGCAGTGCATCGTCGTTGCCATTGATGCTAAAAAAACTGAAGCGGGTAATTGGGAAGTCTTTACCCATGGCGGTAGAACTGCTACTGGTATGGATGTAGTCGCGTGGGCAACTGAAGTGGCCAAACGCGGTGCTGGTGAAATACTTCTCACCAGTATGAATCGCGATGGTAGTAAAGATGGCTTTGACCTTGAGTTAACTGCAGCAGTGAGCGATGCGGTAAGTGTTCCGGTGATTGCATCTGGCGGGGTGGGTAATTTGCAGCACTTGGTCGATGGCATTGCCAAAGGTCATGCTGATGCCGTTCTTGCGGCGAGTATTTTTCATTATGGTGAATACACCGTTGGCCAAGCAAAAGAATATATGGCTAGCCAAGGAATTCCGGTCCGTATTTAAGAGCTAATAAAAATATAGAGAAGATAAATATGAGCTCGTTCACCCCAATTGACACTTTAGAAGCGGGCGCATGGCTTGATGCCGTTACTTGGAATGAGCAGGGCTTGGTTCCGGTGATTGCTCAAGAGGTTGGCAGCAAAGATATCTTGATGATGGCCTGGATGAATCGGGACGCCTTATTGGCTACATTGCGTTTGGGCGAGGCGGTCTATTGGACTCGCTCAAGACAAAAGCTTTGGCACAAGGGTGAAGAATCGGGCCACATCCAAAAAGTTAAAGAAATCCGCCTCGATTGTGATGGCGATACGATTTTGATCTTGGTTGAGCAAAAAGATGGCATTGCTTGCCATACTGGTGAGCATAGTTGCTTTTTCCAGCGGTGGGATTCAGCGCAATCTGCTTGGGTAGATGAGTCTCAGGGTCTTAAATAAGCCTTCTTAGTCTTCATGGCGATAAAAGACATAAAATCCCTTTATGACTAGTTCAGCACAAAACCCCTCCAATTTAGATTCTGCCTTGGCTCATTTGGCCGATGTGGTGGATCAACGACGTGATGCATTTAAGGCTGGTCAAGCAGATCCAAAGACCTCTTACACTGCTTTGCTCTTTTCCAAGGGTGATGATGGGATTCTCAAGAAGATTGGTGAGGAGGCTACTGAGGCGGTGATGGCGGCTAAGGATGCGCGTAACTCCAATCTAGCCCCTGAGCAGCAAAAGCTCTTAGTTGGCGAGATGGCTGACCTTTGGTTCCATTGCTTAATAGCACTTTCTCAGTTTGGCTTACGCCCAGAGGATGTGGTGGCTGAGCTCAATCGTCGCCTGGGGACCTCGGGAATTGAAGAAAAGGCGGCCAGAAAAGCTGCTGGTAAAGAGTAAATACAGTAAAACTCGATAAATTCATCAAAACTAGAACGAAACCGTGAACCACGATCCTAACTGCTTGTTTTGTAAGATTTCTAAGGGCGAAATCCCATCCCAAAAGGTATACGAGGATGAGGAGATATTTGCTTTTAAAGATATCAATCCGGCTGCACCAATTCATTTTCTAATGATTCCCAAGAAGCATATCCCTATGTTGGAGTTGGCAGAAGTGGTGGATGCGCCATTGCTAGGTAGAATGATGGAATTAGCACCGCGTCTTGCCAAGGAGCAGGGTTGCCGTCCCGGAAAAGATGGCGGCTTTAGATTGGTAGTGAACAATGGTGCGGATGGTGGGCAAGAGGTTTATCACCTGCACTTGCATGTGATGGGCGGTCCACGCCCCTGGAAAAAATAGTCCGAGGAGATTGAAGATGGGTTCATTTAGCATTTGGCATTGGTTAATTGTTTTGGTAATCGTGATGTTGGTATTTGGTACCAAAAAATTGCGCAATATCGGAACTGACTTAGGCGGCGCTGTTAAAGGCTTCAAAGATGGTATGAAAACGCCTGAGGGAACTGAAGAGTCGCAAGATAAAGCCAAGGAACAAATCCAGAGCGCTACCGCATCAACAGAGAAAACTGTGGATGTGCAGGCTAAAGACGTAAACAAGTAAATATCAACAGTGTGCAATTACCCGCGCATCATTTTTAAATGATTGATCTTGGTGTTTCAAAGCTTGCACTCATTGCAGTAGTTGCATTGGTGGTGGTCGGCCCCGAGCGTCTTCCTAAGATTGCCCGCATGGCAGGTAATCTATTCGGACGAGCACAGCGCTACATGGCTGACGTGAAATCTGAAGTGAGTCGCCAGATGGACATTGAAGAGTTTAAGAAACTCCGTGAAGAAAGTGTCTCTGCCTTTAAAGATGTCGAGAGTTCCATTCAATCTACCGTGCAAGAGGCAGGTGCTAATTTAAGCGACCAAGCTGATATCGGTTCGAATATGTTTACACGAGCCCCTTTAGATGAAAAGGAAGTGCTACAAAAATCGATACGCCAAGGTCGCAAGAGCTGGGGCGTGAGACGCGCAGCAAGACCGATTTGGTTTAAGCGCTCGACTGGCATGCGTACGAGAGTTCAATCAGGCGCTGCTCGCATGAAGCGTTTTCATCATAGCGCCACCAAGTAACTCAAAATTATATTTAGATGACGCAAAACAACTCAACAGAAGATTCGAGTTTACAAGAATCTTTCTTATCGCACTTGTATGAGTTGCGTGATCGCATTATCAAGGCTGCAATAGCTATTATTATTGTCTTCTTGAGCCTTGTATATTGGGCGCCAGATATTTTCCATTTATTTGCACAGCCATTACTTGAAGCGCTGCCCGCTGGCGGCAAGATGATTGTGACCGATGTCACTGGCTCTTTCTTTGTGCCAATGAAGGTGACCATGCTAGTTGCTTTCTTAATTGCCTTGCCAGTAGTGATGTACCAGATATGGGCTTTTATTGCGCCAGGACTCTACCAACATGAGCGCAAGCTGATCGTGCCTTTGGTCGTGAGTAGTTACAGCCTGTTTATTTTTGGGATGGCTTTTGCTTACTTCTTAGTATTCCCGACTGTATTTAAATTCATGGCAAGTTATAACGCGCCACTGGGTGCTGAGATGTCTACGGATATCGATAATTACCTCAGCTTTGCGATGACCACTTTTTTAGCTTTTGGTATCACCTTCGAGGTGCCGGTAGTGGTAGTGGTATTGGTACGCATGGGGATAGTTCCCTTGGCTAAGCTGAGAGAAATTCGCCCTTACGTCATTGTTGGTGCGTTTGTGATCTCTGCCATCGTTACGCCGCCCGACGTTCTCTCACAATTACTTTTAGCGGTGCCAATGAGCTTGCTCTACGAGCTAGGGCTTTTAATAGCGCGCTTCTATGTCCCTAAGCCGACGGATGAAGATGCTGGTGCCGCTAAAGATAGCGAATCTAAAGACGTCGATCCTCAAGCGACTGCTTGATCTTGTGAGAAGGTGGTTTGAAGCCACTCGGTGACTCGATCAAATCGATAGCGTCTTTGTCGTAGATTTCCCTCGAGGTCGGCTTCGCTTCCGGCAAAGATCTTTCCTGCAGCTAGTAAAGAGCGGCGCTGCTGAGTGGTGTCTATTTGAATCAATCGAGGCAGAATCTTTGGTAATTCATGACGAATGTCTACAACAACGCAATGTTCATGCTGTAGTTGCCCCACTTCGCAAAGCAATAACTCGGCCTTGCTGAGATTAAATTGATTGGCGATGATGAGTCGGTGGCATAACAAAATCCACTCCTCCTCCAATTTATGCTCCGCATGATGATTCAAGGCTTGTTCTGCATGGTTAGCTAACTGATGCCAATCGTTGCTCTTGGGGCTGGAAACATTCTCCAAAACTTTGCCTAGTAATTCTTTTGCTTCAGGTACGCCTTGTTGATGGGCTTGCCAAATCCAGTAAGACGCTTGCAGTCCACGCACTTTCTCTTCAATCTTTTCACGCTTGCGCCACAAATTGGCACCTTTCCGAAACTGCGCTTGCGCATGACCTAAGTCAGCAGCCCGATCAAAGCAGCGATCGCTCTCGCTTGCGTTATAGCCAGAGAACTGTGGGCGACGATAGATCTCGCCCAAAGCGAACCAGGCATCACGATCGCCATCTTTTGCTGCAAGCTCTAACCAATAGGCTGCCTTCTTAAGAGAGGCATTTGATTTGCCGCCGCCCGCCCCAATCGAATCTTTCGCATCAGAATTAACTTCATTGAATTGGGCTAGACGTAAGCCTAAGGCGAGTTTTGCAATCGTTAGGCCAAGTTCTGCTGCCTGTATTAGCGATACTTCATTCCTTTCCAAGATCCAAGCATTCCAAAGGGAGGAGAGTGCTTCATCTTTTGGCTGTAATTTAATGAGAAGCTCTTTTGCTGAATTGGTATACGGTGACTCTGTCTCAGCTAGATTTGATAGAAATTGTTTGGCGATTTTCTGCAGCGTGGAAAGATCGCTCTCGCCACTTTGTTTGACAAGCCATGTAGCAAGTTCACTTTGGAGATCTTTTTTATCGGGATGCAAAAGTAGATCAGCTAGTTGCCATTGCGCAGCGTAACGCGCAGGAACTTCTAGTCTTGTTGTTTGCCAGAATGATTTCCATCCAAAGGAAAATGCTGGAGAATTAAAAGTGACTGCTAGTGGAACTGCAGCAATTTGCTCAAGCATCCCCAGAATTTGCGGGGATGGCACCCCAAGATCAGAAATTTCCTCATTACTTGAGCTTGCATTGCTAACTATCTGATTTGTAAGTGATAAGTATGATTTTTCTAGCCAAATCAAGGCATTAGCTGGTTGTATTGGGGTTTTAAAGGCCCCGGTAAGATAGGCGGATGCTAAATTTTGTTGCGCAGAAACGTCACCAATACGGGCTAATTGTAGGATTTTTAGGAATTCACGGCTTGCCATATGACAATTTTGGCATTCAAGGCCCTAAAAAGACAGAAATCAAAGCCCTTGTTGCCCTGATACAACGAAGAAAGCCAAAAAACTGCCTTTTGACAAGCAAAAAGAGCTCCTAAATACTCTAACCCCCAGTCTAGTAGGGCAAAACAAGCAAAATTCGTAGGTCCCAGTTTTATTTGGGCATTACTTTCAATTTATGGAGATTTAAAGAATGAAAAAATCGCTATTAGCAATCGCAGCAATGACAGCATTTGCTGGCGCTGCACAAGCTCAGTCATCAGTGACTGTTTACGGTATCTTGGACGTTGGTTTTACTGGTGCTGATGCAAAAGCATTCCCTGCATCTAATGCAGTTGGAAGCAAGAAGACAACTTCTGCTCAGTTCGGTCAATCAGCAGAGACAACATCACGCTTAGGCTTCAAAGGTACTGAAGATTTAGGCGGCGGATTAGCTGGTTTCTTCACAGCTGAATTCCAACTCTATCCACAAGAAGACCGTCTGTCAGGCTCAACAGCTGGCGGCTTAACTAACCGTCAAACATTTGTTGGTTTGAGCAAAAAAGGTTTGGGTCAAGCTGCTATTGGTACTCAGTACACTCCAATCCATACTTCTGTTGCCGCAACTGACCCTGGTCAGCAAAACAACGTAGTTGGTAGCATCATCTACCCTGCAAAAGCAAACTCTGTTGATACATCAACAGCTGCTTACACAATTCGTCAAAACAACGCGATCACATTTAACACTGAGAAATTTGCTGGTTTTAGCGCAAAAGGTATTTACTCACAAAAGAATCAAAACGAAACACAAACTGGTGCTAACAACACAGCTGCGCTATACACAGCCGGTGGTACAAAGAACGTTAACGGTTGGGGTTTGGGTGTTGATTACACATGGCAGAAATTGCTTGTAACAGCCGCTTATCAGTCTTTCAGAAATGAGACTAACGTAAGCACTGTTAATCCAATTACAACGACCAATACCAACGACAATGGTACTAACGTAAAAGATAACCAAGCTTATGTTGGTGCAACTTATGATTTCGGTATCTTGAAAGCTTACGCTTCATGGATTAGCCGCAAGGAACTCTCAGTTTTGAACTCTAATGACTACGTTAAGCGTTCAGGTCAACAGATTGGTGTACGTAGCTTTATTACACCAACAATCGAAGCATGGGCAAACATTGGTAACGGTAGCTACAAAGCTGCTGGTGTAGGCGAGCCAACAGCTAACATGAACGCATGGCAGTTAGGTTCAAACTACTTGTTGAGCAAGCGTACAAACTTGTATGCAATCTACGGTAAAACACAAACTTCTAACATCACTACTGTGTTAGGTGTAACTGGTTCAGCTGCTGCTAGCCAATACGCAGTTGGCGTACGTCACACTTTCTAATTCATTGCTAGCGTAAGCTAGTTGATGATTAGTTTGGTATTAAATTAACCCACCATGGAAACATGGTGGGTTTTTTCTTAATCTTTTAAAAGGTGGATATTAGTGAAATACATATCAATAATCTTGTTGATCCTCACGTTAGCGGGTTGTCTAGCCAGTACAAAATCTCCAGTTGGCGTATCTTGCGATTACAGTCAAGGTAAACCTATGTGGGAAATGCCGCTTGTTTGCCAGCCTAACGGAGGTTAATGAGACAACCTTTGGGTAAAGGATGCAAATGGTATCCATTCTGCAAGCAAATTTATTTTTTCAGGCTATCCCGGATCTCTCTTAATAAGACGATATCTTCTGGTGTTGGCGGAGCTGGAGGGGCATCCATTGAACGTACTCTATTAACTACTTTGACCATCTGAAAGATTACAAAGGCCAAGAGAATGAAGTTAATGGAGATGGTGATGAAGTTGCCATAAGCAAAAATAGGTACACCAGCCTTTTTGAGGGCATCAAATGTCCGTGGAACGCCGTCTGGGATTGTGCCCAGCACGAGGAAAAGATTTGTAAAATCAATGTGCCCACCCAAAAGGGTGGAAATAACCGGCATAACAATGTCATTTACCAGGGAGTCCACGATTTTCCCGAAGGCTCCCCCAATGATCACGCCCACTGCCAAATCAATGACATTGCCCTTGACTGCGAAGTCCCGAAATTCCTTTAAAACGCTCATAAATGCCTTCCTTTTGATTTAGATTGAGATTAACTCAAGATTAACCCCATAACTTTGTTGCATACCCCACTTTTTACTTTAAAATCTTACCTTTAAGCAATTTCCACCTATAAATGCTCTATCGAGGAATTTTGTAAATGAGTGACAAGCCCTGTATGGACAAGGATCGTCGTAATTGGTTGATCGCTACTTCAGCGGTCGGCGGTGTTGGTGCAGCCGCAGCCCTTTACCCTTTTGTGGACAGTTTTCAGCCTTCTGAGCGTGCTAAGGCCGCTGGCGCTGCTGTTGAGATCGATATTGCTGGCATGCAGCCAGATGAGATGCGTATGGTTGAATGGCGTGGTAAGCCCGTCTGGGTTGTGCGTCGCACGCCAGAGCAGGTTGCCGAACTTTCCAAAATTGATTCGGAGCTCGCAGACCCTGATTCTTTAAGGGATCCCGCTCAATTTACCCCTCCTTATGCTCAAAACCAATGGCGCTCAATTAAGCCTGAGTACTTAGTTGTAGTGGGTATTTGTACCCATTTAGGTTGCTCCCCTACAGCGAAGTTTGAGTCAGGCCCACAGCCTTCTTTGCCTAATACTTGGCCAGGCGGCTTCCTTTGCCCATGCCATGGCTCTACATTTGATATGGCAGGCCGTGTATTTAAGAACAAACCAGCCCCAGACAATATGGAAGTACCGCCGCATATGTATTTGAGCGATACCAAGATTCTGGTTGGCGAAGATAAGAAGGCCTAAGGAGAGATAAATGGCATTTCACGAAAAAGAAGTCCCGGCAGACGCTCCTGTATCCCAGAAGGTGTTAGCTTGGGTTGACTCCCGTTTCCCCCTCACATCCTCGATTAAAGCCCATTTAACCGAGTATTACGCACCTAAAAACCTCAATTTTTGGTACTTTTTTGGCTCCTTAGCCATTGTTGTACTGGCATTGCAAATCATTACAGGTATTTTCTTGGTAATGAACTACAAGCCTGACGCTGCAAAGGCTTTCGAGTCTGTTGAGTACATCATGCGCGAAGTGCCATGGGGTTGGTTGATTCGTTACCTACATTCAACTGGTGCCTCAATGTTCTTCGTAGTGGTCTATTTGCACATGTTCCGTGGTTTGATCTACGGTTCATATCGCAAGCCACGTGAATTAATTTGGGTTTTCGGTTGCGCAATTTTCTTGTGCTTGATGGGTGAAGCTTTCTTTGGCTACTTGCTCCCATGGGGTCAAATGTCCTACTGGGGTGCTCAAGTAATCGTGAACTTGTTCTCTGCTATCCCATTGATCGGCCCAGACCTGTCTTTATGGTTACGTGGAGACTATGTAGTTGGTGATGCAACTTTGAATCGCTTCTTTGCATTCCACGTGATTGCGATCCCATTAGTGCTGATTGGTTTGGTTGCTGCCCACATCATTGCTTTGCATGAAGTTGGCTCCAACAATCCAGATGGTGTTGAAATTAAAGAAACCGTAGATGAAAAAGGCATTCCATTAGACGGCATTCCTTTTCATCCTTACTACACCGTGCACGATGTATTTGGATTGGGCGTTTTCTTAATGGTGTTTGCTTGTATTGTGTTCTTTGCTCCTGAGATGAATGGTTACTTCCTAGAGGCGAATAACTTTATTCCTGCAAATCCATTTGTTACTCCAACGCACATTGCACCAGTATGGTATTTCACGCCGTTCTACTCGATGTTGCGTGCAACTACCACTAACTTCTTATTGCCATTGTGGATTTTCTTGGCAGTGATTTTGGGCATGTTTGCGATTAGCACTAAAGACATTAAGGTTAAGGGTGCTTGCGCTGCTATTGCTTTGGTGTTGGCTGCTGGCTTCTACGCATTTGATGCCAAGTTTTGGGGTGTTGTGATCATGGGTGGTTCTGTTGTGATCATGTTCTTCTTGCCTTGGTTGGATCATTCTCCGGTGAAATCTATTCGCTATCGTCCACAGTTCCATAAATATATTTATGGTGTGTTTGTGGTGAGCTTTGTGGTTTTGGGTTACTTGGGTATTGAGCCGCCATCACCAGTGTTTGAAAAGATTTCTCAGATTTGCACTATTTATTATCTGGGCTTCTTCTTGGCAATGCCGTTCTGGAGCAAGCTTGGCACATTCAAGCAAGTTCCAACCCGCGTTACTTTTAAGGCCCATTAATTCACGCCTGAGATATTGGCAAAGAGAAATTAGGAACTAGTATGAAACGAATTCTGCAAACTTTGAAGGGCATCTGCCAAGTAACAATATTGGTTGCTGCCCTTGGTTTTGGCCTCAACGCTAGCGCCAATGAAGAAGGTTTTCCATTGGATAAAGCGCCTAATCGGGTAAGCAACAATGCTTCCTTGCAAAATGGCGCCAAGCTATTTGTGAACTATTGCTTAAACTGCCATTCAGCAGTGAGCATGCGTTACAACCGTCTGCGCGACATTGGCTTGACGGATCAGCAAATCAAAGATAACTTGATTTTGAATGATGCCAAGGTCGGGGATCTCATGACTATCTCGATGACACCAAAGGAAGGCAAGGCATTCTTCGGTAAGACTCCCCCTGACTTATCCGTTGAGGCGCGTGCACGTGGTACTGATTGGCTTTATACCTATTTCCGCACTTTCTACAAGGATGACACTACTCAAACTGGGTGGAATAACTTGTTGTTTCCAAACGTAGGTATGCCGCACGTATTGTGGCAACTGCAGGGTGAGCGCGCGGCGAAGTTTGAAGAGCGTAAAGATCCGCATGACGAAGCCAGAATGGAAAAAGTATTCGTAGGTTTCGAGCAATTGACTCCGGGAACCATGAAGCCACAAGAGTATGACGATAACATCGCAGACTTAGTTGCGTTTATGTCTTGGATGGCAGAGCCAGTTCAACTAGAGCGTAAGCGTCTGGGTGTGATTGTGCTTATCTTCTTGGCAATCTTTACCTTGTTGGCATGGCGTTTGAATAAGGCTTATTGGAAAGATATCCACTAAGCCACGGTTGTATGAGATGTAAAGTCGCAGTTGTTTGTGCGTTTGTTGTATTGAAGTAGATATTTAAGGAAATAAATTTATGATGGTGTTGTACTCGGGCACAAACTGCCCATTCTCGCAACGCTGCCGTTTGGTGCTTTTCGAAAAAGGCATGGACTTTGAGATCCGTGATGTGGACTTGTTTAACAAGCCAGAAGACATCTCGGTTATGAACCCTTATGGCCAAGTCCCCATCTTGGTTGAGCGCGACTTAATTTTGTATGAGTCAAACATCATTAATGAGTACATTGATGAACGTTTTCCGCATCCACAATTGATGCCGCCTGATCCTGTTGCACGCGCACGCGCACGCCTCTTCCTCTTCAACTTTGAGAAAGAATTGTTTGTACATGTAGCTGCTTTGGAAAATGAAAAAGGCAAGGCCGCTGAGAAGTCCCATGAAAAAGCACGTTTAGCTATTCGTGATCGATTGACTCAATTGGCACCTATTTTTGTGAAGAATAAGTACATGTTGGGTGAAGAGTTCTCTATGCTTGATGTGGCAATTGCTCCTCTATTGTGGCGTTTGGAGCATTACGGCATTGATCTCTCGCGCAATGCGGCAGCCTTGTTGAAATACGCTGAGCGTATTTTCAGTAGGCCTGCTTACATTGAGGCTTTAACGCCTTCAGAAAAGGTAATGCGCCGCTAAGCGGCACATTACTCAGGCGGCTAAATGAGCATGTCTGACGTCCCAAGCAATAAACCCTACCTAATCCGTGCGCTACATCAGTGGTGCACGGATTTTGGTTTTACGCCTTTCATGGCGGTCTTTGTAGACTCTAGCGTTGAAGTCCCCATGGAGTTTGTTAAGAATGATGAAATCGTCTTAAATCTCTCTATCGAAGCCTGTCATCAACTGAATTTAGATAATGATTGGATCAGCTTCCAAGCAAGATTTGGTGGGGTTCCGAGAAAGATTATGGTTCCCGTGACGCACGTTCTGGCAATCTATGCGAGAGAAAATGGCCAGGGCATGTCTTTTCCCTTTGATGCCCGCCAAACTCCCGCTAGTAAATCAGAAATAGGAAGCCTAGGTGAGGCAGAAAAGCCAAAGGCCAGCAGACCTTCCTTGACGATTGTGAAATAGGTTAAAATATTATCCGTTGCCCCTTTAGCTCATCTGGTAGAGCAACTGATTTGTAATCAGTAGGTGGTCTGTTCGAGTCGGACAAGGGGCACCATAAATTTGAAACCTAAATTCTCGCGAATTTAGGTTTTTTCATTTTCTGACTTATCTTTTTTCGCTACCTGGTTGCTTTAACTCAGCAGGTTCGTTGTTCTGGTTTCCGGCAAGTACAGTATTGCCACCACTGCACCGCTAACTAAAAAAATCGTCGGATACCAAAGTCCCGCAAGATTGCTACCCCATTCTTGGTTTAACCAGGTAACAATTAATGGCAGAAGGCCGCCAATCCAGCCCGCTGCTAAGTTGTGTGGAAGTGTTGCTGCACTATTTCTAGTTTTAGCTGGGAAGAGCTCTGCAAGTAGTGCAGTTTGTGGGCCTACTACTAATGCCAGAATTGCTGACAATCCAATCAATATGAGGGTGATTATTATTTTTGAAGTTGCACTATCTTGAATTACTTCCTGACCAATGTTTTGTAATAAGTGAAATGCGGGCAAAATGAGCGTCGCCCCCAAAATGAGGCCACTCACAATCACCGGCTTTCTACCAATCTTGTCTGAGAGCCAACCGGCAAAGATGGTGAGTGGGAGCAGGGCAATTGTTGCGTAAACACTCAATTGATCTACTAATTGAGGAGGTAGTTTTACTGAAGTCTTTAGGAAGATCGAGGTATAGACCTGAACACAGAAAAACAGCACCGCACCACCTGCAGAGATGCAGAAGAAGAGTAGAAACATTCTCTTTCTGGTTTCTGGATCTTTGAAGTTGTCTCTCAGAGGGTTTTTAGATTGAGCTTCCGTTTTACTGAGTTGCAGGTAGATTGGCGTTTCTTCTAAAGCCATTCGGGCTTTAAAGGCGACCAATAACAAAATGAGGGAGACCCAAAACGGAACTCGCCAACCCCAGGATAGAAATTCTTCTTGAGTCAGATAGCCTTGAAGCAGTGCAATTTGTAGGGTGGAAACTAAAATACCTAATGGCCCCATGAGCTGCAAGAAGCTGGTCTTAAAGCCGCGATTCGAGTCGCCAGCATGTTCTGTGAGGTAAACGGCACTGCCACCAATTTCACCGCCTGCTGAGAGGCCCTGCAAGAGTCTCAAGCCAACTAGAAGAATAGGCGCCCAGATGCCTACTTGGCCATAGGTCGGCAAAAAACCAACACATACCGTAGCAATTCCCATGAGGGTAATTGTGATCATGAAGACGGGTCGCCGCCCAATACGATCGCCGATGCTCCCGAAAATGGCCGCTCCAATAGGTCTCACCACCATGCCTACTCCAAAGGTCGCAAGGCTTGCTAAGAGGGCTGTACTAGGATCGGTGGAGGGGAAGAAGAGCGGGGCAAATACAACGGCCAGAGTGGCGAACGTCAGGAAGTCATACCATTCTAAGAAAGTGCCAAAGCAGGCTGCAATAGCTACTTTTCGATAAGAATGCGATGAGACTTTGAATTCTGATGTGCTGATAGCAGTCAATTTTTATTCTGGGTCTGTAGACGATTCAATTAAGGGCGCGGAGAGAGTCTTACTGGGCTTAACGCCCAGCTCACGCACCTTCTCCGCAGTACGAATCAGATTACCCTTGCCAGATTTCAGTTTATTGAAGGCATCGTGGTAACTAGTTTGAGCCTGATCTAAGCGTTGGCCTAGCTTTTCGAGATCATCCACAAAACCAACAAACTTGTCATAGAGCGTGCCGCACTGTTTTGCAATTTCTAGTGCATTGCGGTTTTGCGAATCTTGACGCCACAAATGCGCAACAGTTCTCAAGGTTGCCATCAGGGTGCTTGGGCAGACCAGCACAATATTCTTTGCTAGCGCTTCTTGATATAGGTTGGGTGCAGTCTTGAGTGCCAATAAGAATGCTGGCTCAATGGGCACAAACATCAATACAAAGTCTACCGAGCCAATGCCGTACAGAGAGCTATAGTTCTTGCTGGATAGCCCTTGAATATGCTGACGTAGTGATTGGATATGGGCAGTCAGTTCTTGTTCTGCAATTACTGAATCTGAAGCCTCGGCATGACGGGAGTAAGCCGTGATGGAAACCTTGCTGTCGACTACTAGACTTCTACCTTCGGGCAGCTTGACGACAACGTCAGGCTGAAGGCGTGAGCCATCAGTTTGGGTGTGACTATCTTGTACTAGGTATTCCTCGCCCTTGCGAAGACCTGAGGACTCTAAGATGGACTCTAGAACCAATTCACCCCAATTGCCCTGTACTTTTGAGTCACCTTTGAGCGCTTGGGTGAGGGAGCGCGTTTCGTCTGACATCCGGAGGTTGAGGTTGGCAAGTCGCTCGATTTCACTCTTGAGTGCAAAACGCTCACGCGCTTCATTGCCATAGGAAGTATTGACCTGCTCCTTGAATTCAGTCAACTTAGTTTGCAATGGCTTAAGTAAGGCATCCAAGTTGGCGACGTTCTGTTCAGTAAAGCGCTTGGACTTGTCTTCTAAAATTTCATTGGCGAGGTTTTTGAATTGGCTAGTCAATGCCTCTTTAGCTTCATTTAGGGATTCAATCCTGCCTAGGCCCTGCTTGCGCTCAGAATCCAGTGCCGACTCAAGTCGAATGGCGTTTTGTAAAGCTTGATCACGCTCTGTTCGAAGGCTAATGGAGAGTGCAACTTCCGCTTGATTTTGTTGCTCGACCCGTATAAGTGCAGAACGCAAATTGAGCGCATAGACCAAAAGGCCTGCGCATAAACCGAATGGCAGGCCAAATAGTAAAAGGGAGCTTAAGTCAAAAGTCACAAATGTGGTCTGTGCAATTAATAAATTATTAAGCCTTCACCAGCTTTTGCAATTCACCACTTTGGAACATCTCAGTCATGATGTCGGAGCCGCCAATGAATTCACCATTGATATAGAGCTGTGGGATGGTTGGCCAGTTAGCAAACTCTTTAATACCCTGGCGGATTTCTGCATCTTCTAATACATTCACTGTGTGCAGCTTGTCTACACCACTTGAACGCAGGATGTTGACTGCATTTCCAGAAAAGCCACATTGAGGAAACTGAGCATTTCCCTTCATAAACAATACAACGGGATGGCTAGAAACGATTTCTTGAATTTTTGCTTGGGTATCCATATTTTTTCCTGAATTTATGCTGTAGGGCGATATTGATTTGCAACTAATAATGAGGGTAATTTTAAGGCTATCTGAGGAAAAGGGTTAATTCGCTAATGGCTATTAGGGTGATTTTCTTCCTGAGGCAGCACGGCTTAAGCCTGCTAAATCAAGATGCACCTGAATGTTGACTAATCCTGCAAGTTTCATGAGCGCTATCACTGCTTCAGATTGATCAAAGCCATGCTCAACAACGATCAAGCCACCAGGTTTTAAGAATTCATCGGCCTGAGAAATAATGATCTCCAAGCAGCTAAGACCGCTGGCGTAATCGGTTAGAGCTGAAGGGGGCTCAAATCGAAGATCTCCTTGAGTAAGGTGTGGGTCCCGGTCAGTTATGTAGGGGGGATTGCTGACAATCACATCAAACTGATTTTGTGGGCCCACAGCTTCATACCAACTACCTTGTGAAAACTGAACTTGATCTGTCAGATTGAGGAATTTGGCATTTTGCCTGGCAATGACCAAAGCCTCTGTCGATTGATCTGTTGCAATAAGTGATGCTAATGGAGTCGCACTTGCGACTGCGAGTGCGATAGCGCCAGAGCCCGTTCCCAGATCCAGAACCCTGGTTGACTGATTGAGTCTAGTGATTTCAGCAAGGACAATATCTACCAGGAGCTCGGTTTCTGGACGAGGAATCAAAACACCTGGGGCTACTAGAAGTTCAATATTGTGGAATCCTTTTTTACCCAAGATGTACGCAATGGGCTCGCCATTCACTCTTCTTGAGACTAGGCTTTCCCATTCCTGAAAAGCTTGCTCATTCAAGCTCATATCATCACGAGATAGAAGGGCAGAGCGTGGGAGCTGGTAGTACTTCTCTAGTAGGTGGGCTAGTAATATCCGTGCTTCATTCGCTGGCAATGCGCAGTTACCAATTAATTCCCGTAAAGACTGGCCGATGCTCATCCTGCTTGTATTAGCTATCGCCAAGTGCCGCAAGCAGCTCTGCTTGATGCTCAGACGCAAGAGCATTGCAAAGATCATCAATATCGCCATCCATCATGGCATCAATTTTGTAGAGCGTCAGGTTGATGCGGTGATCAGTAATCCGACCTTGTGGAAAGTTATAGGTCCGAATACGATCACTGCGATCACCTGAGCCAACCAGAGATTTTCTGGTTTGGGCTTCGAGTTGGTGCTTTTCACGTTCGCGTGCATCCATGATGCGTGAGACAAGAGCCTTCATTGCTTGCTCACGATTGCGGTGCTGGCTTCGATCATCCTGGCACTCAACGACTGTGCCCGTAGGTAAGTGGGTAATGCGGACTGCGGAATCCGTTTTATTAATATGCTGACCACCCGCACCTGAAGCTCTAAAGGTATCAATACGTAGTTCGGCAGGATTAATTTTCACAGCCTCTAGCTCATCTGCTTCGGGCATGACTGCCACTGTACAGGCGGAAGTATGAATACGTCCCTGAGTTTCTGTTTGGGGTACGCGCTGAACTCGGTGACCACCAGATTCAAACTTGAGGCGAGAGTAAACGGATTGACCAACTAGGCGCAAGACAACTTCTTTGTAGCCACCAAGATCGGATTCAGCGGCATTAACCACTTCAACCTTCCAGCCTTGACGTTCGGCAAAGCGGGTATACATTCTCAGAAGGTCGCTAGCGAAGAGGGCGCTTTCATCACCACCAGTACCCGCGCGAATTTCCAAAAATACATTGCGTTCGTCATTGACATCTTTGGGGAGCAACAGCTTTTGCAACACCCCTTCAAGCTCTTCCATGGTGGCTTGAGCTTGCTTTTGTTCTTCATCAGCAAAGTCCTTCATTTCAGGATCTTTGCGCATTTCATCAGCAGCTTGTGCATCTGCCTCAGCCTGTTTGTATAGGCCGAATTGCTCCACTACTGTTGCAATATCAGAATGCTCACGCGTGAGTTTCCGATAGTTGTCC
Organism: Polynucleobacter sp. AM-25C3; assembly: GCF_018882335.1. Lineage (GTDB taxonomy): Bacteria > Pseudomonadota > Gammaproteobacteria > Burkholderiales > Burkholderiaceae > Polynucleobacter. Next base: position 188,512 of record NZ_JACVOS010000003.1, read on the forward strand.
ATGTCTTTAGTGGACTCTTCGGTAGTTAATAGGGAATTGAGTTCGGCTAAGCGTGTATCTAGGTGGTCTAGCTTAGCCCGCATGCTGGGCTTCATTTAATGATCTTCTGGCTTGGAATGCGAGGCGAATAATTTAGGTAGCAACTTAATCAGGGCGTCACGCTCAGCGCCGTTGGAGTGTTGTAAAGCATGCAATGAGCCATGTAAGAACTTATTGGTTAAGCCTTGTGCCATTGCATTAAGAACTTCCTGGGGGTCATCGCCGCGCATCAATCGTTTCATGGCGCGATCCAGTTCGAGTTGCCTGAGGTGCTCACCTTGCTGCTGGATATCCTGAATGAGCGGCACAGTCTTGCGACCTTGCATCCAATGCATGAAATTGCCAACACGATCTTCAATAATGGCTTCGGCTTGACTGACAGCCGCTTGGCGCAAGGAGGCTCCCGTTTGAATCATCACACCTAAATCATCCACGGTGTAGAGATACACATCATCGAGTCTAGATATTTCAGGCTCAAAGTCACGAGGAACAGCTAAGTCAATCATAACCATTGGCTTATGGCGACGTTGCTTTAGGGCGCTCTCCACCATGCCAAGGCCAATAATGGGTAGCGATGAGGCGGTGCTAGAAACAATGATGTCAAATTCGTGGAGGCGACTAGGAAGCTCAGAGAGCTTGAACGACTCTGCTTCAATATCTTGAATAGAAATTGAGTCTGCTAATTCCTGGCCGCGCTCAATTGTGCGATTGGCAATCGCAACTGCTTTTGGTTTGTGTGCAACAAAATGGGTGGCGCATAAAGTGATCATGTCGCCAGCACCAATAAACAGTACACGTTGGTCGGCAATGGTTTCAAAGATACGTTCGGCTAAGCGCACCGAAGCCGCGGCCATCGAGATTGAGTGGGCCCCAATTTCAGTTGAAGCACGAACTTCCTTTGCGACAGCAAAAGTTTTTTGAAAGAGTTGATTGAGATAAGTGCCCAAGACGCCTGCATCGTTAGCAGTGCGTACAGCATTTTTCATCTGACCTAAGATTTGGGTTTCACCGATCACCATTGAATCTAATCCGCAAGCTACTCTAAAAGCATGACGCACGGCATCCGATTGCGGCAAGGAATAAATGTGTGGCTCCAAACTACTTGGAGCAAGTCGTTGAGTTTTGGCTAGCCAATCAAAGGTAGCTTCATGTAAAAGACTGACTGCGTCTGCATCATTGGCCGCGCAATAGAGCTCGGTACGATTGCAGGTAGACAGAATGGTGGCCTCAGGCAGTCCGGCCTGATTCGCGCCAACGAGATGTTGGCGAAGATCGTGCAACGCTTCTTGAAGAAATTCAGGGTCAAAGGCGACCTTTTCCCGAATGGCGACCGGCGCTGTGTGATGATTGATGCCGAGTGTCAACAACTTCATAATGGTGATTATAGATTTGATGGCAGTAATAATGGGGGTAGCAATGGGGTTTTTAGCTTTTCTGGTGATCGGTGGTTTAACTGGCGTACTCGCCTTAGCTTTTTACCCGGGAGAGCGAAAAGCTAAACCCAAGGCCAAGAAATTCCTCATGGCCGCCTTAATAGGCTTCTTATCTGCCTTAGCGAGCTCCTATGTAGGGCAATTTACAGGCTTCTTTCAGTCTGGACAGATGCTCGAGTGGCTAAGCGCCATAGCGGCCTCTTGCTTAACTGGGGCTATTTACGCCAGCTGGTCTAGGTAAGTATTTATGGCTAGAACCCTTCAATATCTAGAAGAGCTTGGTCTAAAAAAGCCATAAATTCATCATTAGCTCGATCTTCAGATGAGGCTAAAGCGGATTGGTGTCGACATTCCTCAATAAATTCAATTGAAGGAGTATTCGTGCTGAGTGCGATATTTGGTGTATTTGAATCCATTTTTAGCTACTCATTTTAATATTTTCAGCTAATCAATCAGGGTAAATAAGTCTTTATCCACAGGGCTGGCATGACTATCAACCCAATGAATCGGCGACTGCTGATGCTCAATTAACCACTCATTTGCTGTCGTGAAATGCCCGCAACTTGCTATCCCGCCTGGCTCCAGAAATGGCTGAGCGGTTTTGTAGACCCCTAATCCGGAGGGGTGGGAGGATTGCAGGATTAATTGACCCGGATCATTCTCAATGAGAGGAAGCTTGGATTGGGCATGACCCCCCCATAGCATCCAGACTAAACGTGTCTTTTGATGTGCCAAGCCACCAATAAGCCTATCAATTAGGGATTTCCATCCTAAGTTTGCATGGCTACCCGCTTCACCCAATTTAACGCTGAGAGCAGTATTGAGGAGGAGAACGCCTTGCTCTGCCCAATGATGCAGATCGCCATTGGGCAGAGCCCCAAAACCCTCCAATGCCAATGCCTTGCTGATGTTGCGTAAGGAACTGGGAAATTCTCGGGAGTTGCTTGGAATATCTCCAGGAATCGAAAAAGCCAAGCCTTGAGCAAGTCCCGGGGAGTGATATGGATCCTGCCCCAAGATCACTACTTTGACTTTAGCAAGCGGTGTCAGTGTGAGCGCTTTGAAGAAATTCTGGGGCTCAGGGCAAATCTTATCCCCCTCTTTATTCAACTCAGTCCTGAGATTAGTCTGTAGCGCTTGCCACTCAGAAGACTCAAAATAATCTCCGAGGAGCGCTCGCCAGTCTTCTGGAATATCAGCAGCAGAAAATGAGTGCATTACTCGGCTGGGGTGAGTGTGTACTGGCTTGGAATTTGCGCATCCTCAAGAACAGTCATGCGCTCGTGCTCTAAATCATCTCGATAAAAACAAATCTGAATGACTTGTCCCGAGATCAAGCTAGATAAAACATGATCCCAGCGAGCAGCAGTAATACGCTCACCATTGATGCTGGCAATAAGATCTCCTGCAGCTAGGCCTGCCACTTGTGCTGCTCCGCCGTCGAGCACGTGCGTTATCTTTAGCCAGCCATTGGCATCGCTATGGCGCAATCCCAATTGGAGTTTGATCTTCTCAAGTTTGGAATGGGTTTTTTGTTTAAGCGAAATGGTTTTTGGATCAAGCCACTTCTGGATTGGAATATCTTCTACGCCAAAAATGTAGCGAGACTTAAATTCATTCCAGGTTTTGGAGAATTTTTTGCCAAGAAGTTTGAGCATCAAGTCATCTAAGCCATCTTCAGCAATGCCATCTAGCGTAACGCCATGCGTTTGCCAGATCAGGCGCATTAAATCATCCAAGGATTGACGATTGCTTGTAAATGCCCGAATCTTTAAATCTAGACCCAGGGCAAGCAATGCGCCTTTACCGTAATAGCTCACCACCATATTCGGTGTGTTCTCATCAGCTTGGTAATACTTGGTCCAAGCATCAAAGGAGCTGTCAGCTAAGCTTTGCTTCAACCTTCCGGGCCCCCGCAAAATACCATTCCAGTTGTTCGCAACTAACTTGAGGTAAGTCTTTAGATCGATACGTTTGCTGCGGAATAACTGCAAGTCATCGTAGTAGCTCGTAAAGCCTTCGAATAACCACAGCAAGCGGGTATGGTTTCTGCGATCGAGTTGATAGGGTTGGAATGCTTTGGGTTGAATGCGCTTTACTAACCAGGCGTGAAAGTATTCATGGCTACAGAGGCCCAAAAACTCACGATAAGATGTTTCATCTAGCGGGGTATTGATTTGGGGAATCTGATCACGTCGACATAATAGGGCGGTGCTATTGCGATGTTCCAGTCCGCCATAACCAGATAGCACTGCATTTACTAAAAACAAATAATTTTGGAAAGGAGCTTCTTTAGTCTTTGGTTCAAAGAGATTAATTGTGCAAGTACAAATTGATTGAAGATCTTTTGCTAAGCGCTCCAGATCAATTTCGTGAATGCAGCCCTGAATGGCCATACTATGAGATACACCATTCGATTGCCAATGCGCAATCTGAAATTGCCCCATTGCGATCGGATGATCTAGCAAGTCATCATAGTTCTTAGCTAAATAAAATCCGTAGCCCTGCGCATCTACTTTGACTGCTTGTAAGCCTGTTTGAATGGTCCAGTAATTTGCACAAGTATCTTTGGGCGGAATCAGCACTAAAGCGGATGGTAAAGACTCTTGACCTTTGACTGCCAAACATAAACTACTTGGATTAATGAACGCACGTTCAGTGTCAAGATATGCAGCGCGCACTGAGGAATCAAATGCATAGACCGTTGTCAGAATCTCCACGGGGCCTGCTACATTTGGTAGGCGCCATTGATCGTTATCGATGCGCTCTAGTGATAGAGCTTCATTAGGATTGTCGACCGCAAAAGCCTCGATCGTTTCGATTTGCTTGCTGAAGTTCCGAATCAAATAACTCCCCGGAATCCACGCTGGCATTTGCACAATCTGTCCATTAGGTAATGGGTTCTCAATACGCAATTTCACATGAAAGTGGTGACCATGCAGATCGGCGGACCAGATGGTGTATTGAGTGGCGGGTAATTCCAAAGTATTTACTGAACTCATGAGCATTATTTCAGGCTACTAAATTTCTTTTCGATATCGGTGACTTGAACGGCGCCTGGAAATCGACTGCCATCTGTAAAGAAGATGGTGGGTGTGCCTGTAATGCCATAGGTTTTAGCAAAGGCCATATTTTTATCTAGCGGAGAAGTGCAATCGCTTTTACCGCTTGGGGCAATTCCATTAATCATCCAATCAATGTAGGCTTTTTGTGGATCAGCAGAGCACCAGATTTGTTTGGACTTCTGCGCGGAGTCTGGCGACAAAATCGGAATTAAGTAGGTGTAGACAGTCACGTTATCTAATTGCTGTAAAGATTTTTCCAAACGCTTGCAGTAACCGCAATTAGGGTCTGAAAAAATAGCGATTTGTCGACTACCGTTGCCGCGGACTGCTTTAAGTGCGTTTGCTGGAATAAGCTCAGACCATTTAATGCGATTGAGATCTGCTTGCTTTTGCTCGGTAATATTTTTCCCCGTAGCAATCTCAATGATTTCGCCTTGAATTAAATATTTGCTATTGGCATCGGTGTAAAACACCTCGTTTCCAACTAGCACTTCATAAACTCCAGGAATTGGTGAGGGCGAAACACTTTTAATCTTGGCATTAGCGCCGATCTTCTTTTGCAGATCAGATCGGACTTGTTGCTCCGATTGAGCATTGACTATTCCGACTAAAAAGGTGAGAGAGCAAGCTAAAGCAATAGTAGAAAATAATTTATTCAAAATCAGTATCTCCGAGAGCGCGTTCAATAAGGCGCCGTTTAATAAAGTGACTGCGATTGACCATGCTCAAACCCCAGTTACGCAATTGCTTTTCAGTGCCACTATTTCCTGAGAATAGTTTCTTAATTTTATCTGTTACCCATAAAAATGCGCTGGTATCGCCTTGTCGTTGACGCTCGTAACGGCGTAGTAACACCTTATCGTTTGGTAGTCGGAAAGATTCCCGCTTACCCAGAATATTGAGTAGTGTTGCAACATCTCTCAAGCCCAAGTTCAAACCTTGTCCCGCCAAAGGATGCATGACATGGGCAGCATCTCCAATGAGAGCTACTTTCGGATTTTCTTCTGGACCAATAAAACGGCTTGCACGAATTCTTCTGAGTGGAAAGGCGGCGGGCGTTGAATTCAGGGTGAGCATTCCAAGCTGAGTGACTATTTCGCCATTCGCAATCGAGGAGAATTTTTCTGACCAGGCTGCTTGATCAAGCTTTAACAGCTCTCCAGCATTTTCAGGAGAGGTGGACCAAACCATCGAGGCTTGTTTGTTTGGTAATGGCAGCATAGCCACGATATCGCCACCGGGTAAAAACCATTGGTAGGCGGTTTCTAGATGCGCGTTGGTGCAAATCCAATTGGCGACCACTGCACTTTGCGAGTAACTCTCTTCTTTTGCGGAAATGCCTAGCTCAGCGCGAATAGGTGAGTTGGCACCATCAGCAGCAATTACTAGCTGTGCCTTTAAGGCAGAACCATTTTTGAGGTGAAGCATTACTCCTTCAAAATCAACTTCAATACTTTCCACTACATCAGCAATCCGCTCTAGCTTGTTCTGAAAGCGTGAGGCCTGGTCAAGAGTGTGTTCGATCACATTAGATTCGCCAATCCAGGCTAGCTGGGGCGTACCTGCTTCAAAAGCCGAGAGATGTAGTTGGTCATGCTTTTCTCCGCGATCACCAAAAATTCTCATGTCTCGAACGGGCTGCATGCGGCTGTGATCAATAGCATCCCATACCTGCAATTGGGCCAATAATTTTTGAGTGCTTGGGGAAAAGGCATAAATACGTTGCCCCCATTGATTGCCTTGTGGGGCAGGGATGGCTTGCCCTAAGTCGGGGGCAATTTGGATTGTTTGAAGTCCGATTTGAGCAAGGCCTAGCGCACAAGCCTTGCCAGCTATGCCTCCACCGACTACGACGACATCAACTGTCCGCATTTGGGAGGTATTTTTTGGCAATTTGGCTGAGGTATTTTTCTTAACTTCTGACATATCTCGATAATATCGAAACTAGCCCTTTACAATATAGCTATGTCTTTGAAATGTGGCATCGTCGGCCTGCCTAACGTCGGCAAATCTACCCTCTTTAACGCGCTTACCAAGGCTGGAATCGCGGCGGAAAACTATCCTTTCTGCACGATCGAGCCGAATGTGGGCGTGGTTGAGGTTCCTGACCCTCGTCTCGCCGCTTTGGCTGAGATCGTCAAGCCTGAGCGCATCCTGCCTGCAGCCGTCGAATTTGTCGACATTGCTGGCTTAGTGGCTGGAGCCTCCAAAGGTGAGGGCCTGGGAAATCAATTTCTAGCAAATATTCGGGAAACTGACGCGATTACTCATGTGGTGCGTTGTTTCGAGGATGCTAACGTGATTCACGTAGCCGGAAAAATTGACCCAATCTCCGATATTGGCGTCATCGATACCGAGCTAGCCTTATCCGACTTAACTACTGTTGAAAAAACACTCCAACGCTCCAGTAAAGCGGCCAAGTCAGGTAATGACAAGGATGCGGCAGCCCTAGTAGCCGTGCTGACCAAGGTTCAAGCCCATCTAGATCAGGCTCAGCCAGTGCGCAGTATGAAGCTGAGCGAAGAAGAAGACCTTCTTTTAAAGCCACTTTGCTTGATTACCGCAAAGCCAGCAATGTATATCGCCAACGTCAAAGAAGATGGCTTTGCCAATAATCCTCATTTAGATGCTGTGATCCAGCACGCTGCTAAAGAAGGCGCTCCTGTAGTCGCCGTATGTGCAGCAATCGAGGCAGAAATCGCCGATCTGGATGATGCTGATAAGGTGGAGTTCTTGGCGGACCTTGGCATGGAAGAATCCGGATTAGATCGCGTGATTCGTGCAGGCTATAAGTTGCTAGGCTTGCAGACTTACTTTACGGCAGGTGTTAAAGAGGTCCGCGCTTGGACAATTCATCAAGGTGATACCGCCCCTCAAGCAGCTGGGGTGATTCACACTGACTTTGAGCGTGGATTTATTCGGGCACAAACCATTGCTTTTGAAGACTTCGTTCAATTCAAGGGTGAGTCAGGCGCAAAAGAGGCTGGCAAGATGCGCGCGGAAGGTAAGGAGTATGTGGTTAAAGATGGTGATGTCTTGAACTTCCTCTTTAACGTTTAATTGGTATTCCTAAATGAAAAAAGTCCTTACTAGTAAGGACTTTTTGCTATCTATGGGCTGATTAACTTGCTTTAACGGCCTTTTCTAGGTACTTGGAAATTTCTTCATAGCGTTTAATGGCAGCTTTGCTCGGGACAACTTCTTTCTTGCGTCCATCTGCATTCGCTGCCATCTTGATATAGCCCATGGCGCTGAGATTCTTTAGGCGACCATGCAGAGTGGTAATACCCCCGCCCCTTAACCTGAGTTAAAAGTAGAATTTCTAAGTTGTTTGATTTAAAGGAAATTCTATGAAAACCTCCCGCTTTACCGATAGCCAAATCATGGCCATCCTCAAACAAGCCGA
>NZ_JACVOS010000039.1 GCF_018882335.1 Polynucleobacter sp. AM-25C3
CTCTCCATTAGCAGTGGTTATCTGCGCTCGTTATGGTGGCAATACATCATTAGCTAGCGCGATGGTTTTGTTTACTTGCTTCATTAGCATTATTTCACTACCCATCGCCGCATTATTTTCGGGATAGTAAATCATCTCCCCTCCGGCAAAAGCTCGGTATTGCTTTCGCGCCAAACCAGTAAAAGGAATGCAAATTGGTCGTGAATTTCTGTGCTAAATTGAGCATGTCGGCGTTTAAACAGCTTTTTTAATCCCTTGGTCACGGATTCGAATCTCGCCCGACCCACCAGTAATACAAAGCCCTTGAATGAATGAACTGACCCACAAAAGTTGGACAGTTTGATTAGGTTACCAGAAGGGATTGAGTTCGGTATTGCACTGGGCTCAATCCCTTTAGTTTTTGTTTGATTCGATCATGGTTGTAGTAGTGGATATAT
>NZ_JACVOS010000004.1 GCF_018882335.1 Polynucleobacter sp. AM-25C3
TCGGCTTGTTTGAGGATGGCCATGATTTGGCTATCGGTAAAGCGGGAGGTTTTCATAGAATTTCCTTTAAATCAAACAACTTAGAAATTCTACTTTTAACTCAGGTTAAGGGGCGGGGGTATTACCCCATCAGCTCTTCATCGTTTATATAAGACCTTGACCAGTGGGCAAGGTCTATCAGACTGCTGCTTGCCGGACGACCTTTTTTGCCGCTGCTTTGAGGCCCTCTGGGCATGATCATTCCAATTTTTAAAGTAGGAAAGTCTTCTATGAGTGCGCTAATGACTGGTTCGGTATCGGTGTCATTTGAAATGAGCACAACTTGATCCAAAGATCCTCTGTTGACATCTCGGTACATCGATAAGGCAAGATTAACGTCCGTTTTTTTCTCTACTAGACGCCATACCCTAACTGTATTGTCTTTATCAAAGGAGTTTCCTTCAACATATAAAGGCATCTTGGTCCCATCCTTTTCATAAATGTGTGAACCAAGGACTTTCTCAAATTTATCTGGATATTTGGCTTCGAGTGCTCGGTGATAGTCATTCTGAGCACGCATCGATTCTTCGCCATGTCTGGAAAATTTTGGGAGTGCAGGCGCCGTAAAAAATTTAACAGAAATGATTTGCGAGTGAGGCTCAATAGACCGTGTAATTTGACTAAAAAGCGCTACGACATCAAGCCATTTGTAATGAGTATCGCGAAGACGTCCATAGTAGAGGTTGTAACCATCGATATAGATTGCGGTTCTCAAAGCCTGTGACGTTTCTTGCATGCTTCCCCATAAGAATCGCATTTAGAAATGAAAAAACCGCCCTAGAGCGGCTTTTTCGTCCCAGACCGGAGTCAACTAAATGACCTAGTTAGGGAGGAGTAGTAGCAAGTAGTATACATATTTTTACCCCTGGGGAAAAGTCTATGTATTAGCCCATTTACAGAGTAATGGCACTAAATAGGCGCCCACCATCCGTGTCCGTATGAGCAAAGAAAGCCGATATCCTAGGGCCTGTTTAAATACAAAGGGTCGGTAAGCTCCTTACTGGCTCCTAAACAATTTTAGGCAATAAAAAAGCCCCGATTAAGGGGCTTCTTCATTCGTTGTATTTGCAGCAAGCAGTTGATTTCATTAGAAATCTGGCGGAGACGAGAGGATTCGAACCTCCGATCAGAGTTTTAGCCCCGATGCTCCCTTAGCAGGGGAGTGCCTTCGACCAGCTCGGCCACGTCTCCCTGCTTGATGCCTTTACAACGACCCACAGTTTAACGGATTCCGTTGGCTGCGGGGTTTTACTGCAGTTTTAAAGCGTTTACTGCGTATTCTTACTTCTGATCCAGCTCGAAAGCCTTATGAAGAGCGCGTACTGCCAGCTCCATATATTTTTCATCGATTACTACAGAAATCTTGATTTCGCTCGTGGAGATCATCAAAATATTGATACCCTCTTCCGACAATGTGCGGAACATCTTGCTCGCAACACCAACATGGGAGCGCATTCCAACACCAACCACAGACACTTTAGAAACCTTTGGATCACCAGTGATTTCTTTTGCTTCAATGTGGGCTTGCACATTGCTCTTAAGTAAGTCCAATGCCTTTTGATAATCAGCACGTGGTACTGTGAAAGTAAAGTCAGTCTTACCTTCATATGATTGATTCTGAATAATGATGTCCACGTCAATATTGGCATCTGCAATCGGACCCAAAATTTGATAAGCGATACCTGGGCGATCAGGAACCCCAAGAACGGTAATTTTTGCTTCATCACGCGCAAAGGCGATGCCGGAAATAACTGCGGCTTCCATAGTGCTGTCCTCTTCAAATGTAATCAAGGTGCCCGACTTCATCTCTTGATCAAGGGGCATCAACGGATCCGTCAGCGATGACAGAACACGGGTTTTAACTTTGTACTTACCAGCAAATTCCACAGAGCGAATCTGCAATACCTTAGAACCAAGACTGGCCATCTCCAGCATTTCTTCAAAGGTAATCTTGTCTAGGCGACGTGCATCTTCGCAAACGCGAGGATCAGTCGTGTAAACACCATCAACATCGGTGTAAATCAGGCACTCATCGGCCTTGAGAGCTGCAGCCATCGCTACGGCAGATGTATCAGAGCCGCCACGACCTAAAGTGGTGATGTTGCCATTGGGATCAACGCCTTGGAAACCCGTCACCACTACAGCACGTCCCGCATTGAGATCAGCAAGAATTTTCTTGTCGTCAATACTCTTAATGCGAGCCTTAGTGAATGAAGAATCCGTATGGACTGTTACTTGCCAGCCAGCGTAACTCACAGCATCAACGCCTTCACGCAACAATGCTAAAGCTAACAAGCCAGAGCTAACTTGCTCACCCGTAGAGGCGATTTGATCAAGCTCACGTGGATTGGCATCTGGATTAATGTCTTTTGCCAAGCCCAGCAGACGATTGGTCTCGCCTGACATGGCTGAAGGCACCACCACCACCTGGTGGCCTGCACGCATCCACTTAGCAACGCGTTTAGCGACATTCTGAATGCGCTCAACCGAGCCCATTGAGGTGCCACCATACTTATGAACGATAAGAGCCATAAAAACCGTCGTATTGTCTATTTACAGGGAACTACATTCCCCAGGGTCTAAAAGGGGCTTATTTTACAGGGTTTTTATCATTCAAAACGATGGGCCTTGACAGTAGCTTGGTCTGGCGATACGATTGGTGTTACTAAAGTAACACCAGGAGACCGATATGAGCATTGTCAGCACAACCTCCCTAAAGCTCACTGAAGAAATAAAACTACAAGCTACAAATGCAGCCAAAGAACTGGGCATGACTCCGCATGCATTTATGGTGGAAGCCATTAAGCAAGCTAGCATCAATGCGGAAATACGAAGAAACTTCATTGGGCAAGCCAACATTGCTCGCGAAGGGGTTATGAAGAATGGTAAGGTCTTCGAATCAGACAAGGTTTTTGAGGCAATGAAAACCCGTATTGCAGGAAAAAAATCTACATTGAAGGTTAGCAATTGCTAAGAATTGTTTTCGCTCCGCAAGCAGTTGATGACCTAGAGCGACTTACTGACCTTCTAATTGCAAATGACAAAAATGCTGCACTTCTCACGATTGAGTTAATTAAAGAAGCGATTCAAATCCTAGCAAGGCATCCTCTACTTGGACGTCTTTGCGATACCCATTTAAGAGAACTAGTGATTTCGCGTGGAAAAAGTGTCTATGTCGCCCTATATAGTTTTGAGGAGGCAAAAAATACGATCCTCATCAATGCTATTCGTCATCAAAAAGAATCGGGTGGGATTTACTAAGTTAAAGCAATTCCCAGCAAGGCAAGACCCTACCTCCTGATGAAGTTAAATGCGGGTAGCTCGTCCCTACCCCAGCAACCGCTATCAACTGGTCGTTAATATAGAGCAGTGGCGCCTGCCGCTCCCAAGGTGGTGTACTGGACTCCTGGAAGAGGTTTTTGAGGCTTTTGCGTGGTGTCTTAGGCTTGATTTGGATCTTTTCAGCCCCTTGGCGCTGCCTTTGCTCTATTAATCCTCGATTTTGGGCCTCGCTGACCATAGCTGCCGGTAAGCCGAATAACTTGCTGCGCGCTGGAATGATCTTGAAAACCCACTGACCAACTTCGGAATTGGCTACCTGCAAGATGCCACGCCAAAGACGAATACTAGCCTCGTCATGCTGCCATTCCAAGCTCGAGTCCTGCTTTAACGCCATCAGATCTTTCCACCAAGATTCCAGTCGCTCTTGGGATGGCATTGCAAGATCATTTAACTTGAGCCAATACCGCATCAGATTATTGGCAGCAGGTTTATCAGATTTTGCGAGCGCTAACAATGTTTTTAGTTTTAGAGTGCCCCCCACCAGAATGCCCTTGCCATCTTGCTTCGCCAAACGATCGAGCAGCACTTGGGATTGCGCAAGTAACTCGGCACTACGCGCTAGATTGGCGATCGCACCTGGCTGAATTTTCTCTAACTTAGGAATGATATCTTTCCGAATGGCATTGCGACGATAGCGCGTGTTTTGATTGCTAGGATCCTCCACCCACTTGAGCCGATGTTGTTTTGCGTAGGCCTCGATCTCTACCCTGCTTTGATTGAGTAGCGGGCGCCAGAGAGCAATCGAGTAACCATCCCTCGTATTGATGCGTTGCTGGGGCATACCAGAGAGGCCCGCTACCCCAGAGCCTCGCAGGAGTTGTAACAAAATGGTTTCAGCCTGGTCGTTTTGATGATGTGCCAGTAACAAGTCTTCAATGCCATGTTCGATACAAAGTTCAGTTAACGCTTCATAACGCCCTAACCTTGCTCTGGCCTCCATATTGCCTTGAGCCTTATCGGCAAAATGCAAAATACGAAAATCAAAATGAACTTGGTATTTTTTGGCAAGCCTTTCACAAAACTCCAGCCATTGATCGGCAGGTTTTTGCAAGCCATGATGAATATGAAATACCCAAACCTCGGTTGACTCGGCATTGGAATTTCTTTGAACCGCTTTACAAACGGTATCGAGCAACACAACCGAATCGAGGCCACCACTCAAGGCAACCGCAATTCGTTGGGCCACTTTGGGAGCCGCCTTAAGCTTTGGCTTCGATTTCCTTGAACTTGCCATAACTCATCAAGCGTTCATGGCGACGCTCAAGCAGAGCATCCACTTTCATGCCATCGAAGGTCTTAAGGGATTCAGCCAAAGCTTTGCGCATACTCGTCATCATGGCTTCGTAATCACGGTGAGCGCCACCAGTAGGCTCAGCAACAATCTTATCAATCAAGCCTAAAGTTTTTAAACGCTGCGCAGTCAAGCCTAGTTGCTCTGCAGCTTCGGGCGCTTTTTCGGCAGTCTTCCACAAGATGGAAGCGCAGCCTTCAGGGGATATCACTGAGTAAGTTGAGTTTTGCAACATCAACACGACGTCACCCATTGCAATTGCCAATGCACCACCCGATCCACCCTCACCAATAATGGTGGCGATGATAGGCACTTCTAATTCTGCTTGAACATACAGGTTGTGTCCAATCGCTTCCGATTGGTTGCGCTCTTCTGCATCGATACCGGGAAATGCACCTGGTGTATCCACAAAAGTGAACACAGGTAATTTAAATTTTTCTGCCAAGCGCATCATGCGCTTCGCTTTACGATAACCCTCAGGACGGCTCATACCAAAGTTTCTTAAAGCACGCTCTTTGGTATCACGACCTTTTTGATGACCGATCACCATGCAAGGTTGATTCTCAAAACGGGCTAAGCCAGTAATGATGGATTGATCATCTGCAAAATTACGATCGCCATGTAGCTCATGGAAGTCTGTAAACAATGCACTCACGTAATCGAGTGTGTAAGGACGCTGAGGATGACGCGCCACTTGCGAAACTTGCCAAGGGCTTAAGTTCGCATAAATGTCTTTAATTAGCTGCTGACTTTTTTCGGTCAGCGTTTTGATCTCATCGGAGATATCTACCGATGATTCATCTTGTACAAATTGCAGCTCTTCAATCTTTGACTCTAGTTCAGCGATTGACTGCTCAAAATCCAGGAAAGTCGTTTTCATAGCTCGATTTTAATATTCAACGGGAATGGGGTCGATACTTCTCCACATATACCAGGTTGCCACGGTACGCCAAGGGGCCCAATTGGCAGCCACTTCCCTGGCCTCATGCCTACTAACAGGCTCTCCACTGAAGTAATTGAGCGAAATAGCCTTAATTAGGCCTACATCGTCTAAAGGGAGGATATTAGGTCTAACCATATTGAAAATCAGGAACATTTCGGCTGTCCAGCGGCCAATTCCCCGAATATCACACAATTCCTTAATGATGACCTCATCTTCCATGCCCTTCCACTGGTTGGCATGTAAGCGGCCAGAATTGAAATGTTCAGCCAAGTCACGGATGTATTCGACCTTACGTCCAGATAGGCCTGCCCCACGCAAGTCTTCAACCGTGAGAGCCAAAATATTCTTGGGGTTCACTTTCTTTTTTGCAGCCAGCAAAACCCTATTCCAGACAGACTGAGCTGCCGCTACAGAAATTTGCTGCCCCACAATGGCTCTCGCCAAGGTAGTAAATGCATCTCCACGGGTCATCAAAAATCCAGAGCCATATTTCGGAATGATTTTCTTCAGAATACGGTCTTGCTTCATCAACTCCGCGCAAGCCTGCCCCCAATACTCTGGAGCCACTTCTTGAAAAATCACTTGTTCTACTGATGTGCTCAAAATAAACCTATTAATAAATTCGGATTGCTGCGTCTGTGTATTCTTAAGGTGCCTAGCTACGGCGCCATTCAGTAATACCACCAGGCTTATCTTCTAATACTACGCCTTGATCTAGCAATGTTTTGCGAATGTCATCTGCCTTAGCAAAGTCTTTTGCTTGTTTGGCTGCCACACGCGCTGTAATCCGCTCTTCAATGGCGTCGGCTGATAAGCCTGCATCACCACCTCGAGAGCCCGCCTGTAAAAATACCGTTGGGTCACGCTGTAAAAAGTTTAAGGTCCCCGCAAGTCCTTTTAAGCTATTGGCTAACCGCACCTTTTCTTCACCCTGCGCACGATTAACTTCACTCGCCAGGTCAAACAATGCAGCAATTGCCTCTGGAGTATTGAAGTCATCATTCATTGCAACGGCAAAGCGCTTAGCCCATGGTGAATGGGGGTCTACAGGCTGGCTGCTTGCGGGCACTTGTGCCAAGGCAGTGTAGAGTCGAACCAACCCGGAGCGGGCTTCTTCGAGCTGCGCATCACTGTAGTTAATCGGACTGCGATAGTGGGCACGCAGCATAAAGAAACGCAATACTTCTGGATCAAAATTCTTTAGCACATCGCGAATTAAGAAGAAGTTGCCAAGCGACTTGGACATCTTTTCTTCATTCACCCGAATGTGACCGTTGTGCATCCAGTAATTTACAAAGGGTTGATCACTAGCTTTGTGATCTTGACCGTATAGAGCGCCCTCACTTTGGGCAATCTCATTCTCGTGATGTGGGAACTGCAAATCAGCGCCACCACCATGAATATCAAAATGCTCACCCAGTAAATCGCAGGACATTGCTGAACATTCAATATGCCATCCAGGACGACCTTCGCCCCAAGGGGATTTCCAACGGGTATCGTCAGGCTCTTCTAATTTGGCGCTTTTCCACAAAACAAAATCCAGGGGATCGCGCTTGCCGCCACCAACAGCAACACGCTCACCTGCATTTAATTCATCTAAAGATTTGCCGGAGAGACGGCCGTATTCTGGGAATAAGCGAACCGCAAAATTGACATCGCCATCTTGAGCTTGATAGGCCAGCTCTTTTTCTATCAAACGACCGATGATGCCCTGCATTTGCGCAATGTAATCGGTAGCGCGCGGCTCGTGATCGGGATGCATTAATCCCAACTCATCAGAGTCAGCATGCATGGCGTCAATAAAACGCTGCGTCAGAGCAGAAATGGGTTCGCCATTCTCAATCGCGCGATTAATGATCTTGTCGTCAATATCGGTGATATTGCGGACATAAACAACTTCGTAGCCGCTCGCTCGCAACCAGCGAACCACCATATCAAACACAATCATGACCCGGGCATGCCCAATATGGCAAAAGTCATAAACAGTCATCCCGCAGACATACATCTTCACCTTACCCGGCTCGATGGGTTTAAAGTCCTGTTTTGAACGGCTGAGGGTGTTATAGATTTGCAGCATAGAGGCTATAAAGGTGGGCAAGTAGCGCCAATTTGTTAGACTGAGCGCTGAGTATATCGAATGAGTCAGATTTTCACCCCACCCCCTATGCCAGCTAACCCTTTTTCAAGACCCCCAGCCCTTTTGGCTGGCTTAAGCTCTATTTTCGCCCTATTCCTCTTGGGTGGCTGTAGTACCCCGGGCCAGCAGTTGGCAGATGCTGAAATCAAGGCGCTCAATACAGGGTGTGCCTGCCCAGCACAGCAGGAAGCCCCCAAACCCTATTTAGGTTCTTACGCGCCCGGAGAACCCCCTAGATTGGCCAGCAACTCATCGGGCTACGATCAATTTAATGCCGAGCTCTCAGACTCTGTAGCAGTCCCTTTTTTATCCTTTTTGATTATTGAGCCGGATCCAGTAACAAAAAATGGTATCCCATCGGATATTGAAAAGCTGGTGAAGGCCAAGAAATATCCCGATGCAATTGACCTGATTAATCAACGTCTGAAGAAAACTCCGGGGAATGTGCAGTTACGTTATGTCAAAGCGCGCATGCAGCTCGAAATGCGTCAGTGGGAAGCGGCTAAAAAGACTTTAATTGAAATTACCCAGCAGTTCCCAGAACTGCCTGAGCCTTATAACAACTTAGCAGCAATGGCAGCAAACCAAGGAAATTGGATAGAAGCCCGAGACTATTTAGAGCTCGCCCTGAAATTGCGCCCTAGCTATACAGTGGCTTCAGCAAATTTGGGTGAAGTCTATGTTCGATTGGGTGCCCAAGCATATGACAATGCCGCCAAAGATGCTGCGCTCAACCAACGCCAATATACAAATCGCGCAAAAGCATTAATGGAAATACTGAAGCCACCTAAAAAAGGTGCTTTGCCAGCAACGCAAGCTACACCAGCCTCCCCAACACCAACTATTGCAAAATAATTTAATTACCGTTTTTATCTACTAACTCATCAGAAAGTTAATTCATCATGGCTCAAGTTCTACTCAAAACAAATAAGGGTGACATCACCCTCACCCTCGACGCTGCTAAGGCACCTAAAACTGTTGCCAATTTTTTACAGTACGTCAAAAGCGGTCACTACGATGGCACGATCTTTCATCGCGTAATTGATAACTTCATGATTCAAGGCGGCGGAATGACTGCTGGCTTAAAAGAGAAATCATCTGGCGCTCAAATTGAGAACGAAGCAAATAACGGACTCAAAAATGAACGCGGCACAGTAGCTATGGCCCGCACTAGCGATCCACACTCAGCAACAGCGCAGTTTTTTATTAACGTGAATAACAACGATTTCCTGAACCACACTGCCCCCAATGCGCAAGGCTGGGGTTACGCTGTTTTCGGAAAAGTGACTGATGGCCTAGATGTGGTTGATACGATCCGCAAAGTTAAAACAGGTAATACCGGCTTTCATCAAGATGTTCCTGCAGAAGATGTCGTGATTGAAAAGGCAACTGTTCTCGAGGAATGATTTTGCAATACGCGAGCGCGCTGCTCATATCTGATTTGCATCTCACGCCGTCAATGCCCTTGACGGCGCAACGATTCTTCGACTTTTGTGAAAAAGATGCCCCCAAGGTAGAGGCTGTATTTATTTTGGGAGACCTTTTTGAATATTGGGTTGGGGACGATACAGCACTCCACTCCCCTTTTCAGCAAGAGGTCACGCGTGCGCTAGCAACCCTCTCTACTAAAGTTAAAACCTTTTACCTGCATGGCAATCGGGACTTTCTAGTTGGAGCACATTTTTTAAATAAGACCGGCATGACCCTCATGCAAGATCCCAGCAAGATCGCAATTGCAGACAATGAGTATGTTTTGTGCCATGGGGATTCACTCTGCACCTCTGATGTTGGCTATCAAGTTTTCCGCAGCTGGGTACGTAAATCTTGGATTCAAAAATTATTTTTGAGCTTACCGCTCCATTGGCGTCGCTCCATTGCAAATCACTTACGAAGTAATAGTGGTGCGCAATACCAACGCTCAATCAAGTCTTCGCCTGAGGGAGTGCAGCTTAAAACGGATGTGACTTTAGCGGCATGCGCTGCAGTATTGAGAGATCAAACTGGAAGTCAATTGATTCATGGGCATACCCATCTACCAGCGCATCACCACGAGCATCTGCAAGATCAAGAATGGCAACGCTGGGTATTATCTGACTGGGATTTAGATCATCCAGAGACTGTGCGACCTAGGGCTAGCGCCCTGATGATTGATCAAAACGGCGTACGTTACACCGATTTGATCAAAGCTTAAGGCTCTAAATTAGCAGTTAGAGTACTTAGACAAACACTGCACCATCTGAGCAAAGATGCGTGGATTAGCACACATCACCTCACCACTTTGCAAGAAACCTTCTTCGCCGCGGTAATTACCAACCAAGCCACCGGACTCAGCAATCAACAAAGCACCTGCAGCCATATCCCATGGCTTGAGATCGCTCTCAAAGAAACCATCGTAACGACCAGCAGCAACGTAAGCCAAATCTAAAGATGCGGCCCCAGGACGACGCAAGCCAGCGCATTGACGAGACATATCAGCAAAGATTTTTAAATACTTTTCTAAGTCTTGATCTTCACGATAAGGAAAGCCCGTGCCTAACAAAGAATTTGCCAAGCGATCTTGGGTGGCAACACGTAAACGCCGACGATCTAAATAAGCGCCTGCACCACGTGTAGCAGTAAAGAGTTCATCGCGAGTTGGGTCATACACGACTGCTTGTTGAGTGACCCCATTGACAGATAATGCAATTGACACCGCATACTGCGGAAAGCCATGAATGAAGTTGGTAGTGCCATCTAGTGGATCGATGATCCACACGTTTTCAGCATCGATGTTTTGAGCGCCAGTTTCTTCAGCCAAAAATCCATGAGATGGATAAGCCTCGCTGAGCGTTTCAATAATGGCCGCCTCGGCCTGTCTGTCCACCTCAGTTACAAAATCATTATGTTGTTTGCGGTCAACCTGAAGGCGCTCTAAATTAAGAGAGGCTCTATTAATCACGGTTCCGGCACGACGGGCAGCCTTAACGGCCACATTTAACATGGGATGCATAGTTTTGATGGACAAATTAAATAAGAACGAGCTCGCCAAATTGCAAACTGCAGGACAATAAGGAGCTAATACGATGATTCTAAACGATTACCCCTTTGAACACCCAAGCTTCTAGAGATCCCCTGCCAATATGAACACTGCTCAAGCACAGTTATTGCGCTGGGTTTTGGTTGAAACCAGTCACCCTGGAAACGTGGGTTCAGCAGCGCGTGCACTCAAAACCATGGGATTTGGGGATCTGCGGCTAATACAACCCAAAATCAAAGGCGTTGCTCATGCGCCTGAAGCAATTGCCCTGGCCAGTGGCGCAGTCGATATCCTAGAATCTAGCCAGGAATCCCCCGCCCTCGAATCTGCCGTTCAAGACTGCACCCTCGTTTTAGGCCTCACCAGTCGAGACCGTGAATTTGGGCCGCCCGCATTAAATTGGCAAGATGCTCGACCTCTTATCAAGGCAGCTATTGCGGGTAATCAACGGGTCGCACTCTTATTTGGCCCAGAGCGAACTGGCCTTGATAACCATCACCTCTCGCTCTGCACGCATCGGGTATGGCTTGATGCCAACCCCCTCTACCCCTCCCTAAACCTCGCTCAAGCCATGATGGTTTGCGCCTTTACCCTGAGAGAAACCCTGTCTGAGCAGGCTGCATCCGCTGCATTAGGCGTAACTCAAGAAGCGCCTGAACTCGTAGACTATGCCGATCCAGCGGCTGTAGCCGCCATGCTAGAGCACTGGCGTGAAGGGCTAGAGGCTATTGGTTATTTTGATCCAGCCAACCCCAAGAAACTCATTCCCCGCTTACAAGCCCTCTTCGCTAGAACACGTCTTCACAAAGAAGAAATAGATCTTCTGCGTGGAATTGCCAAGCAGATGTTGTTAAGAAAATAAATTTAGCCTTTACCCGTTAAAATTGCCCTATGTTTAATTCGCTTTTCGACCAAGTCGACTCCATCATTGTTCGTGACCCAGCTGCGAGAAATCGTCTCGAAGTCATCACCTGCTATCCCGGTTTGCATGCTGTATGGATTCATCGGGTATCTCACGGTCTATGGAATCTAGGTTTGAAGTGGATTGCGCGACTGCTGTCGATGGTGTCTCGCTGGATTACCGGAATTGAAATCCATCCTGGAGCAAAGATCGGTCGACGCGTATTTTTAGATCATGGTCTTGGCATCGTTATCGGGGAGACTACGGAGATTGGCGATGATTGCACCATCTACCAGGGCGTTACCTTAGGTGGAACCTCTTTATATAAAGGGGTGAAGCGTCACCCCACTTTAGGCAAAGGCGTTGTGATTAGTGCTGGCGCTAAAGTGCTTGGGGGCTTTACGGTAGGTGATGGTGCGCGTGTTGGCTCAAATGCAGTTGTATTGAAAGAGATTCCTGCTGGGGCAACTGCAGTTGGCATACCTGCACGCGTCCTGCATCCTGATTTACCTCAGGCAAGTACACCCGATAGCAAGGCGAAAGAATACTTCTCGGCCTATGGTGTAACACCTAACGTAGATGATCCAGTCTCTATGGCGCTAAAGGGTTTGATTGATGCAACCCTAGAGCAAGAGGCCAAAATTGCAGCACTGGAGAAGGCATTAGCAAAACTCAGCAATACACCAGCATCAGATACCAGTGAAACTAGTGATACAAAACGGGATCTTGGCGCTTTAAAAGAATGGCTTAAAGAGTAAATTAATGCAGGGTTGGTGACGAAGCACCCGCATCAGAAATACCGCCTATAAATTCGTCATCACCATCATCTGAATCATCAGTCGGCATTCCAAAAGCAAATGCTTCGCCACCCTCAGGGTGACGATTTTCAATCTCTTCATCCGTAGCAGCGCGAATATCTTCAACCTGAACCCAGAACCGAAGTGCCATACCTGCAAGTGGATGATTTCCATCTAAAACTACTTGACTATCAGCAACATCAGTAACGGTATAGATCAAGGGTTCATCATCCGCCTCATCAGAATCTTCCTCTTCCTCAGCATCAGGAACGCCCTCAAACTGCATGCCCACTTCCAAAGGCTCTGGAAAACGAGCGCGTGGCTCAATTTTTAATAACCCGGGATCGTACTCACCAAAGGCCTCACTAGGCTCTAGTTGAATACTGGCCTCATAGCCAAGGTCTTGGCCATCTAACAAAGTTTCAATCTTGGGAAAAGTGCCCTCATACCCACCATGCAGGTATACCATCGGAGAATCCGGTTCCTCGATAATATTGTTTTGCGCATCAGTTAATTTGTAGCGCAGGGATACAACGGTATTTTTTTCGATCTTCATGCGTAATTCATTCAACATTGTGTTTTAAACAGCTTTTTACATATATGACCTCATTTTACTTGAGCAAGCCTTATGACCCTCCACAGGCACCCCAAAACCTTCCTCTAGATCGTCCTTGGGCCCTTCTAGGGGGTATAAGCCCTCAGCAGTTCATGAAAACCCATTGGCATAAAAAGCCTTTGTTGGTGCGCGGGGCCATACCCGCCTTTGAGCTTGCCAAGCAAATAGGCGAGCCTTTGGGTAGCGCGATTTCTGCGGAAGAGCTCTTCAAAATTTCAGGCAATGACGTGGTTGAATCCAGGTTAATTCAGGCTAAGCCTTGGAGCTTTGCAGATGGTCCATTTAAAAAGAAATCGATCCCGTCTCTTGATACGCCAGATTGGACGCTCCTACTTCAAGGCATGGAAGCGAGGCATCCAGCTGCTGCAAAAGTAATTTCTTGGTTTCGCTTTATTCCAGACGCGCGTTTGGATGACCTCATGATTAGCATTGCTGGGCCTGGCGGTGGTGTTGGACCCCACTTTGATTCTTATGATGTCTTTTTGATTCAGATGTCTGGACGCCGACGCTGGCGCATCTCAGAGCAAAAAGATTTAACCTTAAATCCCGATCTTCCTTTAAAGATTTTGCGGCGCTTTCAGGTTGAGCAAGAATGGGATTTAGAACCCGGCGATATGCTTTACCTTCCACCACATGTAGCTCACGATGGAATTGCATTAGATGCAGGCTGTCAGACCTGGTCCGTAGGATTTAGGGCGCAGAGCTACAAAGAAATGCTGCAGGAGGGTTTGTGGCGCCTAGCCGAATCACTTGAAGATATTCCTGAACTAGAACAGCGTTTTGCCGATCCCAAGCAAATGGCAACGAGCTCTGCCGAGCAACTTCCACAAGAAATCATTGATCAGATAGAGCAAAAACTAAAAGGCTTAAAACTAGATCGCGTAGGAACATTCCTCCCGGGAATTGCTGCCTATTTGAGCGAACCCAAACCGCAGGCCTATTTTGATGGGTCGACAAACGATCACTCACCAGAGGAATTTAAGCGCCTACTAGAAAAACAGGCATTAAAGCCTCACCCTCAAACCAGGCTACTTGCTCTAGGAAAAACCATTTATTGCAACGGCGAAGATATGACTAGCGGCCAAACCCTGCCAATACAAAAGGCCTGGCGCTCACTTGCAGCCAAGAAAGAGACCAAGGGTCCCACTGGGAAAATAGAGCTGGAAAATAGCCTTTTTGAGGCCTTCGTAGCAGGCTGGCTGATTTTTTAACTGGAAATAAAGACATGGCTATAATGAGTGCTGGAAAGTACTTAAGGGCTAACCCTGTACTTTCTAAGTATTAATAACCGGTTATTAATGATAATTTTTTAAGAGGAAATTACAAATGAAGAAGTCACTCGCACTCGTAGCAATGTTGGCAATCGCTTTGGCCGCTTGCGGTAAAAAAGAAGAAGCAAAACCTGTAGAAGCTGCTCCTGCTGCTCCTGTTGCTGCCCCAGCTGCTGAAGCTCCTGCTGCTGCACCAGCTGCACCAGCTGCTGACGCTAAGAAGTAATCTTCTTCATGAAGAAAAAAAGCCGCTGAAAAGCGGCTTTTTTATTGGCTAAAAATTCTTAGCTTGCATTACTTATCTTGTCATTTGCTCGGTAAGCAGTGTTAGGAGTTGCAATCCAGCCGCAGTATTTTCTGGCTTGCCATCTGCATCTTGAACATAGACGCTGCAAGAATTATCTCCAGTCGATTTCACAACAACAGAATATTTCTTAGCTTTGAGACTGGAATCATCCTTGCTACTAAATAGATTAGTAAAGAACCCTTTGGTATCACCCAAATCTTTTGGATTAACGTAACGAACATAGTAAACGCCGTTCGCACGGTTGCGATCTTCGACGGTAAAGTTGGAACGATCCAAGGCGAGTCCAGTATCGCGCCAAGCGCGATCAAAGCCTGCTGCCATTTCGATATGGGCTGTGTTAACACCTTCCTGTACCAGCTTTGCTTTCGGTGTCTTAGCCCCTAGTGGCACAGCAACCTGCGCTTTAGCCTGTTCTTGAGTCATGCCCAAACGCTCCATCAAGCGAGCCAAGAAAGCAGCCTCAAGCTCTGGATCGTTTGGGCGCGCAGTCCAAATAGTTGAAATACAAGAACCAGTGCTATCCGTGGTACATTTTTCAATGGCACCGCGTTGAGTGATGTAAATCTCGGTTTCTCCGGGCTTGCTCACCTCGAGGCGAGTTTTGTATTTGTCACGCTCACCAGTATCGTAAAGAGAATCCAGAGCACCACCAATAGCAGAGCGAATAAAGTCTTGAGAAATCTTGGCGCGGTTCTCGGCCCAATCGGTTTCCATGATGCCAGTCGATGGTGAATCAATCACCAATAAGAAACCATTCTCTTGCCAAAAATCTTTAATCTGAGGATACAGCTCTGGTGCTGGCTTTTCCACCACCAACCAACGTCGCTCACCATCGCGAGCAATACGCATGCCTGGAATGCCAGTCATCACATTCTTGCGAGTCTGCACAGATTTTTTTACAGCTGCGTTGTACTCTGACATCGTTGCAGAACCATCCTGAACAATGTAGCGACGATCGGCTTGCGCTGTAATAAGGTCAGGTGGATAGGACAAATTTGGTCCACGCACAGCGCCAGCAGACTTATAGTCCACGGTATCGTTCGTTGAAACAGATTTACAGCCAATCAAGCCAAGGGATGCGGCGGAAAGAATTAATAAAGTTGCGCAATACTGGCGCAGGAGTTGCATCGAATTCATCATAGTAAGCCAGCCTGTTTCATTGCAGTCTTCAAAGGTTCACGTAAGGCAACACTCAAAGGGGTTAAAGGCAAACGAATTCCTGCTGTAATTTTGCCCATTTCATGCAGGGCCCATTTCACAGGAATCGGGTTCGCCTCAGTAAACATGGCTTTATGTACAGCCAGTAATTGATATTGAATCGCGCGCATTTTGACAACATCATCAGACATAGCTGCCCGACACAATTCATGCATTAAACGCGGTGCGATATTGGCAGTAACGGAAATATTTCCTTTGCCACCCATGAGCATCAGCATTGCCGCACTGAGGTCGTCGCCAGAAAATACAGAGAAATCTTGATGTCCAGCGTGTTTCAAATCAGCTAGAAGCAAAGTACCACGCTCAATACTGCATGTGGCATCTTTAATGCCGATAATGCCAGGAACTGCTGCGAGGCGAACTGTGGTCTCACCAGCAAGATCTGCAATCGTTCTACCAGGAACGTTATAAAGGATGACAGGCAAATCAACCGACTCGGCAATTTTCTTGAAATGGGCAAACATGCCCTCTTGAGTTGGCTTGTTGTAATAAGGCACAACCTGCAAGCTAGCATCGGCACCCACCGATTTTGCGAACTTGGTTAATTCAATCGCCTCGGTGGTTGAATTGCCACCAGTTCCAGCAATGACTGGAATGCGCCCTGCAATATGGTCAACAGCTACTTTGATCAGCTCACAGTGCTCTTCTACGGAAACCGTTGGAGACTCACCGCTAGTACCAACAATCACGATACCGTCTGAACCTTCGGCGACATGCCAATCAAGCAATGAACGCAAGGCAGGAAAATCCAAACTTCCATCCTCGAACATCGGCGTCACGATGGCAGGCATGCTGCCAGCAATGGGCTTTTTACTAGCGTGGGATTGTGTTGTATTAGTCACTGAATGTGTCTGAATTATCTGAATGTTAACCACCAAATTGTAACGGAATGTACCCCTTTAAATGCCCTTTTACGGCACAAATCCGCTGAACCATAGCTGGTTTAGGCTGATCGTGGTAAATATCCTCGTAGGCAATCACTTTCAAGTCCGATCGCCCCGCCAAAGCAAGCAATTCCCCTGGTTTTAGCAAGAAATTGGGGTTGGAAGGCTTTCCGAACTGGGCATTTCCATTGGCGAAGGTTTCATAGATCAACACTCCTCCTTCAATCAGCATGCAGGGCAGTTGATCCAAAAATGGGCGGTAGAGGTAATTGGTCACCACAATGCCTGAAAACTGCTGGTCGGCTAGAGGCCAACTAGCGCCTTCAAGGTCCTCTTGTCGAGCTTGAATTTGAGGGTTTTGCAAACTCTTAATAGTGGTGACGTCTTGATCAACAGCCAATACATGATGACCGAGGGATGCCAATAAAGCAGCATGCCGACCTGCACCGCAAGCCAAATCTAGCACCAATCCATCTACTGGAATCAATGGCGCATATCGCTTCACCCAAGCGGAGGGATCTGCAATCACACCATGCGCTGAAGTCAAAGTGGTGACCTTAGTCGTACGCTAGACCCATAGACTCGCGGACCTCGCGCATGGTTTCTTGGGCAACTTTACGTGCTTTATCGCAACCATCGGCGATGATCGAACGCAATAGACTTGGGTCATCCAAATACTTCTGTGCACGCTCAAACATGGGCTGCTGCTCAGCAAGAATCGCATCGATCACGGGTTGCTTACATTCCAAGCAACCAATGCCTGCTGACTTACATTCTTTTTGAACCCAAGTTTTGGTGTCTTCGTTGGAGTACACCGTATGCAACTGCCATACAGGACAACGCGCAGGATCACCCGGGTCAGTTCTACGAACACGGGCTGGATCGGTCGGCATAGTACGAATAGAGCGAATAACCTCTTCTGGTTTTTCACGAATGCTAATCGTATTGCCATAAGACTTGGACATCTTTTGTCCATCAATACCGGGCATACGGGATGCAGACGCAAGCAAGGCCTGCGGCTCTGGCAGAATAATTTTGCGGGCACCCTCTAAGAAACCAAACAATCGCTCACGGTCAGCCATCGAAAGACTTTGTGCTTCTTGTAGCAATGCTTTAGCCTGCTCTAAAGCCTCATCATCGCCCCGCTCCTGAAACGCTACGCGCAATTCAGCATACATCTTGGCACGCTTACTACCCAATTTTTTAACAGCCTCCAATGCCTTTTCTTCAAAACCTGGCTCACGTCCATAAAGGTAATTAAAACGACGCGCCACTTCACGCGTCATCTCCACATGCGGGACTTGATCTTCGCCTACCGGTACAAATTGAGCACGATAAATCAGAATGTCAGCAGCTTGTAGCAAGGGGTAGCCCAAGAAACCATAAGTCTGCAAATCTTTTTCTTTGAGTTTTTCAATTTGATCTTTATAGGTTGGAACACGCTCGAGCCAGCCCAAGGGGGTACCCATCGAGAGCAACAAGAACAGCTCAGCATGTTCGGGCACTTTGCTCTGAATAAATAAAGTAGCCTGGTTTGGATCAACACCGCAAGCAAGCCAGTCAATCACCATATCCCAGACTGATTGCTCAATGACATCAGGAGTTTCATAGTGGGTCGTTAAGGCATGCCAGTCTGCTACAAAAAAGTAGCAGGGATACTCGGACTGCAAGCGCACCCAATTCTTTAAAACGCCATGGTAATGGCCGAGGTGCAAACTACCGGTTGGTCGCATGCCAGAGAGAACGCGTTCTTCAAACATCTTAATCTTTATTCTTTAAGGGTAATTAAAACTGGTTAAGCAAATAGGAGGAATCGGTTAGTGAAAAAGTGACCACACAGGGGTTAAGTGATCCGGCAAATGGGGCAATGTGCCGAGGTCAATATAACTCTCTTCGGGGTCATGAAAATCAGAACCTCGAGAAGCCAAAAACCCATAATGTTGGGCAATCTTGCCATAGGTTTGATATTGATTTGGGCTATGACTACCGGTGATGACTTCAATAGCCATACCACCGATTTCCTTGAAATGTTTATAGAGCTCATCCATCTGCATGGCGTTTAATTTGTATCGACCAGGGTGAGCAATAACAGCAGCACCACCTGCGGCCTTGATCCAAGCCACGGCATCATCTAATGAGGCCCAGAGGTGCGGTACATAACCGGGTTTATCTTCAACTAAGTAGTTCTTAAAAACATGATCCGTATCACGACAGACGCCCTGCTCGACCAGAAAGCGCGCAAAGTGTGTACGAGAAATGAGTTCATGGTTGCCTGCAAAATGAAGAGCGCCTTCATATGCGCCTGGTATACCTACTTTTAATAATTGTTCTGCCATCTGTTTGGCGCGATTCCCGCGACCTTCGCGCGTACGGCGCAAGCCCTCTAGAATTCCGGCATGATTAGCGTCAATTCCAAGTCCAACGATGTGGATAGTCTGCCCCATCCAAGTTACCGAGATCTCTACTCCAGAGAGGTAATCCATGCCCAGTGCGCTTGCAGCAACTTTGGCTCTCTCCTGGCCACCCAACTCATCGTGATCGGTTAACGCCCATAGACGGACGCCATTGTCATGGGCGCGCTCTGCCAACTGCTCAGGCGTTAGGGTTCCATCGGAAACAACGGAGTGGCAATGTAAATCTGCGTTTAGGCTGGAATTGCTAGTCATGACCCTATTTTAGGTCAAGCTGGTGTCAATTACCCGGCGAGGCGCGTCCAAGTAATCACGGGACTGCATCTCAATCAAGCGAGAAACCGTTCTGGAGAACTCGCTGGTAATCTGGCCTTCGGTATACAAATCGACTGCTGGGACCTCTGCAGAGATGATTAACTTGATTTTATGGTCATACAAGACGTCAATAAGCCAAATAAAGCGTCGCGCCTCATTGGTCATCCTAGGGGGCATATAAGGCACCCCAGACAAGATCACCGTATGAAACTGATTGGCTATCTCCAGATAATCGTTTTGCGACCGTGGGCCACAGCATAGAGTTTGAAAATCAAACCAGACTACCCCTTCAGACATGTGAAGTGGCCTCAACTCTCGAGATTCAATGCGAAGCACTGGCCTAGCCATCTCCTGTTGATTACCCATTAAAGTCTGGAACATTTGCAATAAAACCGCTTGAGACTCATCATTTAATGGGGTGAGATAGGCCTGAACTTGAGCCATTTGCACGCGACGATAGTCATTGCCCGCATCCACATTCATCACATCTAAGTTTGCTTCCAACAGCTTAATTGCTGGCAGCAAGCGATCGCGATGCAGGCCATTGGGATAGAGCTTATTGGGCTCATAGTTGGAAGTCATTACAAACTGCACACGATCGTCAAAGAGCGCGCTCAGCAGACGATACAAGATCATCGCATCAGCAATGTCATTGATATGAAACTCATCAAAGCAAATTAGTCGGTAACGCTTAGCGATTCGTTTTGAAAGCTCATCAAGTGGATCAGCTAAGCCAGAAAGCTCATGAAGCTCTCGGTGTACCTCGCGCATGAACTCATGAAAATGAATGCGGATCTTTTTTTCTAAAGGAGATGCGGCAAAGAAGCAATCCATGAGGAAGGATTTGCCACGACCTACGCCACCCCAAAGATAAACTCCACGAGGTAACTTCGGTTTAAAGAGTTTCTTTTTTAAGCCGCTACTGCGGATTTCTTTGTAAGCAATCCACTCATCTTCACAGCGCTGTAAGCGCTCAATGGCAGCAAGCTGCGCGGGATCACTCTGATACCCGCGCGCCTTTAACTCTTGATGGTAATACTCTAATGCTTTCAATTACATGTTTAATGCGCGTTTATCCGTCGCTAACGCTGCTTCGCGAACCACTTCAGACAAGCTTGGATGTGGGTGACAGATACGAGCAATATCTTCAGCTGCTGCTTTAAATTCCATTGCTACGGCAGCTTCAGCGATTAAGTCAGAAGCATTGGGTCCAATAATATGAACGCCTAAGATTTCATCTGTTTTTTCATCGGCCAAGACTTTGACAAAACCATCTGCGCGATCCATGCCTAATGCACGACCGTTAGCTGCAAACGGGAATTGACCTGCCTTGTATGCAATACCAGCCTGCTTCAGTTGCTCTTCGGTTTTTCCAACCCAAGCAATTTCAGGGTCTGTATAGATCACCCAAGGAATGCAGTTGTAATCAATATGCGGCTTTTGACCGGCGATAGTTTCAGCAACCAATACACCTTCATCTTCAGCTTTATGAGCCAACATCGGTCCACGCACTACGTCACCAACAGCATAAACACCAGGCGCTGCAGTAGCACAAGTATGGTCATCAATCGGAATAAAGCCACGCTCATCTACTTTGAGGCCGATCTTATCAAGACCTAATTTCTCAGTGTTTGGCACGCGACCAACAGAAACAATTAAGCGATCACACTCTAATTTCTGAGCTTTACCTTCGCTATCAGTGTAGTTAACAACAACACCTTTTTTGTCCGCCTTAACTTCACCAATCTTGACGCCCATATTCATCTTGAGGCCTTGCTTGGTGAAAATCTTGTGCGCTTCTTTGGCGATACCTTGATCACATGCGCCCAAGAAAGATGGGAGCGCTTCAAGAATAGTCACATCAGAACCAACACGACGCCATACAGAACCTAATTCCAAACCAATCACGCCAGCACCAATCACGCCTAGCTTCTTCGGAATGGAATCAAACTTGAGGCCGCCTTCGTTATCGCTGATCAACACGTTATCGACTGGGATATTCGGCAAATGACGTGCTTTAGATCCAGTAGCAATAATCACATTCTTGGCAGTAACAACTTCTTTATCTTTGCCATCAATCTTGACTTGGTAGCCATCAGCGCCCTTGCCTTCAAATGATGCATGACCTTTTAGCAGGGTAATTTTGTTCTTACGAAATAAGAACTGAATACCAGCAGTCATCTTGGTCACAATCGAATCTTTACGAGCGATCATCTTGTTCGAATCCAACTTCACGGAACCAACAGTAATACCGTGGTCCGCAACGTGATGACTAATCTTCTCAAACTCCTCTGAGGAAGCCAACAAAGCCTTTGAAGGAATGCAGCCGACGTTCAAGCAAGTGCCGCCTAAGCGTGGCTCACCTTTTGGATCGTCATACGCATTCGATTCTGCGCAAGCAACCTTGAAGCCCAGCTGCGCTGCACGAATCGCGGCGATATAGCCGCCAGGGCCACCGCCAATAACTAATACATCAAATGATTGACTCATGATCTTCCCTCTTATAAATCAAGGAGGAGACGTGAAGGATCTTCTAAAGCATCCTTCATTGCAACCAAACCAAGAACTGCTTCGCGACCATCGATGATGCGGTGGTCATATGACAAAGCTAAGTAGTTAATTGGACGAATCACAATTTGACCATTCTCAACAACAGCGCGCTCTTTAGTCGCATGAATACCCAAGATTGCAGACTGTGGAGGATTAATAATTGGAGTAGAAAGCATAGAACCAAACACGCCACCGTTAGAGATGGAGAATGTGCCGCCAGTCAACTCTTCGATAGACAACTTACCATCGCGCGCCTTAGCACCAAACTCCGCAATTTTCTTTTCGATGTCAGCCAAATTCATTTGATCAACATCACGCAGAATTGGAACTACCAAGCCACGTGGTGAGCTTACGGCAATACCGATATCAAAGTAACCGTGATACACGATGTCATTGCCATCAACCGAGGCATTTAGCAATGGGAATTTCTTCAATGCATGAGTCGCAGCTTTAACAAAGAAAGACATAAAGCCCAACTTCACGCCGTGAACTTTTTCAAACTGGTCCTTGTACTTGTTACGCATAGCAATCACTGGAGCCATATTGACTTCATTGAAGGTTGTCAAAATTGCATTGTTCGCTTGCGATTCAAGTAAGCGCTCAGCAATACGAGCACGCAAACGACTCATTGGTACGCGCTCTTCTGGACGCTCACCCATTGGGACTGGTGCACTTGGCAATGCAGCAGATTTTGTTCCACCAGCAACTGCGTTCAGTGCATCGCCTTTAGTAACACGACCATCACGACCAGAGCCAGCAACTTGACCGGCGCCAATATTGTTTTCAGCAAGAATTTTTGCTGCTGAAGGAGCGGCAGCTGCGCCAGCTTTAGCAGCAGGAGCTGCTGCTTTTGCAGCAGCAGCAGGTGCTGGGGCGGCGGCTGCAGGAGCAGCAGCGGCAACAGCAGTGCTATCAATCTTTGCAATCAACTGCTCGGCAACAACAGTACCACCGTCAGCAACAATGATCTCTGTAATCACGCCAGCAGATGGAGCAGGCACTTCTAAAACCACTTTGTCAGTTTCAATTTCAATCAAAATCTCATCTTGACCGACGGCATCGCCGACTTTCTTTTTCCATTGCAACAAAGTAGCTTCAGCTACTGACTCGGAGAGTTGGGGAACTTTAACTTCAAAAATAGCCATGATTAATCCTATTTAGTGTTTATATATTGAGTGACGTCTACGATTACTTCGTAATGACATAACCCTTTAGTTTTGCGAATGCTGCAGTTAGAAGAGATTTCTGTTGTTCTTGATGGAGGTGGGCATATCCACAAGCTGGTGAAGCTGATGCAGGACGACCCGCATATGCCAACTTCATACCTTCAGACATATTCTCCAAAATATTGTGCTGAACAAAGAACCAGGCACCTTGGTTTTGCGGCTCATCTTGACACCACACTACCTCTTCCAGGTTTGGATACTTCTTCAACTCAGCAGTCAATGCTTTATGCGGGAACGGGTACAACTGCTCCAAGCGAATAATCGCAACATCATCTAGTTTTTTCTCGGTACGCGCTTTAGCTAAGTCGTAATAGACCTTACCGGAACACATCACCAAACGAGTAACCTTCTTGCCATCGATTGCCTCATCGCGCTCAGGAAGAATGGTTTGGAAACCACCCTTAGTGAACTCGGTTAATGGCGAAGCAGCCTCTTTATTACGCAGCAATGATTTTGGCGTCATCAAGATTAGCGGCTTGCGGAACTGACGAATCATTTGACGGCGCAATACGTGGAAGATCTGTGATGCCGTTGTAGGCTGAATCACCTGCATATTGGTGTCAGCACACAACTGCATAAAGCGCTCTAAGCGTGCAGATGAATGTTCTGGGCCTTGACCTTCATAACCATGCGGCAACATCATGACCAAGCCGTTTGCACGACCCCACTTCACTTCTCCAGAAGCGATAAATTGGTCAATCACCACTTGAGCGCCGTTCGCAAAGTCGCCGAACTGCGCTTCCCAGATAGTCAAGGTATTTGGCTCTGCAGCAGCATAGCCATACTCAAAACCAAGCACCGCCTCTTCTGACAAGATTGAGTCAATCACGAGGAATGGGGCTTGATCTTTGGCCACATGACGCAGCGGCATATAAGTACCGGTATCCCACTTCTCGCGGTTTTGGTTATGCAACACCGCATGACGGTGGGTAAATGTACCGCGACCGCTATCCTCGCCAGACAAACGTACCGGGTAGCCACTTGCCACTAAGGATGCGAAAGCCATGTGCTCACCCATGCCCCAGTCAATATTAGACTCGCCACGACCCATTGCTGCACGGTCTTTGTAAACCTTTTCAACGAGCGGATGCGCTTTGAAATCTTCAGGAATAGTCGAGATCTTTTCAGCCAAGCGCTTCCACTCAGTCAACGGAATCGCTGTATCAGCCTCATCAGTCCACTTCTTATTTAAGAATGGGGACCAATCTACCGCAAACTTGCCTTTGAAATTACTGAGAACAGGATCAGATGTGGATTTACCCGCATCCATCGCAGCACGATATTCTTTGACCATGAGGTCGCCGGTACCAGCTGGCAATACCCCTTGAGCCTCCAACCTATCAGCGTACAGTTTGCGAGTACCCGGGTGGGCTGCAATCGTTTTGTACATTAAAGGTTGAGTCATCGCAGGCGTATCTTGCTCGTTATGGCCTAACTTTCTGAAGCAAACGATATCAACTGCAACGTCCTTATGAAACTGGGTGCGGAACTCCACAGCCAATTTGGTCGCCAACACCACTGACTCTGGATCATCACCATTCACATGCAATACAGGGGCATCAACTACTTTCATAATGTCCGTGCAATACAAGCTAGAACGTAAGTCGCGCGGATCAGAAGTAGTAAAGCCAATCTGATTGTTGATCACGATGTGGATCGTACCGCCAGTGGAATAGCCACGAACCTCTGACATCGCCAAAGTTTCTTGCATTACGCCCTGTCCGGCAATCGCCGCATCACCGTGCACCAGCACTGGCAACACCTGCTCACCCAACATATCGCCGCGACGCTCCATACGAGCACGTGCAGAACCCTCTACTACCGGGTTAACGATTTCTAAATGGGAGGGATTGAAGGCCAAAGACAAATGCACAGGGCCTGCTGGAGTAGAAATATCACTTGAGAAACCTTGGTGGTACTTCACGTCACCCGCTGGCAATGTCTCCGGACCCTTGTGCTCAAACTCAGCAAACAAATCCGTTGGCATTTTGCCTAAGACGTTTACCAGTACATTCAAACGACCGCGGTGAGCCATACCGATCACAATCTCTTGTACACCCTTAGAACCAGCTTCACGAACTAGCTCGTCCATACAAGGAATAAAGCTATCGCCACCCTCGAGTGAAAAACGCTTTTGCCCAACATACTTCGCTTGGAGATAACGCTCCAAGCCCTCAGCCGCAGTAACGCGATCTAAAATTTGGCGCTTCTCGTCAACATTAAAGCTTGGAGTTGAGCGAATCGACTCTAATTTTTCTTGCCACCACTTTTTAATCTTCTGGTCGGCAATGAACATATATTCGGCGCCAATCTTGCCGCAATAGGTTTCACGCAAAGCCTGCAATAAATCCCGCAAGGACATTTCGGACCTGCCAAAGAAAGTATTGCTGGTATTGAAGACGATATCCATATCGCCATCACCAAAGCCATAGAAAGCAGGATCCAATTCTGGGATGTCCGGACGCTCTGTGCGTTTCAACGGATCAATATCCGCCCAGCGATTGCCAACGTTACGATATGCGGCAATTAACTGCTGAACGGCAACGCGTTTGCGCCCCATCTCAGAGTCAGCCGAATCAGAAACTGTTCTGATGGGGCCTTGCTTAGCCCGCTCGGCAAATGAAGCAACAATCGGCGCATGCGCAATATCAGTTCTAGTAGAACCATCTGCCGCAGGCACTTGCTTCACGCCATCGAAATAATCTCGCCAATGATCCGCTACGGAAGCGGGATCGTGCAAGTAGGATTCGTAGAGTTCCTCTACGTAGGGGGCGTTTCCGCCGAAGAGATACGAATTATCTCTTTGATCCTGCATCATGATGCTCACCTTTCATCGGGTTTCCCGAATAAAAACTGTGGTTAAAACCATTCGCTCCATGGCTATACCACTTCACGAATTGATCTGTGCGAATACTCTTACAACGGTGCTAATTTAACACGATTACCCATTGATACATAAAGGGCTTTCCCTGATTTGTTGGCTTTCAGGGGTATTTCCCTATTTAGGCCTTGAATAAGAATTTTCCTACTTAGGTTTAAGCCCCTACTGACAGATTCCCTGGGATTTGATTCGTATTCTCTAAATCTTCAAATGAATTAATGAGATTAAGGATATATGAAAGCAATTACCCCAGATTTGGAATATCTAAGTACCCGACAAAGCGCAAAGGTATTGCAAGTATCCCTTGGCACTGTACAGAAAATGGTTGAATTGGGTGAGTTAATAGCCTGGAAAACTCGTGGCGGGCATCGTCGTATCCTAGCTAGCTCATTAGATCAGCAGCTGGCGAGGCGTAAAAGAGCTATGCGGCAAAAAACGACTCAAAATTGCATCGCCATGGGGATATTCAGACGGATTGAAAATAGTCATGAATTAATTGAATCCATCCAATACTGGCAACTCAAAGTAGATATGGAGGTCTCGGTCGACAGTCTCGAAGGCCTAATGAAGGCGGTTTCTATTGCGCCTGATTTAATCTTTCTAGATGCCCTCATTCCCCCAGTTGAACAGGTGCACCTCATCCATTACCTCAGTAAAAACAAGGACACACAGCGTATACCTATTTTGGTAGACGAGGGCTTCATCCGGCTTCACCCCGGGGTTATGGGCCTTGCCGATGAAAATACCGTGGGGGTTAGACCTCAGTACCCCGAAATCCTTCAGGAAGAGCTGGAAAACGGCTTGATTGACCAAAATCCCCTCATTATTGCTTATCCCGCCACCAACCCTGAACTAGAAAACATCATAGGGAATCAAAATCGCCATGAACTCTTAGAGCCTATTTTCATCCAAGCTCTCAATAGAAAGTGTGCCTAGCGCATAAATCTATCCAGTAAAACAGAAAGGCCACTCAATTTACACTGAGCGGCCTTTTTTGTATTTAAATACTAATTAAATCAATTACTTAGATTAGGAAGTTACTGCGATCTCTACCCTCAATCCACTTTGGCGCTTTACCACGACCAGTCCAAGTATCACCAGTGGAGGGGTTGCGGTACTTAGGAGCAACCTTCCCGCTTGAGCTACGTGCACCCGCTTTACGGCTAAATAAGTCTGAGGCAGTTAAATCGTATTGCTCGATAATGACTTTAGCCTTGGCAATACCATCAGCTTTTTCACGCAAAACCGCTTCTTTAATTTGTTTATCCAACTGTTCGCGTTGGGCTAAAAGTTCTTTATAAGAAGACATGTATTAATTTCTCCGAATATTAGTTGTTTGAAATAACTGAGGATTAGTTATTTCTGAATTGGTATTATATACGCGCATTAATAAATAAGTATATATATTCAAATATGAGCTATAACCTTATATCAGTAAGCTTATTAGCCCACTGATTAATTAAATAAATAACATAATCGTTATAAATAATATATTTAATATTATCTTTACTAGGCTTATTTTCTCAGCATAAATGTACCGCTAGATTTAGCGGTAACTTCACCAGCCTCATTTAAAACTACAGCTTCACAATAATTAATCGTTTTGCCAGACTTCAGGACACTGCCCTCAACGATGATTTTTCCAGTACTGGGCCGCAAAAAGCTCACAGTCATATCGATAGTCATGGCACCAAGCGGCTGATCAATCGTGCTACGAGCTGCCGCCCCCATGGCAAAGTCCAATAAGGTCATTACAACGCCGCCATGAGCAATATGAAAGCTATTCTCAAATTCGGGCTTGATAAGCAAACTGATTCTTGATTTACCACCCTCAGCGTACTCAGGAACAACGCCCAAATGGGCCAAAAAAGGAATGCTTAATCCGAAATAGGTAGTGTCGCTTGAGCTTGATGTCATAGTAAATAAAGGTTGAGAAGAATAGAGCCGCTGGAATTTAAGAGTGGTATGAAATTAGATGGTCGGGGCGAGAGGATTTGAACCTCCGACCACATGCACCCCATGCATGTACGCTACCAGGCTGCGCTACGCCCCGACGGGAAACAAAATTGTATCAGCAACTATTTTGAGAGAATTTGCAGAACGGCTTGCAACTCATCACGCAGACGAAGCTCGCCGCGAGCCTCATCAAGGCGATTTCTGGCGCCACTGATAGTGAAGCCTTCCTCATACAAAAGCGCCCTAATCTTGCGAATTAAGACAACTTCATGGTGTTGATAGTAACGACGATTGCCTCGACGCTTCTGCGGGCTTAACTGAGCAAACTCTTGCTCCCAATAGCGCAATACATGGGAGCGAACGCCACACAGATCCGCTACTTCACCAATAGTGAAATAACGCTTAGCGGGTATTGGGGGGAGCTGCGAACTAAGCAGCACCGACCCAGCATCAAATGCTGTTTTCTCGAGCATGCGACTCAACTACGTCCTTGAGTTTTTGACTTGCGTGGAATGTAACAACACGGCGAGCAGCAATCGGAATCATTTGACCTGTTTTTGGGTTTCGACCTGGGCGAGCGGACTTGTTGCGCAACTGAAAATTACCAAATCCGGAGATCTTGACCTCTACTCCAGCCTCCAAGGACGTGCCAATGCGGTCAAAGAATGCATCAATCATATCTTTGGCCTCGCGTTTATTTAGGCCCACTTGATCAAAGAGCGCTTCCGAAAGCTCATTCTTGGTAACGGTATCGTTGCTAGCTAATTCATTCATGGCGGAAGTCTCTTCGTACTGTATTTAGATCTAATATTAAACCTAGCGCAGACGAGCTGCGCAATTTTTCTCAAGTGCTGACAGTAAAGCTGTCATAACCGCTTCTATTTGTGCATCCTGCAATGTTTCTTGCGGATTTAGCAAGGTAACTCGGAAAGCCAAACTTTTCTCATCATCTGCCATGCTACTAGATCCAGCTTTGGGCTTGAATTCATCAAACAGGGAGATGGCTTTAACAAAGTTCTGCTTGCTTGCTTTCATAGCATCCAATAAAGCTTGTGCAGAAACAGACTGCTTGACCACTACCGCTAGATCGCGCTGAACAGCAGGAAACTTGCTTAACTCTTCCGGCTGCGGAATAAGCAAATTGCGTACAGCCTCTAAATCCATTTCAAAAAGGACTGGAGCCAGTGGCAACTCATAAGCTCGCTGCAATCCAGGATGCAATTCGCCAACCCAGCCGATGTTTAGCTTGCCTGATGGCATCACTAACTGAATTTGTGCGCTGCGGCCAGGATGCAAAGCAGGATGAACAGCCGCCTCAGTTGTGAAATGCAAAGGATCAAGCACGCGCTCAAGATCGCCCTTCACGTCAAAGAAATCTACTGCGCGATCGGCGCTTGCCCACTGCTCAGGCACAAAGGAACCGTATGCTAAACCGCCTACTTGCTGCGGCTGATGAAAACCGGCCACCTTGCCAGCCTCTTCTTGTGCACTGGCATCACGCTTAAATACGCGACCCGTTTCAAATAAGCGTACCCGCCCAGCACCACGATTGAGGTTTGCCTTGAGATTACCCAATAAGCCACCCCAAAGGTTGCTTCGCATCACGCCATATTGACTCGCAATTGGATTTAGAACGGCAATCAGGTCTTTTTCAGCAGCAGCGGCTAAGCGCTGCTCACTTTCTAAGTCAGTAAATCCAAAGTTCACTGCCTCTTGATAACCTTGAAGCGCTAAACGTTGGCGTAATAAATGTACCCCACGCTTTGCTTCTGCCTTGGCACTCATCTTTAATGAGGCGACTGGCGGTACATCAGGAATATTTTCAAAACCGTACATGCGCGCGACTTCTTCAATTAAATCTTCTTCGATTTCAATATCAAAGCGATAGCTTGGTGGAGTCACAACAAATACATCATTTGCTTCTTGCTTAAATTCAAAGCCAAGACGTTTAAATACATCACTGACAATTTCAACTGTCAGTGGGATGCCAATCACTTTCATGGCGCGATCCAAACGCATGCTCACTGGTTTACGCTCTGGAACAGCTAATACTTGATCGTCAATTGGGCCAACCTGGCCACCACATACCTCAACAATCAGAGCAGTTAAATACTCCAAACAGTTCACAGTATTTTGTGGATCAACACCACGCTCGAAGCGGTGTGCAGCATCCGTGCTGAAGTTAAAACGACGAGTACGGCCCTGTATCGCTGAAGGCTGCCAATAAGCCGCCTCAACGTAAATATTTTTAGTATCGTCAGTCACTGCGCAATGATTGCCGCCCATGATTCCCGCTATAGCTAGTGGGCCATTTTGATCTGCAACCACACCAGCATCTTGCATCTTGCCGGCAGAATCTGGGCCTTGCAAAGTCAATGTCTGGCCATTCAATAGCTCAAGCGTTTCGCCGGCTTTTGCCCAACGAACGTTGATATCGCCATTTAACTTATCGATATCGAATACATGGGTCGGCTGACCCATCTCCAACATGACATAGTTAGATAAATCCACTAAAGGAGAAATACTTCTTTGACCAGCACGTGACAAACGTTGCACGATCCAATCGGGTGTTGTTGCTTGAGCATTCACGCCGCGAATCACACGACCAGCAAAACGGCCGCAGAGATCGGTGTTTTCAACAGTCACCTTGAGCTTGTCAGTAATGGAAACATTTGCAGCGGTCCATTTAGGCGAACACAGAGCAGCTCCAGTAATTGCCGAGACTTCGCGCGCCATACCCATCAGGGAAAGGCAGTCAGCCTTGTTCGGAGTTAACTTAATTACAAAGATCTGGTCATCCAAATCCAAGTATTTACGAATATCTTCACCAACTGGTGCGTCTGCAGGCAACTCCAGAATGCCCTCATGATCATCACCAAGACCTAGCTCGCGGCCAGAACACAACATGCCTTGGCTTTCTACACCGCGTAACTTACCCACTTTGATCATGAAGGGCTTGCCACCCGCTTCTGCTGGCGGCAGTTCGGCACCAACCATGGCACATGGAATTTTGATGCCCGCACGCGCATTCGGCGCACCACAAACAATTTGTAATTCTTCCCCAGTGCCTGCATTAACTTTGCAAACGCGTAAACGATCTGCATCAGGATGCTGCTCAGCGGAGAGAATTTGTGCGATGACAATTTTCGTAAATGCGGGCGCTACTGAATGCTGCTCTTCAACTTCAAGGCCGGCCATAGTCATTGCATGACCTAAGGCATTGCTATCGAGCGAAGGGTTTACATATTGGCGTAACCAAGATTCAGAAAATTGCATATGCGCTATCTACTATTAGAAGGTTGGCGAATTAAGCCGGAAATTGCGCTAAGAAACGGAGGTCGTTCTCAAAGAAAAGACGTAAATCATCAACGCCGTAACGCAACATCGTCAAGCGCTCTAAGCCAGAGCCAAAAGCAAAACCGGTATAGCGCTCTGGATCAATACCCATATTGCGCAATACATTGGGATGAACCTGCCCTGCACCAGAAATTTCTAACCAGCGGCCTGCTAACTTACCGCTACCAAAAGCCATATCGATTTCAGCTGAAGGTTCAGTAAAAGGGAAATATGAAGGACGGAAACGAACTTGTAATTCATTCGTCTCGAAAAAAGTTCTTAAGAAATCGGTGTAAACACCTTTGAGATCGGCAAAGGAAACACTTTCCGCAATCCACAGGCCTTCGACCTGATGAAACATCGGTGAATGGGTTGCATCGCTATCCACGCGATAGGTTCTGCCTGGAGCGATCACTTTGATCGGCGGCATCACATCAGCATGAGCGTATTTCTTAACATGCTCGCTCGCATAACGAACCTGAATAGGACTGGTATGCGTGCGCAATAACAAAGGCTTTCCATTGGAATCTTTGCCATCAATATAAAAAGTGTCCTGCATGGAGCGCGCAGGATGATTCTCGGGGCTATTTAATGCGGTGAAATTAAACCAATCGGTTTCAATTTCAGGGCCATCTGCTACATCAAAACCAATTGAGCGGAAAATCTCTTCAACACGTTCCCAGGTGCGCATCACGGGATGCAAGCTACCCACCGCTTGGCCACGTCCAGGCAAAGAAACGTCAATAGACTCTGCCGCAAGACGCTGCAGCAATACCGCATCAGCCAATGCTTGGCGACGCTCTTGTAATGCAGCTTCTACTTGGGTTTTAATTTGATTAATTTGGGCGCCAGCACTCTTGCGCTCATCAGGCGACATTCCACCAAGCGCTTTTAAACGCTCAGTGAGAACACCTGACTTACCGAGATACTTGGCTTTCGCGTCCTCTAGAGCTGCCGCATCGGCAGCTCCGAGGAAATCACGTTTAGCATCCTCGACAATGTGGTCGAGAGAAACCATTGCAGCTTAGTTATTAAATAAACTAAGAATTAAGCTGCAGCGCTTACTACGGATTTGATCCGAGTAACCAAAGCAGCGAAAGCCACTTTGTCAGCAATGGCCATATCAGAAAGTACTTTGCGGTCGAGTTCGATCGCAGCTTTCTTCATGCCATTCATGAATACGCTATAGGTCATGTCATGCTGACGAACTGCCGCGTTGATACGAGCAATCCACAAAGCACGGAATACACGTTTCTTGTTACGACGGTCACGGTATGCATATTGACCAGCACGCATAACTGCTTGCTTAGCAATACGGAATACGTTTTTACGACGTCCACGATAGCCTGTTGCAGCATCGGTGATTTTCTTATGACGGGCTCTTGCTGTAACCCCACGTTTGACTCTTGGCATTTAATTCTCCTGATCTAGTCTGAGGTTAAGCGTATGGAAGCATGGAGCGAATTGACTTAACATCTGCCTTCGCAACTTCGGTAGTACCACGTAGGTGACGCTTACTCTTTGTGGTCTTCTTGGTGAGGATGTGGCGTTTGAAAGCCTGACCTCGTTTGATCGTTCCGCCTGCGCGAACCGTGAAGCGCTTTTTAGCGCTACTCTTGCTCTTCATCTTGGGCATAAAGCACCCCTTCAATTACTTGTGCAACATAGGTGGTAACCGACGGTTACGCTTCCTGTACCTAGAAGCACTTCTAACTACCAGAGCCTTGCGACCCCTCCCTACTTAAGAATTCAAAAGCCTTGCGACTTTTAAATTACTTAGCCTTACGAATGGGGGCCAATACCATCACCATCTGGCGACCTTCCATCTTTGGAAACTGTTCGACTTGACCATGCTCAACTAGGTCCAACTTCAAACGCTCCAACATTCTGACTCCGATTTCTTGGTGGGCCATTTCACGACCCCGAAACCGCAGCGTAATCTTTGTCTTATCGCCATCTTCCAAAAAGCGGATTAGATTGCGTAGCTTCACACCATAGTCACCATCATCTGTGCCAGGACGGAATTTCACTTCCTTCACCTGAATCACTTTTTGCTTAAGCTTAGCTTCATGCAAACGTTTGGCTTCTTGGTACTTGAATTTGCCGAAGTCCATGATGCGGACTACAGGTGGCACAGCTGTCGGAGCAATTTCAACCAAATCGGTTTCTTTCTCTTCTGCTAAAGCCAGGGCTTCACTCAACTTAACTACACCGATGGGTTCTCCATCCAGTCCAATCAGACGCACTTCAGGAGCAGTAATCTCCCGGTTTATGCGCTGCGATTTATCAGTAGCGATCTTCTTAATTCCTTTAAAAAAACAATAAAAACCATTCCACCCCTAGCTAGGCTCGGGTCCGACTTTCTGGGAAATATCCTGCTGGAGTCGGGCAACGAAGGCATCAAGAGGCATTACACCTAAATCCACTCCGCCACGGGCACGAACGGCCACCGAATTACTTTCTGCTTCTTTATCCCCTACAACTAACAAAAATGGGAGCTTCTGTAATGCGTGCTCGCGTATTTTATACGTAATTTTCTCATTCCGCAAATCCGATTCGACTCTAAACCCTTGTTTTTTCAGAGATTGCTGGACTTGTTGTGCATATGCAGCAGAATTATCTGAGATATTGAGGACTATAGCCTGGGTCGGAGCAAGCCAAACTGGCATATTTCCAGCGTGGTTTTCGATCAAAATGCCGATAAAACGCTCCAAAGAGCCCACAATTGCTCTATGAA
Source organism: Polynucleobacter sp. AM-25C3 (assembly GCF_018882335.1). Classification (GTDB taxonomy): domain Bacteria; phylum Pseudomonadota; class Gammaproteobacteria; order Burkholderiales; family Burkholderiaceae; genus Polynucleobacter. The sequence continues at coordinate 34,175 of NZ_JACVOS010000004.1, forward strand.
GCATCACTGGAGCCTTGCGGGTGTTCTCTTCTGTCACATATTCCGCACCCAAACGGGCTGGCATTGAGAAATCCACCTGAATAGTGCCGCACTGCCAAGTACGTCCAATGGAGTCCTTGAGGTGATATTCGATTTTCGGACCGTAAAAAGCGCCTTCGCCTGGTAATTCTTCCCATTCTTGGCCAGATACGGTCAAAGCACCACGTAAGGCAGCCTCAGCCTTATCCCAAATAGCATCATCGCCAACACGCTTAGCTGGGCGCAATGCCAGCTTGACAGCCACTTCAGAGAAGCCAAAATCTTGATAAACCTCACGAACCGCTTTATCGAAAGCCGCTACTTCTGACTGAATCTGATCTTCGGTACAGAAAATATGGCCATCGTCTTGTGTAAAGCCACGTACGCGCATCAAACCATGCAATGCGCCCGATGGTTCATTGCGATGGCATTGACCAAACTCACCGTAACGCAATGGCAATTCACGATAGCTATGCAAACCGGAGTTAAAGATCTGGACATGACCTGGGCAGTTCATCGGCTTTAATGCATAGGCGCGATTCTCTGACTCCGTCGTAAACATGTTTTCTTTGTAGTTGTCCCAGTGGCCAGACTTTTCCCAAAGACCACGATCCAAAATTTGTGGCGCTTTCACCTCTTGATAGCCTTCGCGTTGATAAACGCGACGCATGTACTGTTCAACCTCTTGCCAAATCGCCCAACCTTTAGGGTGCCAAAAAATGAGGCCAGGGGCTTCGGGCTGAAAATGAAATAAGTCTAAGAACTTACCAAGGCGACGGTGATCGCGCTTCTCAGCCTCTTCCAGCATATGCAAATGGGCGTCTTGGTCTTCTTTTTTCAACCAAGCAGTACCGTAAATCCGCTGCAACATCTCGTTCTTGCTATCACCACGCCAGTAAGCACCAGCAACGCTCAGAAGCTTAAATACCTTAAGTTTGCCAGTCGATGGTACGTGGGGTCCACGACATAGGTCAGTGAACTTCCCTTCGGCATACAAAGAAACATCCTCACCCTGCGGAATGCTAGCAATTAATTCTGCTTTGTAGTTTTCACCCTGATCTTTAAAGAACTTCACCGCCTCATCGCGTGGCATGACAGTACGCATAACTGGCTCATCCTTCTTGGCAAGCTCAGTCATTTTCTTTTCAAGCGCAACTAAATCTTCAGGCGTAAACGGGCGATGAAAAGAGAAGTCGTAGTAAAAACCATTTTCAATTACAGGGCCAATCGTGACTTGCGCCTCAGGAAATAATTCTTTAACGGCGTATGCCAATAAGTGGGCCGTAGAGTGACGCACAATCTCTAGCGCCTCTGGGCTTTTATCGGTAATGATCGCCAACTGACTATCTTTATCAATGACAAAGCTGGCATCGACCATGCTACCGTCAACAATGCCACCGAGGGCAGCCTTAGCAAGACCGCTACCAATACTTTGGGCAACATCAATGACGCGAACGGGAGCGTCAAACTCACGTTTAGATCCGTCTGGCAGAGTAACTACAAGCATGACAACTCCATCAATTTACTTACAAAAAAGAAAACGCGGCAGCATTTCGGCAACCGCGCTCTTTTGGGTCTTCATTCGTTGGTAGGCTCGATTGGACTCGAACCAACGACCCCCACCATGTCAAGGTGGTGCTCTAACCAGCTGAGCTACGAGCCTATACAGCCATAGAGTTTATCACCGGCGACGTACTTGGGTCACCCCTTTGACCTCTTCTAGGCTATTTTGGATGTGCCTTAGGGCCTCTGAGTCTTTAATTTCAACCGTCAGTAGTATTTGAGCTAAGCCCCGTTTAGCGGATTTACGCAAATCAATCACATGAACCCCCTGCCTAGTCAGAATTTCAAATAATTCACGCATCAACTCAGGACGGTCTAGGCCAGTAACAGCTAAATCAGCAGGAAACACCCGTTTTGCATCACCGGCAGATGGACTTTCTGCAGCAGACTGATTCCAAGCCGTCTGAATAACGCGCTCAGGCGCTCTCTCTAAAAGACCTCTAAAGGTTTTGCAAGAGCGTCTATGAATAGATACACCACGACCCTGAGTCACAAACCCTGCAATGGCATCAGGTGGGACAGGTCTGCAGCAACGCGCTAACTGAGTGAGCAGCGAGTCAACTCCCACTACTAAAACATCGCCGACCTGACCTTGTTTACGCGCGCTTTGCTTGAGAACAATTTCTGGAGCTGACGCAGTAACTTTAACTTCCGACTTTTGCTCTACTTTGACATCAGCAGGCTTTGCCCCAGCCTCCTCATCATCTATGGCATTAAACCAAGCGCGCACTCGTGCACGAGCACGCTGTGAGCGCAGGTAATTACGACCAGGACTAATCCAATCTCGCGATGGCCCACCATGCTTCACTGCAATGATTTCAATTGTCTGGCCATTTTGTAGCGGTGTATCCAAAGGCACCATCGCACCATCAACCCGAGCACCGCGGCAACGGTGACCCAGATCGGTATGGACCGCATAAGCAAAGTCGATCGGAGAAGACCCCTTCTCCAATGAAATCACTTTGCCTAATGGAGTGAGGACATAAATATGATCATCAATCTCGTGATGCTTAAGTTGCTCCCAGGCATCCTCTTTCCAAGAGATCAGTTGTCTTGCCCATGCAATTTGGTGTTCATAAGCCACTGCCGCACTATGCGTACCAGTTTGTTGACTTAGGTTTGGCGTATTCGGAGTATTAGATGTAGATTTATTTTTTGGCGGAGTAGCAGTACCAACATAAGCGCCTTCTTTATAACGCCAATGCGCAGCCAAACCGTACTCAGCCTGCTGATGCATTTCATTAGTACGCACCTGAATCTCAAATGCAGTGCCATGTTCATCCATCACTACGGTATGCAAAGACTGATAGCCATTCGGCTTGGGTCTGGCAATGTAATCATCAAACTCTCGTGGCACCGGTTGCCAGACGTTGTGGACCAATCCCAAAATGGCGTAACAGGATTTGACGTCATCCACTAATACCCTAAAGGCCCTTACATCGTAGAGATTGGCAAAGTCTAATGACTTGCCTTGCATCTTTTTCCAGATGCTGTAGATATGTTTTGGACGTCCCTGAACCTCGCCGTCAATATGAGCGGCATTCAACTCTTCTTTAAGTCTTCTCACAATCTGCTCAATGAAGGACTCGCGCTCAATGCGCTTCCCGTCCAACATCTTGGCAATGTCGCGGTATATGGCTGGAGAAAGAACTCGGAATGCCAGATCTTCCATCTCCCACTTCATCTGCCAAATACCCAAACGATTTGCCAAGCTTGCGTCAATATCCAGAATTTCTTGCGCCCATGCTTTAGGCATTTCGATCTTTTCTTGCGTGATCCAGCGCAGGGTTTGCAAACGGGAGGCAAGATAGATCAGCACCACACGCAAATCATCGCCAAAGGCGAGCAGCATCTTTCTGAGCATTTCTTCTTGCCCGGAAATACTCAGTCCGCCATCATTGCGCACCAGCTTTGCTTGCGCCTGTCTAAGCCCGCGGTAGCCAATTAGTAGTTTGGCTGACTCATCACCAATCAGTTTGGTCAGCGCTTCTTTGCCGTGAGTGCGCGCAATATTGTTTGCGGCAGTTAAGGTAGCCTCATCAAGATGAAGCAACTTGAGAATACTCAGAACGCCGGCAGCATGCTCCTCAGAGGGCTCGCCGTACCAACCATCAACTATTTTGATGCTCTCAGATGCATGGCCAGCATTTGACATGGGCGACTGAAGTCCTTAACTAAAGAATTCTTTTGCTAAAGCAACTTGCTCTGCCTTCACAAAGGCAGGCGCATGCCCTACCCCTGGAATCTCAATGCTGCGAATATAAGGGTTGACCTTGCACATCTCCGCTACTGTGTTTGCGGAAAGTAAATCTGAATCTCCGCCCCGCACAATCAGCATCGGAATATGAATTTGTTTAATAGCATGCCACATTGCCATCTCACCCGCTTTTGCCATGATTGGATTGACTGATGCAAATGGCACAGAAATATCTGGGTCATAGTGCATTACCCATAGACCATCTTTTTGCACCAGCATCGGGCCGTTATAAATCTCCCACTCTTCTGGCGTGTGCGAACCAAAGGAAGCGCAGATCTCATTTAAGCGCTGCAAAGCATCAGCGCGATTGGCAAACGTAAAGGGCTGTCCAACATAAGAACCTAAGCGTTTAATTGCCTCAGACTCAATCCGTGGGCCCACATCATTAATCAACATACGGCGAATGGGGCTATTTGGCATCGAAGCGTAAACCATACCAATCAGACCGCCCATCGAAGTACCAAACCAGTCAACTTGCACAACACCAAGTTGCTTGATCAAACTCGCCATGTCAGCTACATATTGAGGAACCGCATACAGCATTGGGTTCTTCAAGCGGTCAGAGTCACCTCGCCCCACGACATCAGGACATACAACGTAGTACTCCTGACTCATTGCCTGCGCCAAGGTTTTGAAATCACTACCCCTGCGAGTTAGGCCGTGAACACAAATCAATACTTTTGGATTGCTGGGATTTCCCCAGGCGTGATAGGCCATACGATGAGGGCCATCGGGGCTATTACAAGTGACGAAGAAGGTATCACCTTGATGAACGACATTCGGTTTTCTGATGACATCATTTAACTGTTCATCGTGCGTATGCTCATCAGCCATGCCTGCAATTTCTGGCTGGAGGGTCACATGATCAATACCATGTTTATTGAGTAGCATCGTATTGATATGCACCATGATTTCTGGCCATTCATTAATATGCTCAATTTCAATATGGCCTATAAGCGCCGGGAAACTGGGTGTCATTTCCCAAACGTGAAGATCGTGCACCGCCAATACGCCTGGCACATTTTTTAGATCGTTACCAACCTCTAGATAATCAATATGCAATGGCACCCCTTCCATCAAGAAGTGATAAGACTCGCGCAATATGGAAATGGTAGATTTCAAAATCAGTAGCGAAACCAGAATAGAAAGAATCGCATCAATCGGCATCCAACCAGTTAACTGAATCACGACACCAGCAATCAAGGCGGCTACAGAACCCAACAAGTCGCCCATGACATGCACCAAGGCAGCGCGAGTGTTAACACTCTTCTTATCGCGCGACAAGACGAGTGCCACCACAATATTCATGACAAGGCCAATTGCTGCAACCACCGTGACAGTTAAACCATCAACATCATGCGGATTGGCGAAGCGACTAATCGCCTCAATCACAATCCAGGCAACTAAAGCCAACATCGCAATACTATTTACAAAGGCAGCTAAAGCCTCTGCACGCCCAAATCCAAAAGAATGCCTTGGTGATGGTGGACGTCGAGAAATAATTTGAGCTAATAAAGCCAATCCTAATGCGGCCGCGTCCGTCACCATGTGACCCGCATCCGATATCAACGCTAGTGAATTAGCAAAATAGGCTGCTGCCCCCTCCACCCCAGAAAAACCTAAGGTCAGAACTAAAGCAATGAGGAGAAGATTTTGATTGGAGACCTGCTTGCTATGAGAATGCTTAGCATCGCCCTGCTTGTGCGCATGAAGTGAGTGATCTACTGCATCCATAACGAAGTCCCTGAAAATAGAAATGGGGTCATTGTGACCCCATTATTTCATCAATTAATGACAAATTTAGAAGCCCGTAGTGTCCACAGGGGCACCTGTTTTAGCAATTACCTCATCCTTGCTAACACCAGGGGCTAACTCTACTAACTTCAAGCCCTTAGGGGTAATGTCGAGTACGCAAAGATCGGTAATGATGCGGCTAATCACACCTACGCCAGTTAGCGGCAGAGTGCATTTTGGCAGGATCTTGATTTCTTCTGTGCCGTCCTTCTTTTTGGCAACGTGCTCCATCAAAACAACCACATGCTTTACGCCGGCAACTAAGTCCATGGCGCCGCCCATGCCCTTAACCATCTTCCCAGGAATCATCCAGTTGGCTAAGTCTCCGTGCTCACTTACCTGCATTGCACCCAGAATCGCAATATTGATCTTTCCACCACGAATCATTCCAAATGAATCAGCCGAAGAAAAGATGGATGAACCTGGCAAAGTGGTAACAGTTTGTTTGCCAGCATTAATCAAATCAGCATCAATTGTTTCTTCAGTCGGGAATGGTCCAATGCCCAATAAACCATTTTCAGACTGAAGCCATACTTCCATATCTTTTGGAACATAGTTTGCAACCAAGGTTGGCATACCAATACCCAAGTTCACGTAGTAACCATCTTTTAGCTCTTTAGCAGCACGTGCTGCCATTTCTTCTCTATTCCAAGACATATCGATCTTCCTAAATATTCTGTACGGTAAATGGGCTCAACTATGCGTAGTTAAGCCTTTGATAAAGTGCGTTGCTCAATCCGCTTCTCAGGCGTGGTGTTCAGGACTAAACGGTGCACATAGATGCCCGGCGTATGGATCTGATCCGGGTCTAACTCGCCGTTCTCTACAATCTCTTCCACTTCAGCTACTGTGATCTTGCCAGCCATTGCTACTACTGGATTGAAGTTACGTGCTGTATAGCGATAAACCAAATTACCTGATTTATCAGCCTTCCATGCTTTCACCAGAGAAATATCAGAAACAATTGCACGCTCCATGATGTATCTCTCTCCATCGAATTCTTTTTCTTCTTTACCTTCAGCAACTAAAGTACCTACACCAGTTTTGGTATAGAACGCCGGAATACCACAACCACCAGCGCGCAACTTCTCGGCTAAGGTGCCTTGTGGAGTAAATTCCAACTCCAACTCACCAGCTAAAAATTGACGCTCAAACTCTTTGTTCTCGCCAACATAAGACGCAACCATTTTCTTCACTTGTCTTGATTCCAAAAGCAAGCCCAAACCAAAGCCATCCACTCCTGCGTTATTGGCAATCGCCGTCAAGTTTTGCGCGCCAAGAGTCTTCACTGCCTCAATCAAGGCCTCAGGTATTCCACATAGACCGAAACCGCCTACAGCGAGCTTCTGTCCATCTTTCAAGATATCCCGTAGGGCATCAAGCGCTGATGGGTAAGTTTTATTCATAAATCCGTCCTAATATTGCCAAAAAGGGTAAAAAAGCAATCATAACGCCTTAGACTCACATGCCTGCTGGCAATGGGCACCAACCTGGTTTTTCTAGCTTGGAACTAAACTATAGAAATGGTTTATGGGCAGATAAATGCCAATAATGCTCGAAATCCCTTTAGCACCCTATTTTTAAGCAATGTCGGAGATATTGAATGAACGCCCAGGAATTACTCGCACAGTTTGGACCCAGAGAATCCATGGACTATGACCTGGTCATTGTTGGAGGTGGCCCTGCTGGATTATCGGCAGCGATTAAAGCAAAACAGTTAGCCAATGAATCGGGCAAAGAGATTAGTGTCTGCATCCTTGAAAAAGGCTCAGAAATCGGTGCGCATATTTTGTCGGGTGCCGTCATGGATCCCAAGGCATTGACTGAACTCTTCCCTAACTGGAAAGAATTAGGCGCACCACTAGATACCGAAGTGACTGAAGATCAATTTTTATTCCTCACCAAAGACAGCTCATTTCAAGTCCCGAACTGGATGCTGCCCCATTGTTTTAAGAACGAAGGTAATTACATTGTTAGCTTGGCCAATGTCACTCGTTGGCTAGGTGAGCAAGCAGAAAATCTTGGCGTTGAAATTTTCCCTGGTTTTCCTGCGGCGGAAATTCTGTATAACGAGCAAGGCGCTGTTTGTGGTGTGATCACGGGTTCAATGGGTTTGGACAAAGAAGGTCAACCTACCGATCAATTTCAGCTTGGCATGGAATTGCGCGCCAAGTACACCCTCTTCGCCGAAGGTTCACGCGGACATCTGGGCAAGCAACTGATTGCAAAGTTTGCGCTGGATAAAGATGCTGACCCACAAAGCTACGGCATTGGCATTAAAGAGCTTTGGGAAGTCGAGTCATCTAAGAGCAAGCCTGGCCTGGTGGTGCATACCGCAGGCTGGCCATTAGAGAGCGATACCTATGGCGGTTCATTCTTGTATCACTTGGGCGACAACAAAGTTGCTGTTGGCTTGGTAGTGGGTCTTTCTTATAAGAACCCATATCTCTCCCCCTTTGAAGAATTCCAACGCTATAAGCTACACCCAAAAATTCGAGAAACTTTTGAAGGTGGCAAACGCCTTGCATATGGCGCACGCGCACTTACAGCGGGCGGCTTAAATAGCCTGCCTAAAACCGTATTCCCGGGTGGCGCCTTGATTGGGTGCGACGCCGGCTTCTTAAATGCTTCGCGCATCAAAGGCAGTCATGCAGCTATTAAGACTGGCATGCTGGCTGCCGAAGCAGCAGTGGCAGCACTTGCTGAAAATCGCTCTGCTGATATTTTGGCTGCTTATCCCAATGCCTTCAAAAATAGTTGGCTACATACTGAACTCAATCAAGCGCGTAACTTCAAACCGTGGATGTCCGAAGGACTTTACTTTGGCACCCTGATGGTGGGTTTAGAGCAAAAACTCTTGGGTGGCAATATGCCCTGGACAGTGCACCTCAAGCATGCGGATCATGAGTGCCTTGAACCGGCGGCGCAGCACCAGCCGATCGACTATCCAAAACCAGATGGCAAACTTACTTTTGATCGCCTTTCATCAGTATTTATCTCCAATACCAATCATGCTGAGAATCAGCCGATCCATCTCACCCTAAAAGATGCGTCAGTACCAGTTAATCTCAATCTCAAAACCTATGCGGGTCCAGAACAACGTTACTGCCCTGCTGGAGTTTATGAATATGTAGAAAAAGATGGTCAGTCACAGTTGCAAATTAATTCTCAAAACTGTGTGCATTGCAAAACCTGTGACATCAAAGATCCAAGTCAAAATATTATTTGGATTACACCTGAAGGTGGTGGTGGCCCGAACTACGGATCAATGTAAGAATGGCTATTCTGATTTTTACAGCTATCTAGCCGGGTAGTGGCGCGGACGTAGCTTCTGTATCGCCATACCCGCTAGACCGCAGGCTAAAGCTGACATGACAAAGACATTGCGTGGCTCAGTCGCATCCCATAACCAGCCAGCGACTAAGCCACCAAGAGTTCCACCCAGACCATAAGAAACGGTAGCCATCAAGGCCTGGCCACGCGCTTGTAGCGGGCCGGTAAACCAACGCTGAAGTAATTTCGTTGCGGCACTATGGTGAGCCCCAAATGTGCCTGCATGCATTAACTGAGCAAGGATTAAAATCCAAGTCACCGGGAAGAACGCGATCAAGATAAAGCGAAACACGCCAATACCAAAGGCGATCTGCAGAACCACTTCCGCGTCTAAGCGACTGAGCACCTTACTCTGGAAATAAAAGAAGATCACTTCAGCAGCCACACCCAGCGCCCAGAACAAACCGATCTGAAATTTGTTGTAACCCAAATCTGCCAAGTACAGTGAATAGAACACATACAAAGCAGCATGGGCAAAGATCATAAAGAAGCCAGAGAGCAAGAACCAACGTACATCCGGATTAAATAAAACAATTAAGAGCTCACCCCTCACCATCTTGCGACGCTCCATCTTGGGCTCATGCAATCGGAAGGTGACCACTGCCAAGAAGATCAATATTACTGCGCCCACGATGGGATAAAGCTCAATACCTTGACGCTGAAATAATTCCCCAGCAAAGAGCACCATGGCAATAAAACCAATCGAGCCCCATAAGCGCAAACGCCCATACCGTTTATCAAAAGAATTGTCTTTAAAGAGTGCATGAACAGTAGCTGACTCACCCAAAGGCATGAGGCTACTCAAAATGGTGTGCAATACAAACATCCAAACAAAAAACGCCGCATAACTTTGTAGGAAAAAGATCAAGAGAAAAACTATCGCAGCTAAGCAAGCGCAGAAGCGAATAATTCTGATGCGATCAGAAAAATAATCGGATAACCATCCCCATGAAAATGGGCCAACAATGCGGGTAATTTGCAGCATGGACATCAAGACCGCAATCTCGATGACGCTAAATCCACGGTCTAGGAAAAAAAGGCTGGCAAATGGAGAAACTAAACCAACGTAAGCAAAATATAAAAAGAAAAAGGACCCGAAGGCCCACCGCACTGAAGGTGTCATTTTCTTTTTCTTAAATGAATTGACTAATCAGTTGCAGAACCAGGGCGAGACGCTGGAATCGGAGGAACGACATGCTTCACATCCCCGCACTGAGCGCGATGACGCAGTGCGTGGTCGATCAATACCAAGGCAAGCATGGCCTCAGCAATTGGTGTTGCCCGAATGCCAACACAAGGATCATGACGACCTTTGGTTTGCACTGTGATGGGTTTACCATCTAAATCAATGGATTGTTTAGGGCTCAAGATGCTAGAGGTTGGTTTGATTGCAATCGATACGCGCAAATCTTGACCGCTACTGATACCGCCTAAAGTGCCACCAGCATTATTGCTAGAAAAACCATCGGGATGAAGCTCATCACCATGCTCGCTACCGCGTTGCGCTACAGACTTAAAGCCCGCGCCAATCTCAACACCCTTAACGGCATTGATACCCATCATGGCGTGCGCGATATCGGCATCTAACTTATCAAATAAAGGCTCACCCAAACCAATGGGCACATTGCGCGCCCGCACCTCAATCTTTGCCCCACAAGAATCCCCTGCTTTACGCAGTTCATCCATATAGGTTTCGAGTTGAGGAACAATATCGGCGTTCGCAGCAAAGAACGGATTGCTCTCGATGAGCGCCGCATCTTTAAATGGAATTTCAATTTCACCGAGTTGGCTCATATAGCCATAAAACTCAGTGCCATATTGTTCTTTCAGCCACTTCTTCGCAATCGCTGCTGCAGCTACTACGGGCGCAGTTAATCTTGCTGAAGAACGACCACCACCGCGTGGATCGCGCAAACCATATTTGTAGTGATAAGCGTAGTCGGCATGGCCTGGTCTAAAGGTTTGCAGGATATTGCCGTAATCTTGGCTACGTTGATCCGTATTACGAATCAAAAGACCAATGGGGGCACCCGTCGTTTTACCTTCGTATACCCCAGACAAAATTTCAACTTTGTCCGCTTCTTGACGTTGAGTTACATGGCGAGATGTACCGGGCTTGCGACGATCTAAATCAATCTGCAAATCCGCTTCACATAAAGACATTCCTGGAGGGCAGCCATCAACAACAGCGCCAATCGCGGGGCCATGGGACTCACCAAAAGTGGTGACCGTAAAGAGAAGACCTAAAGTATTTCCTGACATAGCGACATTATGTCATCTGTCAGGAGCTTGGGCTAGGCTGGACTATGGATTCGCTTTTTCGGCTTGTTCTGGCCAATCGCGGATATAAGCCTTGAGCATGGTGTTCTCGAAGTCCTGAGCCTCAACTACCGATTTAGCCACGTCGTAGAAAGAAATGACGCCCATGAGCATCTTTTGATCGATGACCGGTAAATACCGCGCATGCTCCACAAGCATCATGCGACGAACTTCATCTATCTCGGTCTCCATATTGCAAGCGAGTGGCTTGGCGTTCATGACGCTCTTCACCTTAAGGTCATCCAACTTGCCGTGGTGTTTAGCCAAAGCTGCAATGACTTCACGGAATGTCAGAATGCCGACCAGATTCTCATACTCCATCACTACTAAGGATCCAATGTCGTGCTCACTCATCACCAAGACCGCAGTTTGCAAGGCCGTCTCTGGCGCCACTGTAAACAGTGTGCTGCCCTTTACACGCAATATGTCACAAACCTTCATTTGGTCTCCAGCAATGAGTTCTAATTTAGACAATATATTCTCAAGCCCCCATAGAATCAAGGGTCAAATGAGTAATTTCAGTAACGAATAACCCTAACGACCCCACTCCGAATGCTGGGGAGGTTAGCAACCAAGACTGCCCCAGCTAAAGTAATCCACCAAGTGAGGTAAATCCAAATAAGCGCCAGAGGGAAGATGGCAAAGGCGCCATAGACGGTTTTATAAAAGGCGACATTCGTTAAAAATAGTCCAAAGCCAAACTTCATGAGCTCAAAAGTGAGGGCGGCAAAAAATGCCCCGCTCAATGCATCTCGCCACTGAATTTGTGCATAAGGAAGAATCTTGTAGGCTACTGAAAAGACTGCCATGGCCAGAAGTACAGGCACCACCGTGGCAATAAACCCCAAGCCAAAGCTCAGGGTTTCAGTCCAGCCTTCTGCCGCACTAAATAACAGACCGCTCAAGTAGGTGCCAACACCTAGCAATATGGGACCCAATATCGTTGCCGCAGAATAGATCGCAACCTTCTTCGAGATAGGTCGCCTCTGAGTTACACGAAAGATCTGATTAAAGGCGCCCTCAATCACCGCCATCGTCATGATCGTAGTAATAACCAGCCCCACCAAACCAATTAACGTTAAGCCTTTGGCCTGTGCTGAAAATTGATCCAAATAATTAAAAACCTGTTGGTTTAATCCACCAGGCATATAGGTGTCCAACAACCATGCTTGAAAGGCGTACTTAATTCTCACCACGCTGGGCAGGTAACCAATCAAAATGGAGGCAACCGTTAGCATCGGAACTAAGGACAGGGTTGTAGTAAAGGCTAGGCTAGCTGCCACTTGCTTGAGATTTTGACCACGATTACGCTCCCAGATCTCTTTTCCAAGAGAGAGCCATAATTGAGGATTCTGAAAGAGGCGCATCGCCCATATCATAAGAGAAGAATATGAGCCAATCCGATATTTTAGTTTTGTACTACTCCCGCTACGGTGCAACCCGAGACTTGGCCCGTCTCATTGCCGAGGGCATTGAAAGCGTCCCTGGAGTCAATGCCAGGCTGCGCACTGTGCCAGCCATCTCAACAGTATGTGAGACCACCGAATCAGCGGTTCCTGCGGATGGCGCCCCTTATGTTGAGTACTCAGACCTACAAGAATGTATTGGTCTAGCCCTTGGATCACCAACCCGCTTTGGCAATATGGCTGCCCCCATGAAATACTTTTGGGATGGCAGCTCCTCGGAGTGGCTCAATGGCACCCTCATCGGCAAGCCTGCTTGTGTCTTTACCAGTACCGGTAGCCTCCATGGTGGACAAGAAAGCACCCTTCTTACCATGATGATTCCCCTACTCCACCACGGCACGATGATCATGGGCATTCCGTACAGCGAGCCTGATCTGATGAGCACCTCTACCGGCGGTAGCCCCTATGGCCTTACTCACCTTGCCCATGCTGATGGCCGTGCGCCGATTAGCGCTGAAGAGCAACGCTTAGCTATTGCCCAAGGTAAACGACTTGCACTCACAGCCCTCAAACTCATACAAAGGTAATTGATGTTCAAGAACTGGCTTTCTAAAGACCCATACCAACTGATTGCAACTGCCGCCTTTGTTGACCTATTCATCCTGTGCGTTTCTTGGGAATGGTTTATTTCACCGCTTAGACCGGGCGGCTCCTGGCTGATCCTCAAAGGCGTCCCCCTGCTATTTGCTATTCCAGGCCTATGGAAAGGCAAGGTTTACACCATGCAATGGGCCTCCATGCTGATCTTGCTCTATATCACCGAGGGTTTGGTCCGCATTCTGGAAACTGGGGCTAATTTCTGGATGGCTGTACTTGAAACCACCCTAGGAACGGTCGCCTTTGTATGCCTATTAATCTACCTCAAACCGATCAAAGCACGCGCTAAAGCAGCTAAAAAGGAGCGCGCTGAGTCTGAAATGCAGGGCTGAGGGATAAAAAAACTAGTAATTTCGGTCTTTTTGGGCAATTTATTAAAAAATTGTGTATTTCTTGTCATCTCAGCCACTTTTCCATGCGTTGTATGCACATGGAGGTGGCAAATATGTCAACAAGACTCAAACGTTGGGCCCGCGCAATTGAACAGATCGACTTGTCCAAAAGGACTCCTGAGGTCGCCATTGGTTATTTAGATAGCAAATACCGCGACATCGCTTGGCGATATATCCGCATCCTCGGCTTTGAGCGCACCATTAGCTTTATGGCGAGCAATAACTTCCACCCGGAGTAATTCTGCAGAGCCCCTAGCATTCCCAATCACCCCAGATGAGGTATTTATCTGGGGTTTTGTGCTTCTGGGGATCTAAAAACCCAAAATGCCAGCAACAGGAAGGCCAAAGCTGCACAGAATCCTGAAAACAAAAATGCATGGCTAGGGTTAAAAGATTCATAAAGCCACCCAAATATCAGGGAAGCTGGTAACAACATCAACCCTGAAACCAGGTTAAACCAGCCAAAAGCGGTGCCTGCCATTCCCATGGGAGCCAAATCGGCTACTAGCGCCTTCTCTACCCCCTCGGTGGCCGCTTTGAATAACCCATAGATTGCAAACAGTCCACAGAGCATCCAAATGGTGATGTTGGAAAAACTCATTGCGACATAAAAGAATGCAAAGGCAAACCACGCAATCAGAATGAAGTTCTTGCGACTAAATCGGTCTGAGAGTGCTGATAGTGGCGCTCCAAATACCGTCGTGATTAAAGAGATGGCAGCCCAAAGTAAAGGAATCTGCTCTTGCGGTACACCGAGCTCTCTCGCCCTTAACAATAAAAACATGTCAGATGAATTTGCTAAAGCAAAGATTCCAGCTACCAAGATATAACGCTTGAACTGAGGCGATAGACCTTCAAGCGACCAAGAGAATGGTTGAACTACCCGCTGCTCTCGTGGTGGCTCGCGAAGGCAAAGAGCTAGGCTCACGGTGATGATCCCAGGCACTACTGCCCACAAAAATATATCGCGCAATGGAACGTGAACAGAAAGTAAATAGGCGGCCACCAGCGGCCCAATCACTGCGCCCGCATTATCCATAGATCGATGCAGGCCAAAGGTGATGCCTCGTTGATTTGGGGCGACACTCTCCGCCAGCAAAGCATCGCGCGGCGAACTTCTTAAGCCCTTACCCAGGCGATCAGTAAAACGAATACACAAAACCCATGTCCAAGAATTTGCAATTGCGATGAGCGGCCTACCAATGCCAGCTAAAAAATAGCCAATCACAATCCATGGCTTGGTCTTTTTAGTCCGATCCACAATGACGCCAGAGACTAACTTAAAGATACTGGAGCTCGCCTCAGCAATCCCCTCAATCAGACCTAAGGCCTTTGGACCGGCCATGAGAACACTGGCAAGATACAAAGGCATCAACGGGTAAAGCATTTCACTAGCAGCATCATTTACGAAGCTAATCAAGCCAATCAACCAGACCGCGCGTGGGAGAGATTGCAAAGTTTTAAACATATTGACTCAATGTAGCATCAAATTAAATATGGCTCCAACTGTCACAAACACTTGAAACTAAACCTAATAAAACGTAGGATCAGGGGGTAGGCGTAAGCCTTTTTTACCAAGTTTTAACCAATAGCACTCTCTTCAAAGGAATACATCATGAGTCAAAAAAAATTAGTAAAACAATTATTGAAAAAATTGGATAAGTTGGAAGCTGAAAGAGAGAAGTTGATTGATAAGCTTGCTAAGACCTTAGACAAGATGGAGAAGAAGACTCCAGCTAAAAAGGTTCCTGCCAAAAAAGTTGCCGCCAAGAAAGCTCCAGCTAAGAAGGTCCCTGCCAAAAAGGCTCCAGCTAAAAAAGTAGTTGCTAAGAAAGTAGTTGCAAAAAAAGCCCCAGCTAAAAAAGTAGTTGCCAAAAAAGCCCTAGCTAAAAAAGTTGTAGCCCCAGTAGCGCCCGCTCAATAAACATTAAGCGTTCCATAAGGACTGCCCGTGAGTAAATCAGCAATCCCTGAGCATTCTTACGAGGCAGACTTACGACTTCTTCAAATTGAATTAGTCAAACTCCAGCGTCACACCATTCAAAAGGGTAAGCGTCTCTTAGTTATTTTTGAGGGAAGAGATACGGCCGGAAAAGATGGCTCAATCAAAAGCATTACTGAGCATTTAAGTCCCAGAGACAGTAGAGTAGTTGCCCTAAACAAGCCCTCCCCGCGCGAGGAAGGTGAATGGTACTTTCAAAGATATGTTGCGCAATTACCCACCGCTGGTGAATTTGTTTTATTTAACCGGAGCTGGTACAACCGCGCTGGCGTCGAAAAGGTGATGGGCTTTTGTACCGATGAGCAATATAAGCAGTTCATGGCAACCGTCAACGAATTTGAATCCCTGCTTGTTGGATCTGATATTCAACTCATCAAATACTATTTAGACATCTCCAAAGAGGAGCAAGCCATCCGACTCAAGGATCGTGCTAAGGATCCATTAAAGCAGTGGAAAATTAGTCCGATTAACCAAAAAGCTCAGAAAATGTGGGACGCCTACTCAGATGCTAGAGACAAAATGCTCAAGCACACTAGCTCAGTAGTTGCACCTTGGACAGCAGTTAGCGCAAACGATAAGAAACTCGCACACCTCAACCTGATTGCCGATTTATTGTCTCGGGTTGATTATCCGGACAAGGATAAGAAGATCTTAAAGATTGACCCCAAGATCGTACTGAATTGGCCTGCGAATTCTAAAAAGCTTCCAAAGCTAGCTAAATAAATTAGCGATTGGCCATTGCCTGAATTTCAGCAACAGTCACATAACCCCTACCCCGCGCATCAATCATGCTGAAGTTGTTATAGATCCGAGGCATACAGCCATTGGCTTCATTTAGCGACAATTTACCATCGTGATTTGTATCGCATTTTGCAAAACGTTCTGCAATCTCTTTATCTCGTGATGCATCGTCCGCAAATACTGGGGCTGACACAAGTAGCAATGCAGTCATGCTTGCAAGCCCCAGATTACTGATAAAAGTTTTCATGCAGCCCCTCTTATTTGGCGGATGTTTCCAGCGCTACAAGAACTACCTTTTTAGCCATCGCAACAAATGAATCTACTGATCCACCACCGGTTCTAAAGGATTCTCCCTGGATAGTAACCAAGCCTTCACCAAGAAGTTCTTTTGATTGGCTATCAGTAATCTTGCTTTCAACCACCATTGCAGGCGTTTTAGAGTTCACACCGCCAGCATAAGCAGCAGCATTCATTGCCAAACCAATTGGTGTGAAATTCCATGGCTGCAAACTATCAGTTGAACTTTCTGCGCCAGTAATGCCAACAGAAACGCGAGCCACACCAGGACCAGGCACAGTCACAATCTTAATATTGCCTCTGCCATTAACAGCCGATAACATAGACTGCTGTAATGCAGCTTTTGCCTGATTAATTGCATCTGACGTCACTTCTTTAGTTGCATTTTGATTGAGGTAGATCGGATCCAAAATCACCGCATTGTATGCATTTGGATTTACGCCATCTTTGCGGTATCTCCAAATACGAGTATCTTTTTGACTGCTAGCTACAGGAGCTAACAGCGAGTAATTTGGCAAGAAACCTGATTTAGGCATTGGCTCACTAGCCAATTTTGGAGTATTGCTACATGCAACCAATACAGTGGCTACAGAGATTGCTGCAACTAAAGTGCCTAATTTTTTCATTTGAATTCCGTTGTTGTTGGTTGCTTGAGCATTAGCCCTTGAGTGAGTTTCAAACATCATACCTCTTCAAAGTGACGGCTGCACCATTACCGCCTAGGGTGCAGGACAAGGCATCAGACTGCCCGACTTTTGGTGCAACTGAGGCTTGCACTCTACTGGTGCACTAATAGTTTTTGGGCTTGATAGTGCAGTACTTGAGGCCGAAGTATTTACAGTGGTTTGCGGGGACACCACATTACTAGCCTGAGGCACATTCGGATTGGAGGCTAGAGCGGCCCTGTAGAACTCTTTATCGGTTCCAGGACAAGGCATCAAGGCCCCGGTTTTTGGATTCATAACAGACTTGCACTGGGGGTCGGCTTGGAGCCTTGCCTCCAATTTATCAACGGTACAGGCTGTCAGCAGGAATAAAGCGCAAAGGAAAAAGCTAAAGCGAATAGATTGGGTCATGTTCATGCGCCAATTCTAGGCTAAACATTCACGCTTTAATAGTGGCAATATATCGAAATCCATTTCATAAAACATTCGTCAAGGGGAAGTCATGAATAAAGAATCATTTGAAAAAGGTCTAAAAACTCGCCGAGAAGTACTGGGTTCTGAGTATGTAGATAACTCCATCAAGAATGCGGGTGAATTTAATATGCCCATGCAAGAGTTGGTTACTGAATATGCTTGGGATGCGATTTGGAATCGTCCTGGTTTGGATCGTCGCTCTAGAAGCATGATTAATTTGGCAATGCTCACAGCACTAAACCGCCCTCACGAACTCAAGCTGCATTTAAAAGGGGCCATCAATAATGGCTTGAGCAAAGATGAGATTCGAGAAATCCTCATGCAGACCGCAATTTACTGCGGAGTACCGGCGGCTATTGATAGCTTCAGATGCGCAAAGGAAGTTTTTGCTGAAATGGGAATTTAAATCAGTGGCCTAAAATTTTTGATAGAAATTCTTTGGCTCTCGGGGTTCGAGCCTCGGGCTTGCCAAAGAAATCGTCCTTACTGCAATCTTCAACAATTCTTCCTTGGTCCATGAAGATCACGCGATGACTTACCTTACGCGCAAAACCCATTTCGTGAGTCACACAACACATCGTCATTCCTTCGTTAGCTAGCTTCACCATAACATCCAAGACTTCGCCAACCATCTCAGGATCGAGCGCGGAGGTTGGCTCGTCAAACAACATCACGATCGGATCCATGCTCAAGGCTCGTGCAATCGCGACGCGTTGTTGTTGCCCTCCAGATAATTGACCTGGGAATTTATCTTTTTGTGCCATCAGGCCCACGCGCTCTAGATATTTCAGCCCATGGGATTTAGCTTCAGCAGCAGACCGACCTAAGACTTTCATTTGAGCAAGCGTGAGATTTTCAGTAACGCTAAGGTGAGGGAAAAGTTCAAAATGCTGAAACACCATTCCGACTCGTGATCTGAGCTTTGGTAAATTGGTTTTGGGATCGTGTAACGAAATTCCATCAATAGTAATTTCACCTTTCTGAAAAGGCTCAAGCGCATTGATTGTTTTAATCAGGGTCGACTTGCCAGAACCAGAGGGTCCACAAATCACAACCACCTCACCTTTTTGAATCGATGTGGAGCAATCTATCAAGACCTGAAACGATCCATACCATTTTGAAACATGTTGAAGTTCAATCATGATGATTTATTTAATATGTTCTATGATGAATTAACGAATGATAGCGACACGAGTTTGGATCTTGCGTACCACCTTAGAAAGCGAGAAACAAATCACGAAGTAAGTGGTTGCAGCCAGAATATAAGTTTCGATTGGACGGCCATAGTTTTTACCGGCAATCTCAAATCCTTTTAATAAGTCGTATGCGCCAATGGCATAAACCAGTGAGGTGTCCTGAAACAAGACAATCGTCTGCGTCATAAACACCGGAATCATGTTTCTAAAAGCCTGGGGTAACACTACAAGTCGCATATTCTGACCATACGTCATCCCCAAGGCCTCACCTGCATAAGTCTGACCCTTGGGTACAGACTGAATACCAGCGCGCACGATCTCAGAGAAAAATGCTGCCTCAAATGCAATGAAGGTAATCGTGGCTGAGAGATCTGCGCCAATCGGCATACCGATCAACATTGGAATGAGCAAGAAGAACCACAGAATTACCATCACCAATGGAATCGATCGCATGGTGTTCACATAAAAGCTAGCGGGATACATCAATGCGGGACGGCCAGATAATCTCATCAGCGCTAAAAGCGTACCAAATAGAATGCCGCCTACAGTAGCCAAAACAGTTAACTGAACGCTAAATAACAAGCCCTTCAGAATGTAGCTGGTAAATAGCTCCCAATTATAAAAACTAAGATCTAAGCTCAACATATCATCGCCCCCATCAACACTTAGTGAGCCAAGCTAAGATCATTTGATGCAATAAAACCAGGAACGCGGGTCCGCTTTTCAATTTGATTCATAACGCGGTTTACTGCAAATGCAGAAATTGCGTATAAGAAGGTAACCGCCAAATATATTTCAACACCTTTCGAGGTTTCTTCTTGAGCCTGCATTGCAAACAGAGTTAATTCTGGTACAGAAACCGCAAATGCTACTGAGGAATTTTTAATTAAATTCATGCTCTCTGAAGTCAAAGGAGGAATCACAATTCGCAAGGCCATAGGCAAAATCACATAGCGATAGCTTTGAATGGTAGTCAGTCCAAGCGCCGTTGCAGCAGCGGATTGCCCACTAGGTAGCGCCTGAATACCTGCCCTCACCTGCTCGGCAATGCGAGCGGAAGTAAAAAATCCCAAGGCAATACTCACCAACCAATAGGATGGCAGTGACTTTAAAGGTAAAACAAATGCAGGAATGACGTGATACCAAAGAAAGACTTGGACCAAGATCGGAATATTTCTAAATAACTCTACCCAGAAGGTTGAGAGCCGAATGAAGAATGTATTGAGAGCGCCGGTATTTGGTAGGGTGCGCAAGGTACCCATCACTACACCCAAAATTAAGGCAATCGTTAAGCCCAGACCTGCAACCGCTAGAGTCCAGCCCCAAGCCTTCATTAACCAATCGAGGTAGCTTGGATCGCTGTTATGAGCTAGGCCAAACAAGGCGGAGAAGCAGTGGTCTACCACCTCCCCGTCTAAGGTGTTTTTACAGAAAACACCTAGATCTAAAGACATATCAATAGCTCGCTCTTGGTCAATCTAGAACTTACTTCTTTACGCAATCTTCAGCAGGCTTATCGTTTAGATGCGCCCATGCATTTTTAGTTGCTGGCGATAACTCAAGCCCTACAACAATATTTTTTGGTGGAATAGGTTTTAAAAACCATTTATCCCACAGCTTGGGCATATTGCCGTTAGCCAGAATCTTGGCGATTGCCGTGTTAACTGCCGCTTTGAATTCAGGATCATTTTTGGGAACCATGATGGCGATAGGTTCAGTTGCTAAAACTTCACCAACAATCTTGTAATCCTTAGGATTCTTTGAATTAGCAATATTACCCGCCAAAATGGAGCCATCCATGACGAAAGCATCGGCACGACCCGATTCCAGCAATAAGAAACTATCAGCATGGTCTTTGCCGAACACTTCATCAAAATTAACGCCATTGGCTTTTTCATGTTTGCGCAATAACTGCACTGAGGTGGTACCAGTGGTTGTTGCAACCTTTTTGCCCGCTAACTGAGCAATGGAGTTGATTCCTGAATTCGCCTTCACTGCAATGCGCACTTCTTCAACATAAAGTGTATTGGCGAAACCAACATCTTTAGCGCGCGCAGTATTGTTGGTAGTTGTGCCGCACTCAATATCTACCGTGCCATTTTGAACCAATGGAACGCGATTTTGCGAAGTGACGGGCTGATAGTTGATGCGCAGAGTGCTGAGGCCTAATTTGTCTTTTATATCGGCCAGAATCATGCGGCAAACCTCAACATGATATCCATCAAAGCGACTGTCGCCGGTGGTGTAAGACATGGGGATGGATGATTCACGAACACCCATGGTCACTGCGCCAGTGGACTTCATTTTGTCTAGCGTCTGGCTCGCAGCATGGGCATTGAGCGTACCCAAGAATAATGCCGTAGCTACTAGAAAGTTTTTACCAATTTTTTTGTTTTTCACGAATCTTCCCCTGTCCATAGACATAACCGTATTAACGACTAGTATATCCATGGCTAGAATGCATCACGCCAGAGGAGAAAAAAATATGGGGTTTACCTGCCCACAATGATTTAAGTCTTACTAGATCACTTCTGAGCAGTATTGATACCCAAAATGCTATAGGCTGGGCAATTGCCGATCATTCCAGTGGCAAGTGGAATGATTCCAATCCAAGCCCAGGGGCCAGTAATGCCAAAACCTGCAAGGCCCATTAAAGTAACGCCAACAGTCATACGCAAAACGCGGTCAGTGTGTCCAATATTGCATTTCATAGAGGCCTCTTAAGTCGATTGTGATTAGTGCTTACTTTGGCTCTTTAGCCAAGCGCTGCCTTAGCGCTTCATACAAGCATACGCCACTTGCAACAGAAACATTCAAACTCTCCACAACACCCTTCATCGGAATGCGGACCAACTCATCACAGGTTTCACGAGTTAAGCGACGCATGCCCTCACCCTCTGCACCCATCACAATACCGATCGGGCCAGTGAGATCCAAGTCATAAATCGATTTTTCTGCTTCATCGTCAGCACCAATCAACCAAACACCGGCTTCTTGCATTTCTTTCATACTGCGAACTAAATTAGTGACGGTAATCACAGGCATCACTTCTGACGCACCACTAGATACCTTGCTCACTGTGGAATTAATGGAGGCTGAGCGATCTTTTGGAATGACCACCGCATCCACACCAGCGCCATCAGCTACACGCAAACAGGCGCCAAAGTTATGGGGATCGGTTACGCCATCCAAAACCAAGAACATCACCTTACTTTGATTGCTTTCGGCATCTTCCACAACCTCAGTAATGGTGCGTGCAATCGTTATCTTTTCAGCGAGAGCCACTACACCTTGATGTCGATCATGACCTGCTAACTTATGGAGACGCTCAGCATCAGCAGCATGTAATCGCTCTCCAAGTGCTTCTTCGGCCTGCTTTAAGAAATCACCCATCCGGCGATCGCGCCGACTAGGATCAAAATAAACCGACTTCAGACTATCTGGATCCACCCTTAAGCGTGCTTGTACTGCATGAAAACCCACTAATATTTGCTTCATCTTTACTTTATCTCGATTCTGTATTGCTGCTTATTTACGTCGCGCTTTAGTACTGCGTACTGGTGGTTTAGTACCAGCAGGCTTACCGGCTGGCCTATTAGGTTTGCCAGATTTTGCAACCTGGCTAGTGCTGCGACCTGCCTTGTTTTTGGATTGATTGGCGCTCAGGTTACCGCCAGACTTAGCAGCATTCACATTGACACCAGCATGTTTCTGTGGCTCTTTGCTACCAGGGCGGCCTTTCTTTGGGGATGCCTTCTTATTGGGCCTACCGGTATCACTTGCCAAAATAATTTGACGACGATTCGTGGTTCCGCCTGGCTCTAAGCCAACCGACTTCACGAGACTAAATTCAATCTTGCGGGCATCTAGATCAACACGACTGACCAAGACGTGCACACGATCACCTAAGCGATAACGAATGCCAGTTCGCTCACCACGTAATTCTTGACGAGCCTCGTCGTACTGGAAGTAATCGCCACCCAACTCCGTCACATGAATCATTCCCTCAACAAACAGGTTTTCGAGCTGAACAAATAAACCAAATGTAGCCACACCCGTAACCGTTCCTGAGTATTCTTGGCCGAGATGGTCGCGCATGTAATAGCACTTGAGCCAAGCTTCCACATCGCGAGAAGCTTCGTCTGCACGGCGTTCGTTTGACGAGCAATGGACTCCAAGCTGCCCCCAAATCGGCAAAGCCGCATTGGCACCCTTAGGTAGTTTAGGTAAACGAGAACCCTTAGCTGCCGCCTCTTTTGCGTCACTATGGGACTTCTTGGCGTTAACCGCATTCTCGCGACCCTTGCCCTTGCGCGGCAAAGTAAGGTTCAACGGAACCGTTGGCGGCAATACTGGTGCGTAAGGCTTGTTAGCTAAGATCGCTTTAATCACGCGATGCGTTAAGAGGTCTGGGTATCGTCGAATTGGACTGGTGAAGTGGGAGTACGCAGGATAGGCCAGGCCGAAGTGGCCTTCATTATCTGGCTGATACATTGCCTGTTGCATAGCGCGCAACACCACTGTCTGGAGCATATTCGCATCAGGGCGATCTTTGATATCGCGCATGAGCTTGGCGAAGTCTTTGGGCTTCGGCTTTTCCCCACCATCCAATGACAATCCAGATGTGCGCAGCACTTGGCGAAGGGTAACCAATTTCTCTTCAGAAGGCTCGCCATGAACACGGTAAAGACTGAGATGCTTGTTCTTATCAATAAAATCTGCAGCGCAAACGTTGGCCGTCAACATGCACTCTTCAATTAAGCGGTGAGCATCATTACGCAGACGGGGCTCGATTCTGAGAATCTTGCCAAGCTCGTTACTAATAATCTGAGTTTCAGTGGTTTCGAATTCGATAGCACCGCGCTTTTGACGTGCATCCAACAAAATCTTATACAGAGAATAGAGATTGGTCAGTAAAGGCCTGAACTCAGAAAAACGAGTGGCTTCAGGACCCTTGCTATTAGAAAGCACTTCCCACACCGTATCGTAGGTAAAGCGTTGTGCAGAATGCATGACTGCTGGATAGAACTGATATGCCAGCACTAGCCCATTGTTATCTACAACAGAGTCGCACACCATGCATAAGCGATCGACTCCGGGGTTTAAGGAACAAAGGCCATTGGAGATTTTCTCGGGCAACATCGGTATAACCCGTCTCGGGAAATACACTGAGGTTGCACGCAAAAGACCCTCGTCATCCAAGGGGTGGCCAGGCTTCACATAATGAGAGACGTCAGCGATGGCTACGATGAGGCGCCAAGCCTTGCTCTTGCCGTACATGACAGGCTCGCAATACACCGCATCATCAAAGTCACGAGCATCAGCACCGTCAATAGTGACCAATGGTACGTCACGCAAATCAACTCGACCTTCTAGATCAGATTGCTGAACGGTATCAGGCAATGCCTCTGCTTCTTTTATAACTGCTGCAGAAAATTCATGAGGCACGCCATACTTACGCACGGCAATTTCAATCTCCATACCAGGATCATCAATCTCACCAAGCACTTCAACAACGCGACCCACGGCTTGACGATAGCTATCTGGATAGTCAATGATCTCCACGCTGACCACTTGACCTAATTTGGCGTTGCCTTGGCCTTTTGGTGGAATCAAAATATCGTGGCCGATACGTTTATCTTCTGGCGCAACAATCAAAACGCCGTTCTCATTTAAGAGGCGCCCAATAACCACTTTATTGGCGTGCAAAATCACATCGACAATCTGACCTTCTGGGCGACCGCGGCGATCCGTTCCCAACACTCTGACGTTGACTCTATCTCCGTGCATGACGCGGGACATTTCTCTTTCAGAAAGAAAAATATCCTCACCGCCATCATCCGGGATTACAAATCCAAATCCATCTCGATGACCTTGGACTGTACCTAGACGGTCAGCCTCTCGTGGCACCAAGTTTTTTGCTTTACGCATTTAATTCCTTCGGCAATACATGCCTTATATTTCAATGATTGTTCTTAATTAGGCTACTGTATCAAACCACTAAGTCTGAAGGGGGAAAGCCGAATGGGGTTATAAAGTGAGCCAAAAGGCGCATACCTTTATAATAATGGCATGCCCAGGTGGCGAAATTGGTAGACGCACCAGCTTCAGGTGCTGGCGATCGTAAGGTTGTGGGGGTTCGAGTCCCTTCCTGGGCACCAAATACACCTACTAAGACCTATATGGGGACCACACACCCCTTTTTCAATAGGCACTTAAATATCCATGGTTCGATGCAAGATCTTGGGTTTCATTTCACCCCAAAGACCCTCAAACCCCTCCGCCCTATCCGCTGACAGCTTAATAGGCTCAAAGAGGCCACTAAAAAAGATCGTCTTTTTCGGAGCCAAGGTCTTTTCAAACTCAGTTAAGGCTACCGGCTTATCGTCAATATCGCGAGTTAATTGAGCAGAGCAAACAATCGCTTCATCGTCATCCTGATCAATCACGGCAAATTCAATCCACTGTTGAGACTTCTCCAAAATCACTAGCGTTCCCCTTGCATAGCAAACCGCCTCATGCTCTTGAACGATATAGGCCAAAAATTGGTTTTCTTCATCTTTATCCATGCCTAGGTCATCAATAAAAAAGAGGTATTGATCTCCAGCCCCATTAACCAAAGTAAACACCTTAGGAATGACGCCATGCCCTAAGGCAAGATTGCGGTAATAAGAGGAAAGTTCAACTGCGAGGTTTTCGGCAAAAAGATGCATAAGAGATTAAGAGGTAAAAGTTTATTCAGTGCGAGTCTTGATGGACTCAATGATTTTAATAAAGGGTTCAGCCTTAACCGAGCTTTGGCCTTTGAAAGGCTGATCCGTAATCACCAAGAGAGAGATCAGTGCACCCAAAGTGACAGGCAGAATTTTGAATCCCATGAAAAAAGAATCGGAAGGCAAGAACAAGGTATTAATACCGAGCAAGGCCACCATACAAATAATGATGACTACCCAAAATAAATTCGGCAAACGCGCTGAAGAGCGCTCTATTCTTGACTCCCTGCTTTCAGCAACCTCCTCCGCCTTTTTAAGAATGTCGGTATACATTGCTGTTTGCCTATTGGTCTGGGGCTCAAGGGATAAGAGCTTGCGAGAAATGCCTCGCCAAAGCATATGAGTCTTTGGGCTACCCTGACCCTCTTTCAACAAGTCCCACTCATCGTTGACGATGGAGTTCATATAATCAAACAACTCTTTGCGCATGATGGCAATTGAAGGATCACCATAACGAACTAGTAGACGATCAAGATTATTGATTTGACCGGCCTCTCTCGAAACCAAAGACTGCACTTCACGAAAATTCGTTTGCGCTTGATTTAATAAGAAACCGATTAAAAGACCGCTTAAGGTAATGATTGACCCAAAGAGACTCAATCCTAATCGAGTGCTATCTTCAGTAGGCGCAAAGAAAGGAATCGATTGCAAAATACGCGGCATCACATCTAGCAAAACCACAAAGAACATTACCAGAATAATTAATATCTGGATGTTACTGCGCTTATAAATCCAATTGAAAAACATATAAACCTTTAGATGAACTGTTAATTACCTAGTGTATTTTTTAAGAAAGTCATCGTGCGCTCCCAAGCCAAATCAGCAGCTTGCGAGTTGTACTGTAGTGGCGGTAATTGTCTTGAGTCTGACTTTGGATTGGCAAATGCATGCTTGGCATCGTAGCGCTGGAAATCATAATTCACACCGGCAGACCTCAACTTATCTTCCAGCAGATCAACACCAGCGATAGAGAAGAACTCATCATGCAGTGCCCAGTGCGCCAACATCGGTTTTTTAATTGCCTGAGCATCAACGTACTCCAGTGGAGGATAACCATACCAAACTACCGTCCCGTCGCATTCCGGCACGAGGCCAGCCGACAATACGGTCAGCGCCCCACCCATGCAAAATCCAGTAACCGCTACTTTGGCGCTTCCTGTTGCTTTGAGGTACTGGACGGCGCCGCGAATGTCTTGACTTGCGGCATCTCCGAAATTGAGGTCATTCATTAAATGCTCTGCCTCGTTCGCTTCAAGCGCTAACTTACCTCGATAGAGGTCAGGAACTAAGGCGCGGTACCCTGCTTTTGCCAAGCGATTGGCGACATTTTTAATCTCATCATCAAGACCCCACCACTCCTGAATAACTACTATGCCAGGAGCATTTTTTGGATTAGCAGGCTCAATTAAATAAGCCTCTACCGATGTACCGTCAGGCCTCTGAAATGTCATCATTGCATTCTCTCTATTGGAAATGGATTGGGGTGTTTACTGCGCTTGTTTATCGGTATGAATATATCCCACCAACCAGAAGGTAAGCAAGCCACATACCGCTGCCCCGTAACCAACTAGGTTGTAATTCTCCATCTTGCCATCAGTGCCGATCGTCACAACCGCCCCCGCGATGACAGACGCCAATCCGGATGCCAACATCTGCACGGAGCCAACCAGACTCATGAAAGTGCCGCGAATTTTAGCCTCTACGACTTGACTCACTATTGCCATCGCCGGAATCATGCGGCCGGAAACCAGGATGAAAAACGCTGTTGAATTAATCAAGACCACCCAGAGTGGCACAGGCATCAAATTGGTGGTCACCAGCAAAGGAATCAGACTGATGATAGCCAGCACTCTAAATATCTTTACCTTGCCATAGCGATCTGCCATATGGCCAATCAACTTGGAACTCATCAAGGTAGCAATACCACCACAAAGATAAATCAGTGAAATATAAGAGTTATCAATTCCGACGTTAGAGGTGAGATACAAGGCGATATAGGGAATCACAGAAAAACCCGTCAGCATGATGAGCGCCATAAAAATAAATGCACGCAGATGTTGATGGGCTACAAAGACACTCCAGATCTGACTGAGGCGACTTCCCTCATGAGTATGTCCAAGATGCCCTGCAATCTTCGGAATATTGCGATAACCCAAATAGAGAATCAGGCTCGACACCAAGGCAATAAATATGAATGGAGCACGCCAACCCAAGGAAGGAATGTTGTTAGCTAAAAACAGGCTCAGCGGCACACCTGCAACTGTTGATACTGAGAAGGCGGACATCACCGTACCCAAAGCTTTACCCCTTCGCTCAAATGGAATGGAGTCAGCGATGATGGTTTGCACCAGCGACCCCAAGATTCCTCCAAAGGCGCCTGCACAAGCCCGTGCAATAAAAAGAGAATGATAATCCGGGGCTAGCCCACAAACTAAGGTGGCAATAATGAAGCAGGCATACAGGCTGAGCAGCAATACTCGCCTTTCAAAGCGATCTACGAAATAAGTGGCAAATACACCTGCAATTGCGGCAGCAAAGGTATAGGAGGAGAGTAAAAGGCCGAACTGATGGGTATTGATATTGAGCTCCCGAATAAATTCGGGCCCCAGCGGCATCATGATCATGAAGTCCAGAATATGGGTGAACTGAATTCCGGCCAAAGAGAATAGGAAAAAGCGTTCTTTCTGCTTTCCACCTGGCATGTGATGCTCGGTCAAGGGTTTCTTTACATGAAATTAGAGATGTGACATTATCAACCCACAGAGAAATCACCGCTTGGGCTTTCTACGGTCCCACCCATTGATTTTTACTCCTCTCGTTTAAGAGTATTGCTACCCATGAATATCATCACCGCCTTCTCCAACTTCCCATTTTTGCTACTATTCCGGGATGCCGCTTGGGGAATTTTTTTCCTCATCTGTATCTTGATATTTCATGGCAGCGCTATTAACCATGTCTACATGCGCTTCGAGCGCCTGACACGTCAAAATCTCAAGTCAAACCAATACAACCGCGTGTTCTACCATTTCTATGCCACTTTTGTATTTCTGGCCATGTTTCACTTATTGGAAATTCTATTTTGGGCATGCGTCATCATCGGCATAGATCTTATGCCAGAGGCTATCGATGCCATTCTCTTTGCAGGTAGCTGTTACACAACCGTCGGCTTTGAGGCTGACAACCTGAAAGATGGCTGGAAAACCTTTGCATTTTTCATCTCATTTAGCGGGCTTTTTTCATTGGCCTGGACCACTTCCATCATGATCGGTATGACCACTACCTATAAAAATGCCTGGGATCAAAAATATCGTCACACCAACAGCTATTAAGCTAGGTTCAGTAATTTTCTGCAATTTTCAGGATATTGGGAGTATCATTAGGGTTAACCCTTAAGGAGCCCACCATGGCACATTCAAACTCAGTACAGTTTCACCAGGCACCAGCATTCAGCTTTAAGCCTTTATTTGCTATCAGAGACTTCTTTAGCCTCCTGATTACCGCATTTAGCGAAGCAAAAATAATGGAACAGAAATCACGTAAAACTAGCGGAAATTGGTAATTTCTGACTGATTTACCCCTGTTTTGAGCCATTTTTTGACGTTTTAAAGAAATAAGCCTCCGAATTTTTCGGAGGCTTATTCATTTCCAAACCTAGCCTCTAGCGCTTAATGTAATAGCCATAGACGCAACGCGTTCCACCCCGAGAGGGATTGTGAGTATCTTGAATAACTCCATCGATAACCGCAGTTAAGTGTTTGGAAACCTTCACAATTAAGGCTCCTGTCGGTAGCTCATTGGCTAGCAAATGAACCTGACACCCAGCTCCAATTTTCATTGTCGGAACCCACTCAAATCCGTGACCCACGATGTAGTCATGAAAGACATTGCGGTGATTGCCATTACGCGGAGACGCACCCTTTGCATTGAGCCTTCGAGCTAACTTGTCATTACGCAGATCTGCATAAGCTGCATTAGCCGCACGGAGCTCTTCATACACCTGCAGATAAGGTACTTGAGCAGCAATGGCAATGGCCCGGACAACGCAGTCTCCAGCCCCACCTTTAAAACCCGCAGCTTCCCTGCCCCCATCATTAAGACGAAAGCCAAGCGCCTGAGCTTGTGAGGTGGCAGATCTTGCGAAGGGATTTAAAAAACTAAACAAGGGATGGCGATATTGTTAACTGGGTCGGATGGGATAAGAAAAAATGGACTTGCCTTTCGACAAATCCATTTCATTTTTGAAGTTAACTTGAGGCGAACTTAAGCATGCGCCTTTTTAACTTCCAAGCGCCATGCGTGTAACAAAGGCTCGGTATAGCCATTGGGCTGCTCTAGACCTTTAAAAATCAAGTCACTAGCTGCTTTAAAGGCATAGGAGTCTTTGAAATTCGGCATCATGGGCTTGTACAGTGGGTCGCCAGCATTCTGACCATCAACCACCTTAGCCATGCGCTGCATTGTCTCGTTGACTTGAGCTTCTGTAACGATGCCATGAAGTAACCAGTTGGCAATGTGCTGACTAGAAATGCGCAAGGTCGCACGGTCTTCCATCAGGCCTACGTTATGAATATCTGGCACCTTAGAGCAACCAACCCCTTGATCAATCCAGCGAACCACATAGCCCAATATACCTTGGCAGTTGTTATCCAATTCTTGGGCAATCTCTTCCTTAGACCAGTTGGCTTTTTCAACCACCGGAATAGTCAACAAATCATCAATCAAGGCCTCTGCTTCTGCAGCGGTATCTAATTGCTCCATCTCTTTTTGTAGTTGAGCTACGTTCACTTGATGGTAATGCAAGGCATGCAATGTCGCAGCTGTTGGTGATGGCACCCAAGCAGTATTTGCACCTGCTTTAGGATGAACGATCTTTTGCTCCAGCATGGCCTTCATCAAATCTGGCATTGCCCACATACCCTTACCAATTTGAGCGCGGCCTCGCAAGCCACAATCTAAGCCAGCGAGAACATTACGACGCTCGTAAGCAGATAACCACTTGCTGGTTTTCATATCACCCTTGCGCATCATTGGGCCTGCATGCATTGCAGTATGCATTTCATCGCCAGTGCGATCTAAGAAACCAGTATTAATGAAGGCAACGCGGGCACCTGCAGCAGCAATCGCTGCTTTGATATTTGCACTCATGCGACGCTCTTCGTCCATGATGCCTAACTTCACTGTATCGGCAGGTAGACCAAGCAATTTTTCAACGCGACCAAAGAGCTCGCCAGCAAATGCAACCTCTTCAGGGCTATGCATTTTTGGCTTCACAATATAAACAGAGCCCTTACGGGTGTTGCCAATAGCCTGAGTGGCAGGACGATTAATGTCATGCAAGGCAATCAATACAGTCACTACCGCATCCAAGATACCTTCATAAATTTCTTTACCATCACCAGTAATGATGGCTGGGTTCGTCATCAAATGACCAACGTTGCGAAGGAATAGCAAAGAACGGCCATGTAATGTCACAACGCCATCTTTCGCATTCGCTGCACCGATCCCCGCTTTGTACTGGCGATCTGGATTTAATGTACGAGTAAAAGTTTTGCCACCTTTGTTAACTTCTTCAACTAATGTGCCTTTGAGAATGCCCAACCAGTTTTCATAAGCAACTACTTTATCGTCGCCATCAACCGCAGCAATAGAGTCTTCCAAATCCAAAATGGTTGAAAGTGCCGCTTCGAGAATGACATCATTTACTCCAGCTGCATCACTAGAGCCAATGGTTTTACTCTTATTGATTTCAATATCGATGTGCACACCGTTATTACGCAGGAGTACTGAGGACGGTGCAGAAGCATCGCCTTGGTAGCCAACAAACTGCTTCTCATCAGCAAGACCTGTTTTGCTACCATCGTTCAGGCTCACTACCAATTTGTTGCCATCGACCGTGTAAGCGGTAGCATCGGCATGCGAGCCTTTAGCTAGTGGCGCCGATTGGTCTAAGAACTTGCGGGCAAAAGCAACTACCTTGGCACCACGAATGGGGTTATATCCACCCACCTTAGTAGCGCCGTCTTCTTCAGAAATAACATCCGTACCGTACAGCGCGTCATACAAAGAACCCCAACGTGCATTCGCCGCGTTCAATGCATATCGTGCATTGAGAACTGGAACCACTAATTGTGGGCCAGCTTGAAGCGCCAACTCATCATCAACGTTTTTAGTAGTGCCCAGAACCTGACCTGGAACTTCATCTAAATAACCAATTTCTTTGAGGTGCTTGCGGTAAGCAGGCATATCTTTAATCGGACCAGGATTAGCTTGATGCCACCGATCTAAATCCAATTGCAGGCGATCGCGTTTAGCTAGCAATGCCTCATTTTTTGGACCAAGGTCTTTAACGATTTCATCAAAACCCTTCCAAAAGTCAGTGCTGTTAATGCCTGTACCAGGCAGCACTTTGTCTTCAATAAAGCGATATAGCGGCGTAGCCACTTGTAGGCTACTACATTGTGTACGTGCAGTCATTTCTGAACCTCAAAACATATGTAAATTAAATGTACAAAAGTTAACTAGTAAAGCTCTATTAACCCTTGAATGGATGTTGTAGAAGAATCGTTTCATCGCGTTCTGGTCCTGTTGAGACCATAGCGATCGGCTTTCCTGCAACTTCTTCGATACGACGCAGGAACTTCTGTGCCTCTATTGGGAGTTTGTCCCATTCACGAATACCAAAAGTCGTTCCCTTCCAACCCGGGAAATCCTCATAAATTGGTTCACAATGCGCAACAGCTTCAGCGCCACGCGGCAATACATCTAATTTCTGTCCATCTAAGTTGTAGCCAACACACAGGCGAATGGTTTCGAAACCATCAAGAACATCTAACTTGGTGATACACAAGCCAGACAGTCCATTAATCTGAATCGAGCGCTTCAGTGCAGCGGCATCTAACCAACCTGTACGGCGTGGACGGCCAGTAACAGAGCCGAACTCTTTGCCGACTTCAGCCAAGCGGATGCCAATCGGATCTTGCTTAGCTGGGTTATCAAAGTCATATAACTCACTGGGGAATGGACCTGCGCCAACACGAGTGCAATAAGCCTTAGTAATGCCCAAAATGTACTGCAAAGAATCAGGGCCAACACCAGATCCTGCTGCTGCATTACCTGCTACGCAGTTGCTAGAGGTGACATAAGGATAAGTACCATGATCGATATCTAGCAAAGTACCTTGAGCGCCTTCAAACAATAAGTTTTGACCTGCTTGTTCTGCAGCATAAAGAGCGCTGGAGACATCGACCACCATTGGCTTGATGCGCGCTGCATAGGACATCGCCTCTTCCAAAGTCTTTTGGAAATCCACTGGCTCTGCACCATAGTAATTCGTGAGCATGAAATTGTGATATTCCAAGTTCTCACGCAATTGAGTGGCAAACTTTTCTGGATAGAACAAATCTTGCACACGTAAGGCGCGACGAGCCACCTTATCTTCGTAGGCAGGTCCAATACCGCGACCAGTTGTACCGATCTTAGCGTCGCCACGTTTCTTTTCACGCGCATGATCAATCGCCACGTGATAAGGGAGGATCAATGTTGTTGCTTCAGAAATCTTCAAGCGGGATTGAACATCCAATCCTGCAGCCTCTAGTTCGCCAATTTCTTTAAAGAGCGCTTCCGGGGAAAGTACGACGCCGTTACCAATGTAGCAAATGACATTCTGATGCATGATGCCAGATGGGATCAAGCGCAAAATAGTCTTCTTATCGCCAATGATCAGAGTATGACCTGCATTATGTCCACCCTGAAAACGCACGACTGCTTGAGCATGGTCAGTTAACCAATCAACCACTTTTCCCTTGCCCTCGTCACCCCACTGGGTACCAATGACAACGACGTTACGACCAGAAGCTTGTTGCTTTGAAGACATAATAAAATCCAAAAGGTAATTACAGAATTAGTTTGTTATTAAATACGGTATCAGTTTCTTTTATTTCTTTTTCACTTCCCATGAGCTGCCCTGCTTCACTAGCTCACGATCACAAAGATATTCAGCGGTTTCTACAGCATCGCCAGTCATTGCCTGAATAACCACTTCGCCGGCTTGGCGGAGTTCAGCAATCTTGCTTGCCAAAACAGCATCATCAATCCATGGCGCAACAATGGCAGGCTTTCTTTGAGCCAAAGGCGCAAGGTTAGCCAGGGTCAATAAATCCATTGAAAAGCCAGTGGCAGGACGAGGACGTCCAAACGCTTGACCAACATGATCATATCTACCACCGCGAGCAATTGGCTGGGGCAACTTATCGACATAGGCTGCAAACATGACACCGCTGTGATACTGATACCCGCGCAAATCCGCCAGATCAATGCTCAATTCAACATCCCTTGAAAGTGCTGCAGTAGCAGAGATGAGCATTTCTAATTGAGCCAAAGCGCTATCAATCAGCTTATGTTTTGGCAAAGCCTTTTTAGCCTTAGCTAATACTTGCGCACAGGGGCCGTTTAATTCAGTCAGAGCCATGAGTGCTTCTGCAGATTTTGCAGGAAGGCATTTAGCCCAAATAGCTAAGCGTGGACGATCCTTGCTTTGCAATAAGCTATAAAGCGCTTCAATATCGCCCTTTGCAATCGCTTGACCATCCAGAATGCCTTCAAGCACGCCAGCATGGGAGAGATCCAAATAGACTTTGTTTAAGCCAGCAACACTCAGGGTCTTTAATAGCAAAGAGATTGCTTCAAAATCCGCTTCCCATGTAGCGCAGCCGTAAATCTCTGCGCCAAGTTGCAGCTCTTCACGAGCTGAGCTACCCACTGGGGTGCGAGCATGCGCGATAGACCCTGCATAGCAAAGACGAGTAACGCCTTCACGATTGAGTAAGTGCGCGTCAATACGAGCAACTTGCGGCGTCATGTCAGCGCGTAGACCTAGGGTGCGGCCAGATAGCTGATCGACCAATTTGAATGTTTGCAAATTCAGATCAGAGCCAGTGCCCGTTAGCAATGAATCCAAGAACTCCAAAATGGGGGGTGCAACAAGCTCATAACCGTAAGACTGATACAAATCCAAGATGGCACGACGCAGAGTCTCTACCTTACGAGCCTCGGCTGGTAAAACATCAGCAATATCTTCAGGAAGTAACCAACGATTCATGATCTGAAATATTCACTCTCAATTTTTTTTGTGCAAGAACTTGAAGAACTCACCATTAGGCTCAACCACCATGACATCTTTCTTATCCTTGAAAGAGCTGCGGTAAGCCTGAAGGCTTTGGTAGAACTGTGCAAACTGCGGATCACGTCCAAATGCTTCAGCATATAGAGCGGTAGCTTTGGCATCGCCAGAGCCCTTGATCTTCTGCGCTTCACGATAGGCTTCAGCCAAAATTGTGTCGCGCTGACGCTCGGCATTTGCTCGAATCTTGTCAGATTCTGCAGCACCAGTAGAACGTAGCTCATTGGCGACGCGTTTACGCTCTGCTTCCATGCGGCGGTAGACAGAATCACTAATTTCAGCCAATAGGTCTACGCGCTTGAGACGGACGTCGACAATTTCAACACCAATGTCTGATGCATCATCAGCTACTTTTTTACGAATACCCTGCATTACTTGTTCGCGTTGATCTGAGATGATCTCCCTGACGGTCCGTTTAGTGAACTCTTCATTCAATGCTGAGCGTACTAACTGTGTCAGGCGATCTTGCGCTAAACGCTCATCACCCTTAAAGCTGACAAAGAACTTACGGGGATCAACAATACGCCATTTAACGTAAGAGTCGACCAAGAGATTTTTCTTCTCAGAGGTAATAAAACGTTCTGCCTCGGGGGTATCAATTGTCAAAATACGACGATCAAAGAAGCGTACATTTTCAAAAGGTGCTGGGTATTTCAATTGCAGGCCAGGCTGCTCAATCACTCGAACGATCTGACCAAAAGCAAAGACCACAGCAAAGTTGCGCTGATCAACAATAAAAATACTGGATGCCAAAATATAAGCAAGAGCAATTAATCCAGCAATACCAGCTAAGAGACGATTTGCATTCATTATCTTGCATCCCCTCTATCGCGGTTTCTCAGACCGTCGCGTTTATCGGAAGCACCCGTGTTTTGAGTATTGGCAGGACTTGGGTTAACTGTGTTGTTACTGAATGGGGCTGCTGGATTACCTGTCGCACCCCCTACCGTCACAGATCCAGTGGGTGTAGAAGTTGCTACCTGACCAGTAGCAACTTGCGCGCTTTCTGCACTCACTTGCGCAATGATCTTATCCAGAGGTAGATAGAGCATGCTATTACTCTTGGTAGTGTCCACCAACACTTTGGAAACATTGTTGTACATCTCACGCATGCTATCAATATACATACGATCACGAGTTACGCCAGGCGCTTTTGCATACTCAGTCAAGACTTGCTTGAAGCGGTTCGCATCGCCTTCCGCTGTCGCAACAACTCTAGACTTGTAACCCTCAGCCTCTTGAATGAGTCGATCAGCCGTACCCTTCGCGCGTGGAATGATGTCATTAGCATATGCTTGACCTTCACTCTTGAGGCGCTCCTGGTCTTGTCCTGCTTTTACAGCATCATCAAATGCTGCTTGCACTTGCTCTGGTGGCTGAACATTTTGCACGGTCACACTAGTGACATAGATACCAGTCTTATAACTATCTAGAATTTTCTGTATCGAGGCAGCTAAATCAATCGCAATCTTTTCACGACCTTCATACAAAACAGTGTCCATCTTGCTACGCGCCACAATTTCACGTACTGCAGTTTCTGCGGCTTGCACTACAGTTGTATCAGGATCGCGATTATTAAATAAATAATCCGTTGGATCTTTTAGGCGGTACTGAACTGCGAAACGCACGTCAATGATATTTTCATCCTCAGTAAGCATGGAAGTATCTTTTTGATTGGTTGCCTTAATCAAAACTGAGCGACCAACTTCTACAGAACGCACTCCTGAAACATTGACAACTTGCTCAGCCTGTACCGGCCAAGGCATGCGCCAATTAATACCAGGGCCTGCAGTGAAAGAGTACTTACCAAATGTAGTGACCACACCGGACTGACCCTCTTGAATGATGTAAAAGCCACTAAGAATCCAAATCAGTACCACGCCACCAGCAGCCAATATCACTGTGGCTTTAGAGCCAAAAGGATTGGTGAAGTTGAAGTTGGGTGCACTCATGCCACCGCCGCCGCCATTGTTACCACCACCATTGCCACGCTGGGATGGTGGAGGAATATCGGTACTGCTTGGCTTGTTCGCTGGCTTGCTGGGTGATCCACCTGGCTTTTTCTTGCCGCCGAAAATGCCACTCAAACGATCATTAAAGTCGCGCCACAACTCATCCAAATCAGGAGGGCCGTCTGGCTTAGCAGGTTGCGGATTTTTTGGCTGAACTTCTACCGGCTTCTCAGCTTCAGGATTATTTGAATCCGCTTGAGGAGTTTGTGAGCCTGCCTGCCCATCTTTGGCATCTTTAGATCCACTACCTGGGTGGCTATTGCCCCAGCCTGGATCATTGACCGAAAACAGTTCGAGAAATTTACGCATCGTTTGGTGAATATTTTCGGTTAGGAATCGGATTAAATTCAGAAGTCTCTGGTCGTTCGGGTAAAGGAGCTAAAAACTCGTCTGGGGCCATTTGGACCTTGGCACGATTCTGCTCGACCCTTATTCTATCAGTCATTTGGGAGCATTCAGCGAGGGCCAAGCGCAATAAATCGAGGCCCAAGCCAGTCTTGGCGGAGAGGAAAACCTCGTTCGGAATTCCCTCAGAATCGCGCACCAGGACCGCGCCTTCCGTAAAGGTCTGGGGCATCTGGTCAATTTTGTTCATGACCTCTATTCGGGGGATGTCATCAGCCCCGATTTCCCGCAAAACAGCCTCAACTTCGGCTTTTTGCTCGCGGGCAACTGGGCTACAGGCATCAATGACATGCAAAATCAGGTCAGCATGAATGGTTTCGTCCAAAGTCGCTCTAAAGGCCTCTACTAGCTGGTGAGGTAATTCTCTGATGAAACCCACAGTATCGGAGACCACAATCGACCCCACCCCGTCCAAGTGGACCTTGCGAGAGGTAGTGTCCAGGGTCGCGAATAACTGATCTGCCGCATATGCCCCTGCTTTGGTAAGGGAATTAAACAGGGTGGATTTACCCGCATTGGTGTACCCCACTAAAGAAACCGAGAAAACATCTTTACGGTTTCTGGCTCTTCTTTGAGTTCTTTGCTGGCGCTGGAGCTTTTCTAGCTCATTTTCTAAACGCTTGGCTTTAGTAGCCAACATGCGTCTATCGAGCTCCATCTGGGTTTCACCAGGGCCGCCGCGAACACCAATACCGCCTCGTTGACGCTCTAAGTGACTCCAAGCACGAACCAGTCTAGACATGCGATAACGCACTTGAGCTAATTCCACTTGAGTTTTACCAATATGACTTTGCGCTCTTTGACTAAAGATATCCAAAATCAGACCCGTGCGATCCATCACATGAAAGCCAATATGGCGCTCAAGATTGCGTTGCTGGGTTGGGGAAAGCGGATGGTTGAAGATGGCCAATTCGGCACCCTGCTCTTCCATCACTTTTTTGACTTCGTTGGCCTTGCCCGATCCAATGAATAAAGCGGGATCTGTTTTACCCTTGCGCGCAATAACACTAGCTGTGGGTATAGAGCCGGCGCTATCAGCCAAAAGACTGAGTTCTGCCATGCTATCCGCAAAATCCTCGCGCCCTGTATCCACTCCAACCAGGACGGCGCGCGCCGCATCTACACCTGTTTTATACAGAGCTAACTTCTTCCGTACGGAACTCCACTGCACGAGCAGGAACGATCGTAGAAATGGCGTGTTTATAGACCATCTGGGTCACGGTATTGCGCAAGAGGACAACGTATTGATCAAAAGATTCAATATTGCCTTGCAACTTAATGCCGTTCACAAGATAGATGGAGACAGGAACATGCTCTTTGCGCAAGGCATTGAGGAAAGGGTCCTGTAGTAATTGGATTTTGCTGTTATTCATACCGCTCCTTATTGGTTTTTTTATACGCTTTTTATATTTTGGGAGTCTTGCTTTTGTTATTAATTAATCAATTGCTAACTACATCTAACATAAGGGGCCTGATTTAAGAAAATCAAGCCCTTTACCTTCAGCACATCTAAAACTGTAACGCTGTTTTAACTGTTTTTACTACTTTTTGCCTTTTTTTCCCTTGTCCGCATCAACGTAGGGGTTTTTGGCAGTATTCATCTGAATTCGTAATGGGGTACCACGCAACTTGAAGACTTCTCTAAAGCGGCCTTCTAGGTAGCGCTTATAGCTATCAGTCACTCCACTTAAGGATGTTCCATGGATCACCACAATAGGAGGATTCATACCACCCTGGTGGGCATAGCGCAGTTTTGGACGACCCATACCCACACGCTTAGGCTGTTGATGCTCAATCGCCTCTTGCAAGATGCGAGTCAGTTTTGGTGTTGGTAGTTTGGCCATCGCGGCAGCGTAAGCCAGATCAACGTCTTTAAAGAGTTCTTTTAAGCCAGTACCTTTTTTGGCAGAGATCGGATGCACATTTGCAAAATCCAAGAAGCGTAGTTTTTGCGCAATCTCCAAACGGGCGCGTTCTTTAACGTAGGAATCAAGACCATCCCACTTGTTCACAGCGACAACTAAGGCACGCCCTGCTTCGACAATGAATCCTGCAATGTGCGCATCTTGCTCAGAAATATCTTGCTGAGCATCGAGCATCAGGATCACGACATTGCAATCGGCAATCGCTTGCAAGGTTTTAACAACTGAGAATTTCTCGATCGCTTCAAATACTTTTCCGCGGCGACGTAAACCTGCTGTATCAATCAAGATATAGGGCTTGCCATTACGCTCAAATGGAACCTCAATCGCATCGCGCGTTGTACCAGGCATATCAAATGCAATCACCCGCTCTTCACCAATCAATTTATTGATCAGAGTCGATTTACCCACGTTAGGACGACCTACTACCGCAATTTTCATTGGGCGATTGGGATCAT
Source organism: Polynucleobacter sp. AM-25C3 (assembly GCF_018882335.1). Lineage (GTDB taxonomy): Bacteria > Pseudomonadota > Gammaproteobacteria > Burkholderiales > Burkholderiaceae > Polynucleobacter. The sequence goes on from NZ_JACVOS010000004.1 coordinate 74,037, forward strand.
TCTCCAGCTCTTCTGGCTCAGGCTCAGGAACGCCTAAAGAATCCAATGCATCATCAAGCAAGCCACGCACACCATCGCCATGCGCCGATGAAATCGGGAATGGCTCACCTAAGCCGAGCTCATGGAAGTCTGCAGTCACAATGCCTGCCTGCATACCTTCGGTTTTGTTTACCGCCAAGATCACTGGTCTACCGGTCTTGCGCAAGAAATCCGCAATCACCCGGTCCTGTGGCGCCATACCCAAGCGGCCATCTACCAAGAAAATAATGATGTCTGACTCTGCAACGGCTTGCTTAGTTTGCTTTGCCATTTCGGCAACGATGCCGGTCTTTGCTACTGGCTCAAAACCACCAGTGTCAACGCAAATAAAGGCGCGCTCACCAATACGACCCTTGCCGTAGTGACGGTCGCGAGTCAGGCCTGAGAAGTCAGCAACTAAAGCATCGCGTGAACGCGTTAAGCGATTAAAGAGTGTCGATTTACCAACGTTTGGACGACCGACAATAGTGATTACTGGATTCATTTTGGACTGTACGCCGCTAGTTTTCCACCTTGAGATTGAATCAAGATGAGGCCACTCACCGCAATCGGTGCGGCTGTGATTGGACTACTGTCATGACGAATGCGTGCCAGCATTTCACCATTCGCTTGTGAAAGTGCATGCACATAACCTTGCGCATCACCTACGAGTAATACCTTACCGACTGCCATTGGCTCGCCAACATCTCTAAATGTCAGTTGAGTATTTTCCCAAACTTGCGAGCCATCTTTGACAGCAAATGCGGTTACATAAGATCTTTCATTGGAAGAGAAAACCAAGTCGGGGCTTTGCGCTGTGCCAGTGAAGCTTGAGTAATCCTTGAACCACAATAAATTACCAGTACGGGCTTGGCCACAACCTACTCGACCTTGATAGGAAACAGCACAGATGATCTCGCCTTCCATGCTCGGCTTTGCAGTCACATCGTTTAAGCGCTCGATCTCAGAGAAGCCCTTAGGAAAAGAAACAGGCGTCTCCCACACTAGGCCACCATTGGCAATCGCAATCATGCCAAAGCGGCCGCCAGCAAATCCAGTCACAATTACTTCATTGCCAATGGCAAGCATGCCGTAGCCTACGCGCAATGACAATGCAGACTGTTGTCGTTGATAGGTCCACTTACGAACGCCGGTTTGCGCATCAAAACCAATAAAGCGGTTGTCCAATGCCCGAATAACGACTACACCACCAGCAACTACCGGCTCAGACAACACTTCGCTGCCAACACTGACATTCCAGATAGGCTTGCCGGTATCGTCATAGGCGTAAACGGTGCCTTTAGTCGTAACGACTGCAGTAGTACGTCCGTCCGATCCTGGGCCAATAGAGAGGCGATCCGGCACAGAGACTTCCCAAACCTTATTACCAGTGATTAAATCAATTTTAGCTAGATTGCCACGATGTGATGCGGCATACACTGCATCACCAGCTACAGCAGGATGGAAATTAAAAGATTCAGAAGAACCAACGCTTGTCGACCAAACCGGGGCCAAGTCAAATTGATTGCTGACAGGGACAAGCTCAGCAGGCTTGCGTACACGTGAGCCACCGGAACAGGCAGTTAATGCCACTACAACAAAGCCCAGCACTACAGCTGCGCTTGCTAGTTTTGCTACACGTTTGCAATCCATCATCACTGAGCTACTCCTCCGACGGCATCTAATTTAACTTTCAAGAGACGACGTGCCTCTTCCGGGAATTCTTTTGCTTGATTAAGCTGACTCCAAGCAGCCTCGTAACTCTTGCGAGCCTCAGCAGTATTCTTTTGCGCCAAATACCAATCACCACGACGTTCTAACCACAAAGCTTCAAACCCAGCTACTGGCTTTTCTTTCAGAATAGCATCGGCTTCTGCAAAATCTTTTTCTGCGCCCTGCTCTATTAATTGGGTGACCAAACGCAACTTAGCCAAAGCTAAATAGCCTTGATCGGATGCATTCTTGGCGGCCCAACGCAAATAGTCTATTGCCTTGCTTGAATCACCTGCATCAGAGGCGATCTTGGCAGCCACCAGGCTAGACATTGCTGCATACGGCGTACTCGAGAATTGCATTTGTAAATCGTCAGCAGCACGTAAGATTTGATCCTTGTCGCCTTTGTTAATCGCGGCCACCATCGTCTCGTACAACTGGGAAGCGGCTGCCGCTTGGCTAGTGCGCCACCATTGAAAACCACTATAGGCAGCATAAGCAAATAAAGCAGCAGTCAACACACCAGTGATGAGGTTGCGATATTTTTGCCAGAATGCTTTAAGTTGATCTAATTGTTCTTGTTCTTCTAGGTCTAAAGGCATGTCAATCCAAGCTAATAAATACAGTATTAATAATTAATCTCTTAATTCTATTCGGTGGCGCCAACTATGGCATCAATTACTGCATCCACCACGCCATCTAGGGCTACCGCCTTCTGTTCACCGCTACCACGTAAATCCTTGAGTTGAGCCTCATTCTTGGCCAATTCATCCGGCCCAATAATGACAGCATAGGTCGCCCCGCTGGCATCGGCCTTCTTCATCTGAGACTTAAAGCTAGCCGTTTGGCCATCTGGAGGGCAAAACAGGATGACATCAATGCCCGCACTACGCAGGCGCTCGGCAATGATCATCGCCGCAGTCAAGGTTTCGCCACCCTGATGAATTACAAAGGCATCGCACCCAGCCTGTGGTTCTGGCAAAGAACCAGAAACCTTCATTAACTCCAGGACGCGCTCCATACCCATAGCCCAACCACAAGCTGGAGCTGCTTTACCGCCCATACGCTCGATGAGTGGGTCGTAACGTCCGCCACCAGCAATCGTGCCCTGGGCACCCAATTCCTCAGTAATCCACTCAAATACGGTCAAGTTGTAATAATCCAAGCCACGAACTAAACGGGGATTAATCTTGCAAGGAATGTTATTTGCCTTGAGGAGACCCTGCACCGCCTCGAAATGCTTCAGCGACTCTTCGCCCAAGAAATCCAGTAGTTTTGGTGCGCCCTCGATCAAATCCTGCATGGCGGGGTTTTTAGAATCCAAGATACGCAAAGGATTAGTCAACAAACGACGTTGTGAATCTTCATCCAACTGCTCTTGGTTCTTCTCGAAATAAGTCACCAAGGCTGCGCGATGCTCTGCGCGCTCATTGGCCTGCCCCAAAGAATTAATCTCTAAACGCACACCTTGAAGGCCGAGCTCATCCCACAGGCGTTGACCCATCAAAATGATTTCAGCATCGATATCCGGACCAGCAAAGCCCATTGCCTCAATACCAAATTGGTGGAACTGACGATAGCGACCGCGCTGTGGGCGCTCATGGCGGAACATCGGGCCGGTATACCAAAGACGCTTTGGTCCTTCATATAGCAAATTATTTTCAACTACAGAGCGAACTACGGCTGCAGTGCCTTCAGGGCGCAATGTGAGTTGCTCACCATTGAGGCGGTCTTCAAAGGAATACATTTCCTTTTCAACAATATCGGTGACCTCACCAATACCGCGCTGGAATACTGCAGTCGCCTCCACAATCGGGGTGCGTAGAAATTCATACCCATAGGCACGAGTCAGATCACGCAAGACATGCTCGAGATGAGCCCACTGCGCAGCATCAGCTGGCAAGAGATCATTCATGCCGCGAACGCCATTAATTTTCTGAATCTTTTGTGCTTTAGCTGGGTTTATCTGGTCTGTCATGATTTGCGCTTGTTTTGTATTTCTTTATTGTTCTTGTTCTTTGTTTTAGCTTTTGCTCTATTTTGACTTCGGGGCGTAATTCTGATTCACATACTCATCCACAATCACCTGAAACTCTTGGGCAATATTGTCACCGCGCAAAGTCTTTACTTTCACACCATCAACAAATACAGGCGCTGCTGGCGTCTCGCCGGTACCTGGCAAAGAAATACCAATATTAGCGTGCTTGCTCTCGCCGGGGCCATTGACAATACAGCCCATGACAGCGACATTCATCGCTTCAACGCCAGGGTGGGTTTTTTTCCATACCGGCATTTGTTGGCGCAGATATGACTGAATATTGGCAGCCAATTCTTGGAAGGTCGTGCTGGTAGTTCTTCCGCAACCTGGACAAGCAATCACCATGGGCGTGAAATTCCGTAAACCCATGGTTTGTAAAATCTCTTGCGCAACAATAATCTCGTTCTCGCGTGGTGCGCCAGGGTCAGGCGTTAAAGACACTCGAATCGTGTCGCCAATGCCCTCTTGCAACAAGATGCCCATTGCTGCTGTTGAGGAAACAATGCCTTTGCTGCCCATGCCAGCTTCAGTTAAACCCAAATGCAATGGGTAATCTGAGCGACGCGAGAGATCGCGATAGACAGCCACTAAATCTTGTACATTGCTGACTTTGCAAGATAGCAAAATTTGATTGGGGTTCATGCCGAACTCCACTGCTTTTTCTGCTGACTGCAATGCCGACTGAATCAATGCCTCAATCATCACTTCTTGTGCAGTCTTAGGAATGGGTAATGCCGCATTGCTATCCATAATGCTAGCGAGCAAGTCTTGATCCAAGCTTCCCCAGTTCACACCAATCCGAATCGGCTTGTCATATTTGCAAGCCGCTTCAATCATCTGCGCAAACTGTGGGTCGCGTTTAGCACCCTTACCTACATTCCCTGGATTAATGCGGTACTTCGATAAAGCCTTCGCGCACTCTGGGTAGTCATTTAATAAGGTGTGACCGTTGTAATGAAAGTCGCCAATCAAAGGCACCAAGACATCCATCCTATCTAACTGCTCACGAATGTAGGGCACTGCTTGGGCAGCTGCTGGAGTATCCACAGTAATACGAACCATTTCCGAGCCAGCGCGAGCCAACTCTTTTACCTGAATCGCGGTACCGACTGCATCCGCTGTATCGGTATTGGTCATGGACTGAACGCGCACTGGCGCATCGCCACCAATCGTAATGATGTTGGTCTTCCAGGCGACAGTTGCCTGACGCGTTGCACGCTTAGGCTCTGGACCTAAAGGTAACTTTGGAAGCGGGTTAGATGAATTACTCATGGGACTTGTTTAATTCAATCAGTCGTCTAATCGTTTGAGCCATTGCACTGGGTGCTCGGCTTGATATTCTTGCTCTTCTTCATCTTCATCGACATCCTCGCCATCTTCTGCATCTTCATGTTGATCGAGCTTGATTTGATTGTCATGTACAGCGCGCTCACGAACTCTCGTACGATCTACGACATCACCTGCTAATTGTCCGCAGGCTGCGGCGATATCATCACCGCGAGTTTTTCGTACTGTTGCCACCATGCCAGCATCTAACAAAATGCTCGCAAAGGCATGAATGCGTTGCGCTGATGAACGCTTTAATCCAGACTCTGGGAATGGATTAAATGGAATGAGGTTTACTTTGCACTTGATGTTAGCCAATAAGCGTACGAGTTCTTTTGCCTGAATGTCAGAGTCATTCACACCATCGAGCATGCAATATTCAAAGGTCAAGAAATCCCTTGGAGCAAATGGCAGGTAACGTTCGCACGCAGCCATTAATTCTCTTAAAGGGTATTTCAGATTCAGCGGTACAAGCTGATCGCGCAACTTATCGTTTGGCGCATGCAATGACACAGCCAATGCAACCGGACAATCTTGCGCCAAGCGATCAATCATGGGCACGACACCAGAAGTTGATACGGTTACGCGACGACGAGATAAACCGTAGGCTCTGTCATCGAGCATTAAGCGTAAAGCAGTGACCACATTGTCATAGTTCAGTAATGGCTCGCCCATACCCATCAACACGACATTAGAGATCACGCGACCGGTATGCTCCCAGCCCGGAGTTGGATATTGCTCGATACGACGGACCGCATTGGGATCGTTACGTAGCAAATGTTCCGCAAACCACAATTGGCCAATAATTTCACCAGCGGTGAGGTTGCGTGAAAAGCCTTGATGCCCTGTGGAGCAAAAACGGCAATTAACTGCACAACCAGCCTGCGAGGAAATGCACAGGGTGCCACGGCCATCTTCAGGAATAAATACCGACTCCACAGCATTGCCGGCGCCAACGTCCAGCAACCACTTGCGTGTGCCATCTGCTGCGTGCTCGTCTTTAATTACCGGGAGAGAAAGGACTTCTGCTTTATCGAGCAGGGTTGCTCTAAAGCTTTTTGCTAAGTCACTCATGTCATTGATGTCGGATACACCGCGTTGGTGTATCCACTGCATGAGTTGCTTTGCCCTAAAGGGCTTTTCATTCAACCCCGCGACATACGCTGCCATTTGGTCAGCGTCAAAATCTAAGAGATTTACGCGCGGGGAGGTCAATGCGCCTACTTATATTTTAAATAGCTTGTTCGTTAACAATCGTTGATTAACGATTGAAAACGTTCATGCCAGCGAAGAAGAATGCAACTTCAACAGCAGCAGTTTCAGGAGCGTCAGAACCATGAACAGCGTTAGCGTCGATGCTATCAGCGAAGTCAGCACGAATCGTGCCAGCGTCAGCTTTCTTAGGATCGGTAGCGCCCATCAAATCGCGGTTCTTAGCAATAGCGCCTTCGCCCTCCAATACCTGAATCATCACAGGACCAGAAATCATGAAGCTCACCAAGTCTTTGAAGAAAGGACGAGCAGCGTGAACAGCATAGAACTGCTCAGCTTCAGCTTGTGACAAATGCGCCATTCTGGACGCAACAATCTTCAAACCAGCGGATTCGAAACGGTCATAGATCTTGCCGATCACGTTTTTTGCTACAGCATCAGGTTTGATAATAGAAAGGGTGCGTTCGATAGCCATGTAAAACTCCAGTAGTGATTTCAAAGATTTAGGCTGAAATGGCGCAAAAGGGGTCTTTTAGGGTATTACTCCCCTACCACCTACAGCGCACCAGGAATTCAGCGACCCCCGAATTATACATCGGCTGACCGTATTTACCCTGATCCGAGCAAGGCTAAGCTATTGAATTTACAGGGCATAACCCTTTAATCTGTAGTTCTTTTCATGGGGGGCTTGAAATTACCCTATTTTGTCTATACTTACTGTCAACAGCCCCTTGTGGGCTCGTGTATTAATTATGAAAAAAAGGAGTCAATATGAGTGATCTTAACTCTTACGGCTTTGGGCAGACTGGCTCGATTAGCACCCCTCAGGTACGCAACCGCGTGCTGCGCAATACCTACGCCCTGTTGGCGCTCTCGATGGTGCCTACTGTCATTGGCGCATGGCTTGGCGTTGCCTTCGGCCTGAACTTTATGGCAAGCAACCCTTTTATGGGCTTCATCGTCTTTATGGCGATTGCTTTTGGTTTTTTCTGGGCGATTGAGAAAAACAAGGACACCGGCTTAGGCGTTCTATTGCTTTTAGGCTTTACCTTCTTTATGGGCATCATGATGTCTGGCTTAGTGGGTTACACACTAAACAGCTATAGCAACGGCGCTACATTAATCATGTTGGCCTTTGGTGGAACTGCTGCAATTTTTGCTGTGATGGCAACAATCGCTACTGTGAGCAAAAGTGATTTTGCTGGCATGGGTAAATGGTTGATGGTAGGTGTACTGCTCTTGATCGTTGCCTCATTGGCAAATATCTGGTTGCAATTGCCCGCCCTGATGTTAACTGTGATGATATTAGCTATCGCAATCTTCTCTGCCTTTATCTTGGTAGATGTTCAGCGCATCATCAACGGCGGTGAGACCAACTACATCATGGCTACTTTAGCCATCTACCTAGATGTCTATAACGTCTTTACCAACCTGCTGGCATTACTCGGCATTGCTGGCGGCAATCGAGATTAATTTCCTCTTTTGATAAAACTAAGGCACCCTGGGGTGCCTTTTTTATTGACGGCTACTTATGCTTTTGCCATCAGGAAATGGGGGATAAAAGTACCCGAATCACTGTCTGCCAATGGGTCTTTTGAGGCCGTGACTTCAGAACCCATCCTATCGAGATCTAATCCCAGTTGATGCGCATAGAGATGAGATGCATGTTTGAATGCATTTTGGTCATTATGAAATGCATAAAAATTACCGTCTTCAATTGCCACCAATTGACCTAAAGACAAACTGCAAGCGCTAGCGAGTACAGCCAATCTATGCCCCTGCCGTTCTCTAGCTTTGCGAATTAATCTACCACTTTGTTTGGCAAATTTAATATCTTGTAGGGTAACCATATCGACCGCCTTAATTCATGAAAAATACTCGATATGTCCAATATATTCGGATAATTCCCTTTAGGTAATTAGCTCTTGAGCGAATAGGCAAGGCAATCCCCCAGAACTCATCCATCAATATTGGGCGGATTTCTGTCTTAGCAAATTAAGGGCCAACAAACATACTGACTGCATAAGACAAGGCAAATAAAATCAAAAGGATGGCAAGGCTATCTGAGGTTTTCATGACTAATTCCCGGAGTTGATTAAAACAAAGGTTGTGCAAACTTCCCACCTAAGTTCAATCTACACATTGCCCAATGGTCTACATACCAATACTGCACCGCATCAATACAGAGCGCACCGAATAAGTGCAATAACTAAGTATCAATCGGGATTAATTGGGGTTTTGACGCTCAAACACGGCCATGGACTCTACATGTGAGGTGTGGGGGAACATATTGACGATCCCGGCGCTCTTCAGAACATAGCCTGCTTGATGACACAAAAGCTCCGTATCCCTAGCTAGGGTCTTGGGATTGCAGGAGACATAAACGATACGTTGCGGAGATAGATCGCTACCCTGTTGATGCAGTTGCGCTAAAGCCTGACAGATCTCCATGGCACCTTCACGTGGGGGATCCATTAACCAACGATCGGCCCTGCCCCATGAGGCAATTGTTTCTGTTGTCACTTCAAATAAATTGCTTTGCATAAAGCTGGCCTTATCTGCCAACTGATTGTGTTCGGCATTTTCATTAGCGCGGCTTGTTAAGCTTTCTAAGCCCTCAATACCCAAGACGCTATGCGCTCTTCTCGCGAGCGGTAATGTGAAGTTGCCAATACCGCAAAACAAATCGAGCACACGATCTGTTGGCTTTACTTCTAGCAGTCGAATCGCCCTACTCACTAAAGCGCGATTCATCATATGATTGACTTGCGTAAAGTCCGCCGGCTTAAACGGCATCTCGATTTCAAACTCTGGAAGGCGATAACAAAGCTTGCCAGTGAGTGGATGGAACGGCGCAACAGTTTCGATGCCTTTGGGCTGCAACCAAACCCAAACCTGATGTTCATCAGCAAAATCTCTCAGCAGTTGCTCATCAGCCGGCGTTAAGGGGAGCAGGTTTCTAAAGACGAGTGCAGTAACCGGCTTCAATTTGTTAGGATTATCGGAACTCGGATCTTCAGGCTCACCCACCGCAATCTCAATTTGGGGCATGCGATCAACGATGGATAAGCCCATCACCAATTTGCGCAGTTGCGGAAGTAAATCCGAAACATGCTTAGGCAAAATCTCACAAGCGGTCATGTCGGCAACATAGCCGCTCTTACCCTCATGGAACCCAATTAGAACTGTGCCTTTTTTGATGGAGCGATTAACTGCACTCAAACGTGCGCGATGACGATACTCCCAGGCTGGCCCACCCATGGGGCGAAGGATTTCTTCTGGTGCTACTTTGGCAATGTGCTTTAAGTCATCTTCCAATACACGTTGCTTCATGGCTACTTGCGCCCGTATATCCAAATGCTGCATAGTGCAGCCACCGCAGATGCCAAAGGCTTTGCACTTAGGTTCCGCTCTAAATACAGCAGGCTTAAGAATATCGAGGACTTTGGCCTTACTGAAGCGGGCTTTATCTCGAGTGACGACGTAGGTAACTAACTCGGTTGGCAATGCACCTTGAATAAAAATGACTTTGCCACTTTGACCTTGGGTGACATCGTCCTCATTGGGTGCTAAGCGTGCAATACCTTGCGCATCTAGATCAAGGGATTCAACTCGTATTGGCTCAGTCACCACAATATGGACTGGCTTTTCACCTCTACGCATCCGGAGCAAAACCTCGTAGGTATTCTTGCCACTGCTCACCATGCGGCTCTTGAGATTCTTTTTTTAAATACGCTTTTACGAAGGTGATTTCTTCTTTGTACTCCTCAAGGGAGAAACCACCACGCATCAATTGAAAGCGGCAATACATCAAATACGTATTAACTACATCGGTTTCGCAATAGCGGCGGATGTCATCAATCTTGCCATCTTGAAACGCTGGCCATACTTGGCTGCCATCCATGCCCATCTTACCTGGAAAGCCGCAGAGTTTTGCCAGACCATCTAAGGGGGCATTTGCTCTGCCATTAAATTTGGCTAAGAGATCCATCATGTCTAAATGGCGCATGTGATAACGACTGATGTAGTTATTCCACTTAAATTCACGGCTATCGTTTTCTTGGCTCTCGCCCATCTCCCAATAGCGTGGCGCTTGCACATGATTGGCCAGAGCGCGGTAATGCAGCACCGGCAAGTCAAAGCCACTGCCGTTCCAAGAAACTAACTGAGGAGTATATTTTTCCACGAGCTCAAAGAAAGTCTGAATCAACACCTTCTCATCATCTTGAGGCGTCCCTAATGTCCCCACCTTGATTTGAGGTAAACCTTCTTTAGTCGTCCTGCGAATCACGCAAGAGATGGCACAAATTCGTTGCAGATAGAGTGGCAGAAAATCACTACCGGTTTTTTCTGCTCGAGCAGCCATGGCTTTTGCAGCCACCTCACTATCCGACATGGATTCTGGATAATCTTCAAGGCGACGCAGTCCAGCTACATCCGGAATGGTTTCAATATCAAAGACGAGAACGGTTGCCATGGCGAAGCCTACCTAAACAACAGTTACTGCAGGTATGGCGTTGGGTTTACCGGTTTGCCATTCACACGCAATTCGAAGTGGAGCTTTACCGAGTTTGCATCGGTATCGCCCATCTCAGCAATCTTCTGACCCTTCTTCACCGCATCACCCTCTTTTACTAAGAGCGTACGGTTATGGGCATAGGCCGTAAGGTAAGTATTGTCATGTTTGATGATCACCAGATTGCCGTAGCCACGCAAGCTATTACCAGCATAGACAACCTTACCGTCTGAAGCTGCAGTAATGGGGTCGCCTAACTTACCAGCAATATCAATGCCTTTGGTTTTTTCACTGAAATCATCGCTGACCTTACCTTTTGCTGGCCATGACAAACGAATACCCGGTTCAGCAACAACTTCTTTTGTAGGCTCCGCTTTAGATGCATCGACTTTAGGTGCATCTGTTTTTGGAGTATCGATATTTGATGGGGTCTTAGATATAGGCTTTACAGCAGACTTTGAACCAGCCGGTGGCTTTACCAAAATCAGATCTCCTACTTCAATCTGATTTGGGTTGGACATATTGTTCCACTGCGCTAAGTCACGCGGGGATTGCCCGTTATCCAAGGCAATGCGCGCCAAAGTATCACCACGTTTGACGCGATAGTAGCCAGGAGGCGTAGGTTCGCTATTGCCGCCGCTTCGGTCAACCACATTGGCTGGTTTAGCTCTAGGCGTTGTTGAACAGCCAACGTTGGCCATTACAGAAGCGATTGCTAGAAGCAATAGAAGGTATTTAGTGATTAAATTCATGGGATATCTCATACTACCCCTGATTGTAAGGGGACAAAAAAGACCTCGTCTAGAACGGTTCTTTGATAACGCTGGGAGCTCATCCGCTCAACCATGATCAATTGCTGCTCTTTTTCATTTTTGGCTACTGGGGCAACCAAACGACCCCCAATAGCCAATTGGTCCAATAAGGCATCTGGAATGCCCAATCCTGCTGCTGCCAAGATGATTCCGTCAAATGGGGCGGCCTGGGGTAAGCCCAAAATACCATCACCATAAATGAGGCGCAGATTTTTAATGCGGAAAGGACGCAGCTTCTCTCTAGCCATATCGTGCAATGGACGAATACGTTCAATCGAATACACCTCCTCAGATAGCAAACTGAGAACCGCCGCTTGATATCCACAACCCGTACCGATTTCCAAGACCTTGCCAAGCTTATGCCTTGGCTTATGTAGCAGCTCAATCATGCGCGCCACTACCGATGGTTTAGAAATCGTTTGTGAATGCCCAATCGGCAAAGCAGTATCTTCGTAGGCCTGAGGATGCATTCCTGCATCCATAAAGGCATGGCGTGGCACTGTGGCAATTGCCTCTAATGTTTTACCGTGCTTGACTCCAGCCGCCAAAACTTTTGCGGCTAGTGCTTGCCGGTGACCGGCGTTGCGTTCTGCTGCTGATTTCAACCGCGATCCCAGCCATTAGCGCGCATGGCAGCCAGACGGGCATGATGAGTTAAATCCAATTGCATTGGCGTAATCGAGATACATCCCTCATCGATCGCATGAAAGTCAGTACCCTCAGAGCTATCTTTAGCATGCCCTGCAGCACCAATCCAATAAATATCATCGCCACGTGGACTCTTCTGAACAACCACCGGCTGAGAATGATGGCGGTTACCCAAGCGAGTCACACGCCAACGATATAAATCAGCATAAGGACGATTAGGGATATTGACATTCAGTAATGTGGCGGCGCCTTCTGCATGCGCAAGCTTTGATACCAGCATTTGTGCAACGATATCGTGCGCAGCTTTTGCAGCATCCTCAATACGATTCCAGCCTTTATCGATTTGTGAGAAGGCAACGCCTGGAACACCAAACATCACACCTTCCACTGCGGCAGCAACCGTGCCGGAGTACAAGGTATCCTCACCCATATTCTCGCCTTGATTAATCCCAGAGACTACGAGATCAGGTTTTTCATCTAAGAAACCGGTCATCGCAATATGCACGCAATCGGTTGGGGTGCCGTTGATAAATAAGAATCCATCACGCTCACCACCAGCAACTCGATGAATTGAAAGTGGTCGTGACAGTGTTAATGAGTTTGAGGCGCCACTGTGATTTTGCTCAGGCGCAATCACCGTTACTCGTCCCAATGGACGAATCGCATTGACTAAGGCCAAAAGGCCGGGAGCAAGATAGCCATCATCATTCGAAATCAGAATATGAGGTTGTTTTGTATTTTCACTCATGAATTTAAATACTTTCTTAATAGACCTAGGCTTTTGCCATCTGGGTCAATGCACGACCTCTGAACCATCCATATATTACTGGTAATACCAGGAGGGTCAAAATAGTGGTCGTCACCATGCCACCTACAATCACTAGGGCCAAAGGACGTTGAGCCTCAGAGCCAATGGAATGGGACAATGCTGCCGGCAATAGACCCAAACCAGATAGGGCAGCCGTCATGAGTACAGGGCGAACTCTCAGGGAGGCACCCTCCACCATGACATCCTTCATCTCACCATGCTCAGTAGCTGCTGTCTTATTAATAAAGGAGATCAGGATCACACCATCCTGAATCGCAATGCCAAAGAGCGATAAAAAGCCAAAGAAGGCGGAAATACTCAAAGTCTCGCCAGCTAGGTGTAATGCGATCACCCCACCAATGGCAGCAAAAGGCACGTTAATCATCACGATCACCGCATCACGGAAATTACCAAATGCACTGACTAACAACAAGAAGATGCCTAGCAATGCTAGTGGCACGATCAACATCAGCTTTTTCTGCGCTTGTTTCATTTGATTGAATTGACCATCCCAGCTAATGGAATAATTTGGTGGCAAGGTGATGTTCTTCTCAACCAAGAATTGCGCATCTTCAACGGCACTCCCCAAATCACGACCACGCACGCTGAACTTAATGGCAATGTAGCGTTTGCCCGCTTCACGATAGATAAAGAAAGGGCCATCGCTTAACTGCACAGTAGCGACCATCGACAAGGGTATAGAAGCTCCATTAGGAGAGTCCACTAGCAGGTGGCCAATATCCGCAACGTCATTGCGACTGCCTTCGTTCAAGCGAATCGCGATCCCGAAAGTCTTCTCATCTTCTAAGAGATTAGTAACAGCAGCGCCACCAATTGCATTGGCAACCACCGTCTGGATATCATTCACATTAATGCCGTAACGCGCAGCGCGTTCCCGATCAATCTGAATATTCAAGGTCGGCTGACCTAATTCTTTCAGAATGCCCTCGTCAGCGACGCCACGCACTTTTTTGAGCTGATCAATCACCTCATGGGCTTTTTGATCTAAGACCTCTAAATCGGTGCCATAAATCTTGACGGAGTTTTCACCCTTTACGCCAGAGAGCGCTTCGTTCACGTTGTCCTGAATGTATTGCGAGAAGCTGTAGGTAACGCCTGGAATCTTATTGAGTTCCGCCTCAAGATGGTTAATCAAGTCCTTCTTGCTAGAACCGCTTGGCATCTTGTCCGGACTCTTTAAATACAGGCCGTACTCTTGGTTAAACACCCCAGTGGAATCCGTTCCATCATCAGGTCGGCCAATTTGAGCAGCCACCTTTTCAATCTCGGGCTGCTTTAAGAAAGTCTCGCGTAACTGATTGGCGACTTTGACGGAGTAGTCTAAGTCCACTGTATTGGGTAGTGTGACTCGTAACCAAATATTGTTTTCTTCTAGGGTTGGCAAGAATGCGGTTCCCAAACGGGTGACGCTAAGCAGTGTTAATCCCAAAACAAATACCGCTACTGACACCACAGTTAATGGACGATCCATCCACTTTCTCAGCAAGGGCTTATAGCCATTCAAAAGCTTGGTGATAAATCCAGGTGGTTTGTGATGCAGGTTCTCACCGAATACCAAGGAGATCATGGCGGGCAAGAAAGTAAGACTTAAGATCATCGCGGCAATCAACGCAAAGCCCATGGTGAAGGCCATTGGCTTAAAGATGATGCCCTCTACTCCACCCATAAAGAACAAGGGGGAGTAGGCAACAATAATAATGCCAGTCGAATAAATCATGGCGCGCTGCACTTCACTAGTAGCCAAGATGATGCTTTGATTTAAGCGCTTACCGCCCTCCTCTAAGTGACGCATGACGTTCTCCGTCAAAATCACTGCTGAGTCTACGATCACTCCAAAGTCAATCGCACCGAGAGAAATCAAATTCGCCGGCACGCTCCAAAGATGCATCTGAATAAATGAGACGCACAACGCCAAAGGAATCACTGCCGCAACAACGGCTGCAGCACGCAAATTACCCAGGAAGAAAAATAAGACAGCCAGAACGAGAGAGATGCCAAAGAACAAAGTATGTTTGACGGTGCCAATCGTAATATCTAACAATACTTGGCGATCGTAGAAAGGTTTAACCTCAATGCCCGGTGGCAAGATTTGCTTATTGATGTTCTCAACCGTGTTGCGCACGCGGGCCAATACTTCAGTGGCATTCTCACCACGACGCAGATAAACAATACCTTCAACAGAATCGGGATTTTCATTGAACTGGAATAATCCCAAGCGAGGAGCATTGCCAATCTCTACACGCGCAACATCACCAATTCGAATCGGCACCCCGCCATGTATCGATACAACCACCCGCTTGATGTCATCGATATTTTTTAAGAGGCCTACTCCGCGAACCACAAACTGCTGCTCACCACTCGGTAGTAAGCCACCGCCGGTATTGCTATTGGCATTGGTTAAGGCAGTAATGAGCTCATTAACGGTGACGCCTTTGGCCTGCAGGCTTTCTGGGCTAACGATGACTTGGTACTGGCGAATCCTGCCACCAAAAGAAGACACATCGGCAACGCCAGGAGTTTGCTTGAGCTCTTTATAGATCTCATAGTTCTGCAATGTCTTTAGCTGAGTAGATGAGGCGTAGTCCGACTTCACCTCATAACGCATGATCTCGCCAGTAGCATCCGAATCTGGACTAATGCTCGAGGTAACCCCAGGTGGAAAGCTCACATTAGCAAGACTGGAGATAAATGTTTGGCGAGCTTTAAAGGGGTCAGTTGTGTCATTGAACTTCAGTGTCACTACTGACAAACCAAATAAAGAAACTGAGCGGAAGGCTTGAAGGCCGGGGATACCTGCCAAAGCGTTTTCAACCGGGATGGTGACCTGTTGCTCGACCTCGGTCGTACTTCTACCAGGCCATTGTGAAATCGCCTGAATGGTTAATGGAGCTACACCAGGGTATGGCTGAATTGGTAACTTGGAAAGGCTAAACATTCCCAAGCCCAGCAGTACAAGAGAGCCCACAATAACCAGCATGCGCTTATCCAGCACACCCCGAATAAAGGAGGTAAATGCGCTCACTTAGTCTTCCTGCTTTGCGAAGCGATCATTTAATAGAACCGCGCCTTCAGCCAAGATGCGTACACCAGGCTCAACACCTTCTGTAATTGCAAAGGCCTTGCTATTAAGGTCATACCCTTTTACGGGCAAGCGACGATAGACCTCATCCCCCACCTTAATAATCACATAACGCATTTCACGAATGCGTACAACTGCTGTTTGCGGAACCACAATGGCATCAGCCATACCTGTCGTTAGCTTGGCTGATGCATACATATCTGGTCGCAAAAGGTCATCGTTATTCTCAATCTCTGCACGCACCAATAAGGCGCGGGTTTGTGGATCAATGGTTGGGGCAATGTAGTTTGCGTACGCTACAAACTCTTTATCGGGATAGGCCTCAACATGCAAAACCATTTTTTGACCAGGCTTAATCAAGCGCAAGTCCTGTTCAAATACATTACCTAAGAACCAGAGCTGCTTGGGATCAGCCAAGGTAGCAATGACATCTCCAGAGCTCACTGCAGAGCCAGGCTCCACATTGCGCTTGACCACGACACCTTTTAATGGGGAGCGCATTACTAAGTTGCTTTGAGTTTTGCCAGAAGTTTCAATCGCTTTGATATCACCATCGCCAGCACCAAGATTGCGCATACGGTTTGCGGCAGCTTGCTGGGTAATGCGGGCATCCCCCAGCAGGTCACCCATTGATTTATTCGCCTCTAGCACTTGAGCCATTTTTGAGGAAAGCAAATACTCTTGTTGGGCTGAAACAAATTCAGGGCTATACAGCTCCACCACTGGAGAGCCAATATTGACTTCAGCGCCATCAAAAGCGTAAATACGCTCTACTCTGCCCGGAGCACGTGCAGATAACACTTTAGATTTTTCTGCATTAAATGCCAAACGTCCTGGCACTTTGATATCTACTGGTACTTGAACTTTTTCAGCATTTTGGAAGATATAAATTTCAGGATTGAGTTTGATGCCTGAAAGTTTTAATTCCAAGATGCCACTCTTCTCTACTTTGAGAGCCTTATCAGATGCTTCAATTTTGACATTACGATTGACGTTAGTCATTCGACCTAAAACGATACCCATCGAAAGAATGGCAAAGGCAAATGCTGCTAAGCGAACGCGGTAACGATTTTGCGGACTGAGATTCCAGTACAGACCAGCCAAGCCAGCCAGAGCAATCTGCAGTCGATGGCCGCCAAGGTGCAAAGCTTTATCAACAATAGGCTTCGCTTTATTGGCAAGCTGTTTTACAAAAGAAAGAATTTTATCTTTCAACATTGCTCCTTAAAAAGGTTCTTTGCCAGATGTCACCAGCAATACTGCTTGTGCCTGCAGGAGATTACTTTCTGCGAGCGCTAATTGGACTTCGAGGTTGCGCAATTGTGTTTGCGCTGTCAGCAAATCATTAAATCCCTGACCATTATTAGAGTACTGCGTTAAACCCACCTTATAGGCAGCATCGGCCTGTGGTACTTGGCGATCCTTTAGAAATTGAGTTTGGGTTTTGGTTTGCTCGTATGCTGCATAAGCCGTATTGACTGCCAAGACAATTTGCTGACGATTGGAGATATTGCCCGCTTCGGCTGCAGCTTGATTGCGCTGCGCCTGCTCCACCCCATACTTTTCCTTGGTAAAGAAATACAGCGGAATAATTAGATCAAGTTCGAACTGGTAATACATCGCACCATTGTTAGCTGAAAAAGGACCGCGCGGAGTAAATGAAGAGCCAATGACCTGAAAATCTGGCAGATAGGCCTTCTTTGCTAGGTCCACACCCTTACGAGCGGCATCCAATTGCAAAGCGGAACTCTTTAAGGATGGGTGACTGGTTTCAGCATAGTCTTCCAACTCAATCAGAGTGGGGACGCTATTCATGGCGCGACGTACATCACCACGTAAAACCAACTTTTCTCTCGAGTGTCGGCCTACCAAGGTATTGATGTTGTTCAGCGCTACTTGTAATTGACGCTCCACGTTAAATTGATCTGCTTGAGCCGCACTTTGGGATACCTGGGCATTGAGATACTCAACATAAGCAGCGGCATTATTAGCGTAGCGCGCTTTAGCAACGTTCTTCACCATCTCCAAGCGCATGACCGATTCTTTTAATACTTGGAGCTGCTTTTGTGCAGCTAGCGCACCGTAGTACAGGGTAGATAGTTGTGCGCCCAACTGTAAGTAGGTTGATTCACTTTGAGCAAGCAAAGCTTCAGCATTGGTATTGGCAATATCGGATGCCAAACTCTTTTTACCCGGAAACTGCAATGGCTGCGCAACTGATATCGAGTTGTTACTACTGATGCCATTGGGGTATTGCGGTGGATTTGGTGCATTTGCTCCGCCCAAGGCAAACGGAGAATTCGCAGGCATACCCGACCACACCAAACCCACTTGAGGGTTAGCTGGCGCTGCAATTTGTGGCACTGTTGCCTTAGCAGAAAGGTAAGACTCTCGCATGGAAGAGAGTTGTGGGTTGTTTAATTTCAGCTCAATCCACAGCTGACGCAAATCCATCTCTGCAGGGCCTGAGGGTGTGCCCTTGGTATAGATCTTGGGTGTGTTGCTGGGTTTTACTGGGGCAAATAAAGATGCGGCATTAGCAGGGTTATTGGTATTCGCAGCTTCATTGCTAACAACTGGCGGTGCAGTTAAGGAATCTTTGGATTCATTTGTCTGCACGATGACGCTAGCAGCAGTTGGTGAATTGGATTGCGCAAAAACAGTAGAGGCAAAAAACACAGAGGCGATGACACAAGCAACCCGCTTCATGGGGTTTGCTGTATCTATAACTAAGTTGCTAGTTGTAATCTGGCCGTGAATCAAATCGGCTGCCTCTAAATCTGTACTAATGCTGTTTTTATAGCCCTGGAGGTAGATTTCCCTACATTTCAAGGGGGTTTTGTTGATTATAGGGGGCAAGAGGTAAATGTCCATCAAATACGAATTCTTATCTTATTGATTCTAAAGACAATAATTAAATCAGCCCTGCTTACAGAGCCTAGAATTCAGCATGAATCCTAAAAGACAAAATATTGACGGGTCCGCGGGCAGAGTTATAGGCCGGATTGATGATGTGCTGAAAGTTCAAGCCAGCCAGAACATTCTTAATCACAGTGGCGTTGTAATACACCTCACCGATACGCTCCGGTGAATACGAAATTGTCTGACTTGGGCTAGCGTAGTCACCAATGAAATAAGAAACGCCACCCGCTTGAAGGTAGCCGCGACGATAGCTCGACAAACCGTTTTGCATCATCGAGATACCAATGGTGTCATCAGGTCTCTTCCATTGAGTGCCGTTGATGCCCATACCAATTGATACTGAATTATCCGCCTCAGTAAAGGACATCGTCTCTGTATGACCATCCGAAGTAAAGGCGCGACCATAGATACCCAAGTCCTTAGTTAAAGCCTGTTCAGCATTGATACCAATACCCGTCTTAATTTGATTACTGCTGCGTACATTATTAATTGCTTGAGTGCCTTGTCGCGTAGCAGGGTCTTGATTAATGTAGTTCGTTGCATCCTGAAAGCGCGCCAAGATCATATTATTGCGGTAGGCTAAAACACTGATCTTGCCGGGAAGTTCAGCAATATTGTGCTGGCGCTCAACCTCAACTTGATCACCGTAAGCGTTAAAGATTTGCCAATTAAGATCACGCCCGTTTGGAGACTTTGGGGCAAGCATGCGTGAAGCCCGCATTACCCAGTTATCCAGATACCACTCACCCGCTAAGCCCCAGCTGTAGCCACGCGCATCGGCGGCGTAGTCATAAGCCAGATAGGTCATATTGCCCCAGTTCATGAACTGAATGCGGGGATCTTTAGCATAACGGCTGTCATCAAAAATATCGAGCGTGGAGAACTGACCACCAGTCAGCACGACGCGATTGCTACTTACCGTTTGGGTAATTTGATTAGCCTCATTCTCAAGAACAACTTTATTGCCCTCTTGATTAATGGTTTGACGCACAAAGGCGCGAGCAGAATAAAACTTGGCTTGTGCACCATTGGCTTTGGTTGCTTCACCGTTAGTAAATCCGCCTAATCCCGCGAGATCAGAAAAAGGCACGCCAGATACCACCTCTGGATTGAAGTAGATATCGGTATTGGGTGCAATGCGAGCACCAAAGAATAGTGTCCCTGACCAGGTATAGCTCATCGACTTCAATGAATCTAAGCTGTTCTGACCAGAATAGGATGAAGTGAAATTGTTATATCTTTGATTGATGTAAGTAGTTTGACCATGCAGATTTACTGGCATACCCCAAAGACTTCCCTCGGTTGGCAACCCAGCAATCGGTGCGGCGAAAGTCTCGACTTGGTCAGCGCCAGATCCTGCCTTCTGGGCGAGCGCAGTCGTACTGTAAAACGCAGCAAGCAAGCTCAATAGAAGAAGGTAGGATTTGTGGGTCATTCACGATTTCACAATGGTTAGCATCAATGACCAATAAATAACTAAAGGCCAGATCTACCGAGGTAACAAATAAAACGAATTAGATGGGCACAACGTGAGATTGAAGCTCAACAGTGGTGCAGGCCAAATTATCCCCAAAATGGAGCAATTTACCTAGAATTTATGTCGATTTAGTGACGATTGGACTGGGGAGATTGGGTATTGAGGATATCAAGCAACATTTGACCAGTTAATTCGGAATGATCTTCTGCAGATTTTCCTAAACTAACCCAATACTCAATTTGTTGAGAGGGAGATCGTCCGGCAACCTTGCCAACTTCCCTAGCCTGCATCACTAGACTCTGAGACAACCTAATCACTTTGGGCATTATTTGTATATGTGCTTTCGATCACCAACACTCGCTATGAGAATAGTGATCTCCTTGTCTTGAATAGAAGCAATGATTCGATAATCGCCGACCCGATAGCGCCAGTAGTCTCCATACTCCCTACCTTTTAAAGCTTCGCCCAGAATTCTTGGATCAGCTTGAACAGCAAGCCTCTCTCTACAAAACTTTAAAATTCTTTTGGCTACCTTAGGATCAAATTTTCTTAATTGTTTTTCTGCTGATGGAGCAAACTCAATCAGCCAAACCAAGATTTCGCTCCACTTGGTCCAATGGAATGGCTTTTACTTTGCCACTTTTTAACGCCTTCATACCCTTATCGGCTAGATATAAGTCTTCCAAATCTTCCAGGTAAGCCAGAATTGCTTCGCGGGCATAAAAGGTTTTAGTTCTTCCAGTTGCTTTGGCCAAATTATCAAGTCTCAATTCAATTTCCTTGGGTAATCGTATTGCCAGCATATAGCCTCCTAGTAATTGCTATACAAGTATAGCAATTATGACGAATTTGTAGGAGGTACTGCAATGACAATTTTTTAGTTAAAAGGGTTGGGTAAGAAAGATGTCAAAGTAATTGAGCATCTGTAAAGCAAACTACAAGGAGATATTTTATCGGAGCAGTGCTCTGCATTCAACGCTATTAGAAAAAGGGTTTTTAAAAACTACCCTACTGTTCGACGATCCATCAGCGCTCTAGCTAAGGTGCCCGCATCAACATACTCAAGCTCACCACCTACCGGAATACCTCTAGCAATTCTGGTGACTTTGATGCCTTTGGATTTAAGCATTTCACCAATGTAGTGGGCTGTGGCCTCACCTTCACTTGTGAAATTCGTTGCCAGAACTACTTCTCTGACTGACACTCCAGTATCTGGAGTTTCAATGCGATTAAGCAATCGATCAAAATGGATTTCATTTGGGCCCATGCCATCGAGTGGCGAGATACGACCCATCAATACAAAGTAGTTACCTTTGAAGCTTAAAGTCTGCTCGACCATGACTTGGTCAGCAGGCGTTTCCACAATGCACAGCAATGATGGATCACGACGATCATCATTACAGGTTGCGCAGATTTGGGTTTCGGAGAAGGTATTACAGCGGGCGCAGTGACCAACAGTCTCTACCGCTTCACCTAATGATTGGGCAAGCACTGCAGCCCCATTGCGATCATGCTGAAGTAGATAAAAAGCCATGCGTTGCGCAGACTTAGGACCAACTCCTGGCAATACACGTAATGCCTCGATCAAACGACCAAGGGCATCTTGCGGAGCTTCATGACGTGCCATTAGGAATAAACGATCAAAACGGTAGCTTGAAGCCAGGAGGCATTGGCATACCAGCAGTAGCACCAGATATCACTTGTGAGCTAGCAGCTTCTACTTGTTTGAATGCTTCTGTGTAGGCGGTAACCAATAAGTCTTCGAGCATTTCACGATCATCCATTGCGCCTGGATCGATCTGTACGCGTTTCATTTCGTATTTGCCAGAGATGGTAACTTTAACTAAACCACCAGCAGCTTGGCCAGTGACTTCTAGCGCAGCCAATTGCTCTTGCGCCACTTTCATCTTCTCTTGCATCTGCTGGGCTTGTTTCATCAAACCAGCAAGGCCACCTTTCATCATCGCTTTATTTCCCTTTAAGTTCTTATCTTATGTATATCTGTAAATATGTTTTATTGAAGATCAAATTTTCTTAGAGCGGCTTAACCGAGCCGCCAACTACCTTAGCCCCAAACTCTTTTTCTAATTGCTGAATAAATGGATCTTGAGCAATCATCTGCTCTGCGTTTTGTCTTTTCTCTTGATGAATCTGCGCATCGACTTTGGCTACAGTCTTACCTTCAACCTCACCTTTTTCGATAACGACTTTCACTGGCTTACCAAAGTGCGCAGTCAAGGCATCTGCAAGACGTCCTACAGAAGCTTCAGAAGCAAGTTGTGGCATCGGTGTCACAACCGTTGCGCGTACGCCTGCTGGTGTGTCATCCCAATCTTGCAGCTCTGTCTGAAACGCTAACTGCTGCACCAAACCCTTAACCGGTAACTGACGCATCAAGCCATGCCAGTCTGGACGGTTGGCTGCAGATGCAGAAGCTACTGGCGGAGCTGAAACTGGAGGTGCCGAGGCAGCAGGCTTAGCTACCGGTGCTGGTGCTGGAGCAGATGCTCCAGGTGCAGACCTTACTGGCGCAGCAGTTTGATTTGCTGGTGCGGAAGGTCGTGGTGCCGATGCTGCCGAAGCTACTGGCGGAGCTGAGTTACCCGCCCTACCTGGAGTTTCATTTCCGGGACGAAAAGCCAACATCCGCAAGAGCGTCATAGCAAAGCCAGTTTGCTCATCAGGTGCCAGCGATAAATCCGGACGGCTCGTAATGCTAATTTGGTAGAACAGCTGCGCTTCTTCTTTTGTGAGTGCGCCAGCTAAGCGACGAATCTCTGCCGCTTCAGGCCAATCTTCTAAAACAGATTCTGGAACAATTTGTGCGGCAGCAATTTTCTGAATGAGGCTAGATAGATCAGCAAGGGCTAATGAGAAAGACATACTGCGCTCACCCATCTCGTTAGAGATAGCCAGCAGTGTCGCACCATCTTTTTCTATGAGTGAATCCAGAATTCTGATGAGGTAGGCATCATCGAGAGTGCCGAGCATGCCGCGCACCGCTTCTTCAGATACTTTGCCTGCTGCGTAAGCGATGGCCTGATCGGTCAGTGATAGCGCATCACGCATGGAGCCTTGAGCAGCTTTTGCCAAAACACGCAGTGCATTGGTTTCGTAATCAACTTTTTCTGCGGCGAGTACTTTTTCTAAATGCTCAACGATGAGTGGTACTGGCATTTGCTTGAGATTGAACTGCAAGCAACGGGACAGAATGGTGACGGGGATCTTTTGGGGATCGGTAGTCGCAAGTATGAACTTCACATGTTCAGGCGGCTCTTCGAGCGTCTTGAGCATGGCATTAAAGGCATGATTGGTGAGCATGTGCACCTCGTCAATCATGTAAACCTTGTAACGTGCATTGCTTGGAGCGTAGGCCGCCTTCTCTAGAAGAGCGGCAATATCGTCTACCCCGCGATTACTCGCAGCATCCATCTCAATATAGTCAACAAAGCGTCCTGCATCGATTTCCAGGCAAGCTGGGCATTTGCCGCAGGGTTCTGAGGTCATACGGCCCTGGCCATCTTCCCCGGTGCAATTGAGGGCTTTGGCCATAATTCGGGCGATTGTGGTCTTTCCGACCCCACGAGTGCCTGTAAATAGCCATGCGTGGTGTAGTCGACCCTGGTCTAAGGCATGGGTTAAGGCCTTAACCACATGGTCTTGTCCTACCAATTGGGAGAAAGTTTTAGGGCGCCACGAACGGGCTAAAGCCAATGCTGTCATGTATTACATTCTAACAAGCTAAAATGGAATTGGACGGGCCTCCTCGCATGGCGGTTTGGATAACCTGGTCAGGTCGGGAACGAAGCAGCCAAACCCAATTCTGTCAGTGCCGGGGGTCGGGCTCGTCCACCTTCCCCAATAAATTTGATGTAGGTCTGTTGCCTATAGAGCAACGATTGTTGCCTATTTTTATTTTATCTTGCTATTTTTTAGCACAATCATGCTATTATTTAGCAATGTCTTTATCAAGCGCTCTTTTTTCACCCAGCCAAAGCCTAGTCTTAGGCTGGGTCTTTGGCTATCCAGAACGAGAATTTCATTTAAGTGAATTATTGCGCCTAACTAAGTTGGGCAGCGCATCACTCCAGAGGGAGCTAAACCGACTTTCAGAAAGTGGGATTATTAGCTCATCAAAACTTGGGAACTTAAGAATTTTTAAAGCCAATCAAGGCTCACCTATCTATAAAGAGCTTCATAGCCTTGTAAAAAAGACATTGGGTATTGATCACGAAATCAATGTTGCTTTATTACCATTGCATCAAGATTTACAACACGCATTAATCTACGGTTCGGTCGCCAAAAATACCGATACAGCAAATAGTGACATTGACCTTCTTTTGGTCGGAAAAAATTTACGTCTTAGTAAAATACTGGATCTACTCACCCCAGTTGAACATAAGTTAGGACGAAAAATTAATCCCACCTGCTACACACCAAAAGAGTTTGAGAATCGTCGCGCAGAGCGAAATTCATTTGTAAATAAAGTTTTAGAACTGCCCACCATCTCTGTGTATGGTGCATCAATTGACTAATCATAATTTAGATAATTTAGTCAAAATTGGTCAACTTAAATCTGAGCCTTCCGAAGAAATTGAAGTACTTAGGATGCTTGAGATTTCCCATAGACGTTTACTAGACTCCGGGATCGCAGAGGTGTCTATTGAGGGTCGATTTACGTCTGCCTACAATGCCGCTCATGGCGCAGCACTTGCTGCTCTGCGCTGGCATGGATATAGAAGTGAAAATCGATTCATGGTGTTCCAGTGTCTTGGGGACACCTTAGGCTGGCCGACCAGTAAATGGCGTGTTTTTGATGCAGTTCACCAAAAGAGAAATTTGGCTGAGTACGAGGGTTATCTGGAGATTGAAGAGTCAACTATTGATGAGTTACGCGACTTAACGGCATCCTTAATTAAGGATGTTAAGGTACTAGTCAAAGCTCCATGACAGCCCACCAATTAATTCTGAGAGTCTTTTAGAGATGAAAAATGACTGAAGGCAAAAATCAATTCTCCCCCGTCCCACATACTAGCCTTGATGATGAGATGCTATTTTCTAATGCTGAATTTAAAAAGGCGTGGGATGATTTAGATGGGGAGTATGCCGCTCTCTTCCAATTACTGCTCTCTCGCCACAAAGCGCCTAAAGAATTTTTAAAGCCCTAAAAATCCTCCTATCTCAGATTGCGACACTTCAAGGCACAATGTCTGCATAGACAACCTGCTAACTAGAGAAATCCCCATGCCCCAAGCCATTATTTTTGATGTAGAAGCAACCGATAAGAATGATGCCGTCATTATTGAGGCTGCTTCTTTGGATGTGACCTCTATTAATCCTTTAGCTGTTGGCAATCCTTGGGTGCAGCGTTACAACCCGGGTAAACCGATTAGCTTAGGCGCCTTAGCTACTCACCACATCATGGATGAGGAGTTAGTTAATTGCCCTGCTAGTAGCTCATTTAGATTGCCTGCTGGCACGAAGTACATCATTGGTCATAGCGTCGATTTTGATTGGGAAGCTATTGGTAAGCCTGAGATCAAGCGCATTTGTACGCTTGCGCTATCTCGTAGCCTTTGGCCCAACTTAGATAGCCATACTCAAAGTGCCCTGCTCTACAACTTTGAGCGTGCTACTGCTCGAGAGCAATTACGTGATGCACATAGTGCATTAGCAGATGTGTGGATCTGCTCCAAGATTCTGGGGCAGATTATTCAGAAGCTTAAGCCCTCTTCTTTAGACGCTTTATGGGAAATGTCTGAGAAGGCTCGCATCCCAACGATTATGCCTTTTGGTAAACACAAGGGCGAACTAATTAGCCAAGTTCCATCAGACTATAAGCAATGGATGCTGCGTCAAGATAACGTCTCCGAATACCTTCGTAAGGCCCTGCAGACTTAATTAATAATCCGCTCTAGTGCTGCTTTTGTGCTGAGGTCACTAGCTTTTCTGTATAAGCAATCGCTACGGCAGACAACACAAAAGTAATGTGTATCAAGGTCTGCCACATCAAGGTTTTTTCATCATAAGAGGCGGCATTGATGAAGGTCTTGAGCAAATGAATCGATGAGATTCCGATGATGGCGGTTGCCAGCTTAACTTTGAGTACGCCTGCATTCACATGCGATAACCACTCAGGTTGATCTGGGTGATTCTCCAGCTCTAGCCTGGAAACAAAAGTCTCCCATCCGCCCACGATCACCATTACTAACAAGTTGGAGATCATCACCACATCTATCAAGCCCAAGACGATCAGCATCAATGCTGTTTCAGTCATGGACTTATCGGCCATCATACTAATGAGATGAACCAGCTCTAACCAGAACTGCCAAACATAGACGCCTTGGGCAACAATCAAGCCAAGATATAAAGGAGCCTGTAACCAGCGGGACATAAAAATCCAGCGCGGTAGTGGGCGTAGTTTTTTATCGAGGTAGGCTTGCTTATCTTCGTTCATGAGAAGATTTTAGCCATATTTATGACATTTTTATAACATTATTGACCTAACTAATGTAAGGGTATTTATCCCCCCGTACTTCCTGCCTTTACTAGGGAATAAGGAATCCGTGATTTCCTTATTCCCCTTCCAGGCAGCTACTGCTTGTTCTGCTTTTTCTTTACCTCTGATTCTGCTTACTGCTTCTGCTTACCGACACTTGCGAGTAAATACTTGTTTTGTGGCACCGTCATGACGCTTCGTATTTTTCAATACTGCGCAGTAAGACAAAATCATGATGATTGCGAGTGAGATGCCGTTAAAGTTATTTAATAGTTCCATTTAATTTCTCCTGGTGTTTATCTACGTTTAATTAAGTTTGTCTTGCTATTGTTTGTCACTGCTATTTGCCTCTATGTATTCAGAATATGGTCTTACTGGCTCATGAAATGAGCTAGTAAAATTAGCTTCGTTATTTGTTGGTTTTTCATCATTTTTTAGCGTGCTACAGGCAATTCATCCCACTGCGTGGTGTAGTTCGGCGATCTATTGCCCGATCTCATTTGCCAGTCTTGCGCAGTTTCTTTGGTGCCAGATGCTGCTGTTGTGATGGCGGCATTACCAAAGCGACTATTGATCGAGTCCATGGCCTTCATGAGTCCAGCAGATTTGCCTTTGACTTCCATGTCATCAAAGAGTGATTGCTGCATGGTGGGTTTGTCAGCCAAGAGATTAAGAATGACGCCTGCTTTCTTGTACTTAAAGCCCGTTTTGTAGAGTTGCTTCAAGCCTTTTAATGCAGCGCTAGTTAGGGTTAAGGTGTTATCGCTTGGATCACTCAGAACCACTGTGATGCTTTGATCGTGTTGTGGCTCAAATGGTTTGTGTGGATTGGTTTGCACAAAGACAGTGAGCGCGCCCGTGACTGACTTTTGACTTCTGAGTTTCTCAGCACCTCTTGCAGCATGCGTAGCGACAGACTCAGCCAACTCTTCCATTAAAGTCACCGGCTTACCGAAACTTCTTGAAGAAATAATCTGTTGTTTAGCTGGCGCTACTTCTTCGAGCTGTAAGCAAGATACACCGCGTAACTCATAGCAAATACGCTCGATCACAACGCCAAATTGTTGACGCATCGCTTGTGGTGATATTTGCACTAGGTCAAATACGCTGTTGATCTTGAGCTCTTTGAGTTTCTTGGCAGTCTTGCCTCCAATACCCCACACCTCACCTACGGCTGTCTCTGCCATCCATTGATAGAGCGCTTCTTTAGGCATGGAACTGATGTCACATACGCCAGCAAACTGAGGATTCTTTTTGGCCAAGTGATTAGCCAACTTAGCGAGCGTCTTGCTAGCGCCAATGCCAACGCATACGGGCAAGCCTGTAGTGTCTTTAACGTCTTGCTTGATGATTTGACCTAAGCTAGTTGGGTCAGCGTATTGCTTAAGTACTGTCTCGATTGCCAGAAAGCTCTCATCAATACTGTAGACCTCTAAATTGGGTGTGAACTTTCTTAAGACTTCTACTACCCTGCCACTCATATCGCCATACAAGGTGTAGTTTGAAGAATAGGCTTGAATACCATGTTGCTTAGCCAAGTCTTTCATCTGAAACCAGGGTGTACCCATCTTCACGCCCAAGGCTTTAACTTCAGCACTACGCGCTACTGCGCAACCATCGTTATTGGATAGAACTACCATCAGCACATCTTCTAACTTGGGAGCAAATACCCGCTCGCAAGATACGTAGAAGTTATTTACATCTACGAGTGCGAAGAGTTGATTGGTTTGGCCGGCTTGCTTCATGCGGACCTGCCATTTCTGCTACTAGCGTGGCTGTACTTACGCACCACCCCAACCACTACACCCCAGATTTGGAGCTGACTGCTCTCATTAAAGGTAATGGGTTCGTAACTAGAGTTCTCCGGCTGGAGCTCGGTTTTGCCACGCAATTGATAGAGGCGCTTGATGGTGTACTCGTCATCCACTACGGCAACAACGATGTCTTTATGTTTTGGTTTGAGGGCTTTATCGACCACCACCTTGTCACCGTCACAAATACCCGCGCCCATCATCGAATCACCCTTTACGGTGAACATGAAGGTGGCTGGCTTGTTTTGGACTAAATAGTGGTTTAAATCGAGGCCTTCCTCAGCATAATCAGCTGCCGGGCTCGGAAATCCCGCTGAAATGCGGTGACTCAGAAGCTTGAACTCATAGGCGCTATTTGCCGCTAAGGCTTGTGGGGCCTGGGTCAGGGTGCTTTCTGAGGAGCTTTGTGGAAGTGCGATAAGTGCCATGGGTTCTAATATACTGTATATCCATACAGTATTTCAATACCCGGGCCTTATTTTTTCAAAAACGTGGTTTTTGACCCCTTTTAGGGGGATTTGGGTTGGGGATTTAGCGACTTACTTAGTTTGTATACAGTGCCACCCCAGCCTTAATGGTCCGCACAACACTAATATCCTTGATGTCTTTTGGATTCACTTTTAGGGGGTTCTGATTGAGCTCCACCAAATCAGCTAACTTACCAGTAGTGATGGTGCCCTTCTTGCCCTCCTCCTTGTATTGATAGGCCGCATTACTAGTAAAGCCTTTCAATGCGAGATAGGGATCCACTCTTTGTTCTGGGCCTAGAGTATTTCCAGAAGCAGTTTGGCGATTAACGGCACCCCAAATAGAAAAGAGCACATTAGGGCCGGAAGACGGGGTGTCATTGTGAAGTGCAGTGACTACGCCTTTTTCATGAACACTCTTTAATGGACTTAAATTATTGGCTCGCTCCGCTCCTAGCACCTTTGGATAAACATCACCATATAACCAGGTACCGTTTGGCATCATGACTGCCATGATCTTGTTCTTTTTATAACTCTCTAACTGATCATCGCGTACAAAAAATGAATGGGCGATCACTGTACGGCGATCATCACTAATACCAGTCTCTTTAACGACCTTGTCGATAGCTGCAAGCGTCATATCAATACCGGCATCACCATTGCTATAGCCAAAGTACTGAATATTTTTCTCATAAGCCAGTTTGACGTATTTATCAATCAAGCTTTGCGGGTAATAGGCAAAGCCGCGCCAATCTTTTGAAAAGCCCGTGGTATCTAAATAGGGCTTGGTGAAATAAGCCAGGCGCAACTGTGGCGCACCATCAGTAGGCACTTGTATGCCTGCAACCTTGAAACCTCGATCGCCCTTGCTATAGACACCAAACTGGTAATTGGGATTGGTCTTGAGTAATTCATCAACAATGTCAAAGGTTGGCAAAGCAATCAAGTCAACTTTCACAACGCCACGATCTACAGC
This sequence comes from Polynucleobacter sp. AM-25C3, assembly GCF_018882335.1. GTDB lineage: Bacteria > Pseudomonadota > Gammaproteobacteria > Burkholderiales > Burkholderiaceae > Polynucleobacter. Next base: position 104,380 of record NZ_JACVOS010000004.1, read on the forward strand.
CAAACGCATATTGCGTATATCAGCAACGCTGGCCTCATAGCTTTGCGCAGTGGTAAAGCCATTAGAAAGATAGAGCTTTTCGGTCTTACGATACGACTCAAATGTGAGGTCTTGAGAATACTTACCCACTGCTTTCGCTACTGCAGTGAGATAAGGCATGCCAATAAGATCGCCAGTGAGCTTTCCAGTTTTAGGATCCACTGGAATAAATCCATTGACTGCTTTAGTGGCAGGAGTAATCCCCAATTTTTTGAGGCCTGCACTATTGACCATACCCGTTAGGGTGGAAATGTTCTCAATCAGAACGGGCGTATTAGGGAAAGCTTGATCAAGCTCCGCCAAGGTAATTGCACCGTCACTCAACAAAGCTTCTGAATATCCCGTACCGACGATCCAGCCATTAAAAGGCCTTCCTTCAGTTTTGAGTTTTTCAAAGAACTGTGACTTATTCTGCGGTGGATTTTTAGAAAAGTACGCTACATTCACACCAAAAGTATCTTGCGCAATTAAAGCAAAGTGACCCCAGGTATCAATGAAGCCTGGCAAAAGAGTATGGCCTTTTAAGTCATGCATATTGGCATTGGTACCGGCCTCAGCCAAAGCCCCTTTCATATCCCCAACATAGGCAATCTTGTCATCCTTCACAAGTACGGCTTCAACATACTTAGGACTATCACCCTCCATTGTCAAAATATCCCCGTTGTAATACAGGGTGGCTGGGGCAGCAAAGGCTGTTGTTGCGATGGAAAAAAGGAAAGGGCTCAGGATTTTATGGATCAATTTCATATCTCGTTTTTACAGGAAATACACCCAAAAGAAAACCACCCGAAGGTGGTTTATTGCTTGAGTTGGTTAGCTTTTTATTAGCAGAATGCAAAAGCCAGAATGGCGGGATCATCTAAGAATGCATTCGAGGTGTAGATACTTGCCCGATACAGCCAGGCATGCCCTACTTCGATGATCTCAGCCAAATACTCCATTGTCTTTAGACATCACTCATAAAGTCGCCACCACCACTGTCATCCCATGAGCTTGCGCCACCATCATCCCAAGAGCTGGCATCCCGCACGCCAAAGTTTGGATCTAAAGATGCTGGGCCGCCTACTTGATTGAGGTTGGGGTTGGAGCCAGCATTGGAATGACCGTTATCGTGACCACCCATGAGATTGCTTGCCAATGCTTGACCAGCATACATACCAGCACCTAATGCAGCGCCAGTAGCTAAGCTGCCCATTAATCCGCCACCCATGCCACCTGCAGCTGGAGCTCCAGGGTATCCAGGACCACCGGGGTAACCAGCAGGACCACCAGGAGTGCCAGGATAACCAGCACTTGGGGCGTTATAGACCTGCACTGCTTCAGCCTTACGACGCTTCATCACAATAATGATTCCAACTACCAAGATGGCAATCAAACCCAAAAAGAGTGGATTGCTAAAGATGGATGAGGAGGATGAGTTAGCAACAGAACTACCTGCGCCACTCGCGAGTTGCACTTGGAGTTTTTGTACAGATTCAGGTTGAGCAAAAGGCAAACCAGGGGCTAAGTTTTGCGCTTTGATGAAATGATTGCGCGCTACCTCTACCTTGCCTTCTTTAAGATAAAGCTCGGCCGCCACATAGTGGGCTTTTGCACTATTAGGATGGTTTTGTAGAACTTCTTTCATCATGGCATCGGCTTTAGCCATCTGCCCTGCTTGCACCGCTTGATAGACCTCAGGTAGCGTTGCTTCAGCAAATGCGAGATTGCTTGTCAGCAGTAATGCGGATGCAAATACACCAACGAATAAATTAATTACTTTACGAATTGTCATCATGACTCCTTGTAGGATGTTTCGTGCGAATTTCATTATCCCTAGTTTGGGGATTTTTGCTATTCCCTAGCTATATGGGGGTTATAGGGGGGATTTCAAGGGGTTTAAGGCTAGATTACTTCCTTGAGATCACCTTTCGAGGAGATTAAAAAGGCCTTAGCCGGCTTATCAGGCCGAATTCTGCCCAGCTCCTGTTTGTAGTTATTGAGTTGCACTTGGTATTTGCCGTAAGCCTCACTGCCCTCTTCTGGAATAGTGAGCTTGTAGTCAAGAATGGCCAGATGGTCATCAAACTCTACTAGGCGATCCATGCGGTAGCTTCTACCTTGCTCGTCAGCAATATCAATCTCATTCCAAGCTTGAACCCACCGGTTTTCAGTGAGGTATTTTTGGAGCGCATTTGCATTCATAACAACTTGTACGCGCTCTGTCAGTTTTTTGGCCTGCTCTTGATCGATGCTGAGCCAATTCATGAGCTCTTGTTCGCCTGGCATTTCCGTCTTTGCCTGAGCGCCTGAATGCGTAGTCAAGAATTCCAGCACTTTATGAAAGTGCGTTCCCTCTTCCAGAATTTCTGGATCGGGTTGCTCTGCTGCCTGGGCTTTTTCTTTTGCTTTTGTGGCGACTGCTAATGCGCCGCTCTCAATATTGGCAATCGTTTCTTGATGAGATTGCTTGGCCGCATCCCATGACAATTGGAAATGACTTATCTGGAATGGCTCGCTACTGTTGGAATCTACCTTCTCCTGCCTTTGAAGCGGTAGTTCGCCTAACTGGGTAGCGTCCAAGGTCTCCATACCTGCTGCAAGCGCTCTGCCATACCAAGATTTTTGGCTAACGCCATCTTTGATGTGGGATTTGACACCACTAATCCATAAGCCTTGCTGTGCACGAGTCATCGCTACGTATAGGACGTTCCAATTTTCATTCTCACTAACCTCATTCTCTTTTAGGTAGATTGCCGTACGCTTCTCCGTCAAAGACTTTGCGGTATACAGAGAAAGATGGCTTGGGCTAGCCTCTTCTGGCGACCAATCAAGCAGTACGCCACGATTAGGCGCTTTCCACTCGGTATGGTTGGCATCAAGCATGATGACAAATGGCGCCTCCAATCCCTTGGCGCCATGGATCGTCATGAGGCGTACACGCTTGTGCTGATCTTCCTCGGACATCTCGCTATCAAGATCCACTTCACCAATATCTTCTTCTACTTCTGCTTCCACATCCCCCTCGTCAGGAGTCTCATCATCGTCGCCCCGACGCATTGCGTTGATCTCTTCAATAAAGCGACTCAAGCTCGGGTAGCGACCGCCATCTTGATTTAATGCAAGTTCCAAGAAAGCATCTAAATTAGCCAACACCTGCGCACGCGCGAGATTTTGCGAGGCCACTGCATAACTCACTCGCAAATTACTTTCTTGATAAATCAGATCCAGAAGATCATGCACTGGCAATACTTCGCCTAGACCTCTCCAGCGTTCTAAATAACGCGCCGCCTTCTGAACTTCTGCTTCAGAGCTACTTTGCAAGGCATCCCACCAAGAGGCTTGGGCTTGGCTTTCCTGTTGACTGTAGCTATCGCCCACATGACTGCTAAGCGACTGCATTTGTTGCTCAGTAAAGCTAAAGATGGGGCTGCGTAGTACTTGCGCTAGCGGCAAGTCATGTCTTGGGGATACCAAGACAGTGAGCAAGGCAATTAAGTCGTCGATCTCCAGAGTATTAAGGAGGCCACCCAAGCGGGAACTATCGTAAGCCAAGCCTGCTTCGCGCAGTGCTCGCTCGAATTGCGGCAAGTAGGCTCGGCGTTTAACGAGCAAAATAAAGTCGCTTGCTCTGGCTGACCGCCAACACTCTTTGCCATCCTTTTTATCAATCACCTGACGTGTTGCCAGAACATGATGAATCAATCTGCTAACTTGCTGACCCTCCCAATAGCGTTGCTGCACTCCGACAGTAAGCCCTGAATCTTCAATAGGATTATCTAGAGCGCTACCCGTACGATCGACTTGTACTTGCTCAACACGCTCAATCAGTGGCAGCAACATCGCCTCACCCTTGGCGGCAAACTCATGCTCAGCAATGCCTTCTAATGGCGCCTTCCAATCGGTATCTTGTTCGGAAAATACATATGTGGCTGGAACGACATCCATTAAGAAGATGCTGTTTACCGCCTCATTAATCGCGTTGGCATTTCTGCGGGTAGTGTTCTTTTGTAAGGCCTTAGCTTGTAGGCTGGACTCGAGAAATTGTTTTGCACTATCAAACAATCTAGGGTCAGCACGGCGGAAGCGATAAATCGACTGCTTAGGGTCACCCACAATAAAGACGCTGGGACGAGAGCCATCTTGTCCATAACCCTCTAACCAAGATCGCAATATCTGCCATTGCAGTGGATTGGTATCCTGAAACTCATCAATCAGAATGTGGCTGTACTTCGCATCTAGTCTTGCCTGCAGGTATGCAGCATTAGCAGGATCAGCCATGAGCTGGCTCACACCAATCTCTAAATCATCAAAGTCGCGTACACGCATAGACTCTTTTGCCTTTTGCATATGCCCGAGCATTGCTTCGCTCATCGCAAACCAGGCTGCGTTGATGGCATAAGCATCTTGATCATTTTTCCAGATAAACCATGCTTGATAGGCATCTACCCAAGCATTGCGAATGGAGGTAATCTGCGTCGGGTCGCCACCAGTCTTAGCAAGATAATCCCGCATAGGAGCAGACATTGTCGCGATATCTTTTAATGGTGCTGGAGCCTTAGTTAAGAAGTAGCTTTGCCACTTATCCGCAATCTCCATCACTGAGCCACCAGCAGAATGGTGATTAATAACGGTTTGTATAAATGGGGCATCGCTCTTTTGAGTAGGCGTGCCGTTACTAAAGCAATCGAGCATCACTTGTAAATCGTCTTTAGTGCCAGGGCGTTGCCAAAACTCTTCTAGCGGGTTCGGCAGCGATAAATTGGGCAAGCATTGCGCTAATGCGTCGACTGGACTGATACCCCTGGCCTTGCAAGAAGCTAAGAAGAAGGTCCAAGCACCTCTTTGTTTAAAGAGACTGGAGTTACCCATCAAGAACTTGTCAGTTTCAAAGGCGCCAAACTCTTTGAGTAAAACGTCATAGTGTTTTTTAAGATCAGCAGGTAAATCCCCCCACCAATCTTGCATGCACTCTTCTTGCAAGCGCTTAGCATCTTCACGAAGATTAAATCCAGGCTGAACTTCTGCTGAAATCGGCGCCGCCCCAAGAAGTCGTCCAAACCATCCGTGAAAGGTATCAATCACAATTGCTTGGGGACTCATCAAGACCTTGAGATACAGCGCTTTAGCTTGCGGTAGCAACTTCTTTGCCTGCGCATCATCCAAACCTCTGATCGTAAGCTCATGAATGAGCTGCTCATCAGTCATCTGTGAAAACTGTTCTAGCAATCCATATAGGCGATCGCGCATCTCTTGCGCAGCCTTGCGGGTAAAGGTCAGTGCGAGGATCTCTTGAGGTTTAGCACCAGCAAGCAACAGGCGCACCATCCGAGCAACCAAGAGCCAAGTCTTGCCACTGCCTGCACAGGCAGAAACAATCACCGAATTATTCGGGTTGCAGGCTACGGGGTAATCAAACTTATCGCTCACCACATCCCCTTTCTGCAAATACCCCTGGCTTCGCAATATTGGCAAACACTATCGGGTGCAAAGGCTTTCATAGGCTTGCGCGCCCATAAGACTTCCAGATCCTCATTAAGCTGATCTGAAAATTGCTCCATCATCTCGGGCATATTTTCAACCGGATATGCTCTGACAATTTTGTCATCGGCTTTTTTAATATCTGCTTTTAATGAGACCCACTCGGATTGCTCAATAGTGCGGCCAGGAAGATGCGCTGCTATGGCGTTCTCATTTACGGCACGGGCATAGATCAGCAACTGCGGATCATCCAAGAGATGATCTGCCCGCTTCTTGATTTTGCTAATGCCTTGGTTCTTGTAGTCGATGACTGCTGCAGTTGTGGAATTATTGCTGCTGATATCAAAGCGGTCAGCACGACCTGCAATCTGAATCTCTCTTTGCACGCCATCAGGGTCAGTCAGCATCACCATAAAGCCAACTGGCAACTCTGCATCGTGATACTGCCAACCTTCTGCCTCACGCTTGAGTTGCCAATCCACAAAGCTCGGGATTTGCTTTTGCCAGTCACGCAGAGTACCGGTGACCCTGGCATCGCCTTTGATCAAACGCTCAAACTCTTTTTCGGAATGTTTTGATAAGTGCTCTTGCATCCACTGACGACGCGCATTCTCGTCTTGATGAATATTCGTATGGGTTTTTTGCTCTTCGGTTTTTAAGGCTTGGAAGAAGTTTTTGAGTATGGCATGCAAGACCTGCCCTGCCAATGAAGCATCAAAGCCTTCTTCGAATTCTTTTGCCTTACGTAAACCCAAGATGCTGCGGACGTAGTAACGATAAGGGCAATCTCTTAATGCTTTATAAGCACTAGGAGACATACTAATCGGCAAAGCAATGTCAGGGTTAACGGTTGTGACCGCTTCTTGCAGTGGATCCGAGTGATCTGCATGCATATCAGGCTTAGCTTCTAATATCGGCCAATCTGGCAGTTGCGTACGCAAGCGACTAATCCAAGCTGATGGCCTGAGGGGTTCGCCACTTTTGCTCTTGCTTTGCCAAAGCAAATCCACCTGAGGGCAAGAGATCAGCAGTTGCGATAAGTCTCTCGCTTGCTGAATGTATTGCTCAGTGATTGTGGACGCTTTTAATAAACGATTGAGTGCGTCCGAGAAAAATAATGGCGGCTCTGAAAATGCCGGCAACTGTTGCTCATCGCAACCCACCAAGACGACGGCATCAAACTCACGCAAGCGTGTTGAGCTCAGCGGCAAGATGCTTAGAGTTGCTTGCGCTTGCTGGCCCACCTCTTGGTAAGAGGCCTCCTCAATCACAGTCTTGAGTAAGCTCAGCCACTCCGGCAAACGCATGGTGACTTGCTGGTAGGCGCCTGCGCCTAGATCAAAGGCCTTGAGTACTTCGAGTAATTGCTTGCCAGCGGAATCTGTTTCTAGTTTCTGAGCCATACCCATCTCTTGCAAATTGGTTTGTAAGAGTACATAGGCATTTGCACAATCTAGCTTGAGTTCTTGCCACTGTGCATGATGCCGCTGTAGGAAATTGAGCAACTGCGAGAGTGCTTCATGAGGCACACTGCCGCGCGATGATGCATAAGCATTTGCTCGCTCAATGGCCATCCGAAAGGTTTCCCAACCGGACTTTGCTTGGCTTGCAATCAAGATATCTTCAAGCTGAGCAATTAAGCTGGCACAAACTTCTGGTGGCTTACGTAGGGTATGGGCAATATCAAAAAATGGATTTTGCAAAAACTCCAGCAAGGCACTTGCACTCGGCCCTTCTTTGGGCGAACGAATCAACTCCAACCAACTATTGAGCGATGCTGCGGCACGGGTAGTTGAAAGCTTCCAACCAGTTTCATCACGAATACGAAGGCTAGGGCCAAAACGTGACAACAGGGCACGCGCCCTTCTCGCGGCTAAGCGATCTTGCGCCACCAAGGTGATGTTGGTCTTGCCAGCGATTAAGTGTGTCTCAATGGATTTGGCTGCTGCCCAAGCTAATTCTTCAAAACGTCGTGCTGCCAGTAGGCGCCACCCCTCATGAAAGCTTGCCTGAATATTGTGATCAATGCGTGCGCCCTGCTCTTGATCTGCCGGTATGAGTTGCCCTTCGACATCTTGACCGCTTAAGGCTTCCGACCACAGCGCTACTGAATGCCAGTCCATTCCAATATGGAGTACAGGAGCAAATTGCGCGTAGTCCTGCAAATACCGGGAGATCGTTTCTTGATCAATGGGTTTGGGGTCTGCAGTTTCTACCCAGATCAAAGGCCTTGCCACAGCTTGATTTGCACTAGCTGCTTGTAGATGGGCTGCTAGTGCGAAATGCTTACGCATGACAGGATCACCAGGGCTACTGAGGTAGCGCCAGAACGCCAATAAAACAGTGGATTCTTGATCAACTACTTTACGAGATAGACCAACATAAGCTTTAGCGATGGCTTGATCTAAAAGCACCTCTACTTTTTTTACCCAGAGCTCTGCATCGAGAGTTTGGTTTTGTACTAAGACATTGATCTCGCCTTGCATGTGCGGCACGACTGCTTCCGATAAAGCATCGCAAGCATCGATGACTGCTTGTGCAAGACCCCAGGCACCCGCTTCACTCTCCGCCTTAAACCAGCTTTGCAAAGTTTTATGTTTGCGCAAGTTGATGTAAACCGATAACCAACGCTCCAAGTCCGTTTGTTTCTTAGGGAACTTCCATGCGCCTGGCGCCGCTTCTAGCCAATCATTAAAACTAATGACTTGGGGTAGAAAAGCAATATGGTTAGGTAGGTTTGCCGGGCGATACTTTTCTAGGGCGGCTCTGACCCCCATTAAAGGACCTGCCGTACTCAGCACCACTAAGGGGCGTTGATTGGTTTGCACTGCACAATTCCAAATACCTTCGGCGAGCGACTTCAGTGCACCAGCATTGGGCGTAATAGCCCAAGCATGCGGCTGCTTTTGATCAGAAATGGTTGGAAATGGATGAGGCATGAAGGCTGAATTTTTGGACTTATATTGATTTTTAGGCAGAAAGTTTGGCTTATTGCTAATATAAGCGTTGTAACGCAATAACTATATAAAACTAAATAAGACTAATTAAGGAATTTTCATGAGTGCCGGCATCAAATATGTAACTGACGCTTCTTTCGAGCAAGACGTTCTCAAGTCCGATAAACCTGTTCTCCTCGACTTCTGGGCTGAGTGGTGTGGCCCTTGCAAAATGATCGGCCCTATCCTCGAAGAACTCGCTGGCGAGTACGGCGATAAGATCCAAATCGCTAAGATGAACGTGGATGAGAACCAAGGCGTTCCTGCCCAGTTCAATATTCGTGGCATCCCAACATTGATCCTCTTTAAGAACGGCACTGTTGCTGCTCAAAAAGTAGGCGCTTTGGCCAAATCCCAGTTGACTGCATTTATTGATAGTCATCTGTAAATAGTCTCTGATCACAGGTTCACTAAGTGAGCCTGTGGTTTTTCACTGTTTTTAGTGTAGTATCTAGTTCATCAGCATTCCAACGCACTTTCCGTGCCCCGATCTCTAGCAATTTTCCTCCCCTTCTTTTTTAGCAAACTCCCAAAAAATTCTGTTTTTCCAATCTGTCTGATGACCATCTAGACAGCGATACCCCAAAACACATTCATACCCTTATCTACACCCGAGAACCACATGCAATTATCTGAACTCAAAGTACTCCACGTATCCGCTCTGCTTGAAATGGCAGCCAGCCTGGAGATTGAAAACACCCAACGGATGCGCAAACAAGAATTGATGTTTGCCATCTTGAAGAAGCGCGCCAAAGAAGGCGAATCTGTTTTTGGTGACGGTACTTTGGAAGTATTGCCTGATGGCTTTGGTTTCTTACGCTCCCCAGATGCCTCGTACATGGCTTCTCCGGACGATATCTACATCTCCCCTGCACAGATCCGCCGCTTTAACCTGCACACGGGTGACAGCGTTGAAGGTGAAGTTCGCACACCTAAAGATGGTGAGCGTTACTTTGCATTGGTAAAGGTAGACAAGATCAACGGTTTGCCTCCAGAGGCTTTGAAGAACCGCATCATGTTCGAAAACTTAACGCCTTTGCATCCAAATCGCGTGGTTCAGTTAGAGCGTGACATCAAGGCTGAAGAGAATCTCACTGGCCGCATCATCGATATGATCTCCCCGATTGGCTATGGCCAGCGTGGCTTGATCGTGTCTTCACCAAAATCCGGTAAGACCGTGATGATGCAGCACATTGCCCATGCAATTGCCGCAAACAATCCAGATGCGATTCTGATCGTCTTGTTAGTCGATGAGCGCCCTGAAGAAGTTACTGAAATGCAGCGCTCAGTTCGTGGCGAAGTAGTTGCCTCGACCTTTGATGAGCCAGCTGTGCGCCACGTACAAGTTGCTGAAATGGTGATTGAAAAAGCCAAGCGCTTAGTAGAGATGAAAAAAGACGTCATCATCTTGCTTGACTCGATTACCCGCCTTGCTCGTGCTTACAACACGGTGATTCCTTCATCTGGAAAAGTACTCTCTGGTGGTGTGGATGCCAATGCATTGCAACGTCCAAAACGCTTCTTCGGTGCTGCACGTAACGTTGAAGAGGGTGGCTCACTGACCATCATCGCCACGGCCTTGATTGAAACAGGTAGCCGTATGGATGACCTCATCTACGAAGAGTTCAAAGGTACCGGCAATATGGAAGTTCATCTTGAGCGTCGTTTGGCTGAGCGCCGTGTTTACCCATCGATTAACCTCAATAAGTCCGGCACCCGCCGTGAAGAGTTGCTGGTTAAAGCGGAAAACCTCCAGAAAATCTGGGTTTTACGTAAGTTATTGGCCGACATGGACGATATTGAGGCGATGAACTTTATTGTTGATAAGCTCAAATCCACCAAAAATAACGGTGAATTCTTCGATTTAATGCGTAAGGGCGGCTAATTTAGCCTTTCCTAGGCGGTAAAAGTGCGCTTTGTTGTTGATTTCATGGCATAATTTCGCCTTTACCGCTTTAATAATTTGCATTTAACTGGGTAAGTATTTGGGTCTCGTATTTCGATACCTCCCTCAAACGGCTGCCCGCTAATAGGACTTAATAATGAAACCTGGCATTCACCCCGAATATCGTGAAATCGTCTTTGTAGACGTTTCTAATAACTTCAGCTTCAAGACTCGCTCCACAATGTCTACAAGAGAGACAATCAAGTGGGAAGATGGCAATGAATATCCATTGGCCAAGATCGAGACTTCATCTGAGTCACACCCTTTCTACACTGGTACCCAGAAGATTATGGATACTGCCGGTCGTGTTGAGAAATTCCGTCAGAAGTTTGGTACTAAAGCAGTTGCTAAAGCAACTGGTGATGGCGCTGCTAAAACTGCTGAGAAAAAAGCTGCTGCTGCAGAAGCTAAAGCTGCTGAAAAGCCAGCTAAGAAAAAGGCTTAATAAAAGACTTACTCAAGATAGGGGTTGGGCATTCACCCTCCCCTGCGAGATAATCAAGGCAGCGTTTGCTGCCTTTTTTATTACCTGCTGTAGATGTACTAATTGCATTGCCCTACTTGAGCCACCTAACGCATGGTTAAACTCACCGCCGCCGCCACTACCTCGATTCCACGCATCATTATTTTTGCGTTGACCTTGGTCTATGGTCTCGCCGGACTCTTTGCGCGCGATCCCTGGAAGAACGAAGATGCAATCGGATTTGGGGGCATGTGGACTTTGCAGCATGGCAAAGCACTCGATTGGATTGTTCCGCATCTCGCCGGTCGTGATGTTTCTCTTGGGGCACCTTTTCCGTATTGGCTAGGTGCCACCCTGATGGATCTGTTTGGTCCATTGATCGGCATGAGTAATGCTGCTCGCCTATATTCCGCAGTCTGCTTCTTTGCATCTGCTTTGGCGATTTGGTATGCAACTTATTTACTGGGTCGTCGCCAAGAAGTGCAACCCATGGCACTTGCTGTTGGCGGTCAACCGGGTCGTAAAAACTATGGCATGACACTAGCTGATGGCGCTCTGCTAATTTTCTTGGCCTGCATCGGCCTTGCTCAGCGCGCACATGAGACCACGCCAATGATGGCGCAACTCATGGGTATCAGCATCGTGTTGTACGGCACTGTGCGCGGTTTAGACAAGCCCTGGCAAGGCGGCTTATGGACAGGCCTTGGTATTACCATCGCGGCGCTCTCTAGCAACCTTACCCTTGCTTTAATTGTGGTGAGCTCAACCATCATTGCCGTCATTGCCAGTAGTGCGAAGTTACGTTTTCGCTGGACATTAACCAGTACGGTATTGGGTCTGATTGGTTTTGCGCTCTGGCCCGCGCTTTGGTATCTAGGGAGCCTGACTCCAGAATGGCGTCATATCGCTGAAGAAGGCTGGCGCAATATGCCAGAAATGCGCTCCACTCCATCGATTGAGTCGCTCGGGTTCTTGAGCGTGAACTTCTGGGCCTATGCCTGGCCAGTTTGGCCATTAGCAATAATCTCTCTCGCCCATTGGGGTCGAGCGAAAGAAGCAGGTCAATGGCGTGCACCCCATCTTTGCATTCCGCTGAGTTTATTTATTGGCTGCTTGATTTATGTTTTGTTCAGATTAGAGGCCAATGAGCACGACCTCATTATTTTGATTCCCAGTCTGTCCATCATTGCTGCATTTAGCTTACCCATTCTTAAGCGCGGCTTGATTAGTTTTATTGACTGGTTTGCGATGTTTAGCTTCACGATGATTGCCTTAGCTATTTGGATTATTTGGCTAGCAAAGGTCACTGGCTTTCCAGAATCGACTGCTGCAAATATTGCAAGGCTATTGCCTGGCTTTCAGGCGCAGTTTGATTACATTGGTTTTGTTGTTGCCCTCATCATTACCGGTATATGGTTAGCGATTGTGCGCTGGAGAACTTCTCGTGCACCTAAGGAAATCTGGCGCTGCCTCATCATCTCCGCATCAGGCACTACGCTGATGTGGGTCTTGCTAATGACCTTGTGGTTACCCACGATCAATTACGCTAAAACCTATCGCTATGTTTCTGATCGTCTAGAAACCATTATTGCCAATACCCCAGGGTGTATTGACACCACCAATCTTGGACCAGCTCAGCTAGCCTCATTTAGCTACTTCACCAAACTTCCTTTGCGCGATGATCCTAGCTGCAATCTCATGCTGACCCATAGCTCTTTAGAAGCTAAGGCATACGCCAGCCTCAATAAAAAGAAAATTGAATTACTCTGGGAAGATCGTCGCGCCGCCGACCGTGATGAGCGCCTACGCCTCTACCAAATTACGCCTGTCGGTAAAGAATAAATCGTGTTGCACTTTAAGTTATCGCGTTTGCGCGAGGATATCCCCTCCCTACTCAAACTAGCTGGTCCATTGCTCATTGGTCAGCTAGCAGTAATCACCTTTGGCGTCTTAGATACCGCCATGATCGCCCGCTATTCTGCTGACGATCTAGCAGCCCTCGCCATGGCTTCAGCAATCTTTATTAGCGTTTACGTCGGTCTCACTGGTGTGATCTCAGCGCTTGCACCAATTGCTGGACAACTCTTTGGCGCAAAACGTTTTAGTGAGATAGGGGAAGAGGTTCGTCAGGCAACCTGGTTGGCGGTGGGTCTCACCATCTTTGGCGCTTTGATCTTATTAAATGCAGACCATCTCTTAAGAATCTCGCAGGTAACACCCGCCATTGAAGCGAAGGCACGCCTCTATTTGGATATTCTGGCGATCGGATTGCCGGCGAGCATGGCGATGCGTGTCTTAATGGCTTTGCACAATGCAGTCTCTAGACCGGCAGTCATTACAGTAGTGCAATTAATAGGCTTGGGCTTAAAGTTACCACTCAATCTCTTATTTATTTATGGTGGTCTTGGTATTGAGGGAATGGGTGGCCCTGGTTGCGCAGTAGCGACTGTCATCATCAACTGGTTCTGGCTCCTCATCACTTTGGGCTTTGTGCTCTTTGATGGCTTCTATCGCCCCTTTAAAATCTTTGCGCGTTTTAGCTGGCCTGACTGGCACCGTATCTGGACCCTTCTTAAATTAGGTGCACCGATTGGCTTTAGCTACTTGATTGAAGTAACGTCTTTTACCTTCATGTCGCTATTTATTGCGCGCTTAGGCACAACTGCGTTGGCGGGTCATCAGATAGTAGCCAATATGGGTACCGTGATTTATATGGTGCCGCTATCCATATCCATCGCCACCATGACCTTAGTCTCGCAATCGATTGGCGCAGATCAACAAGAGCGTGCCGAGGAAATTGGCTGGTCCTCAGTATTCTTCACCACGGCGCTGTGCATCTCGATTGGTATTGCAGTCTGGATCTTTAGAATTGAGCTCTTAGATCTTTATGATCCGCCAGAAGAAGTAAAAGTGTTTTCGATTCCACTCTTTTTGTTTATCGCCTTCTACCAAGTCTTTGATGCCTTGCAAATTACTGCGGCATTTATTCTGCGAGCCTATCGCATTGCCTTTTGGCCGATGCTCATTTACGCAGGCTCACTGTGGGGCGTTGGCTTAGGTGGTGGCTACTTGATGGGCTTTAATGTATTGGGCAATACCCCAGAATTTTTACAAGGGGCAAACGGCTTTTGGGCTGGTAATAGCATGAGCCTTGGATTGGCTGCGCTTCTACTGCTCTACCTCTTTAGAAAAACGGCGGCGCGCTTTGAGAAAACGCATCCGCCGGTAGAGGTCTAAGTATTTCAGATTCTTTTTTTGAATTTACTGAATTAACTTATAACTACCTGGTGCACCAGCAGGATTACTAGGAGGCGGCGCGTAGCCTGGGCCACCCTGGGTAGGGTAACTTGGCACTTGATTGCCTTTGGAGTACATGCATTGCTGATAAGCAATGTTGTACTGAGTCTGGGATTGGTTTTGCTTGCCAGCCGAGTTCATGGCACCTAGAGCGGCGCCACCGAGCAAGCCAACACCTGCGCCAGTACCAATATTCTGACTGCTCCCCCCTTGAATTACTGCCCCAGCGGCTGCGCCCAATGCAGCGCCAATAGCGGCGCTAGTAGCACCTTCTTTTAAGGCAGCATTGCTAGTATCTTTGACTGCATTTGCAGCAAACTCACGGCACTGCTGATCTTCTTGCTGGAACACTTCAAAAGGTTTGCCTTCGCGAGGCATGATCGCAATAGTAGGACCCGTTGGCGCTGAGACACAGGCCGCTAAAGAGCCAATCATGACGAGAGTGAGTACAGCACGTTTCATATTCAATCCTTAAATCGTATTCAGTTAATCAGAAGCTTTAATTGTGGCGCTGCCTAGGCGATGCATTACTTGATGGCGGCATTGCAGGTTGCGTTTGCCAACCTGAAGCGCAACTTTGCACATAGGGAAAATATTGACCGCTAGCCTCGCAGTAATACCAGATTGGAGGTTGAGGCTGAGAAGCCAAAACCAAAGGCTGCGGCGGAGCTGCATAAGTAACTACGGGTGGAGCTGCATAGACTACTGGGGGTGCATAGTAACCCGCCGCGTAAGGATAGCCATAGCCATAGCCAGGGCCGTAAGCACCTCTCCAGCCTGGACCCCAGCCACCACCCCAACCCGGGCCGTATGCCGCTGGACGCCAACCGCCTCCATAGCCTCCGCCGTAACCACCACCAACCGAAACAGCCCAGCCGACATTGCCTGCTTGAGCCGTTGCGGGAGCAAGTGCGAATAAACCCGCCGTCGCTAGGAGCGCCAGGATTGTTTTAGATGCAGTAGATTTGAAATGCTTTTGATTTGTGTTCATAGTGGACCCCATTAATTGGTCGCCTCCTACTACCTTTAACGCTTCATCCAATTCCAGGCTGACAGGAATTGGGCTTTTATTAGCTTATTTATTAACTTATTTATTAACTTAATTATTGTTTTGCTAAAGAGGCCAACTACTCTAATTTTGCGCCTGATCTGTAAATTACTCTACCCCATTTATTGGTCTCAGCCTGGATCAGCCTGGAGAGCTCTTGAGGGCTTCCGGGTGCAGGGTCAAGACCGCCTGCGAGGAGCTTGTTTCTGACGTCGGGTTGATTGAGGGTTTGGCGAGTCAGGGTATTTAAGCGTTTTTGCACGGCTGGAGGGAGATTTGCTGGTGCCATGAGCGAGAACCACGAGGTTGCCTCAAATCCCGGTAAGCCTTGTTCAGCCATTGTCGGAATCTCTGGAGCTGCTGGAGAGCGTTTTAGAGTGGTTACTGCCAAAGCCTGCACCTCTCCGGCCTTAATGAGCGGCAAAGATGAAGACAGATTATCAAAAAGCATCGAAATCCGGCCGCTAATTAGATCGGGTAAAGATTGCGCTCTACCTTTGTAAGGAATGTGGCGGATCTGTACACCCGTCATCTCCTTGAAGAGTTCGCCCGACATATGCAAAGAAGTGCCAACACCAGATGAACCAAAAGTCAGCTCATTGGGCTTTGCTTTAGCCAAATCGATCAACTCATGCAAATTGCTCACACCTAGCTTCTTGTTTACAACCAGCACATTAGGCGTACTCGCTAGAAAACTAATGGGCGTGAAATCATTAATCGGATGAAAAGACATCTTGTCATAGAGGGCGCCGTTGATCGTATGAATACCCACCGTACCAATTAATAAGGTGTAGCCATCCGGCTCACTTTTTGCGACTACATCGGCACCGATGTTGCCACCATAGCCAGGTCGGTTCTCAACCAGAACTGGGACACCTAAACTTTGCTGCCAACTCTCAGCTAAAACGCGCGCCAAAATATCAGGCGCCCCACCTGGGGTAAAAGTTACAACAATCCGAATAGCTTGTTTAGGCCAAGTAGCATTGGCTTTTGAAGTTTGAGCCTGAGTGGCATGAGAAAAACTAAGGGTTGCAAGCAGTACTACCAAGCCCTTGAACAGCTTTGAAGCAACCATCATGAAATCCCTAGTGATAAATTAAAAACCAAAACGCGTACGCAACCACAACCATCCGTCGTATTTAACGGGGTCATCAGCACAAGGGCCAATGCCACACTCAAGCAGAGTAGACGCTAGATTGGCAAAAACGATGATGATGAATAAGATCACCAAGGCATTTGCAAACAGCGAGCGTGAACGAATATCACGATTAGGCAACATGAGCAAAATAGCAAGGCCGGCAATCAGACCCACATAAGCAACAAAAGCCCAAGTATAAAAATGGAGCTCTAGAAAAGTGGCGCCAAATCCTTTGTCACCCGGTAAAACATGCAAGAGCACTTGGCGCAAAGAAACCATCATGCCAACTAAGCCACCAATAATGCCCCAACCGTAATGCGCCGAATGCGCACCGCAGCGGACATTAAGAACCAGCGCAAAACCAATAATCACAAAACCCATGCGCTGCATCAGACAGAGAGGACAAGGTAATTCACCAAAGTAGAGTTGATCAACAAAGGCATAGGACAGCATGCCAATGATCGCCACTAAAGCCAGCTGATTGCCAAGGGCTGCTAGAGAAGGAAAGGCATGCTTACTCACAGTTGCTCACAGGCTGATATTGAGATGGCTTGTAGCATGGACTCGGAACCAGAACATCAGAATACCGACGGTAATGGCAAGCACAACTAAACCAGCCAGCCGTTTCTCAAACCAAACGAGGACAAGGCCGATGAAGGCTGTCAGGAAAGGTAGAAACATATACATAGAAGAATTCTATCGCAGGTCGATCTTGACCCTAAAAACAAGCGTTCAGAAGGGTCTTTTGTATAGAATGAAGCCATGAACTCCACGCCACCCTGCATCAATCTAGAGCTTGACGAATCCATTGCCCATATTACCTTTAATAATCCTACAGCGCGCAATGCCTTAACGTGGCCCATGTATGAAGAGCTCAAACGGATTTGTGATGACTTAGCCAATAGACCAGAAATTCGGGTGGCAATTTTTAGAGGCGCTGGAGATAAAGCCTTTGTCTCAGGCAGCGATATTCAGCAGTTTGTTGACCTAAAAGAAAATGAGGCTTATGAAGTTGCAGTCGATACCATTTTTCATTCCTTGCAACATTTACCTATTCCAACAATTGCCCTGATTGAAGGTTTAGCAGTGGGTAGCGGGCTACTGATTGCCACCGCATGTGATTTCAGAATCTCTACAAGTGATGCCCGTTTTGGGATTCCAGTGGCTAAGACTTTAGGTAACTGTTTATCACCGAGCAATCTCTCCTGGATCGCTAATCACTTGGGTGTGCCGATGGTCAAACGTATGCTATTGAGCGCAGAGCTGATCAAGGCGCCAGAGTTACTCAACTCAGGCTATCTCTATCAAACTACTTCGCCCGATGAAATCGTTGAAGCGACTGAAGTCTTGGCCAACAAATTAGCAGTGCTAGCCCCAATTACACAAAAAGTGAGCAAAGTCACTTTAGCGCGCTTGATGGAGAGCAATCTTCCCGATTGCACAGAATTAATGCGAGAGACTTATAACAGCGTGGACTTCAAGGAAGGGGTAAATGCCTTTCTGGAAGCACGTCCGCCAAAGTGGCTTGGAAAATAAATCTTCCAAACCATGCAGGGCTTAATTACACAATCTTGATTTTCAGTGGCGCCAAACCTTCAACTGTTCCTTCAAGTACATCGCCCTTCTTCACCGGACCAACACCTGCAGGCGTGCCTGACATAATCAAATCGCCTGGCTCCAGCGTAAATAGAGTGGAGAGATAAGCGATGGTATCAGGCACATTCCAAATCAATTGATTTAAGTCGCCCTCTTGGCGCACCTCACCGTTTACCAATAACTTGACCGTACCTTTATTAGGGTGCCCACACTGAGCGGCAGGTGTAATAGCTGCACAAGGCGCGGATTGGTCAAAAGCTTTACCGGTATCCCAAGGGCGCCCCATCTTTTTAGCTTCGCCCTGCAAATCACGGCGAGTCATATCGAGACCAACACCGTAACCATAAACATGCTCAAGCGCTTTATCAGCAGCAATATTGGCACCGCCCTTACCGATGGCTACAACCATCTCAATCTCGTGATGCACATCATTTGAGAGATTGGGGTATTGCATATCTCTGCCATCAGCCACAATCGAGTTAGCTGGTTTCATGAAAAAGAATGGTGGTTCACGATCTGGATCATGGCCCATCTCACGCGCGTGATCAGCATAGTTACGACCGACACAATAAATACGGTTCACTGCAAAACGACGGGTGTCACCCACCACCGGAAGCGAAGTGACAATAGGTGGATCAATAACGTATGCAGTGCTCATGAATAGCCTTTCTGATTGGAGTCTCGTTTTTAATAATTTTTATGTGAATTAATTATGACACTACTTAAACGAATGTCATTTGGGTTTGCTAGTGCGAAGCTTGAGCACCAGAATGCTCAGGGCCAGGGCAAAGGTCAAGGCATTAGCCAAAATCAGGGGCCACTTTTCAATAATGAGGCCGTAGATCAGCCATAAACCTACGCCCGCAGTAAATAAGCTATACATCCCCACCGAGATCCCCGAGAGATCCCGGGTGCGCCATGATTGAATGGCCTGCGGCAGAAAAGCAATCGTCGTCAGAAAGGCGGCGCAGTAACCAATGATCTCAATCTGATGTGACTGTAGATTCATTGGGCGGACTGCTAGCCTATTGCTTTTGATTCAAGCCAGCTTTGCGTGATTCGATTTCTTTATTAATTGCAGCCAAGGTTTTTGCATCAGGTGACTTCCAGTTAGCACCAGAACGATTCACCATATATATCAATGCATCTGAAAAGCCTTCGATATTCAGATTTGGATTGCCGCCCTTTGGCGGCATAGCCCGAACACCAACATAAGCATGGGCAGTGATGATGACTTGGCCTTCAGCAATTAACGGAGCCCATTTAGTTTTATCACCTAACTTAGGGGCATTCAAAACACCAGAATTGTGACAGGCTGCGCAGACTTGCTTATAGGTATTCTCACCAGGCTCAGCAAATGCACTAAAGCTCACAGTACAGGCGGCAACAAGAATCAGGGGGCGGAGGGATAAGTTCATAGGGTCACCAATCAGCAGTTATCAGTAGTTACAAGCAGTTAATTGTTACACATACAATTTAACTCGATTTTATAATGGATGCCCTAAATTAGCCCTAAGCTAAGCCAAAATAACTTGCCACCCTATAAGTAATAAAGGCTGCTAGATAGGCTAAGCCAAAGAGGTAGCTCAGCATAATGACTGGAATCTTCCAGCCGCCGGTTTCTCTTTTCACCGCCGCAATCGTTGACAGGCACTGCGGGGCAAAGACAAACCAAGCCAGCAGAGATAAAGCGGTTGCCAAACTCCAGCCTTTAGAAATTAAAGGCAGCAAAGCATCTGCCGCATCTGCGCCTGAGC
Source organism: Polynucleobacter sp. AM-25C3 (assembly GCF_018882335.1). GTDB lineage: Bacteria > Pseudomonadota > Gammaproteobacteria > Burkholderiales > Burkholderiaceae > Polynucleobacter. Next base: position 124,119 of record NZ_JACVOS010000004.1, read on the forward strand.
TAGAAAGAGCGTAAACCGTAGCCAAGGAGCTCACGACAACTTCACGAGCTGCCATACCAGGAACTAAAGCAATACTGATTTGCCAATTAAAACCAATGGGCTCAAAAATGACTGCCAGGGCTTGACCCATCATTCCAGCAACACTGTATTGAATGGGTGAGCCAGTAGCACCCTCTGGCGGAAGTGGAAAACTGGAGAGTGCCCATAGACACACCGTCATGATGAGAATAATTCCGCCCACTCGACGCAAGAATATTTCTGCACGTTGCCATAAACCAATTGCTAAGTTACCTAGGCGCGGCAAGTGATAACTTGGCAACTCCATCATCAAAGCATTGAGCTGGAATTTTTCACTCGTAAAGCGCTTTAATATCCAAGCAACAGCCATGGCACCCGCAATGCCAGCAACATAAAGTAAGAAAAGCACTAGGCCTTGTAAATCTAGGCCAGCCCATAATTTACGTTCAGGGATAAATGCTGAAATCAATAAGGCATACACCGGAAGACGCGCTGAGCAAGTCATCATCGGCGCAATCAAAATCGTGACCAAGCGATCGCGTGCATTCGAGATACTGCGGGTCGCCATGATTCCAGGAATCGCACAGGCAAAGCTAGACAAGAGCGGAATAAATGATCGGCCTGATAGGCCAACCCGCCCCATCAAGCGATCTAATAAGTAGGCGGCTCGAGGAAGGTAGCCAGACTCTTCCAAAATCAGAATAAAGAAATACAGAATCAAAATCTGGGGCAAGAAAATCAGTACGCCACCAGCCCCTGCCAAAATGCCGTCGACCAATAAACTGCGTAACCAATTATTTGGCAGTAATTGAGTTAATAGCGCACCGAGCCAATCTACTACAACTTCAATCGCTTCCATGGGTAGGGTAGCCCAAGTAAACACTGCCTGAAAGATAAAGAATAGAACAGCCGCCAAAATGACTGGGCCAAATACTGGATGGAGTAATACAGAATCCAAACGATCACTCAGACGATCCGAAATAATCTGGTCTAGGCCTAAATTCTGCAAAATATGCTGCACTTGTACATTGTCCGACTCAGTGTGAGCAGAATGGTCTGTGGATGTCTCAACGCCCTCATCAATATTGCTAGCGCATAAAGTCGATAAGTTTTTCCAATCCAATTCACTCAAATATTGTTTGAGCTCATCAGCACCATCAGACTGAATGCCAATGGTAGCAATCACGGGTAATCCCAACTCTTGAGACAAGGTCTGAGCGTCTACTGCTAGGCCTTGACGTTGAGCTACATCAACCATATTGAGCACAACTACACAGGGCAACCCTAGGCGTTTTGCTGACAACACCAATCGTAGATTGCGCCTGAGGTTCATAGCATTGAGAACACACAGCACGAGGTCTGGGCGCTTTTCGCCTTCGGCATTGCCATGAAGAACATTGCAGGTCACCCGCTCATCCAAAGAGCGTGGATACAAACTGTAGGCTCCAGGCAAATCTAAGACGCGAATGACTTTTTCAGATTCGAGCGTTAAACGCCCTTCTTTTCTTTCAACGGTAACGCCGGAATAATTAGCCACCTTCTGGCGACTTCCCGTCAGCAAATTGAATAGTGCCGTTTTGCCGCAATTGGGATTACCTAGCAAGGCAACTAAGGGCTCACTTGGGAAGAAATGAATCTTGGATTCAGACATGCTTAAAGAATTTCTACCTCAACCATGCGGGCTTCGGATTCTCGCAAAGCAAATGTCGATGATCCAACCCTGATCAAAATGGGGCCTTGACCTAAAAATCCTTTGCGCAATACCTCTACCTGCTCGCCGGGCAAAAAGCCAATATCCTCAAGTTGACCTCGAATATCCTCCTGCTGATCGCCTGTATTGGCTATCTTACTAACCCGAGCTCTGGTGCCCGGGAGGATTTCTTCAAGATTCATATCTAGATTGACGAACTAACTGAATGGACTGTATTGGGTAATTATATCCCCACATGAGAATGAATATCATTCTCCAAGGATGGGATGCAGTGGTCAATAATCGCCGATTTAGACAGTCAGGATCTTGATTTAAAACAAAAATAGTCGACTTAGTCTTGCCTAGGGATGGAGTAACCGTGATTAAGCAGAATCTGCTTAGCAACTGCGCCTTGCAAATAGTCATACAGTGCGATGGCCGTTGGGGCCGGGTCTCGCTTTAGGACCATGCGCTGCTTGATGGGTGCATATAAATTATCTGGCAAGGCAATATATTGAATCGTTGCAGACAGCTCAGCAGATTTTGCCAAGGACAAAGCAGAAATGCCCACCTTAACGGCTCCAGTGCTAACGTAAACAGTCGCGATGGAAATGTTTTCTGCAAATATCACCCTGCCTTGAAGCTCGTCCCACATCTTCATGGATTGAAGATATTGAACCGAGGCTCTGCCATATGGCGCTAGATCTGGATTGGCAATCGCAATCTTCTTGGAATTCCTCAGCAAAGCTTTAATACTCTCCGGATCCGAACTTAAAGCAAGTCCGGCAGCAGAATTCGTAATGAGGGCTAAATGCCCTGCCGCATAAACTACTCCACGATCACGAGTTAGGCCCGCTTCAACCAAGCGCAATGGATAGGCCTCGTCTGCTGAAATAAATAAATCATATGGTGCGCCCTGCTTCATCTGACTCGCGAGGTTGCCAGAGGATCCATAAACAATGCGAACAGTTTTGCTTTGTGGATGAGCCTGCTTAAAGCCCTTATAGATCTCTTCAAATGCGGGCTTGAGATTGCTAGCAACGGCGACTGTTACCGATTGTGCGTAGGAAAAAGAAGCCAGAAAACTCCAGGCCATAAATCCCGCTAAGAAAAAGCGTTTCTTCATGAGTGCTAGTTTATAGCCAACCAGCAATCTGTTTCTTCAGGCCGATCGATTTATAGCCTGGGGTCTGGCCAGAGAGGGAGCGAATTTTCCGAATCAGTTTAGCGAGATCTTTATTGAGGCTCAACTCTTCACCCATAGCTAGAAAAAAGATTTCGTCCTTTAGTTGAATAAAGTCCAGGCCATTCTCGATGGCTACACTTTTAACGCCCATTCCCACATCCGCCTTCTTAGCCAGAATAGACATGGCAATCGCAGAATGCGTGAACTCTTCATTCTCGTAACCTTTTATGCCACGAGGATCTATATGCTCTTTACCTAAAATCGTATCCAATAGTAGTCGCGTTCCCGACCCTTTTTGTCGATTGATAAAGCGAATCTTGGGGCGCAATAGATCCTTTGGCGCATTGATATTGTGAGGATTACCTTTTGCAACCATCAGACCTTGAACACGCTTCATGACTGGAAAAATTTGCATTCCCTCTTTTTGCAGTCGCTTTGAAATAATTTGGGAGCTTTGTGGGTCCGACACATGAAAGCCTGCAATATCAACCTCGTAATTTAGAAGCCGCTCTAAGGCCTCGCCTGAACCTGCAGTAATCAACTCAAAGCCACCAATATCGAAAACGGATTTTTGAATAATCGGGTCGCTACTACTAGCAAGTCGCCACTGTTTTTTCGCCTTCACTCTAAATTGAGCAAAGCCTTCTTCCAAATGAGATAGGCTGGTCTGGCCCAAACGCATGGTCTTTTGATCAAAATCATCGGTAAATTGAATTAGGTATCTGGCGTATTCGGACAACTGGGAGCCATGGCCCCTCACCCGGTCCATCAACTTAAAACCGAGGGCCCGCTCAACATCATTGAGCTTTTGCCAAACATTTCTATAGGACAGGCCCATTTTTTTACAGGCAGACATCAAGGTTTTGCCGTGCTCGATGTCTTTTAACAGGCTTGTTAGCCATACCAAATCCACAACGGCCGGATCTTTGGCGTTCTTACTACCAAAAACGAGGGTGGGCCGTATCTGAATTCTCATATGTAATTTTTTGCATATTCATGTTTTGTAATATGACAGATCTTAACCGAACATCCTTAAGGAACCGAACTCCAATGAAATTCTCATTTAACCGAATTCTGGCTACTGCCATTACTGCACTTGCTTTATTAGGCAACGCAGCATTTGCCCAAGAGAAAAGTATTGTGCTTTCATCCACTACTTCTACAGAGCAATCTGGTCTTTTTGGATTTATCCTGCCGATCTTTAAAATGAAAACCGGCATTGAAGTGAAAGTGGTTGCCGTTGGAACTGGTCAAGCATTAGACATTGGTCGACGTGGCGATGCTGATGTTGTGTTCGTACATGACAAACCTGCAGAAGAAAAGTTTGTCAGCGAAGGTTATGCAACAAAACGCATTGAAGTGATGTACAACGACTTCGTATTGATTGGACCAAAATCTGATCCAGCAAAAATTGCAGGCGGAAAAGATATTAAGACAGCATTTCAGAAGATTGCTACTGCTCAAGCACCATTCGTATCTCGTGGCGATAAAAGCGGTACACATGCAGCGGAGTTGCGTTACTGGAAAGACTCTGGTGTAGCGGTTGCCCCTACCCTCACCTGGTACAAAGAAACTGGCTCAGGTATGGGTCCAGCCTTAAATACCGCATCAGCAATGAATGGTTACATCTTGGCCGATCGCGCTACCTGGCTTTCTTTTAAGAACCGTGGTGATTTAGTAATCTTGGTTCAGGGCGACCCAAAACTATTTAACCAATATGGCGTCATGTTAGTTAATCCAGCTAAGTTTCCTCACGTGAAGAAAGCTGAAGGCCAAGAATTTATCGATTGGATTACTTCCAAGAATGGTCAAGACGTCATTGCTAGCTATCAAATCGGTGGCGAGCAACTCTTCTTCCCGAATGCCAAGAAATAATAGACATGAAAAATCCCCATCTATTAATCAGCGCACTACTCACCACTTTATTAATGGGGCTTGGGATGCAAACATCGACAGGGCAATCCAATCCCCCAAAAATAGAGGCTACTTATGGGCAAGGCGCCAAGAGCTTTAGATTGGCAACTGGCAGTCCAGGTGAATTAGGCTTGCTACAACAACTTGGCGAAGCCTTTGACAAAAAGGAAGGTGCTCGGCTGGTGTGGATTAAAGCTGGTAGTGGCGCCTCCCTCCACTTGCTAAAAGCACAACAGGTTGACATGATCATGGTGCATGCACCCGATGGCGTGAACAAAGCCATTGCTGAAGGATGGGGAACGGGTAGAACGCTCATTGGCTCTAACGAGTTTTATATTGTTGGCCCAAAAGCGGATGCAGCAAAAATCAAATCCGCTAGTAGTGGTGCAGATGCTTATGCAAAGATTGCTAAGGCACAGGCAAACTTCATCTCCCGGGGCGACAAATCTGGCACACACCAAAAAGAAATGGATATCTGGAAAAAAGCGGGGATTACGCCCGAGGGAAGTTGGTACATCGTGACCAATGACTTTATGACTGCCTCCCTCAAGAGGGCAAATGCCGATAAAGCCTACTTTATGACAGACAGCAGCACTTGGGTGGCGGAGAAAAATGTTGCTCCTGACTTGCAGATCCTATATCGCGGTGACCCTTACCTAGTTAATACCTACGACGCCTTGGTGGCTCCGGTAGGCGCAACTGAAAACCGAGATATCGCTGCGAAGCTCATTCAATTTGTAGCATCCGATGAAGGCCAAACCATTATTCGCAATTTTGGCAAGGCTCAGTACAAAGAAGCCCTCTACAATGACGCTGTTTATGCCAAACAATACGTCCACTAGGAGAAATCATGGAACTTAAAGTCAAACTCAGCGCCCGCAATACCCTTAGCGGCAAAGTTGTTGAACTCAAAATGGGTCAAACTACTTCCCATGTGAAATTAGATATTGGTGGCGGTCATATCGTCACCGCATCCATCACCAATGAAGCGGTGGATGAACTTCAACTCAAAGTAGGCGACCAAGCTTGGGCCGTAGTGAAAGCTTCTGACGTTATGATTGCCAAAGACGCTTAATCTTTACCTACCATGCAAAAGGCCCGCATTTGAACTGACCCACAAAAGTTGGACAGTTTGATTAGGTTAGCACGAGGGATTGAGTTCGGTATTGCACTGGGCTCAATCCCTTTAGTTTTTGTTTGATTCGATCATGGTTGTAGTAGTGGATATATTCATGCAATCCCTTCTTAAATGATTCGATCGTCTCAAACTTCTCTCGGTAGAAGAACTCGGTCTTCATAATCCCAAACCAGTTTTCCATAACCGCGTTATCCAAGCAATTCCCTTTTCTAGACATGCTTTGAGTAACACCTTGCTTGTGTAGGGCCTGTTGATAAAGCCCCATTTGGTATTGCCAGCCTTGATCGGAGTGCAGCATGGGCCTGTCGGTCTGCTTGAGTTTCTTAAAGGCTTTAGTCAGCATGGCGCTCACCATGCTGATCTGTGGACGATCTGTGATCGTATAAGAGATGATCTCTTGGTTATAAAGGTCTAGGATGGGAGATAAGTAAACTCGCTCGCCCTTGATATTGAACTCGGTGACATCGGTGACCCACTTCTGATTGGGTGCCTTGGCTACAAAGTTGCGCTCTAATAGGTTGGGGGTAGCTTTACCGATGGCACCCTTATATGACTGATAGCGCTTTGGTCTAACAAGGGACTTCAGTCCTAGTTGGCCCATCAGCTTTTGTACAGTCTTGGGATTGAGGTAGTACTGTTGATTGCTCAGCTCTAAATGGATTCGTCGATAGCCATAGCGGCCTTTGTGGTGATGGTAGATTGCTTGGATCTGCGCCTTAACTGCAAGATGGGGCTCGGCCTGCTGAGCAAGCTGCGCATGGTAGTAGTAAACACTTCTGGCCATCTTGGCCACAGCTAAGATGAGCTGTAAAGGGTATTGCCGCCTTAACTCAGTGATTACTTGGACTTGTTCTTGCTTGCCAAGTACTTTTGCTGGGCTAAGGCCTCGAGCTTTTTTAGGTAATCAGTCTCCACCCGACGGTACTCAAGCTCTTGCATGAGCTCCTCGGGAGTCATCTGGGTTACGGGCTTGTTGGTGGGGACAAACGATTTAAAGGATTTTGACATGGATGGCCGTCCCTTGGGTTTGGGTTCTAGGGCTGTAATACCACCTTCATTGTAGAGGCGTCGCCAGCGACTGATTGTGCTGGGTGCTGGGATATTAAAGTGGGATGCCGCTTGATTGATCGAGAGTTGGTGTTGCTCCATATGCTGCAAGACGGAGAGCTTGAAGGTGCCTGAGTACTTGGCATGACCCTTCACAAAACTCTTTTGACCATGGGCCTTAAAGGCATGAACCCATTTGCGAACATAGGCGTATTTAACGCCATACTGATCTGCAACAGTTTTAAAACCACCGTTGCCAGATAAATAATGCTGAATAACTACTAGCTTGAACTCTTTGCTGTATTTGGACATGAGACTGACCCCCTTGAGTTGGATTTAGTGTCCAACTTTTGTGGGTCAGTTCAATTGCGGGCCTTTTTTATTGTTTCAGTACTGAGTCATACTGAATTGAGTATTTAATACTTACTTCTTAGGTGTTACGAAACCAATTGCTGTGTCGTCAACGAATTCAACCATGACGTCATCGCCAGCCTTGAATTTCTCAAGACCTAAAACGCTTTGATCCACTTTAACTTTTTGCTTCTCGCCTGATGGCAAAGTAAATGTCACAACACGAGTCTTTGCATCGATCGTGCTGATCTTCACGGTTGCATAAACAGTGTCGGTAGTTTCTTCAAAAGGCTTAGCAGAACCTTTACCAGAGATCACAACAGAGCGAACACCTGAAACACCTGGTTTTGCATCTTTAGGTGCAGAAACTAAACCAACCGCAATCGCTTGAGCATGCTCAACAACAAACACGTCACCCTTCTTTACTTTATCCAAATCATTTACTTGCTTGGATACATTCATTTGAGCCAAATTACCATTCGCATCTTTCAACACAACAATGCGCTTCTTTACGTCCACTGAATCAACAGTAGCAGTCAATACAACTGCTTCGGCTGCCAAAGGCAACATTTTTGCTGGTGCTTGAGCGAATACTGAACCTGCAACAACTAAACCGAGTGAGGCAACTAATGTAGCCAATAAAGATTTCTTCAAAATAACTCCTAGATAAAGGTTTGTAAGGGGGTACCGAACTGCCAGCACTACCAATTCATTTTAACCATGAAGCGGCTTACTTATAACCCGTAGAGCTAATATCTAAACCCCAAAAAGACGCCATTTGTTACATTGGAGGCTGTATATGCTGAGCCCACCCCTTCTATCGATGAATATGATGATATTGATTAAACCCTGGCAAGATGCCCAAAAAGAGGCCTACCCCATCCGAAAGCGTGTTTTTATCGAAGAGCAAGGGGTTCCAGAGGCAATGGAGCTCGATGAATTCGATCCCATCGCTCACCATGCCCTTGCCTACATCGACTCGCACTGTGTTGGCACGGCTCGCCTAGTCACGCTAACCGGGAATCGGGCAAGGCTTGGGCGTATGGCAGTATTGCCAGCCCATCGAAGATGCGGTGTTGGCAGGCAACTACTTGGCGCTTTGCTTGAGCTTGGCAAATCCCAAGGTATCACTCAATTTGAATTACACGCCCAGCTATCAGCCATGCCGTTTTACGAGCAATCTGGGTTTATCGCCCACGGCGATATTTATGACGAAGCAGGAATGGCACATCGCGATATGATCTTATCCATCTAATAGACACTCAATCCACCATCATGACCCAAACAGCCAATCCACCATTCCTCATTCGCGTTTGCTACTCGGATACCGATGCGGCTGGATTCGTATATCACGCCCGCTATTTGGAGATCTTTGAGCGAAGCCGTTCAGAGTGGCTTCAGCAAAGGGGATTAAGTCCTAGCAAACTAATTAATGAGTTTGGGATTTTGCTGCCGGTTCGCGAAATCACCATGAACTTTCATAGGCCGGGTCGCCTAGATGACCTATTGAGCATCGACCAGATCATTGAATATCGTGGTCGCACCCAAATTGCAGTGAAGCAAACTGCTAAACGCATAGTCGAAGGTGTTGAGCCAGAGCTTATTGCCAGCGCCCTACTTCACATTGTTTGTGTTGATACCACCACCCTCAAACCCAAGGGCCTGCCTGATTGGCTATTTACTGAGAGCCAATAGCTTAAAATAGGGACTCTTTCTGCAAACACCTCAAGTGTGGCAGCTCACCCCATTGGCCGGGATAGTCGTTTAATTGAATACGGGCCAATATTTATTTGGTCCCTATGTTATTTACAGATCTTGGTTTATCAGAACCCATTCTTCGCGCTATTAGCGAGGAAGGCTATACCAGCCCCACCCCCATCCAAGCAAAATCTATCCCCGCAGTATTAAAGGGTGGTGATTTACTTGCTGCAGCTCAAACCGGTACCGGCAAAACTGCTGGCTTTACTCTACCGATTCTGCAGCGTTTAACAAGTACAGCCAAGGCTGGCGGAAAGCGCCAGCTGCGTGTGTTGATTTTGACTCCCACCCGTGAATTGGCTGCTCAAGTTCAAGAATCCGTTGTCACTTACGGAAAATATACTGGCCTCAAATCCACTGTGATTTTTGGCGGTGTCGGCGCTAACCCGCAAATCAAAGCGATTGCTGCAGGACTCGATATCTTGGTGGCAACACCTGGTCGCTTACTTGATCTCATGTCGCAAAATTGCGTCTCCCTCGCCAATATTGAAATCCTCGTGCTTGATGAAGCTGATCGCATGTTGGATATGGGCTTCTTGCGTGACATCAAAAAGATTTTGGCAGCCTTACCAAAGCAGCGTCAGAACTTACTATTTTCAGCCACCTTCTCAACAGAGATCAAGGCTTTGGCTGATAGCTTGCTGAACTCTCCAGCGCTAATTGAAGTGGCTCGCAGCAATAGCGCTAATGAAGCAATTGCTCAGTTGATCCACCCTGTAGACAGAACTCAGAAACATCCTTTATTAGCACATCTAATTAAATCCAATCAGTGGCAGCAAGTACTGGTGTTTACTCGCACCAAACATGGCGCCAATAAATTGGTAACGCAGTTGGAGAAAGATGGCATTACCGCTATGGCCATTCATGGCAATAAGAGCCAGAGTGCTCGCACTAAAGCACTGGCAGACTTTAAAGATGGAAAAATTACTGTCTTAGTTGCTACTGATATTGCAGCGCGCGGCATCGATATTGATCAACTCCCCCATGTCGTGAACTATGACTTACCCAACGTATCTGAAGACTACGTGCATCGTATTGGTCGTACTGGTAGAGCAGGTTCAAACGGGGTCGCAGTATCTTTAGTCTGCGTTGATGAACATCAAATGCTCAGGGATATTGAAAAACTCATCAAGCAAAAACTGCCCCAAGAAGTGATTGCTGGATTTGAGCCAGATCCCAATGCAGTAGCGCAACCAATCCAACTGAGAAGCCAACAACATCAGCAATCCAGAAAGCCTCGCCCAGCGGGTGGCGGCAGTAGTGGCGGTGGCAAGCCTGCCGCTAAGCGTAGCAGCCCTCCCAAACGTAGTTTTGGAAGATAACTCTATTTTTAAAATGCATTAGGCGAATAAACACTTCAGGCTATCTATATGAAAATTAATCGTCGTAAATTTATTAGCACTTCTGCTCTGCTGGGTGCAAGCGCTTATCTCACGGGATGCTCAAGCGCACAACCAGACCAGGCATCCAAAATTGCTACACCTTTCTTTATTGGGAATCCTCAAAAAGTATTAATGCCAAAAGGCAAAGCGCCACGCATTGTGGTGGCTGGTGGTGGTTGGGGTGGCACTGTTGCCGCTAAGTATTTACGGAAAATGTCGCCTCAAGCTGAAGTAGTCCTGCTAGAGCGAAATCCCGTTTTCTTTTCATGTCCTATTAGCAATAAATGGCTAGTGGATATGGTCGACACCAATTTCTTAATCCAGGATTATTTACAGGTATCACAGAAATATGGATACCAGTTCATTCAATGCGAAATTCTGAACGTAGATCGCGACTCTAGAAATGTTATTACCAGCCAAGGGTCTATCGAATATGACTACCTTGTCATTGCACCCGGCATTCGCTACAACTATGAAGCGTGGTTTGGTGACGACCGCGAAGCAGCTAGCGCAACTAAAGCACGCTTTCCGGCAGCCTACATTCCCAACAGCGAACACTTCAACTTAAAGCGCGCCCTTCATAGCTTCAAGGGTGGCGACTGGGTCATGACTCTTCCTCCTCCACCGCAACGTTGTCCGCCATCTCCTTATGAGAGAGCCTGCATGATCGCCTGGTATTTCAAAACCAATAAGATCAAAGCAAAAGTGACTATCTTGGATCACAAGGATGATGTTCGCCCTATCGGACCAGGCTTTAAGCAGGCCTTTAGGGAGCTTTATAAAGACTACATCGAGTATGTGCCTAATGCCCATATTCAAAAGGTTGATCCCTTTAATAAGCGCATACAAACCGCCGCTGGAGATATGAAGTTTGACCATGCGATATTGATGGCACCTCACCAAGCTGGTGACTTGGTTTGGAAAGCCGATGGAATTGGAACTAATGCGGTTGGCAAGCCATCTGGCTGGGCTGATGTTGATAACAAAATGCTGACCTTGAAAAAAGATGATCGCGTTTATGTCATTGGAGATGCCGTAGGTATTGTTTCCCCACAATTTCTCTTTTACCCAAAGAGTGGCCATATCGCCAATCGTCACGGAAAGATTGTTGCGGCCTACATTAGCGAGCGTTTAGCAGGCAGAGATCCAAAAGTTAGTCTGCCTGACAATCTTTGCTACATGATGGTTAACGGAAGCCCTAAAGAAGCTATTAATGTCCAGTTTGACTATAAGATTAACCCTCAAGGCATCATTGAGCAGACTCAAATTGACTTTAATAATCGGACCCCTGAATTTGTTGCTGAGAACTTCAAGTGGGCTGGGTTAATGTATGACGATATGTTTGGATAATCTTACTTAAGCACTTTTATGACCGATATAAGCATTCAAGAACCCCGCCTTACCTCCCTCTCGCACGGTGGAGGCTGTGGCTGCAAGATTGCCCCAGGCGTACTTTCAGAGATCCTGAAAAGCGTTCCGCAATTACCTTTTCCAAAAGAGCTCTTGATCGGCATTGAAACTTCAGATGATGCTGCTGTGTATCAAATTAATGAGTCTCAGGCGATTGTTGCAACAACTGATTTTTTCATGCCCATCGTTGATGATCCATTTGATTTTGGAATGATTGCGGCCACGAATGCCATCAGCGATATTTACGCCATGGGTGGCACTCCACTATTTGCTTTAGCACTTGTTGGTATGCCTATCAAAGTACTTTCCAATGCAACGATTGCACGCATTCTTGAAGGTGGTGCAGAAGCTTGTAGATCCGCCGGCATTCCGATTGCCGGTGGTCACACGATTGATTCAGTCGAGCCTATTTATGGCTTGGTTGCTATTGGCATTGTTGACCCTAAGCGCGTGAAGAGTAACGCCGCCGCTAAAGCTGGAGATGTCCTCATCTTAGGAAAGCCGCTAGGCGTTGGTATCTTATCTGCTGCCCTCAAAAAAGATCTATTGGGTGATGCAGGTTATCAAGAGATGATTGCCAACACCACCAAGTTAAATTCTGCAGGGCCAGAGCTTGCAAAACTGTCTGGCGTACATGCACTGACAGACGTTACAGGGTTTGGCCTCGCAGGTCATACTTTGGAATTTGCACGCGGCTCAAAGCTCACTGCACAAATTCAATGGGATCAGGTTCCCCTACTCTCCAACGTTCAGAGTCTGGCCGATCAGGGTGTGATTACCGGTGCATCAGAACGAAATTGGCAAAGCTACGGCAAAGATGTTTGTTTGCCAGAGCAATTTAGTCCTGCACAACAAGCGCTGCTGACTGATCCCCAAACTAGTGGTGGGCTATTAGTATCTTGTAGCCCAGATGCAGTTGAGAATGTTCTGGAGATCTTCAAGCAACATCAATTTTTAGATGCCTGCGTCATTGGACAAATGACCGGCAAACAGGATCAGTATCTAACGGTCTTGCTTTAATCTACTTTTAAATTAAAGACACTCGAAAAATCGAGTGATCCGTTACCGGCTTTACTATGCGCCTCATAAAGCTTGCGGGATAACTCTCCCAAGGGAACGCTCGCATCTAAGTCTCCGGCATTCTCTGTCGCTAGAGATAGATCCTTCAACATCAGATCTACTCCAAAGCCACTCACATACCCTTTTGTGGATGGCACATTCTCCATCACTCCAGGACAAGGGTTGTAGAGCTCCAAGACCCAGTTGCGGCCGGAGCTCTTAGACATCATGTCTGAAAGTACTTTAGGGTCCATGCCATTAGCCATACCCAAACGCAATGCCTCACTCGTCCCAAGCATTTGAATGCCTAGCAACATGTTGTTGCATACCTTCACAGTTTGCCCACTTCCACTAGGGCCAGCATGAAAAATATTCTTACCCATTTTCTCTAGCAATGGTCGAGCTTGGTCGACATCCACAGAATCTCCACCAACCATAAAGGTCAAGGTTCCAGCTTGTGCTCCGGCAGTTCCACCAGAAACCGGGGCATCGATCATGGCAAAGCCCTTGGCTTTTGCCGTAGCAGCCACAGCCTGCGAGACCTTGGGAGAAATCGTTGAGCAATCCACTAGCAAAGACTTTGGATTGGCTGTAGCCAGAATGCCAGAGTCACCCAGATATAAAGCCTCCACATGTCGAGACGCCGGGAGCATGCTGATGATGACATCCGCATCAATGGCAGCCTCTGATGCGCTACCTACAGAAATGCCTCCAGCCGCCTTAAATACATCAAGCTGGGACTGAACCAAGTCAAAGCCATGAACCTGGTGACCCGCCTGAATTAAATTCAGGGCCATAGGCAAACCCATATTGCCCAAACCTAAAAATGCGACCTTCATATGCGCCCCATCCGAGATAGTGAAGTTTTAATATCTCACTATAGCCTGCTTATAAACTAGCGAGGTAAATTGCCGGGAGATGTGATGACTATTAAAGTAATTGGCCTGATTCATCTAAATGATCCTAAGGCTTTTGAGGAATACCGCGGTCAAGTTGGGGATACGGTAGCGCTATATGAAGGAAAAATTGCTGCCCGAGGCACATTCAATACATTTCTCTGGAATGAATTGGAGTGTGGACCCTTTAGCGCATTTGTGGAGCTGGAGTTTCCGGATCTAGAGCGCTCACAGTCATGGGCCAATAGTCCGGAGTATCAAAGCCTGTTGGCAATTCGTAGCAAGGCCATGAAACTGACTTTGTTTTCCGTCTCCATCTAAAAAATAAAGCCCAGCTCCTTGTGGGAGCCAGGCTTGATTACGGGGTGCAAAGAATTACTTCTTAGCTTCCATCGCTTCTTTAGTAGCGGTGATTTCTTTGCGACGCTCTTTGCATGCACCAGCAATTTCTTGCAAAGCTTTACGAGCGCGAGCTGCAGAGGCTTTAACGCCCTTTTCAATGAACTTTTCGTTTTCTGCTTTGTAAGTTTCGAAAGCAGCCAACAATGTATCGTGTTGTGACATCTTGTCTCCTAGATTTCTGATCAATGGTTGAGTACTAAGCTCAGAATTAGTATATCCCCATAAAAACCAGAGGATTTCAAGGGTGGCATCAGGGATAACTCTTAGGGCTTTGGCGCTAAAGCTGAATAAAGCCCCAAGGCAGATTTGAGAAATACCGCAAAAACTACCCTTAAACCACTGTTTTTCTTCACTTTTAAGGCCATTATGAGCAGTTGGGTGGCATAAGGACGGTATTCTTAGTTTTGTGAAAACCCTCCTAATCTCCCTATCCATTTCAGTACTCCTGGCCATTACAGGCTGCGAGCGAGAAACCTATACCACCTGGTCGTGTACGGATGGTGCCGGATCAAAATCTCCCATGATTCTCAAAAAAGCACAGATGCAGTTATTAGATCGTCAATACGATTACTGTGGAAGTCTTGGTCCTCAAAGCTATTTTGATTTGAAGTGCCCAGCTCAAACCCAAGATGCTAGCAATGTCTTTACACCTAGCTCGGGCAAACTCATTAGCAACGCAAAAGAATTTCAGTGCAATGCCCTCTAAAGATCAAAACCCCCTCAATCCAAAAAAGCTTCTGCTTAGCAAATGGACTGCAGTAAAGCCGACTCACAAACAGAAGCACTTTCTAGTGAGCAAGATCATTCTTCCGGAATTACCGGAAGGCGCAATTGAGTTTGTAGAGTTGGAAGCCGTCTTTAATAAGGCTGTGCGAACTATTCCCTGGCGCGACTTAAAGAATTCAGCAATCTGGCTTCAGGGCTGGGTATAAAAAAGCCGCCTAGTACATAGGCGGCTTTCACTGCTTGCTCTAAATGGCGGTAACTTATTTGGTCTTCTTTGTATCGGAAGACTTTCTAAGATG
This sequence comes from Polynucleobacter sp. AM-25C3, assembly GCF_018882335.1. Classification (GTDB taxonomy): domain Bacteria; phylum Pseudomonadota; class Gammaproteobacteria; order Burkholderiales; family Burkholderiaceae; genus Polynucleobacter. The sequence continues at coordinate 139,395 of NZ_JACVOS010000004.1, forward strand.
CTCTTCAATATTTTTTTCTGCAGCATCAGCTACTTGATTCACAATTTTTCGACCCTCTTTAAACATTTTTTGACCGGCCGTGGACATGTCATGAACTACCTTGGATAGCTTATCAGCATGGCCTGGAAGTTTGTCTTCCACACCTTCAAGCCAGCTTACTAAGGAGCTGCGAACTTTTTCTAAATGTTTTTCAGTTCCATCGGCCGCATCATCGCCAATGTCCTTCAGAACAGACTTCACTTTTTTCTGATAAACAGTGGCACGTTTTGCAGCTTCTTTGGTGGCTGATTCTTGTAACTCTTTGAGTTTAGCGAGGTCATTTTTTGCTGCTGACTTAGCACTCTCCATGGCATTTTTCATGCCCCACTGAATTTCAGCAAGATGGTGCTCGCTAAGATCTTTAGCGGCATCTAATAATTTATGGGAATAGGCAAATAACTCCTTCGCCTTTTCATGCTGCCATGCTTGAATGTCTTTCTTATCCATTACATCTCTCCCTTAGTTAAATGAGCGTGTTGAGCGATTAAAAAACCTACTCTTCTACTCTATACCCAAATCCCAGCCTTGCCAATTCCCCGCTCTTTTAGCATTAAAATTTGAGCATGAGCGAAAGAAAAAACCCTTACGAGATTATTGGTGGCGCCGAGAAGGTTGAGCAGTTGGTCGATCGTTTCTACGATTTAATGGCGCTGGAGGAACCCTTTGCGGATTTGCGCGCCATGCATGCTCAAGACCTTTCAGGCTCTAGAGATAAGCTCAAGCTCTTTTTAACGGGATGGCTAGGAGGTCCTGATGTCTACTCTCCTAAGTATGGGCACCCCATGCTACGCGCCAGACACTTACCCTTCAAGATAGGCCTTAAAGAGCGCAATCAATGGCTAGCATGCATGTATCGGGCGATGGAAGACTGTGGCATTGACGGCCAGATTGGCGCTCAGCTAGAAGAGTCTTTTTTCAATACCGCTGACTGGATGAGAAACCAACCAAACTAAGAAGCTTGATTAGCTCTAGGAAGCTAGCTAGACAGAGTGAGCGCAGGCAAATCCACTAGCCCAAGCCCACTGGAAGTTGTGGCCACCAAGATGCCCAGTGACGTCCACACACTCACCAATGAAATACAGCCCAGGATGATTGCGAGCCATCATGGTTTGGCCATCAAGCTCTTTGGTATCTACGCCACCCAACATCACTTCGGCCTTTTTCCAACCCAAGGTTCCCGCTGGCTTCACTGACCAATTGGTAATTAGCTCTTTAAGAGCTTGGCGATCTTTTTTAGACACCTCAGCCCATTTTTTTCCCAATAGGTTCTTTTGCTCTGCAAATGCTTTTGCTAAACGCAAAGGCATTACTGAGTTCAGAATATTTTCGGTCAACTTAAGGCGATTTTCTTCGTTATTGAAAAGCTCATCACAACTAAAGCGACCATTGGCTTCAACCGCACCAAGCCAATCAATATGAATGGCTTCACCCTCAGTCCAATAGCTACTGGCCTGCAATACTGCTGGCCCTGATAGACCTTTGTGGGTTAATAGCAAATCCTCATTAAAACGGCAGGCGCCGTAGCGATTGCCTTTGGATCCAGCAGCAATGCGGACCGGCAAGCTTAAGCCAGACAATTCAATCAGATTATCAAACTCACCAGAAGTAAATGAGAGCGGCACCAATGCAGGACGCGGGTCTATGACCTTCAAATCAAATTGCTTGGCGACATCCAATGAGTAAGCCGTTGCACCAATTGCAGGAACGGGCAAGCCGCCCGTTGCCATCACCAGCGATTTGCAGCGGTCGGTACCGACATTGGTTTTAACAATCCACTCTCCCGCTGTATTGGCGATCGACTCGACTGTGACAGGATGTCGAATATCCACATTGCCTTTGGCGCACTCTCCAAGCAGCATCTCAATAATCTGCTTAGCAGAATCATCGCAAAACAATTGGCCCTGGTGTTTCTCGTGGTAAGCAATGCGATAAGACTGAACCAGCTTAATAAATTCTTTTGAGGGATAGCGCGCTAAGGCGCTCTTTACAAAATGGGGATTGAGAGAGAGAAAGTTTGCTGGGCTGCTATGTATATTGGTGAAATTACATCTGCCGCCACCACTAATTCGAATTTTTTCACACAAGACATCAGCGTGGTCAAGCGCTAAGACTTTTTTGCCTAGCTGACCAGCAACGCCAGCGCAAAAGAGTCCAGCCGCCCCACCACCGATGATGATGACATCCCACACTTTACTCATCGTTTATTTAAAGCGCTCAATGACTTCAGTCGGCAGTTTCAGTTTTTGCATATGCAAACGGGTATAGGCTTGGCGGAAATTCTTAGTCATTGAAATCATGACGGAAGCTGTCCACGCAAAAGCAAACATCCCTGAAAAAGCAATGATGATGGCTAGCATCTTCCAGCCACTTGGTAAGACATCCTCCATAAAACCCATCGCGGTATAGGTGCTGCCACTAAATAAGATGCTCTGACCTAAATCTGGCAAGAGATTAAATGCTCGCAGAGAAATGCCCCAAAGAATAATTTCAAAGATGTGGGTGAGAAATAAACACAGCACACTAATATAAAACACCAAAGCGACTGAGGAATATTTATGTTCTGATAAATACAAAAATGATTTCACCTCATAGCGCTTGGCAATTTGGAGCAAAACAACGCCGTGCACAAGCATCACGACCAGGAGCATGGCAATGCCAAATAAATAGGCTGGTAAGTCCAGTTCAGTAGTCAGTGTTACGGTATGCGGAATAGTCATATTGGTCTTTACCTCTATTTTACAGATCGGATGTCCAAGTCGATCATGTCAATTGATACCAGTCTCGAATGACTGTCCAGGCTTCTTCGGCCGTTTCTACAAAGTGAATTAAGCCCATATCAGCCTGCTCGATTACGCCATGCTCAAGCATTTTTTTGAAATTGATGACTTCACACCAAAAATCCTGCCCCACTAAGACAATCGGAAAACGCACCACCTTTTTAGTCTGCATTAAAGTCAGCACTTCAAAGAGCTCATCAAAAGATCCGAAACCACCAGGGTATGCAACGATCGCCCTCGCCCTGAGCATGAAATGCATTTTACGAATTGCAAAATAATGAAAGCGAAAACTCAGTCCCGGCGTTAAGTAGGGATTGGGATGTTGCTCTCTGGGCAAGCTGATATTAAATCCAATCGACTTGTCTCCCGCCTCAAATGCGCCTCTATTCACCGCCTCCATAATTCCGGGGCCGCCGCCAGTAGCAACGTAAAGCTTGTTTTGATCTTCCGTTTGAGTATCGTTGTAGCGCGCTACGATTGCGCCAAACTCCCTTGCAGAGTCATAGTACTTGGAGTGGAGCAAGGCTCTTTTAGCCTCCGCGATCGCTTGCGGTGTTTTTGCAAGCCGCTCCATCTCTTGAGCTTTCTCAGAGCTGACAAATCGGGTCGAACCAAAGACTGTAATGGTGTGCTCAATGCCCTGCTCATGCAGCAGAATTTCTGGCTTCAATAACTCCAATTGAAAGCGCAAACCTAAAGTTTCCCGGCGGACTAAAAAGGCTTCATCCTCAAAGGCAAACTTGTAGGAATCCGCAGAATTATCTTCGGCCATGTGATTCTTATGGAGATTCAGAAAGTCAGTGATAGTTTGGGAATTATTTACGGGGAGTTTTGGACTCATATCTCAACCTTTAAAAATAGCCTATCTACGATCTTGAGTGTTTTCGGCAAATCAAGCAAGCTCAGGGATACAGCATCAGAATCAGTATTACTACCTAGAATATTGCATAAATTTGAGATCTAGGGCTTATTCGGATTTACCGCTAGCGCTTCAGGCGTTAATATTGAGAGATATTAACCAAACTGAAGGAAAAGCAATGAGCAATCGCGCAATCATCATCATGGTACTAGTATTAGTTGGTGCCACAGCCTATTTACTCCTCAAAGGCGACGGCGACATTGATATGGGCGGCGAGAAGCATGGTTCTGAAGCAGCTCACATGGAAGAAGCTAAGAAAGATGCTCCTGCAGCTCCAGTTGCACCAGCAGCCGATGCTAAGAAATAATCTCTTCTAGAGAAAAATAAGCCGCGGTTCGCCGCGGTTTTTTTATAACTTTTTTCTGCTTACCAATGAACTCTTTAGACTATTCCACACTTAACTCTTTCGCTCCAACTGGCATCTTGCGTGTTGGCATTAATTTAGGAAACCCTCTCTTAGCCGGTTTAGATAAAAAGACCGGAGAACCTAAAGGCATCACAGTAGATATTGCTAATCACATTGCAAGCGGTCTGAGTCTACCCATTGCATTTACTTGCTATCAAATGGCAGGCGCAACTGTTGAGGCCGTTAAATCCGGGGATGTAGATTTAGTGTTTGTTGCAATCGATCCTGTTCGCGGAGCTGACATCAGTTACACGCCCGCCTATATACAGATCGAGGGCGCCTACATGGTGAAGGACTCTTCCCCGCTCACGCAGAATGAAGAAGTGGATGCAGTAGGCAATGAAATTGTCGTTGGCAAAGGCAGTGCTTATGACCTTTATCTAACGCGTGAGATTAAACAAGCAAGCCTACTGCGCTCAGCAAACTCGCAAGCAGTTGTAGACGACTTTATGTCAGGAACTGGAAACGTTGCTGCGGGCGTTAAACAGCAACTGGAAAGTGATGCACAACGCTACGATGGTTTACGCATGCTTCCTGGTCGATTCATGGTGATCAATCAGGCAATTGGCACCCCTAAGGCGCGTAGCAATTTTGAAAAAACAACTGCTTATCTCAGTAGCGTAATTCAAGAACTAAAAACTTCTGGATTCGTTGCAGACTCAATGCAGCGTCACGATGTTCAGGGCGCCAAAGTAGCCGAGTAAATCCTAGCAAGAATAGGTATGCAAGCGCTCTGGAATGATGACATTCTTCCACTCAAGCTCTTCACGGATAGCCTGCGCAAAGACAGCGGAGGCCTCGGGCTCTCCATGAACCACAAAAACTGATTTAGGCTGTGATTTAAAACCTCGCAGCCAATCCAACAGACCTACTTGATCGGCATGGGCAGAGAGTCCGCCGATTGTATGGATCGAAGCCCTCACTGGAACCTCTTCACCAAAAAGGCGTACTTTTGCTGCCTTGTCCACCAGACGACGACCTAAGCTACCATAGGCCTGAAACCCAGTAATCACAATAGCATTTTGTGCGCGTGGCAAATTATTTTTCAGATGATGCACGATGCGACCTGCATCACACATACCACTGGCAGAAATAATAATGGCGCCACCCTTAATTTTATTCAGCGCCTTAGATTCCTCTACATCAGCAATAAATCGTAGATCCACTGCACCGGGGTTATTTTTGAACCATTCAAAAGTAGATTGAGATTCCCTGTCTAGTTGCGCAAAGTAGCGTTGAGTTAAATGCGTGGCTGCTGTTGCCATGGGGGAGTCAACCCAAATACTGAGACGGGGCAATAAATTGCGTTTCACCAGATCAATGAGTAGGAATAAAATTTCTTGGGTACGCCCCACAGCAAAGGCGGGGATCACAATATTTCCATGGGCATTCAAGGTGTTTGTCACCACCTCAATTAATTCAGACTCCGTATCCGCTAAATTTTTATGTAAGCGGTCACCATAAGTAGACTCTACAACCACTATATCTGCCTGAGAAATCATTGTGGGATCAGGCATCAACAACTTTCCCTTCATGCCAATGTCGCCAGAGAAAACACAGCGCTTTTTCTTGGAGTGGTCTTCAGTGATATCCATTACGGCAATCGCAGACCCTAAAATATGTCCCGCATTCTCAAACTGTAGATCAACACCCTTGCAAAGTTCTAAGCATTTTCCATAAGCAAGAACTTCACACTGCCCAAGCGCAAGCTCAGCTTCTTCCATGGAGTACAGTGCGACCGGCAGCTCCCCTCGCCATTTGCCCGCTTTTTGCCTACGCTCCGCACGCTCAACATCAGAGCGTTGTAAATGCGCGCTATCGGGTAGCATGATTTTTAACAACTCAAATGTGGCGTCGGTGCAATAGATGGGTCCAGTAAAACCTTGGGCGCACAGCCGTGGCAATAGACCGCTATGGTCAATGTGAGCATGCGTCAATACGACAAAATCAATTTCCTTGGGCGAAAAAGGCAAGGGCTCCAGATTTTTTGCTGTGGCCTCACGCCCACCCTGGAACATCCCAAAGTCAATCATGAATCTGATATTACGGCCGCCAACAGGGGCTTCTACGGAATGCCTTGATCCCGTCACCTCACCTGCCGCCCCAAGAAATTGTATTTTCATCATCACAGAATACTCCCGATAAAATCCCTTGTTAAGACACTCTTTAGAGCGATACTATTCCCATGACCAGCCCCGCCAAACTGCAAGCCCTCGAGCTCATCACTCGTCTGAAGCGCGAATCCTCGGAGCACAAAGGAAATGCTGGCAAGGTCTTACTCATTGGCGGCGCCCCTGGAATGGCAGGAGCCCTGATGTTGGCAGGTAGCGCCTCTCTTCACCTAGGGGCTGGCTGGACTATCCTGGAGATGCTCGATCCAACGGCTGCTCATGCAATGCCAGAACAAGCTGAGTTGATGGTGCGCTTGGCCAGTTTTAACGCTCAAGAACAACTGGAATCGACCGCACCAGATTTAATTGCGATTGGCCCTGGCTTAGGTTTTTCTGCTCTTGCCCGCGATTGGCTGATAGCCGCACTGCGCTACCCAAAAGTGCCACTAGTAATTGATGCGGATGCTCTTAACTTAATTGCAGACACCCCCGAGTATCTAGCCTTACTAAAACAGCGTAATGAAACATTTCCCGGAATGAGTGTTCTCACTCCACACCCTGGCGAAGCTGCGAATCTCCTCAATACATCTGCGGCAGTTGTCCAAGAAAATCGCTTGGCTGCTTTGGCCGATCTCATCAAACTGACTGATTCAATTGTTGTGCTTAAAGGCCAACACACACTCATTGCCTCGCCCCTACATTCAGCAGTGCAATGTGAGCAAGGCAACCCCGGCATGGCTGTTGGCGGTATGGGTGATAGCTTAACTGGCAGCATTGCTGCGATCGCCGCCCAAGGCGTCCGCCACAACATTAATCTTTGGGAGGCTAGCTGCATCGGAGTACAACTACATGCCACTGCAGCAGATAGTCTTGTCGCCCAACAAATCGGCCCCATTGGACTTACTCCAACTGAGGTCATTTTAGAGATGAGAAGCCTGCTTAATAAGCTGTTATAAAACAGCATGCAATCAGCCAGCGGAATTCTTCTTCACCGCCGTTACGTATACGGCCTCTTCATGGCCGGCTTGGGCTCCGTGCTGTTTTCCGGAAAAGCCATTCTGGTCAAGCTCGCCTTTACCTATGGCGCCAATGCAGAGACCCTAATTGCCTTGCGGATGCTGATGGCGCTACCCCTCTTCTGGGGAATTTATTGGTGGCAAGCGCGCAAGCAAATAATGAGCCCACTGACATGGCGAGATCAAGTGAAGATCTTTGCCCTGGGCTTTATGGGCTATTTTCTTTCTAGCTACCTCGACTTTCTGGGACTTCAATATATTTCCGTGGGACTGGAGCGTATTGTTCTCTACCTCACTCCAACTATCGTTTTGTTGATCTCCTATTTTGTATTAAATAAATCCATCAGTCGTCTTCAATGGTATGCCCTGATTGTTGGCTATCTTGGCGTAATCGTGGTGTTTATTCAGGATGCAAGTTCGACAGGCTCGATGGCTGTGCTTGGCATGTTGCTCGTCTTTGCAAGTGCATGCTCATATGCCATCTACATGATTGGCTCTGGCGAAATGGTACGAAGAGTAGGTAGTGTGCGCTTGGTAGTCTATGCCAGCTCCGCATCTGCACTACTGAGCGTCATTCAAATTCTGATTTACGATCCTGCTGCTGTTTTTGTACAAGTACCGCAGATTTACTGGTTAAGCTTACTCAACGCAAGTCTATGCACCGTGATCCCAATGCTATTAATCATGATTGCGATTAATCGAATTGGCTCACCCTTAGTTGCTCAAGCCGGAATACTCGGCCCCGTCTCAACACTATTTATGGGTTGGATCGTATTGTCCGAACCGATTACCTGGATTCAGATTGGCGGAATGGGTTTGGTAATTGGGGCAATGTGGCTACTAGTGCGTAACGATGCACCTAACAAGCAAAAGGGGCCGGACTCCACAAAGTCCGTAGACCTTGAGGGATCCGACCCCCTGAATTAATGAGTTGAAATTTATTCCTGAGGAGCGGCTGGTGCTTGAGCTGCTTGAGCTACTTGCGCCTTCTTCTTGGCTTTTTTCTTGGCCTTTTTCTCTGCTTTTTTGTCTTTCTTAGACTTTTTCACGGCCTTCTTCGCAGCCTTATCTGGCTGGGCAGCAGGCGCTGCTGCTGGAGCAGCCGCTGGCGCACTAGCTGGGGCTGGGTCAGCAGCCATTACCGCAAGCGGAGACAAACCAATAGAAGCAGAAATGAGAGCGGCCAGGGTCAGTTTTGCAAAGCGAGTATTCATCAAAGACTCCAAAAGGTTTGTGGATGGTTTAATAATACTCAATAAATTGTCATAAATGCTTCATTTAACAAAGGTGCTCCATGAATCCATTTCCAAGCGATATCTATACAGAGCCTCAGGGATACTCCGTCAATACCCTAGAAAATCTTGGCCCCCTCTCTCGCCTAGCTGGCATCTGGGAAGGTCAGCGGGGCTTGGATATCAAGCCTAAAGCGGAAGGTCCAAAGAAGCAGGTCTATACCGAGCGGATTGAGATGCAGCCGATAGATCCTCAAACGAATGGGCCACAATTGTTTTATGGTTTGCGGTATCACCTGCACATCACCAAGCCCGATCAAGTGAAGACTTATCACGATCAAGTAGGTTATTGGCTTTGGGAGCCTGCTACCGGATTGATTGTGCATACGCTGACGATTCCGCGCGGCATGGTCACCATGGCAACAGGTAAAGCATCTGCAAGCGCAACGCAGTTTGAGTGTGTAGCCAAAATTGATGATCCAACGGCAGGCATTTCCTCCAGCCCATTTTTAGACTACGCCTTTAAAACCATTGAGTACCGAATCATGGTCACCATCCTAGAAGACGGCACCTGGTCTTATGAGCAAGATACGGTGATGATGATCAAAGGTCAGGATGAGCCCTTTCATCATCTCGATACCAATGTACTGACGAAAGTGGGTGAAGCCACACCCAATCCATTAGCGTTAGAGGCAATGAAAAAGCCGTCCTAAGACGGCCTTTTGTGGAACCTGAATTACTGCTTCTTAAGCTGGCTGCGCTTCAGTCTCAGTAATTTTTTCTAGAGCTGCTTCAAGATGACCCACAGTGCGATCAACATGGGCCAGCTTCTCCAAACCAAACAGACCGATGCGGAAGGTACGGAAATCTGGGCGCTCATCACACTGCAAAGGCACGCCAGCAGCGGTTTGCAAGCCAAGCGCAATAAACTTCTTACCTGACTGAATATCAGGATCCTTGGTATAACTCACTACTACGCCAGGAGACTGAAAACCTTTTGCTGAAACAGAGTGGTAGCCTTTGGATACCAATAAGGCGCGAACTTTATCACCTAATTCTTGTTGCTTTTCTTTAAGGGCAGCGAAACCTAAAGTCTGAGTTTCTTTCATGACATTGCGCAAGATCTTGAGTGCATCTGTTGGCATGGTGGTGTGATACACGTGACCACCCTTTTCATAGGCTTCCATAATTTGGAGCCATTTCTTGAGATCCATCGAGAAACTGCTGCTTTGAGTTGACTCAATGCGCTCGCGTGCTCTATCGCTCATAGCAATTAATGCGCAGCAAGGTGAACTGCTCCAACCTTTTTGTGGCGCAGTAATTAACACGTCAACATTGCAAGCTTTCATATCTACCCACATAGCACCCGAAGCGATGCAATCGAGCACAAACAAACCGTTGACTGAGCGCACTGCTTCACCAACAGCTTTGAGATAGTCATCCGGCAAAATAATGCCAGCTGAAGTTTCTACGTGAGGAGCAAAAACGACTGCTGGCTTTTCTTTCTTAATGAAAGCCACCACTTCTTCAATCGGCGCCGGGGCAAATACACCTTGCGCGGAATCTTCCAACTGCTTACCTTTGAGAACCGTAATGTCCTGAGTGATATTGGCCAGATCAAAAATCTGAGTCCAGCGATAACTAAACCAGCCATTGCGCAAGACGAGGCACTTTTCATTATTGGCAAATTGGCGAGCAACTGCCTCCATGCCAAAAGTACCGCTACCCGGAACGATCACCGCAGAGCTAGCGTTGTAAGCATCTTTGAGGACGCTAGAAATATCCACCATGACTTTTTTGAATTCTTCAGACATGTGGTTCAGCGAGCGGTCGGTATAGACAACCGAAAACTCTAATAGACCGTCTGGATCAACATTCGGGAGTAAGCCTGGCATAGTAATTTCCTAGTAAATCGTGTGATTAGCACTAAATCATACTGATTTAACGCTATTTACGTGCACGGCCACTTAAAACACACTTTTAAAGAGAATTGGATGGGTTAGTTGCGTTTCTGCGCTGTAGAGGAGACCAATATTCCGATCACAATGAGGGCGAAAGCGAGGCCATGAAAAAGCTGGGGCGGGTCTCCCAAAATAGCGGCTGAGAGTAAGGCGGTAAAAAGAGGAATCAGGTTGGCAAAAAATGCTGCCACGGTTGGCCCAGCACCATTGACCCCTAAACCCCAACAACGGTAGGCAATCAAGGACGGTCCGATTGCCACAAACAGGATTAATGACCCAGTCCAGTAATTGAGGTCAATAAAAGCGTATCCAGTAGCAATCTCCACGCCATCGAACAACATCGTCCACATAAAGCCAATCATGACCTGTGCCATTAAAAACTCTGCCCATGGCCATTCCCGCTCAGTACTCTGACCAGGACGACTAATCATCCAACTGTAAAAAGCCCACAGAATAGTGGCCAACATAATGAGTAAATCACCCATCACCACTTGCATGCTAAGCAAGCTGGCAGGATCGCCGCGCGTCAACACTACAGTGACACCCACCAAAGAAACAATTGCTCCCACGAGCTGAAGAAGCGTGGGTCTGACTTGATAAAAGGTGGCGCCAATGAAGAGCATCCAAATGGGCATACTCGCGCCGATCAGCGTGACATTAATTGCCGTCGATGTCTGCAAGGCAAGATATAGCAAGACGTTATAGCTACCCACCCCCAAAAGACCCAAGACTAGAAAGCGACCCTTGTTTTGCCAGAGGGCGCTACTGGGCTTAAAAACCCGCCATCCCAAAGGAAGCAAGATCAAGGCCGCTAGACCCCAACGAACAGCGCTTAAGGTGACCGGGGAAATGCTCCCAACCAACACACGCCCAGCTATTGCATTGCCAGCCCACAAGATAGTGGCTAGCGATAGATAAAAGATGGTTGACAGGGCTAAGTGGGGCATTAAGGATATTTAGGCTAATAAGTGAGGCTTTTAAGCCCCAAGAAGGGCTTTGCCTACGCATTGTAGAAACAAATGTCCGGTATTGCTAAGATAGAGCTTAAATTAGCAATAGTTATCTAGCATTGGCAACATACAAAGGGGTTTTAGTGGCAATCATTACCAATATTGAAGATTTACGGGTTTTACATCAAAAACGCACCCCTAAGATGTTCTATGACTATGCAGACTCTGGGTCTTGGACTGAATCGACCTATCGAGCGAACGAGTCCGATTTTCAGAAGATCAAGTTACGTCAACGCGTTGCCGTGGACATGACTAATCGCACTACCAAGACCACAATGGTCGGCCAAGAGGTTGCTATGCCCGTTGCGCTAGCACCTACTGGGCTGACTGGTATGCAACATGCCGATGGTGAAATTTTAGCTGCCCGTGCTGCAGAAAAATTTGGTGTTCCCTTCTGCTTATCCACGATGAGTATTTGCTCCATTGAAGATGTAGCAGAGCGCACCACTAAGCCTTTTTGGTTTCAGCTCTATGTCATGAAAGATCGCGGCTTTATTGAGCGCCTCATTGAGCGCGCAAAAGCTGCCAAGTGCTCCGCGCTGGTATTAACCTTAGATTTACAAATCTTAGGTCAACGTCATAAAGATTTAAAAAATGGCTTGTCTGCACCTCCAAAGCTAACTATTGCCAACATGATCAACATGATGACCAAGCCGCGCTGGTGCATGGGTATGGCAATGACTCCCCGCAGAACCTTTCGCAATATTGTTGGTCACGCCACAGGTGTAGGCAATATGTCCTCTCTCGCCTCCTGGACTGCCGAACAGTTTGATCCAGGCCTCAGCTGGGATGATGTGGAGTGGATCAAAAAGCTCTGGGGCGGCAAGCTCATTATTAAAGGCATCCTAGATGAAGAGGACGCTCGCTTTGCTGCCAACTCCGGTGCAGATGCTTTGATCGTCTCTAACCATGGTGGCCGCCAATTGGATGGCGCAATCTCCAGCATTAAGGCCTTACCTGGCATCGTGAATGCAGTTGGCAAAGATATTGAAGTCTGGATGGATGGTGGTATTAGGTCCGGACAGGATGTTCTCAAAGCCTGGGCACTGGGTGCGCGTGGCACGATGATTGGCCGCCCTTTCCTCTATGGCTTAGGTGCCATGGGTGAAGCTGGCGTAACTAAATGCCTTGAGATTATTCATAATGAATTGGATATCACGATGGCCTTTACAGGACACCGCGACATTCAAAATGTGACTAAAGATATTTTGTACCCAGGAACTTTTTAATATTCCACACTTAGCCAATTCCCCCGAACTCGTATTTGTCATCTCCGCTGTAGTCCTTGCTGGCTCAGTGTGGTTTGGCAATGGGGTTTTAAGCAAGTACCGCACGAAAGATACTGAGACTTCAGCGGACTTAGGGATTATTCAGACCGCAACGCTGACCCTACTGGGCCTGATCATCGGCTTTACCTTCTCAATGGCGATTGCTCGATACGACTTAAGACAGACCTACGAAGAGGCCGAAGCAAATGCGATTGGTACTGAATTCTTAAGGGCGGATCTATTGCCTAGCAAAACGGCGGAAACCATCAAAGGTCTTCTGAACGACTATCTTGATCAACGCATCTTGTTTTACTCCAAGCAAGATCAAGAGACCGCCAAGCAAATTACGCAAAGAACTGCTGCCCTAGAAAATGCAATGTGGGCCGAACTACTTCCAATCGCACGGACCCAATCGACCGCTACTATCGCACTAGTAGTATCTGGCATGAATGATGTGATTAACTCTCAAGGCTACACACAGGCAGCCTGGTGGAATCGCATCCCCAGCGCGGCTTGGTGGCTAATGGCCGCCATCGCAATTGGTGCCAATATTTTGGTGGGATTTGGGGCCAGAAACTTCAAAAAAAATATTGGCCTCTTTATGATTTTCCCGGCAATGGTGGCGATTTCTTTCTTTTTAATCGCTGACATTGATAGCCCAAGAGGTGGCGTGATTCGCATCGACCCACGCAATCTCATTGACCTGAAACAGAACATCGCTCCGAAAAATAGCGCTACCTACTCCATGGGTGATAAAAAATGAAACGAGTTGTAGACGTATATAAAGACAGAGGCCGTGAGTTGGTATGGACCTATGTCATTCACCTGGGTAACATTGAGTTTCATCCGGCTCAAGTTGACTTTGAGCAAGAGGCCCTCAGACTCTCTCAGTTAGATAAGCGCGGAGCCCTTAATGAGCTCAGCGCAAAAGCTCGACTAACCATTAAATAAGACCTCAAGCAGAATCTACCCCCATGAAAGCACTCACCAAAAAAGCCAAGATGGCAATCGGCTGGACCATCTTGATGACGGTTATTGGAACTGCCATGCTGCATCAATGGCAATTCTTTGCCATGGGTTGCGCATCGATTGCAATGCTGCTGGTAGCGAACCACTACGATCTTTTAAAGGACCCTGAGGACAAAAAATAAGGCCCCGTCTTTCGATCGAGGCCTATACATTAATAGCCTTTGCTAGATAGCACTGTTACAAAACTCTTTTAGAGTGTTGGATAGTCTGTATATCCTGCCTCTGCCCCACCATAAAAACTTGCGCGGTCATAAGCATTCAGTGCTGCACCCTGCTTGAAGCGTTCAGCCAAATCCGGATTAGCAATATACAAACGTCCATAAGCTACTGCATCCGCTAAGCCCGCTTCTAAAACTGCTTCACCCATGGCCTGATCATAGCCACCAGCACTAATAAATTTACCTTGGTAAGCAGCCCGGAAAATCTCAGAGGTGATTGGCGCCCCCGCATCAATCTGATCATTGCCGCCAGCAGCAGTAGAACGTGGCTCGATCATATGAACATAAGATAACTGATAGCCATTGAGCTTCTGAATCACTGCATTAAATAAGGCAACTGGATCGCTATCACCCATATCGTTAAAGCTGCCATAGGGAGATAAGCGCACGCCGATACGGTCACTTGGGAATATCTTGGTAATAGATTCAATTACCTCACCCAATAAGCGCATCCGATTTTCAATGGAGCCCCCATACCCGTCGGTACGTTGATTAGTTTTATCTTGTAAAAATTGATCCAATAAGTAGCCATTAGCCGAGTGAATTTCTACACCATCAAAACCAGCGGCTTTTGCATTTGCAGCAGCCAACTCAAAATCCTTCAAGAGACATGCAATATCTTCAGCAGTCATCGCCTTTGGAGTTTCGTAGTCATGCAACTTCCAATCTGCGCCATAAGTTTGGCCGGCAGGCGCAATCTCCGATGGAGCCTCTGGAGCGCCCTGCTCTGGATGCAAAGATGAATGAGAAATACGACCTACATGCCACAGCTGGGCAACCATCTTGCCACCTTTTGCATGCACAGCATTCACAATCTCTTTCCATGCGGCCGTTTGCTCTACAGAATAAATTCCAGGTGTTGCTGGATAGCCTTTTCCGATTGGGGAGATTTGTGTTGCCTCGCTAATAATGAGGCCGGCACTCGCCCTTTGCTCATAGTATGTTTTTGCCAAAGGATTTGGCACGTCACCCTCAATGGCGCGCATTCTTGTGAGAGGCGCCATGACTAGGCGATTCTTTAACTCAATCGCGCCAAGCTTAACGGGCGTAAACATCATTTCTTTTCCGGACATGAGACTCTTTCTTTTTTACTAATAAATGATTTAATCGTCGACTGTAGCAAGAAAGATCAGTTCTTGCTGAGTCTGACTTTGAGTCTAACTTAGTCCTTACGCAGGCTCTTGACTGCTCCACGGCTAGTTTTCGAATTTCTCTTAAAGCGCTCTTGGATGCAATCTGAAAACGCCCCAAACTCTTCTAAGTGAGCAGTTGAAGATCGAGCCACTAAAGCAATCACTCGCTTAGGCGCAGGAGGCGCCAAGGGTCGCGCCACCAAGCTCGTGCCATTTAATAATCCCCCTCTCACTGCCATCTCAGGTAGCAATGCAATCCCCATGCCGGACTCCACCATCTGCAGAAGAGTCAACAGACTGGTTGCCTCCATGCCGTCCGCCTTGCGAATATCGGAGCGCTTGCAGGCCTGCAGAGTGTGCTCTCGAAGGCAGTGCCCCTCTTCCAATAGCAATAAGCGCTCCGCCATTTTTGCCGGGAGATGAATTTCTTTTCCCTTGAGAGCGGGATCATCCTCTCTAGCAACCAACCAAAACTCGTCATCAAACAACTCTTGAACGAGCAGGCCTGAAGTCTCGTACGGCAAGGCAATCAAAATAAAATCCAATTGATGCTCAGCTAATCGAGTTAACAGATTGGCCGTTAAATCCTCGCGTAAGGCAATTTTCAAATTAGGAAAACGCGTACGAATATCTGGCAACACATTAGGCAATAAGAACGGTGCAATAGTGGGAATCACACCAAGCCGAATTGTTCCAGCCATTGGTTTGCCAGCGGCATCAGCATAGTCAACTAAATCCTGAGACGACGCCAAAATTGTCTTTGCCCTCTCCAAAATCTCCAGACCAATCGGAGTGATCGCCACATTTTGCCGATCCCGCTCCACCAAGCGAACCCCTAAACCGTCCTCAAGCTCTTTTAGACCTGCACTCAGAGTGGATTGGCCAACGAAGCAGACCTCTGCAGCACGGGTGAAGTTAAGCTCCTGGGCAATGGCCACAAAATAACGAAGCTGACGCAATGAAGGTAGAGCAGCCATAATTAACAAATGTCCCTATAATCAATTTATTGGATAAATAATATCATTATTATTTATTGGACTGATTACCTTTTTAGGCTCAGAATTCATTCCATGGTGCTTAAACACCGCTTACTAATCAACCCCAAAAGGAATGAAAATGGCTCGCCCAGAAATCAAAACCATCCAAAATTTAGAATCTGCCTTTGCAGGTGAATCCATGGCACATATTAAATATCGTTATTTTGCGAAATTGGCTCGCGCAGCTGGAGACATCGAAACCGCTGAAATCTTTGAAGCAACTGCAGATCAAGAAGTCATGCATGCCTTTGGTCACCTCGACTTGCTCTACCCCGCCAATACTATTACCCCATCTCGCGCCTTGGAGATTGCGATTGAAGGTGAAACCTATGAGTACACCGAAATGTACCCAACCTTTCGTAAAACAGCGGTAGATGAGGGCAACGCAGCAGCAGTAGCAGAGATTGACGAACAAATTGCAGAATCAAAAGAACATGCCGAGCAATTCCAGGCAATGTTGACAAAAGCAGCAAAACGCTTTGCAGCCCTCGCCAATGTGGAAGAGCGTCATGCCAATCACTATAAGAAGGCCCTGGAAAAAGCCAAAGAATTTGCTGCAGTCTAAGCAGGTTCAGAAATAAAACGAAATTAAATTTAAACTAATCGAATTATCTTTAAGGAAATATCATGAAATCTTGGCAATGTATCGTATGCGGTTTTATCTATGAAGAGGCTAAAGGCTTGCCGGAAGATGGCATTCCTGCAGGCACTGCATGGGCTGATATCCCAGAAGATTGGGAATGTCCAGACTGTGGCGTCGCAAAATCGGATTTTGAAATGGTTCAAGTAGCTTAATTTAGCTAAACGCCACTTCGACGCTAAAAACATTTAACTGCATTATTAGGGAGCTCAGCTTTGGATCATCAGAATCAATCCGCTCAATCGGGCATTGTCATTATTGGTAGCGGCTTAGCGGGGTTTACCGTCATTCGTGAGCTTCGAAAGTTAGATAAGGCTATTCCGATTACTTTAGTAACCCGTGAGCCAGGCTACTTCTATTCAAAGCCCATGCTCTCTACGGCACTAGCGAGTAATAAGTCTGCCGAGCAATTGATCTCAAGCAATGTTGAAGGCATGGCAGCTCAACTAGAAATTACCATTCTGGGCGATGTGGATGTAACTGCCATTGATACGACTTCCCAGACCATTGGAACCTCCAAAGGAACAATTTCTTATGGAAAGCTGGTGCTCGGTTTAGGTGCCGATCAAATACGCCTACCCTTACAAGGCAATGCAGCTAATGAAGTAATCACCGTTAATGATCTTGAAGAGTATGCCCACTTTCGCAAGACAATTGAAGGTAAAAAGCGGGTTGCGATTTTAGGTGCAGGCCTGATTGGATGCGAGTTTGCCAATGATTTAGTTTTGGGCTCTTACGAGGTTGATGTAATTGACCTGGCTCCGCAAGCTTTGGGTCGACTACTTCCCGAGGCTGCAGCACAAGCACTGCAGTCAAAATTATGCGAAGCTGGAGTGCGCTGGCACTTTGCTACCACCGTACAATCAATTGATCGCAATGGCGACTCCCTCTCGATCACACTCGCAAACGGATCGGTGATTACTAGCGATGTATTTCTATCGGCTGTAGGCCTGAAGCCTCGATTGGATTTAGCTAAAGCTGCTGGAATTGCAACTGGCGCTGGCATTACAGTCAATCGCCAATTAGAGACTAGCGCTAAAAATGTATTTGCTATCGGCGATTGCGCCGAGGTTGATGGCTTGGTACTGCCTTACGTCATGCCAATCATGCAGGCGGCCCGGGCGTTAGCGCCCAATCTACTAGGTCAAGAAGTTGCCCTCACCTACCCTGCTATGCCGGTCATGGTGAAGACTCCCGCACTCCCAACTATTGTCTCGCCACCAGCTAAAGGTGCAGTAGGTGATTGGAAAATCAAGGCAATGGATGATGGACTGGAGGCGCGCTTTGAATCAAACGATGGGAAGTTGCTAGGCTTTGCTTTACTTGGATCTGCAACAGCTCAACGCGGGGCCCTCACAAAAGAGCTTCCGCCAATCCTGCAATAAAGCTAATCTATTGCTGCCCATCTAGCATTTTGTTGCATAAGAAAAGGCCCGCATTTGCGGGCCTTTTTAATGATCAACAGTAGCTTGATTATGAAACGATGACAAACCAAGTTGTGTTGTGTGACTGTGCAACCATCAAAAACAACATTGGAATAGAAAGCATCGTGTTAAAGCGTGAAGTCAGCATCGCAATACGTGCAGACTTGGCTTTGACATCTAGCTCAACTGCAACGATACCTAGAGCACGTTTTTGATTTGGCCAAATAATGAACCAAACGTTGAAAGCCATTACCAAAGCAATCCACATGCCCAAACCGATTGCGCGGTACGGAGCTTGCAAAGTAAACGCTTGATGTGCATAGCCATTCAAGACAGCCAAGATTAAACCGCTAATAACAGTAAATAAGGCTGCCCAACGGAACCAAAACAAGGCTGTCGGAGCAATGACTTTTCCAATTGCCGGCTTTTGCTCATCCGGAATCTTTGGCATAGAAGGAATCTGCACAAAATTGAAGTACCAAAGTAATCCAATCCACATCACGCCAACCATCACGTGAATCCAGCGGAACAAGAACGGCAATTCAATGGAACTGAGGTTTGCACCTAAAGCCAAGACAATTAAAATGAGGAGGACAAAGCCAGCTAAAACGGTGCGTCCCAATGAGGTAAAGATGGATGACATAAACACTTTCTTATTCGGAATATAGGTCTGTTAAGGGATTAAGCAAAATTCTTGCTAGCAAAATCCCAGTTCACTACATTCCAGAAATTTTCCAAGTACTTTGGGCGAGCATTGCGGGTATCGATGTAGTAGGCATGCTCCCAAACATCACAGGTCATCAAAGGCTTTGCATCAGTAGTCAACGGTGTAGCTGCATTACTTGTGGAGGCTAAATCGAGAGAGCCGTCAGCCTTCTTAACCAACCAAGCCCAACCAGATCCAAAGGTGCCTACTGCACACTTTGCAAACTCTTCTTTGAATTTATCAAAAGAACCCCACTTTGCATTAATAGCATCCGCTAGAGGGCCAGTTGGAGCGCCACCGCCATTTGGCTTCATGCTGTTCCAGTAAAAAGTGTGATTCCATACTTGGGCTGCATTATTAAAAACACCGCCAGCGGACTTTTTAATAATGTCTTCTAGGGAAGCATTTTCAAACTCAGTGCCTTTAATCAAATTATTTAAATTAGTGACATAAGTTTGATGATGTTTGCCATAGTGAAACTCAAGAGTTTCTTTTGAGATGAATGGTGAAAGCGCATCTAATGCGTAAGGCAACTGAGGTAATGTATGTTCCATCATTTTTTCCTTGTAAGGCGTATTAATAGGTAGCTTTAGCAGCCATATTCGCCCTAACTATAGACGATTCTGGCATTTTTGTTTGAGCACGAAAAAATGGGGGATTCGACCGAATCCCCCCCTTGAGCTTACTGAGCTGTCCAGCCGCCGTCCATGTTCCAGGCCACTCCGCGCACTTCAGATGCATCAGGACCACATAAGAAAACAGCTAGTGCAGCCAATTGCTCGGGTGCCACAAACTCACCTGAAGGTTGCTTTTCAGAAACCAAGGCATTCTTGGCGACCTCATTTGAAACCCCATCACGCTCTGCGCGTGCATCCACTTGCTTTTGGACTAACGGGGTTAAAACCCAACCTGGGCAAATCGCATTACAGGTGATTCCCGTTTTTGCATTCTCTAGAGCAGTCACTTTGGTTAAACCAACAATGCCATGTTTTGCAGCAACATAAGCAGACTTTTGAGTGGAGCCAACTAAGCCATGGACTGAGGCGATATTAATAATGCGACCCCAGTTGCGTTGTTTCATACCTGGTAATGCATGATGAGAGGTATAGAAAGCAGAACTTAAGTTGATGGCAATAATGGATTCCCACTTATCCGCTGGAAAGTCTTCAACGTTAGCCGTGTACTGAATGCCGGCGTTGTTAACTAATATATCGAGTGAGCCAAAGCGTTTTTCAGTTTGCTTAATTAGATCTTCAATCTCAGCGGGTTTACTCATATCAGCACCGTGATAATCAACCTCAACTCCGCAGGCCTTGATTGCAGCAATGGCGGCATCTTTCTCGCCAAAACCGTTCACCATGATGTTGACACCCTGCTTTGCCAATCCAATAGCAATTGCTAAACCAATGCCACTAGTCGAACCAGTGACCAGAGCTGTTTTACCTTTTAATTGAGACATGATTACCCTCTAGAGATATTTTCAAAAAATATAGGATACAACGGAAGAATTTAGATTATGTGAAGCCAATGCCCCAATTGGTGCCAAACGCTTGATGGTACAAGGGTTAGAAGCCAGGTCATGGTGAGATAGCGTAGTAGTTTGCCAATAAACATATAAATCAGGCAAGGCGCCCAAGGGAGCCTAAGCCACCCTGCCGCCAAACAAAGGGGGTCGCCAAAACCAGGGAGCCAGGACAGCAGGAGCATCTTTGGTCCTCGCCCCTCAAGCCAGCGTTGCATTCTGCCATTGGTCGGCCCCTTTAAAGATTCGAAACTGTTGCGACTAAGGAGTCCAAGCCACCAATCAAACATGCCTCCAAGGGTATTACCAATGGTGGCAACAATAATGGCAATCCAATACAGATTTGGATTTAGGGTGATATAGCCAAAAAGCATGGGTTCCGAACCCAAAGGCAACAAAGTTGCAGAGACAAAAGCGCTAATGAATACAGCTGGCAAACCAATCGACGGCATCCCAAAGAAATCAAAGAATTGCGTCAGCATTTGCTCCATTAAGCACAGGTTCCGTATGGGTTGCCAGTTGAGGACTTAATCATTCTCCTAGTATGCCCCATCACATCTAAAGCTCAACAATGAAGGCTAGAGTGACCGCCCATTACTGGTCGCCCGCAATTCTGAAATCTTGCTTAAACTGTAGGCATTCCGATATTTATTAACTCTATATACCCACTCATACACACATGAATCACCCCATCCCCAAGCCAGACCAATATCAAGATATGCGCGAAGCCTTGCGCGACCTCTGCGGCAGTTTTGACTCCGCTTATTGGCAAAAGGTAGATCATGAACGAGCCTACCCCGAGGCATTTGTCGATGCGATGGCACAAGCAGGCTGGTTAGCCGCCCTGATCCCCGAGGAATTTGGTGGCTCAGGCTTAGGCCTTGCTGAGGCTTCTGTCATCATGGAAGAAATTAATTTCTCTGGTGGTAATGCAGGATCTTGTCATGGTCAGATGTACAACATGGGTACTTTGCTACGCCATGGCTCTGATGCTCAAAAGCAACTTTATCTTCCAAAAATCGCGACCGGCGAATTGCGCCTGCAGACTATGGCGGTGACTGAGCCAACCACCGGCACTGATACCACCAAACTGAAAACCACCGCCGTCAAAAAGGGTGACAAGTATGTCGTCAATGGTCAAAAGGTATGGATCTCGCGCATTCAGCATTCTGATTTGATGATCCTCTTGGCGCGCACTACTCCGCTGGCAGAGGTGAAGAAAAAATCAGAAGGTATGTCTATTTTCATCGTCAATCTAAAAGATGCGATTGGTAAGGGCATGGCGATCCAACCAATTGCCAATATGGTTAATCATGAAACCAATGAAGTCTTCTTTGATAACTTAGAGATTCCTGCTGAAAATTTAATTGGTGAAGAGGGGCAAGGCTTTAAGTACATATTGGATGGTCTCAATGCAGAGCGCACTCTCATCGCTGCAGAATGTATCGGTGACGCTTACTGGTTTGTGGATAAAGCACGTCGCTATGCAAATGAACGGGTAGTGTTTGATCGCCCTATCGGTAAAAACCAAGGCATTCAGTTTCCGATTGCAGATTCTTATATCGAGACAGAAGCAGCCAATCTCATGCGCTTCAAAGCATGCGAGCTCTTTGATACCAAGCAAGCCTGCGGTGCGGAATCCAATATGGCCAAATATTTGGCTGCTAAAGCCTCTTGGGAAGCGGCAAACGTTTGCCTACAAACCCATGGTGGCTTTGGCTTTGCCAATGAATATGATGTCGAGCGCAAGTTCCGTGAAACCCGCCTCTACCAAGTGGCGCCCATTTCGACCAACTTAATTTATTCCTATATGGCTGAGCATGTTCTAGGCCTCCCCCGCTCCTTCTAATTCTTTCGGTCATTTCATTTAGCAAGTTTTTTGGATAAGTAATTACATGAGCATTCGCCCTTTAGATGGCATCATCGTGGTTTCTCTGGAGCACGCTATTGCCGCTCCTTTTTGCACGCGCCAATTGGCTGATCTGGGTGCAAGAGTTATTAAGGTGGAACGGCCTGGCGCCGGAGACTTTGCGCGTGCTTACGATGAGCGCGTCAATGGCATGTCATCTCATTTCACCTGGGTGAATCGCTCAAAAGAAAGTTTGACCTTAGATCTCAAGCAAGAGTCTGCACTGACAGCACTGAAGGCGCTATTGAAAACAGCCGATGTGCTGGTGCAGAATTTAGCTCCTGGTGCAGCAGCGCGCATGGGACTAACAGCAGAACTATTGCAGAAAGATAATCCAGGGCTTATCTTGTGCGATATCTCAGGTTACGGCAACAATGGGCCATATCGAGATAAAAAAGCCTATGACTTACTCATTCAGAGTGAAGCTGGCTTCCTATCCGTTACAGGCACACCAGAAAACCCTAGCAAAGCAGGTAATTCCATTGCTGACATTGCTGCAGGTATGTATGCCTATACCAATGTTCTGGCAGCGCTTTTACAAAGAGCTAAGACTGGAAAAGGATCGACTATCGATGTTTCCATGCTCGAGTCCCTAGGTGAGTGGATGAGCTACCCACTCTACTATGCCTACGAAGGTGCTACCCCTCCCCCTCGCAATGGCGCATCTCATGCCACGATTTATCCATATGGGCCATTTAAAGCTGGTGATGGCGGCACCATCATGCTGGGTCTACAAAATGACCGTGAGTGGGTTTTGTTTTGCGAAGTAGTCCTTGAGAATCTAGCGCTTGCTAAAGATGAACGCTTTGATAAGAATTTTAAGCGCAATGAAAAACGGGATGAGTTGCTTGCCATCATCGATGCCTGTTTTAGCAAACTGACTACCGAGCAAGTGATTGCAAAGTTAGATAAAGCCCAGATTGCCAATGCACGACTAAATGATATGAATGGATTATGGAATCACGATCAACTCAAAGCAAGAGATCGCTGGGTTCAAGTGGGGTCACCAGTTGGTCCGATTCCAGCAATGCTTCCACCCGGCATGAATGATAGCTACGACTATCGCATGGATGACATACCAGCAGTAGGCCAGCACACCAATGAAATCCTATCTGAGCTAGGTATCCCCGCTAGCGAGATTGAAGTCATGCGCACTCAAGGGGCTATTTAAAGCAAAGGTGACGCTAAGTGCGCAGCGTTCTCGAGTAACACACGCCAGTGCGGCCGCTTAGCCCAACCCACCGGATCAACCATATCTGATTG
Source organism: Polynucleobacter sp. AM-25C3 (assembly GCF_018882335.1). GTDB lineage: Bacteria > Pseudomonadota > Gammaproteobacteria > Burkholderiales > Burkholderiaceae > Polynucleobacter. Next base: position 163,015 of record NZ_JACVOS010000004.1, read on the forward strand.
AGCCAAGTAAGACTCAATCAATGCCTCGAGCTTGGCACAGAACTCATCGTTGTATACGATCAAGCTAATTTCAAAATTGAGGCGCAAACTGCGTTGATCAAAATTGACTGAACCAAAAATGGCTACTCGCTTATCTATTAACAAGCTCTTCGTATGCAAAAGACCACCATGAAATTCAGCGATATTCACGCCGGCACTCATGAGGTCGGTATAAAAACTGCGACTACTCCAAGCGACCAGCGTGGAATCATTTAGCTTGGGAACAATGAGGGTCACCTTCACGCCACGGCCAGCTGCTGCCATCAGCGCCTGAATCAAGCCATCATCAGGGCCAAAGTAAGGCGTGGTGATGGTCAGCTCTTCACGCGCATCCATGATTGCGGAGAGCAGCACTTGATACAAAATATCATCACGATAGACTGGGCCAGAGGAAAACTCTTGAGCCAACGCTTTGCCATCAACTGGGGTTGGGGCAGGCGGCACATCATTGAAATGCGTAATCTTGGGATTATCTACACTCCAGTCAAAGGAGAATGTCAATTCAAACTGGGATGCAACAGGGCCTTCAATTCTGACCATGGCGTCTACCCATTCACCCACTCCTGAGTCTTGTTTGAATGTGCGGGGGTCAACCATATTCATGCTGCCCGTCCAAACAATCGTGTTATCAATCACAAAGATCTTACGGTGGAGCCTGAGGTCAGCACGGCGAAATTGAAAGCGGCCAATTTGGATCGGCAGAGCCTCAGTAACTTGGATTCCGGCACTTCTAAAACGATTGGGCCAACTGGACTTAAACCAGTCTTTGCTACCCAAAGAATCCAATAACACCTTACAAACTACGCCACGTTTAGCTGCCGCAATTAAGGCCTCACCAACTCGGTCAGCATCGCCACCCAAGGCCCAGATATAAAACTCCAAGTGCAGCGTCTTCTTCGCTTGATTGATCTCATCGATAAAAAACTGCAAGATCTTAAGGGAACTCGTAAACAACTCAATCTTATTGCCAGCAATTACCGGTGAACCATTTTTCGATTCTGCCAATAAACTTAGAGCCCTGCCCTCTAAAGGAAGTTGCTGCCGATCTGCCAAGAAGCGCTTACGCATATCTTCGGAAATCTGCGCATACTCTTTATCCATGCGAATGATTTTACGAGTCAGCTTGCGACCAACAGGACGCTCACCAATCAAAATATACAAACTAATTCCGACCAAAGGGAAGAGAACCACAATCAAAAACCATGCAAGAACAACGCCTACCGGTCTTCGTACAGAAATTAATCTAAACCCAAAAAGAATCACAATGATGGCATGCGCTATGGGGACCCAAATTAATGAGAAACCAAAGATAGACCCTAATAGGTAATTTAATAAGCTCATATGATTTCCAGCTCCGCAGTAATGCCTAAGTGATCAGATAATTTCAGCCATTCATGCAGAATTTCTGCAGAATGAATTTTTAAGCCCCGCACATAAATTCGATCCATCGGCAGCATCGGCTTCACACTAGGAAAAGTTTTTGCAGGAGCACCAGTAAGCACCTCAAAGACTTCATTAAAACCGGCAGCTCGCATCGGCGCACTCACGCGATTGCGCCAATCATTAAAGTCGCCAGCAACAATCGTTGGACCACCCTCTGCCAATGAATCAATATAACGAATAATCTCATCTAATTGACGCTCACGCCCTCTTTCAAATAAAGCCAGGTGGACACAAAAGCAATGAATTGGTGTTGCTACGCCCTCTAGCTGAGTAATGGTATGGAGTAAGCCACGTTTTTCAAACCGATAGGCAGAAATATCGTAATTCTCGCCCTTGTGCATTGGCCTTTTAGAAAGAATGGCATTGCCATGATGCCCATTTGGATATTCAACATTTTTTCCGTAATGCCAATCATGCCAAAAATCTTCAGATAAAAAATGGGTGAGCTCTGTTAATGGCCATTGACCGAATCGCCTAATTCTTCCCCGATGCTCTTGTTGAAGCTCTTGCAAGAATAGTAAGTCTGGATGATGGCTACGCATTTTCTGACGTAGCTCATAAATGGTTGAGTGCCTATGCAGGGGTGAAACACCCTTATGCACATTGATAGTCATCACACTAAAGCGACCCACCTTACCTTGTGTCATTAAAACTGTCCTGCAGCACGTTGTCGGCGCATACGAGCGAGATAGATCTCACCCTCAACCAAATCTTGGCATTGCATGCATTTATTGCAAATGGACGCCTGTTCGCGCAACTCATCAATGGAGTTGATGGGATGACTATCGAGGTATTCACGAAGATCGACATCGAGAACCTCATTACAGAGGCAAACGACTTCAGCCATGGATCGAAATTAGAGTAATTGCTTGCATTTGCACCATTTTGCCATCCCCTTGCTAGAATCGAGCCCATGTTTACAACCTTTCAGGATGCCTTCAGACTGCTCTTGCATTTAGATGCAGGGGTAGTAGGCATCGTCCTAGTATCACTTCAGGTGAGTCTGACAGCACTACTCTTTGGCACCCTCATCGGCCTCCCCCTTGGGGCGCTACTGGCGACCGAAGAATTTAATGGCAAAAAGACGATTACGGTCACCCTTAACACCCTCATGGGCGTCCCGACGGTGATTGTTGGGGTTGTAGTTTATCTACTACTATCGCGGACAGGGCCATTAGGGGTATGGGGATGGCTCTTTACACCCAAGGGTATGATTCTGGCCCAAACCTTGCTCACAACCCCTTTAATCGCCGCGTTAAGCCGTCAGATTCTTGAGGATTCCTGGAGAATTCATCGGGATTCATTTATGGCGCTTCGCCTGCCTAGACTCTCCGCCCTGAAATGGCTGATTTGGGACTGCCGCTTTTCCCTCACGATTGCCATTTTGGCTGGACTAGCTAGAGCCATATCTGAGGTAGGCGCGGTAATGATCGTCGGCGGCAATATTGACCATTCCACACGAACCATGACCACTGCCATTGCCCTAGAAACCAGCAAAGGTGACCTTCCCTTAGCTCTTGCCCTAGGCATCATCCTTTTAGGCGTTGTCTTGCTAGCCAATTTATTTACTTTTGCCGTTCGCCAGATTGCAGAGCGCCGCTATGGTTAACTCATCTGAACAATTCAAGCAATTTATTGAACTCAAGGATGTCATCGTCAAAAGTGATGGGCGCATCATCTTAAATATTCCCCATGCAATCATTCCTGCTGATCGAATTTGCGTCTGCATTGGCCCAAATGGAGCCGGCAAAACGACCCTTTTAAAATTGATTGATGGTTTGATCAAGCCCGACTCCGGTAGCATCACCTACTCCACCGGCCTCATCAAATCAGCATTGGTGCTGCACCACACGCCGATGATTAAAGCATCAACAAGGATCAACATCTCCATGGTGAGAGATGCAGATTCCTCGATTTGTGCAAGCGAAATTGATGCGGTCATGGAGCAAATCGGTTTAAGTCATCTTGCCAATAGCCCCGCACACAAACTCTCAGCCGGTGAAAGACAAAAGCTTTGCTTGGGCCGGGCCATTTTGCAAAAACCCAACTTGGTTTTACTCGATGAGCCAACTGCGAATTTAGACCCCAATACTACTGAGCAAGTTGAGGAGATTATTCGCCAATTTAAGCTTCAGGGTTCGGATGTCATCTTCACCTCCCACCAGCTAGCGCAAGTACAAAGGCTGGCGGATTACATCGTGTTTATTGATCAGGGCGAGATTAAAGAAAAAGGACCCGTAGGTCCTTTCTTTTCCAACCCTCAGACACAAGCAGCTAAACGCTACTTACATCAAGAGCTAGTGGCAGACTAACTACTTAGCTGCTGGTGCTGCCGCAGGTGCAGGAACTGCTGCTGCAGCCACAGGAGCAACAAATGGTGGCGGAGCAACGCAAGCTGCAGGTGCTGGAGTGCCAGACACTCTGAACTGATCAGCCACTTTATTCATCGACTGACAAAGTTGATAAGCGCCAACTCTTCCGGCATAGGCAGTCTTGGCCTTTGCAAGATCTGCAGCCGCTTGTGCTTCTGGCGTCAGTGGTGGCAATGCAGCAAAAGCTGCAGCAGTTGCAAATGAGCCGAGCGTGAAAGCAATGATCTTTTTCATGGCTTTGTCCTTATTTATTGATCTTGTTGTACCAAATTTCATGGTGCTCTTTAGCCCAGGTCGCATCAACGTAGCCAGTCTTCATGCCATCGATTGAGCCTTGCATACCAATCGTACCAATGTAGATATGACCCATTGCCATCGCTGTCATCAAGATAGCTGCAGAGCTATGAATGATGTTGGCTAATTGCATGGTGCCGCGTAGATATTGAATGTCCATAAAAGGAACGATCATATCGAGCACAAATCCTGAAGCAGAAATGATCAAGCCGAGGAACACCATACCAAACCAGAACCAGAACTTCTCACCAAAGTTAAAGAATCCTGCTGGGACGTGCTTACCAGTAAAAATGCCACCGAAAGACATTAACCAAGCCATATCGCCTTCTCCAAAAATATTCTTACGAACAAAGAGGAGGAAGAAAATCACGATGCTTAATGTAAATAGCGGGCCAGTGAAGTTATGAATATTCTTGCAAAGCATCAAGAATGATCCGTAGGCTGCGCCACCCATCAAAGGCAGAGCAAAGTACTTGCCGTACAAAATCAATAAGCCAGTAAACGCGAGGGCAATAAAGCTAAATGCCATAGTCCAATGCGTTAGGCGATCAAAGCCATTGAAGCGCTTGATCTTGGTCCCGGATAAAGGTTCTGACAGCTTGATTGAACCTTTCAGGGTGTACATCGCAATCACAGCAAAGAATGCAAGGGCTAAGAGCCAGCCGCCATATACAGTAATCACACCATTACGAATGACGCGCCATTGCTGGCCAGAGCGCTGAATCAAGACACTCGACTCTTTGTCAGGAATACTGACGTAGTTGTAAGGATCGCTATTAGCCGCATCCCAAATCGCACCTTCTTTTGGCGCTGTGTTCGCTGGTTGCGATTGCGCTTGAGTGCCATTAGGGATGCTATTGAGATTCTTAGGAATATCAATTCCGCTTGGTGATGGCAAAGGTTGCATTGGCGCACGATCCGCCAAGCTAACTCCACTTAATAAACTGAGTGATACGCCCAGAGCCAAGACCCAGGAGCGACTAACACTTAAAAATGATCGATTCATACAAATATCCTTAAACGTTTTCGTTTTATTTATTGTTGTTTAACTGATCACTTAACGCGTGAATACTCAGACTGATTCTGATTGCGTTTATTAATCGCTTCCGTCCAACTCACTTGATCACCCGGAGTCCATCCCTTGGTCATAAAACCATTGTCAGCGCCCATGTATGGAGCTACATCAGGACGCTTAGCTGCTTTGGCAGCAATTTCAGGTGGTTCAGAGCAGGCTGCAAGCAAGACACCTGCAGCCAAACAGAGACCGAGCGTTTTAAAATTCATTTTCATGACTTTGCTCCTGGAATTTTGTCAGCAGGTGTTGGTGTTGGTGCCGGTGATCCTGATGGACCATAAGCAGTAGACCAGCCGAAAATATCGTTACTTGGATATCTTCCATTCGCTTCACGAACTGAAACACGTTTAGCGTAAATCGAGGAGATCACTTCACTATCGCCACCAATCAATGCTTTGGTTGAACACATCTCAGCACATAAAGGCAATTTACCTTCAGCCAAGCGATTGCGGCCGTACTTTTCAAATTCTGCGACGCTACCGTTTGCTTCTGGACCACCACTACAGAATGTGCACTTGTCCATTTTGCTGCGGGAACCAAAAGCACCTGTGCTCAAGAACTGAGGAGCACCGAATGGGCAGGCAAAAGAACAGTAGCCACAACCGATACAAATATCCTTGTCATGCAATACCACACCTTCGTCGGTGCGATAGAAGCAATCCACTGGGCAGACGGCCATACAAGGCGCATCCGAACAGTGCATACAAGCAACTGAAACTGATTTCTCTTGGCCAATCACACCGTCATTTACCGTCACAACACGGCGACGAGTAATTCCCCAAGGAACTTCGTTTTCATTCTTACAAGCAGTGACACAGCCGTTGCACTCAATGCATCGCTCTGTATCACAAATAAATTTCATTCTTGCCATGGTGTTCTCCTGACTTTATTTTTTAACTTAGGCAAATTTTTCGATTTGGCACATGGTGGTTTTGGTTTCTTGCATCATCGTTACCATGTCGTAGCCATAGGTCGTTGCAGTATTCACCGCTTCGCCTAGAACTACTGGGGCTGCGCCCTCTGGGTAATATTTGCGCAAGTCATTACCTTGCCACCAGCCCGCAAAGTGGAATGGCACGAATGCAGTACCTTGATCGACGCGCGGAGTTACCAGTGCACGAACCTTGATCTTGGCACCCGTTGGTGACTTAACCCAAACGTAATCCCAATTCTTAATACCGCGAGCTTCCGCAGCCTTAGGATTGATTTCCACAAAGTTCTCTTGTTGCAACTCAGCCAACCATGGGTTGGAACGAGTTTCGTCTCCTCCACCTTCGTACTCAACCAAACGACCTGAGGTCAGAATAATTGGGAACTTTTCGTAGAGCTTCTCATTTAAGTTCTTATCCTGAACTGTTTTATAGAGAGTTGGCAAGCGCCAGAAATTCTTCTTATCGGCCGCAGTTGGGTACTTACGCATCATTGGCGCATTGGTACTGTAGAGCGCCTCGCGGTGAATTGGAATCGCATCTGGGAAGTTCCAAACTACCGCACGTGCTTTCGCATTACCAAATGGATGGCAGCCGTTTTTCATTACAACGCGCTGAATACCGCCAGATAAGTCAGTCTTCCAGTTCTTACCTTCTGCTGCCTTCTGCTCTTCTTCGGTCAACTGACTCCACCAACCGAGTTTTTTCACGAACACATGATCAAACTCTGGGTAGCCGGTAGTGATCGCTGAACCCTTGGAGTAAGAGCCATCTTCAGCCAACAAATTCTTACCATCTTTTTCTACGCCAAAGTTAGCGCGGAAATTACCACCACCCTCCATCACGCTCTTACTAGTGTCATACAGGTTTGGTGAGCCCGGATGCTTGATAGCAGCCGTGCCGTAGCAAGGCCAAGGCAAGCCGTAGTAGTCCCCAGCTGTATCGTAACCAGTGACCTTATCAACGCCACCACGTGACTTCAAGGTCTTCGGATCAAATGCGCCAACCATTCTCATGTGCGCCTTCAAGCGCTCAGGAGTTTGACCGGTGTAACCAATTGTCCATACGGAGCGATTAATCTCGCGCAAAATGGATTCGATTTCTGGCTCTCTCCACTGCTTACCAGCAAACTTGGAATTGAGCATTTTATAGTTGACTGACAATTCTTGACCAAATCCCAAACGATCCGCAAGGGCTTGCATGATGGCGTGGTCAGGAACAGATTCAAATAATGGATCAATGACTTTCTCACGCCACTGCAATGAGCGGTTTGAGGCGGTCGCTGAACCCGTTGTTTCAAACTGAGTGGTTGCTGGCAAGAGGTAGACATTGCGCTTCTTATTCACCACATCACCTTCAGCAGCCGGCATTGCTGCCATGGCTGCTGTGGCGCTTGGGTAAGGATCAACTACCACCAATAAATCTAATTTATCCATCGCGCGCTTCATATCCAAGCCACGAGTTTGTGAGTTAGGAGCATGCCCCCAGAAGAACAAACCTTTGACGTTGGTTTGTTGATCAATCATGTCGTTCTTCTCAAGCACCGCATCAACCCAACGAGAAACCGTAGTACCGGATTTCTCCATCATGTCTGGAGCATAGCGGCCTTTAATCCACTCGTAGTCAACGCCCCACACAGTGGCAAAGTGCTTCCATGAGCCCGCTGCAAGACCATAGTAGCCTGGCAATGAATCTGGGTTAGGACCAACGTCAGTAGCGCCTTGCACGTTATCGTGACCGCGGAAAATATTAGCGCCACCGCCAGATTTACCAATGTTGCCTAAAGCCAATTGCAAGATGCAGGATGCACGAACCATCGCATTACCAATGGTGTGCTGGGTTTGACCCATACACCATACTAAAGTGCTTGGACGATTCTTTGCCATGGTTTCAGCGACTTTGTACATCTGCGCTTCTGGAACTCCGCAAGCCTCTTCAACATTCTTTGGAGTCCACTTTTCCATCACTTCTTTGCGGATTTCATCCATGCCGTATACGCGGTCATTGATGTATTTCTTATCTTCCCAGCCATTATTGAAGATGTGATACAGAACGCCGAACAAGAAAGGAATGTCAGTACCGGAACGAATGCGAACATATTGATCGGACTTAGCGGCAGTACGGGTATAGCGTGGGTCAACCACAATCACCTTGCAACCATTTTCTTTGGCGTGCAGCAAGCTGAGCATAGACACTGGATGCGCTTCAGCAGCATTAGAGCCAATGTACAAAGCAGCCTTGGCATTCATCATGTCGTTGTAGCTATTGGTCATCGCACCATAGCCCCAGGTGTTAGCAACACCAGCAACTGTTGTGGAGTGACAGATACGCGCTTGATGGTCTGTGTTATTCGTTCCGAAGAAAGAAACCCACTTACGCAATAAGTAGGCTTGTTCGTTGTTGTGCTTTGAAGAGCCAATGAAGAAAAGTGAATCTGGGCTGTACTTGCTACGCAGGTCTTTCATCTGGGCAGTAATTTCAGTTAAGGCCTGGTCCCAAGAAATTCTCTGATACTTGCCGTCAACCAATTTCATTGGATAACGTAAACGGAAGTCACCGTGGCCGTGCTCACGCAAGGCAGCACCTTTGGCACAGTAAGAGCCCATATTGATTGGGGAGTCAAACACTGGGTCTTGACGAACCCAGACACCATTCTCAACAGTAGCGTCCGTTGCGCAGCCTACGGAACAGTGGGTACAAATTGTTCTCTTGACTTCAATCTTGCCCTTGCCGTCCAGCATCGCTTTGCTTGGCTCAGCAGATGCTTTTTGCACCAAGGTTAATTGGCTAGCGGCGATACCTGCTCCAACCCCGACTCCAGAGCGCTTCAAGAAAGTTCGACGATCCATCGTTGGCACAGCAGACTGAAGTCCGCGTGACAGGCTACCGATGAGACGTGATGCAGGCGTGGAACGGCTGCTTTGTGGGGTATTGGATTTACGAGTCAGACTCATATGTTGTCCCTGAGAAATATTTTTTTATTTAATTATTTGGATACTGCTACATCAACAACTGGGTTTAAAGCATGGTGGTTTCGTAGTACTTGCGAATGTGTGCAGACAACTGGTAACCGTCGTCTTTACCTTTGACGGTGCTACCGATTTCTTGAATCACTGCTTTACCAAGCGGGGTTTGGGAGACCACGGCTACAGCACCAACAGTGGCGCCCGCTCCAATAAAAAACTTTCTGCGAGAAGGTTTGTTTTCTTCGTTTACCGCAGTGGTGGATTTAGTGTTCATCGCGCGCTCCCATTTAAGTGCAATTTGATTTGAATCAAGTGTAATTGGTAATTGCATTTTTTGCATATTTAGAATTTTTGTTTTTCTAGGGGTTTTCCTCTTGTGCGATGCAACATCAAATCATGTCAAAACTCTGCCCTTCGATAGCAAGAAATTCTCTGGTTAAGGCGGCTACCGGATGGTAGAGATGCATCTCCGGAATATCTTCTATTGCATCGCACAATTCGTCATACCAAGGTCGAATGTGATCGTTGAAAAAAACCCTTTGGTTTGTAAGGTTTGAAACTTCGACATCGTCACCCGCTATCAGATAGCGCATGACTTCACAAAGCGCCGAAAGGTGATCCTCGGTTTCAGTAACTTCTTCGGCAGACTCCAAACCAAAGGCCTCTAAAGCGCGACGAATATCTACCAGCGGTTTTTCATTTAAATGGCCCGCCATATAAAAGGAGCCATTGAGAACGATATTGGGTCGACCAACACTGATGAAATTCAGGTCAAACTCCTGATGCCAGGCTTTAGCAGGGTTGTTTTTGGCAACCTCTACTACGCTGTTCCACACCTTCGCTAACGGAGCATCGTCCTCTTGGGCTTCCTGACCATCCGGAATGGAGGCGGCAATTTGATCGAGCAGCTCTTGGTCGGGTGCTTGATGAAAGAGCCTGGCAATCAAGCCATATAAATCAGCCCTAGCTAAATCTTCTGGCAAGCCCACATCACCGACTTCGGTTAAGGCGCCCTCTTTTATCTGTTCACTCATATCTCTGTTTTCACCATATCTACAACACGACAATCACTGCACATTTTGAGTCTGTCGAGCGCTGCTCCAGCAAAAGCGCCATGCGCACCCAGCTTAATGAGCATTAAATCCACCATCTTGGCGGTTCCGAACACCTTGCCACAGCTAATGCAATGAAAAGGCTTGGTTTCGTTAATCTCTACTTTTTGCTTACGCTCCTCAACCGTCTGCAAGCGAGGAGCTAAAGCCAAGGCTTGCTCTGGGCAAGTTTTGACGCAGATGCCACATTGAACGCACTGCTTCTCAATAAAGGAAAGTTTCGGTTCATCTAGGCTGTCTAATAGCGCGCCTTCAGGGCAGCTGCCGACACAAGACATGCAGAGCGTGCAGGCGTCCTGATTAATATTGAGTCCGCCCAAAAAAGAGGACTTGGGCAAAGCAACTCCGCCTACTGGCAGAGGCGTTTTAGCTTGCTTTTGCAAGTGCTCTAATACCGCTTCAATGGTTTCGCGCTTTTGATTACCCAGGCCAAAGTTGGCAGGAGAGCAAAGGGCTGATAGAGCACCACGTTGGCGAAGCTTACCCATCGCAGTAGAAATAGGCGGCAGATCATCCGCTGAGTCGAGTTGTATCAGCGACAGTCTGGCATCAAATCCGTATGCGGCCAAGATTGCATTACCTAAGGCACTTTGTGTTTCTAATGCAGCCCGGTATGCGGGATCCTCGTCGCCTGTCAGTAACAAAGTCACCTCACTAAAGCCATAACTGAGAGCGCCCAGCCATAAATCCAAGCCGGTAGAGGCAATGTGCTCAATTCCATACGGCAATACAAAGGATGGCAATCCCTCGAACTGTTTTGGCCTTAAGTGGGCTGAACGTCCAAGAGAATTTAGAAGCTGGGTTCCCGCCTTCAGCGTATGCAACAACAAGATGGGCGCAGAGGATTGCTTGGCTTTGACACTCTCGGCAGCAAATACATTGGCCAGAGCTTTAATCTCTTTGCCTTGATGCGATACGCTGGGGTAGTTGTAACGCATTGCGCCCGACGGGCAAACTGTTGAACAGGCGCCACAACCCATGCAAAGATTGGGATTGACTTCTACGGTGCCTTGACCATTTTTAAATAAAGAGGAGATAGCGCCGGTAGAGCACACATCAATACAAACGCTACAACCAACTTTGCCATTACGGCCATGGGCACATATCTTCTCGGTATAAGCAAAGTATTTAGGCTTTTCAAACTCGCCAACTAATCCGAGCAACTGATTAGCCACCAAAGCTTGCTCGAGCGGATCTTTACCGGGGGCAAAGTAGCCTTGCGGAGTTTGGCTCATGCGCATCTGCGGATCAGCGCGTAGATCCATAATCAGATCGAACTCAGAGCTGCGCTGGCGTTCAACTCGATCAAAGTTAATGGCGCCAATACCGGCACATGCCGTAATGCAATCACGATGCGATTTACATTTATTTAAGTCAATCTGGAATGCATCGTCAATCGCGCCTTCTGGGCAGACTTCAACACAGGCGCCACAACGAGTACACATCTCGGGATCAATTGGATTTTGCAAATCCCAATCCACAGTGAAGTGACCAAGATAACCATCTAACTTGCTTACAGTACCGGTATAGATTGGGAAATTTCTAGCAATTGGTAAAGCGCTAGGCTCAGTGCAAAGCACAGAGACATCCAGAGAATCGCTGAGCTTTTCTGCCCAAGGTAAAGCTTGATTTCCAGGGCCAACAATAAGTAATCGTCCTTGGCTTTCGTAATTGACAACTGGGACAGGCTCGGCTTGGGGCATCTCAGCCAAAGCAAGTAGCGCGGCAATCTTGGGCATCGAGGCTTTAGCCTCTTGAGTCCAACCAGCCACCTCACGAATATTGACAAATCGTAATGGCGCCACCAAAGGCTTTTCGGATTGCTCCGCTAACTCGCCAAATAAAGCACGCTCTTGAGTGCACGCAATGATGAGGGAGTCGTTACCATCAAATGCCTTGATGACCGAGCCAATCTCCTGCCTACATAAAGAGGTATGCATGGTAAGCCCCAAAGCCTTTGCATCCAAAGGCATGGTTCCATTGCAATTACAGACTAATTTTTGGCTCATGAATAGTTTTCTTAACTGGTTTTCTTATCCACAGGTAAGAGGTCTTTATCCCCTACCTCCTGAATAGGCGTTTGTGTGGATGTTAAATCAGTCTGAGCAGATTGGGGTAAAGCCTGCTCCGTTTGCTCAGGCAATACATTAGTAGCAATTTGAGTGCTCGGGGTTTCTTCGACACTATCTTTACGGAAAATATTCAGCATGTCAGACTGCACCATGCGCTTGAGCATTTCCAAAGGAATGGGGTCTGGCTTGGAGTAGTCATCAATATAAATATCTAAGCCATCCATCACATTGAAGTGCGGATCTGAAAACATCTTCTTCATGGCGGCTTGTTGAACTGCTGGATCAACTCCCGGCTTCATAAACGCTGAAAAGTCTGGCGCCAAACGATCAATCTTCTCAACATCGTCTAAGGTCATCGCTGGCGGAAGATCTGTTGGCTCAGCAGATGGCTCCGGCGCCTCAGTGCTAGTTGCTAAGCCCTGCTTCGTTTTATCTATTGATGTAGCTTCAGGCTCAAGCTGTTCACCCGCCTTGCGACGCGACCAACGATTCAGAAATCCGCCAGCCATCAATCCTCCGCTGAGCGGTCAGCGCCTTTGAATGATGCAGGGCGATGGCGCTTTTTAGGTTCAGGGCGATAGTGTTCGTTGACAAACTCCTGCAACCAAGAGGCATGCTCTGGAGTCATTGGAATGCTATCAACCGACTCCCCACCATCCAATAAGCGCCCTGCCTCGTTGTAGCTCACACTGATGCGATGGGGTACAGCAAATGTCGCCTCAGATTTCGCTAGCTCGATTGACTGCCCATCAATGTAGCGATCAATATCCTCCTCTAGGCGCCACATGACGAACCAGGCAGGCTGAGTTGCTGATAAGTTGAGGTAATAGCCTTCGGCCTCATCCGGAAATAAATTGAGCTCGTAGCCAGTAAATAGCCAAGATTCGCCCTGATCATCGCGGCCTAAAAACTGCCCAACAAATTTGTTCTCTGCGCTAACTGAGTTTGTGAATTGACCAAAATCTGGCAACACTTCCTGAGGCGCCCACCGAAATGAAATCCAGGGGTTATCGATAAACTGCTTGCGCATGAGTACAGCAAAACGCATAAGGCCTCAGGTGTTCTGAACCACGATGTTAGGAAATTTACTGCTCATGTCTTTTGAAAGCGCTGCAACCTTAATGGCCACTTGTCTTGCAATCGTCTTATAGATTGCGCTGATGGCTCCATCTGGGTCAGCCACCACTGTTGGACGGCCTGCATCGGCTTGCTCACGTATCGATAAGTTCAAAGGCAATGAACCTAAAAAATCTGCGCCATACTCATTACACATCTTCTGACCACCGCCCTCGCCAAACACATGCTCTTCATGGCCACAGTTTGGGCAAACATAAGTACTCATGTTTTCGATAATGCCCACAATCGGTACGCCAACCTTCTCAAACATCTTCAAACCCTTGCGAGCATCCAATAAGGCAATATCTTGAGGTGTAGTGACAATGACCGCGCCCGTAACTGGCACTTTTTGTGCAAGCGTTAACTGAATATCGCCGGTACCGGGTGGCATATCCACGATTAAGTAATCCAGGTCGCGCCAACGCGTTTGGCGAAGTAATTGCTCTAATGCGGATGTGACCATTGGGCCGCGCCACACCATAGGCGCATCATCATCGATTAAGAAACCAATTGAGCTTGCCTGAAGGCCATGACCTTCCATCGGCTCCATCGTGTTCTCTTCAATAGATTCTGGTCTACCGGTAATGCCCAACATCATCGGCTGGCTTGGGCCATAAATATCTGCGTCCAACATACCAACTTGTGCGCCTTCAGCGACTAAGGCCAAAGCCAGGTTGACGGCGGTAGTTGATTTGCCGACTCCACCCTTGCCACTAGCTACCGCAATAATATTTTTTACGCCTGGCAGTAATTTCACGCCGCGTTGGACTGTATGCGCAACAATTTGACTGCTGACATTCACGCTAACGTTTTTAACGCCAGGCAACTCACGAAGAATGCCAATAACTGATTTACGAATAAGGTCAAACTGACTCTTCGCTGGGTAACCTAAGACGATATCGAGGCTAATGTCTCCCCCATCAACGCGCAAGTTTTTAACATTCTTTGAGCTTACGAAATCAATTTGGGTATTTGGATCAATCAGACCCTTTAATGCTGCTTGCACAGTCTCTACAGTAAGCGACACAACTTTCTCCTATGAAGAGCAGTCCTATTTACAGATGCTCAATTTCTTTTATTTAGTTTTATTGCGAAAAATGGAATAGTAGGTAGATTAACCGCACATGCAAAAAATTGCTAAAGCCGAAATTAGGGTTATTGAGAAACCGGAAATCCTGCATCCGTGATTAGCTTCGCCGCCAGCTCTGGGGATAGGCTGGTTTCTAGGCTCACCACCTGGGTTGCCAGGTCAGCCTGTACCTTGGCTTGTGGATCTTGAGCTTGGACAGCTCGCGTAACGGCATTGATACAGCCACCGCAAGTCATCCCAGAAACCTTAAGCGTAAACATAGCTACCCCTTATAAACTGTCAAAATACGATTGTTAATGGCCTTTTTTCACCTTACGGTAGATTATCTTCTACATGATCCCTCAAGAACCGACCAATTCCGAGTTTTTCACCCTAGAAATTGGCGGAATGACCTGCGCCTCTTGTGTGAGTCGCGTAGAGAAGGCTTTAGATAAGATTCCGGGGGTTGAAGCAGCTAGCGTCAATTTAGCAACCGAGCAGGCAAGAATCCGCATCCAGCGTGGTTCATCCAGTCTGGCAGACATCATCGCCCTAGTTAAAAAAACAGGCTACGAGGCAAAAGAAAGTTCCGCGCGTGGCCATCTTGATCAACATATCGCCAAGTCATTTTGGGCTGCCGATGGCCTGGGTCGCGTCATTCTTAGTTTTCTACTATCTGCTCCACTATTTATACCGATGTTCCTCATGCCATTTGGTATTCATTGGTCTTTATCAGGATGGTGGCAATTGGCATTGGCTACGCCGGTGCAATTTGTCTTGGGTTGGCGTTTTTATAAAGCGGGTTACAAATCCCTCATGGCGGGTGCCGGCAATATGGATTTATTGGTAGCACTCGGTACCAGCGCTGCATATGGGCTCAGCTTGTATCTACTGCTTACCTCGAGTCATGCGCACGAACTCTACTTTGAAGGATCGGCAGTCATTATCTGTATGGTCTTATTAGGTAAATGGCTGGAGGCGCGTGCCAAACAACAAACCAGTGAAGCCATTCGCGCCCTACAGAAACTCTGGCCCGAGCATGCCAAGGTTTTAAATGCCGGCCTAGAACTCCAAGGCAATATTGGGTTGAGTACGGATCAATACCGCGACCTACCTTTAGACCAAGTGCTGCCTGGAGATCGGGTATTAATACTTCCCGGTGAACGTATTCCAGTGGATGGTGTCATTATTTTGGGTGCTAGCCATGTTGATGAATCCCTACTGACTGGTGAGAGCGAGCCCGTTAAAAAGACGCTGGACTCCAAAGTTATCGGAGGCGCCTTGAATGGTGAAGGCGTTCTAGTAGTGGCGGCCGAAGCTGTTGGAGTTGAGAGCGTACTCTCGCAAATCATCTCCTTAGTGGAAGAGGCGCAAACTCAAAAAGCACCCATTCAAAAACTAGTTGACCAAGTTAGCGCCATCTTTGTGCCCACTGTCATTCTGCTAGCACTCATTACCGGCATCGGTAATTGGCTTTACTTTGACTCGACCTCCATTGCGATCTTGCGCGCTGTCTCCGTTCTAGTTATCGCCTGCCCTTGTGCACTGGGCTTAGCCACTCCGGCCGCAATCATGGCGGGTACCGGCGTAGCTGCACGCTTTGGCATTCTGATTAAGGATCCACAAGTATTAGAACTGGCGCACAAACTCGATATCGTTGCCTTTGATAAAACCGGGACCTTAACTATTGGCAAACCGCGCATACTCGCCCTGCTGCCTTTTAATGATTCATCTGCCGATAACAATCAAATTCTCGCCACTGCTGCAGGCTTACAGCTAGGAAGCGAACATCCCTTAGCTAAAGCACTAATCGATTTCTCTAAAGAGAAAAATATTGCCCCCATACCGACGTCTGCGAATAAAGCATTGCCAGGAGTTGGAATTGAAGGCATCCCTAGTGCTGGTACTTACTCAAATCAAACTATCCGCTTACAAAGCGTAGCGTCACTGGAACATCATCCACAATATCAAGTCATTTTAGATAAAGCACAAGCCTGTTTTGAGCAGGGCCAGACTGTTTCTGTATTGATGGGCACGGCAGAAGGTCAAGCTATAGCATCACCCATTGCAGTCGTTGCCTTTGGTGATGAACTCAAGCCCAATACACAAGCAGCAGTCAATGCCTTACATGCTCTACACATTCGCACAGTGATGCTCTCTGGCGATAACTTAGCTGCTGCAACTCGAGTAGGGAACACTATTGGCATTGATGAAGTCTTCGCACAAATCATGCCGGGCAATAAGGCAGAAATTATTCAGAAACTCCAAGGAGGGTCTGAGGGTAAGAAACATTTCGTGGCAATGGTTGGTGATGGCGTCAACGATGCGCCTGCCTTAGCAATGGCGGATGTTGGTATGGCAATGTCTACAGGAACTGATGTAGCAATGCAGGCTGCTGGAATTACCTTGATGCGTGGTGATCCTACTTTAGTGGCGGATGCAATTGATGTTTCCAAGAAAACTTGGAACAAGATTCGTCAAAATTTATTCTGGGCGTTTGCTTTCAACACTATTGGCATACCGCTGGCAGCGCTGGGCTATTTATCGCCCATGCTAGCAGGCAGTGCAATGGCGCTCTCTAGTTTCTGTGTATTGAGTAACGCCCTACTCTTAAAGCGCTGGCGCCCCACGCATCATTAGCCTACTTCAGGTTCTTGCGTAATAACTCGATATCGCCATAAAGGGCGCGCACCTCTGATTTAGTGTTATCGGTATCAGTCAACAGTGCAATGCCAATGACATTACCCGGGGTCTCTCCATAGGCTAACTTATAGTCTGCCGCAAGATCGCGCTCATGCGTTCGCCACTCACCTAAATTGCCCCAACCAGAATCCACCACAATCATTTTTACGCGAGAAGTGTGCGCGTTATTCAAAACAGTATTGACTGGATTCTTGCCAGACCAGATATACATCACTGTGGCATACGGCATCTCTTGGCCACTAATCAAGCTAGCCATCTCAAAGGTGAGCTTTTCTTTTAAGGGAAGTTTGGATTTATTGCCATCGAACGCCACCAAAATACGCAGCGGTGCATCGTCACTCTGACTGTCTGCATTGTCCGCTTGTGGCATTGAACCTACCGCTTTCCATTCCCACTGAAGCCATAAGTTTTGTGCTGAGCGAGGGCGAAGCTTGACTGCAAGACCGGATGCTGATGTTTTGGAATTGGCAGCTAACACCGTACGGCCCTGGTATTTCTCAAGACGGTAAATCGTGTTTTTCTTATAGGGCGCAATGCGATAGAAATGCCAACCCTCTGGCATACCATCTCGCGGTTTCTCAGCGGAGAATTTCGGCAAATCCTCTTGGGCAGGCAACCGATCAGCATTGAATGCTTGTCCTGCCTCATTCTCAATGGAATTTCCAGTGAAACCCGCGCAACCCACCAAAAAGAGGGATGTGACAGTCAAAAGCAGCAGGGTTAGGGAGAGGCTTCTTGTGAGCATATCCCTCATTGTCCCAAAGAATGTGGGGAGTAAGTCTAAAATCCTTGCATGCGCCATCAATCACCTTCAAGCTGGGCCGCCATTTGCATCTGCATTGCCGCACTGGTGCATTTTGCTCTCGGGTTTTCGGTTGAATTTTCAGTCGATGAAGCCCATTACGCTTTATACGCAAAACACCTTGCTTGGAGTTATTTTGATCACCCACCCTTGGTGGGCTGGATTCAATGGCCTCTCGTTTCCCTGACGTCATCCGAAGGCATCATCCGCCTGATTCCAGAATTACTCTGGGCGCTTTCTGCCTTTCTGGTCTATCAAGTCACTATTGAAATCCACCGCCTTATGCAAGGGCGTAATGCCGGCTATTTAACTACCGCACTGCCTTCGGCCAACTTATGTGGCTTCATGGCTGTTTTAGCCATTATTGCGGCGCCACTGCCTCATGTTTTGGCAATCGGTCTCCTACCCGATACTTTGCTTACTCCCCTGAGTCTTGGTCTCATGTTGATGGCTTTGCGCTGGACTCGTAAAGATCAATTTTCTCTGGTTGACTGGGTGATTACTGGATTGCTATTGGGCTTTGCAGGCCTGAGCAAGTACACCGCCGCATTTACTGCATTTGCGCTGCTCTTGGTTTTTTTAGCTTCTCCTAAAAAAGCGTGGATCACAAAAGCAGGATTCTGGGTGGCTGCAGCGATCGCCTTAATTGTGATTAGCCCAGTGCTCTACTGGAACTGGGTCAATGATTGGATCTCGTTTAAGTACCAAATTGCCCATGGTAGTGGTGGTACTTGGGCATGGCGCAGAGTGGCTGCTTTTATTGGCATTCAGATTGCGTGCTTTGGGCCGCTATTGCTCTTGGGTACATTTTCATTTCTCAAGAATTGTCTGCATGCACAGAAATGGGTGCTCATCGCCTTGCTCAGCTTCTTCATCATCCCCTTCGCGATTTTTGCTGCACTCTCAGGGGGTGGCAGTCTGCCCCACTGGACTACTCCAGCCTGGTTTTGTCTGGCACCTTTTGCTGGGATTGGCTTAGCCAAGGCATGGGCCATGCAACATCGCATAGCCATTCGTCTGCTGGTTATTGGACAGTTGCTGATTTGCTTGTTAGGCTTTGGCTTTGTTTTGGCTGGCGGTATCAGCACTGCAAGCATTAAATCAAACCCGATTGCCGATCTCTATGGCTGGAAAATTGCGGGGCAAAAAGCAGCTCAATTGGCAGAGGCCGCCAAAGCGAACGGTATTGCCGTACAAAACTGGACGCTAGGAAGTCGTGCAGCCTGGTATGCCCAACCCCTTCCCGTCTTTGTGCTAGACCAACGGCAGGATCAGTTTGACCTCTGGTTTGGTCAACTTCCCACTGGAGCCAGTGTTTTGCTGATTAACTGGTCAGGAATGGCTTTTAATCCGCCAGTAGGGAGTCATTTGGCTTTTGAGCAGTGTGAAGCTCTGGACAGCCTAGAAATTATCCGATTTGGGCAGGTTTTATCCAAATTTGACTTCAGCCTCTGCCGTAACTGGCAAGATGCTGGCGCAGCGCGTTAATTCCCCATACTCAAGAGCTTTTCAGAGCCCTTCAGCGCTCAAGGCATTATCCTTACGCCTATGAGTTCACAACCCCAAGCCACCCCAAAAGCCACATCTGGGTGGAAAGCAATCCTGAAACGGGCTTGGCCCACTATTCGCATTTTGCTATCTGTCGCACTCCTCTGGAAAGCGACTAGCGGAATTGATTGGCATGCACTCTTAGATTCTGAGATTCAGATGCAGCCTTGGTGGTTTTTAGCTGCTGGCCTAACCATGCTGAGCGCCTTCATTTGTGGCGGACTGCGTTGGGGATTCTTAATGCGCAAAGTGGGATTTCAGGGGAGCCTCAAAAACTTTATTGCACTGTATTTTGCAGGCGGACTGATTAACCAAGGATTGCCTAGCACCCTTGGTGGTGATAGTTATCGCGCTATTACTGCCACCCATTTAAACAGCAGTGGCAAGTTGACTGAAGAAAAAGAATTGGATGAAGAGCTCCATCACGCTGTTGACTTAGGGCATGCCACACCTAAACTTCGCTTGAGCTTTTCGATGGTCTTAGTGGATCGCCTACTCGGTTTAGCAGGGAATAATCTATTGGGTGGAATTGGCCTCATTCTGGGAGGCGCTACTTTAGCCGCCTGGGGTAAAGATCTAGGCTATGCCGTCACCGGCATCATGATTTTTGCAGGCTTACTGATTGCAGTCATTTTGGCTTGGAGCCCCACTCGCAATCTCTTGCAAAAGCTTCTTGATCGCCTGCAAATGAATAACGCCCTACCCGGTATCAAGTTGGCTTTTTCTTGGCCTATGAATGTGGCTCAAGCTGCATTTGCGATTGGCATTCACTCTCTAACAATTTTGACGCTCCTCTTCTGCCTGAAGGCTTATGGTGTAGATGCTCCAATTGAGGGCCTCATGATTGGATTGCCTGCGCTCAGCTTACTGTTAATGCTACCTATCAGCATCTCAGGCTGGGGCTTACGTGAGGCCACCCTATCTTCTGTACTCGCATTGTGGGGAGTCAATCCCTCGATCACAGTTCTTGCATCAATTAGTTACGGCGCCATTACCGTGTTATCAGTATTACCTGGTGCTTACTTTTTATTAAAACGGAAATAATTCTTTTAGAGTCCTACTATGAGTATTAGCGTTAACACCATGCGCGCCATCGACCATTGGGTCGGCGTGCCACTCTGCGCAGTAGTCAGCCCGATAGTCGCCCTGATTGATGGAATTAAGAACGTCTTCAATCGCGGTTCAGATGCCCCTCAAAAACTACTCTTTATTGAGTTATCTGAAATGGGTAGCGCTATCTTGGTTGATCCAGCCATGCGCAATGCGCAGGCCCGCGGTGCTGAATTATTTTTCCTAATCTTTAAGAGTAATCGTGCCAGCTTAACTTTATTAAACACGGTTAAGCCTGAGAATATTTTTACGATTGACTCCTCTAGTTTGGGCGGCTTAATTAAAGACACCATCAAATTCTTGCTAATAGCGCGTAAACACCGCATCGACACAGTGATTGATTTGGAGTTGTTCTCACGTTTTACCGCCTTATTAACTGGCCTGTGCGGCGCACGTCGTCGCGTTGGCTATCATATCTTTCATGGTGAAGGATTGTGGCGTGGCTTTATGTTGACACGCAAGGTTCATTACAACCCGCATATTCACATCACTAAGAATTTTCTATCCCTCATTCATGCGGCATTTGCCAAAGAGATTGAAGTGCCTTTTAGTAAAATTCATATTGCAGATTCGGAAGTACGTTTAGAGCAAGCAGTTATTGATCCCGCAGCATTAAACAAAGTTCGCGAGCGTATTGAAAAACTGAGTGCAGACGCCGGCATTCAGTTTGCCCAAGGCAAACAACGCCTGATTTTGGTTAACCCAAATGCCAGTGACCTATTACCCCAAAGACGTTGGGCACAGCAGCGTTTCTCAGAACTTATTCAGGGATTGAACCAGCTCTACCCCAATGATCTGATTTTGATTACTGGCTCCCCAGCCGAATTTGAATACGTAGAAAAAGTACGTGCCGTAGCCAATGTCAAGAATGCCCTCAACTTTGCTGGTCAAGTCAGCTTTGCAGAACTGCCACCGCTCTATACGCTATCGGATGTCATGGTGACTAATGATTCTGGTCCCGGACACTTCTCCGCAGTGACGCCATTAAGAACCGTTGTTCTGTTTGGGCCAGAAACTCCAGCCCTCTATGGCTCTGTTGGCAAGTCTATTTCGATTACAGCTAATCTGGCATGCTCACCCTGCGTCAGCGCAGCCAACCACCGTAAAACACCTTGCCATGACAACGTCTGCATGCAAGCTATTACCGTCCCTCAGGTTTTAGAGAAGATGGTGCATCAATTAAACGAAGCTGACCAAGGGCGGGCACGCTAATTCGCATGGTGGAGCAGCAAAAAACGGGTATTGCGATTGCATCATTTTGGGTCTGGTGCATTCCACTAGTACCGCTTGGCCTGGCCATCGCCATTTACTTTGGTGAATTGCAGACCCCTACGTTTTTATTTATCAATCGTTATACCCAGATCCTGCCGGACACCTTATGGGCCTGGCTTACTTTTTTGGGTAATGGTTGGGGCATCTTCGCGATCTGCTTTCCACTCCTGTTATTAGCACCTCGACTATTGAGCGCTGGATTATTTGCATCTTCATTGGGCGGAATCATTAGCCTCATTATTAAACCTTTTCTTGCATTCCAAAGGCCTGCTAGCGTTCTTGCCCTGGAAGAATTCTATATCGTTGGCGAGCCACTCCTTCATCGAGCAATGCCTTCTGGTCACACACTTACCGCTTTTGCAGTAGCTTCCGGAATCTACTTTGCCTGCGATCGAAGCAAGAGAGCATCTTTGTGGTGGATCTTCATCATTGCCGGTTTTGCAGGCCTCTCGCGAAACGCCCTTGGCGCCCATTGGCTTACTGATGTTTTGGCTGGCGCTGCCATCGGAGTCTGGTCAGGAATGATTGGCGCCATTCTTGCGCAATACATCCCTGAAAAGCAATTGACCCCAAACCAAATTTGGCCACGCCTACTTGCACTTGGTGGTCTTGGCACAATCTATGCTCTGTTAACCCAAACTCTAGACTCAGAATTAAATCAATCTCTGCAATATGCCTGCGTGGCATTAATCAGCATCACCCTGACTTTATTTATTAAAGCGCAAAAACCTAGAGGCATATAAAGATGTTTAGCTATCGCCATGCTTTTCATGCGGGCAGTCATGCCGACATCCTGAAACATCTTGTGATGATTCATCTTGTTGAATACCTTCAAGAAAAACCAGGCGCCCTCACTATTGTTGATACCCATGCTGGCGCTGGTATCTACAGCCTGGTTGATGGCTTTGCTACAGTTAGCAAAGAAGCTGACGAAGGCATTTATCGCTTAGAGAAATTTGCTGAAAAAAATTCATTGAGTCCTGGGGTCGCTCATTATCTTGAGTGCATTCGGGCTGAGAATAGTGAAGGCAACATCTCAATTTACCCTGGCTCCCCATTTATCTTGGCGCGCCTCTTAAGACCTCAAGATCGCCTCAAACTCTTTGAGCTGCACCCCAAAGAAATTGACATCCTGCGCCACAATATTGGCGAGCTCAAGCAGGCAAAACAAATTGATATTTATGCAGAGGACAGCTTTGCCAGATTAAAGGGCTTGATGCCACCACCCAGTAGGCGCGGACTTGTTTTAATTGACCCCTCTTACGAAGATAAGCAGGACTATCGTTATCTCGAAACTGCAATGGATGAAGCGCTACAGCGATTCGCTACTGGGTGTTACGCAATTTGGTACCCATGCCTCTCCAGAAGAGAATCAGCAGCCCTACCCGATCGCATGAAAAAGATTGCGACAGCCCATAAACGCTCATGGCTACATGCTGAACTACGAGTTGAAAATGCCCCTAAGGAACGTCGCCTTCAGGCCAGTGGCATGTTTATCTTCAATCCACCCTGGACATTAGAAAAAGAACTCGCTGAAAGTCTGCCCATCCTCGTCAAAGCTCTTGGACAAGATGGTGGCGCTGGATTTTTATTGAAAAGTTTTGAGGCTTAATTACGCCCCATTAATCCAAGACTTGGATCATGATCTCGTTGCGACGCATAAAAGGTAATGTCCAAGGCGGGTTGTAACGCGCAAACTGCGGCTCGCCACTTGGTTTTAAATTCTTAAGCTTTATCCAGTCTCGCAGCGCCTGAGTTTTTTCTTGCACCTTCTCTTCGTTATAAAAACCAGAAAAAGTTATTACTGCCCTTTTCTCAGCAGGCACTTCTCTTATTTTGACTTGTGGATTTAATGGCTTTGGCAAGCTAGCCAAGGTGTACTCTGCGGGCATCACAAACGATACCGTCCATTGATTACCTGCATTCTCCGAAGACTTGATACTCTCAATGCCTACGGGAGCAGTCATCGCAATCTTTGCGCTCTTACCTTGATCACTTGACTCAATTCCGACGGGAGCAGTCATGGCTATTTTTTCAGCGACCTGATTTTTTCCAAAGATATAAGCCGCAATCAAGCGAAATCCTTGATTGGAGGCGGCATCTAAGTCGCCATCCACTTTGACTTCAGCCACAATGAGGGGCGCATAGGCGCGTAATTCAAAGGACTCAGATTTTTCTATGAGAACGTATTTGGGTTCTTCGGTTGCCATTGCAGTGCTCGCAATCAATATGCTGGTTAGAAATGCTAGTACTCGCAAAGGGAGATTCTTAATGATGAGTTTCTACCACTGAGACTGAATAGTAAAACCTGATGCGTCATATTGAATATGCGCTTGCGCACCTACAGGCAAGGTTAACTTCTCTGCTTGATGCCCAAACGGTAGCCCCGTTAAGACGGGAATATTGCCTGGGAGACGCTTGCTCATGGCTTCAATGGCACTTTCCAAGGTATACCCACGATCGTTATCGTAAAGACGATAGGCTGAAAATCCACCCAAGAGAATAGCGCTTTGATTACTTAAGATCCCTGCATCGAACAATTGCATCAACATGCGTTCAATCCGATAAGGATGCTCATTCACATCCTCCAGAAACAGAATGCCGCCCTGGGTCTGTTGTTGACTTGGTAAATACGGCGTGCCGACTAGACCCGCCAGCACTGTCAGGTTTCCACCCCAGAGCATTCCTGAAGATTGGCCTGCGGCAGACTTTCTTAAGAATGACTGTGGTGTTTTGACGCTGCAATCCATTTTGCGTTCGTTGATCGCTTCTTGAAAGTGATCCCACATAAATACATTGGGAGTAACGTTATCGCCCTGCTCACCTTGACATGCAAAATCAAAATTGAGCATAGGGCCTGCCAAAGTCACTGCACCGGTCTTAGCCAATAAACCCAACTGAAAGACGGTGAAATCACTATGGCCACAAATTTGTAGGCCGTTCTTGATAGCTTTAGCAATCGCCTCCCACTCAATATTTGGAAGCAAGCGATGCAAGCCGTAACCACCTCGCATTGCTACAACAGCAATCTCAGGAGGCAAATGAGCAAGTTGATTGACTTCAGCTAAGCGCTCTTCATCAGAGCCTGCAAAGCGTTGTTCGACCCGCTTCACACAATCGGTATTTAAGACTTCGAGACCCTGTTGCTTGAGCCACTCTATACCAGCCAATGGGCTATTAGGATCTAAGCTAGCCCCAGAAGGAGCAATCAAATGAATTTGCTTCAACGCCGCCCCTTAAAAAAATCACGCAGTACCTGACCGCACTCATCGCCCATGATGCCACCTTCAACTTGGGTTTGGTGGTTAATCTGCTTCTCTGAGAATACATTGAGCACGCTTCCTGCGGCACCTGTTTTAGGGTCGGTAGCACCAAATACAACACGTTCTACCCTGGCATGCAGCATCGCTCCAGCGCACATGGTGCAAGGCTCTAGGGTCACATACAGAGTGGTGCCCGGTAGGCGGTAATTAGATGCTTCCTGGGCTGCAGCGCGCAAGGCTATCATCTCGGCATGGGCGCTAGGATCGCTATTGGTAATAGGCTTGTTGAAGCCCGTAGAGATGATCTGCCCATCTCGAACTAAGACAGCCCCCACAGGAACCTCGCCAGCAATTGCTGCAAGCTTGGCTTGCTCCAAAGCCTGCTGCATAAATTGGCGATCCAACTCAGCTTGCATAGTGTTTCTTATGAATGAGAAACGTCAGCCCAGCAATTGGGAGTTTCATAAAGACGAATGGATGCCAGCTTGAGTCGCCCCTCAAAGGCTTTTTCAAAAACGGGTTGCAGCGCTTTAAATGCAGCGCTAGCTAAGTTCTCAACAGTAGGGACATGCTCCATTACCACCGTCTTGTGATTCGGGATCGAATTTAAATACTCGACCAATCCAGCATCTTCTTTAGCCACCAGAAATGCATGATCCCAAGGCTCCACCACATATTGATTAGTGAGGCGCTTGATGTCGCCAAAATCTAAGACCATGCCATCATCGGCCTTGCCAGGATGGTCCGCAATCACACCAGTGAGCGTGACTTCAATCGCATAACGATGGCCATGCAAATGGCGGCACTGCCCATCATGGTTTGGGATACGATGACCCGAATCAAACTCGAGTCGACGGGTAATAGAAATGGCTTCTTGCTTGGTGGTCATTTTACTTTTCTGAATACTTAAAAATCGCTTGGCACGGCTACTATCGAATACCGATCATTTTATGGGTCTGAACACTCAAACGCCACAACGGCCGCTTTTGACACAGGCGAATTGCCAGTGCCATGTTTTCTTGGAGATTAGGGCCATCCATAGCCTGCAAGAATCGATTACGGTAATCCATCTTCTCAAATCGAGCCAACAAGGTCTCTACAGAGCCGTGGCCAATTTGAGGAATCACCACCTTAATCTCATCAGCTTGCAACACAATTAGATCCGAGCCTACTTTGGGACTAACACACACCCAATCTACTCCCTTGGGTACTTTGATCGTGCCATTGGTCTCAATCGCAACCGCAAAGCCTTTGGCATGTAATACCTCAATTAAGGCAGTGTCGAGTTGCAGCAATGGCTCGCCACCAGTAAAAACAACATAACGCTGCTGTGGCCCAGCTGAAGTGCTATTCCACACCTCTTCAATGGTGTCAGCAAGTTGCGTAGCAGTTTCAAACTTCCCACCACCGGCGCCATCACTTCCAACAAAGTCGGTATCGCAAAATTGGCAAACCGCAGTAGCGCGATCTTCCTCCCGACCACTCCACAAATTGCATCCAGCAAAGCGGCAAAATACGGCCGCACGACCTGCGTGGGCGCCCTCACCTTGGAGGGTTGGAAAGAGTTCTTTTACGGTATACATAGCTAAGTGCTGATTTTAAGCGCTTTGCTCACTTCCAGGACACAAGCTCCCACTCTAAGTAGTCTTCCCATAGGGCGTTATTCCAAAACATACCAGCCCATAAATAACGTCCATAGCCACGCCGAATAACCCAACGACCGATTTCAGGGGAAAACCAAACATCCTCTTGACGGTAGTTAGCCACTCGAGAAAAGTCATTGCTTGAGAAGTAAGGTGCTTCGTTTTGATACTTTAAGACTGGAAACTGCCCAGCAGGAGTGTTGATGCCCTCCCACCCCACTACCGATATATTCAAACCCCAGTAATAGTCGTTGTCGGGATAGCCCACTACTTGATAGCGATCACGATAAAAACCAGACCACCCTGGAACGAGTTGCTCAGGCCACAAAGGGATTGGCTGTAAAAACCTTTGCGGAGGATTCCAATGCGGATCTTGAAGGATGTAACCCCAAGGCTCTTGGATTTCATCGGGAAGTTGCCCTACTTTTAGGCCGCTACGTTCAATCCGAATCTGGGGTCCAACAGAGACCACCTTTTCCGTAACGATATCCACCAATTCTTGATTAAAGACATTACGCACGTTGTAGACCCACTGCTGACCTACTTGTGGCGCCCTCACCTTGGGAGGGTTAATGGGTTGCGGCAGAGGTGTTGAAACGGGGTAAGGCTGACCGGATATACAAGCCACCAGCAAAGCTGGCGACAGTAGTGCAAGCAGTCTACGCATAGCGTTTATTTGTAAGAGCTGAGTTGCCATTGATAGCTACCCTCCAAAATCACCGGACCAATCTGCCCCTGAATTTGATAGGAGCCAGATGCCTCACGAGCAACCCAGCGCCCAATCTGCGGAGCAAACCAAACCGTTTCTTTGCGGATACAGTCAACTTTGTTTGGATCTTCGCTCTCGTAATTAATGAGCGTCTGAAAACGCAAGGCCACAAATTCTCCGGCAGGAACAGTCATTTTTTCCCAACCCTGCACACTCATATATTCCTGCCAATTCATTTTCGAGTCTGAGTAGCCCGCAATACTGTACTTGGTATTGAACTGCTTGGCCCAGGTACTTGAGAGTTGTTCCGGCCAAAGCGGCAAAGATGGGCTGAAGTTGAGCAAACGTGACCACTGGGTATCTGTAGAAACCATTCCCCAGGAAGTCTGAATTTCACTGGGTAATCTAGCGCCATCCGCGGTCATGCGATCAATCACAATGGTCGAGCCAATGTTTGCAACACGCTCATTAATCACATCCAGGGTTTTTCCACTAAAGATATCTTTCTTAATATAACTCCACTCTTGCCCCACTTGAGGAGGGCGCACTATAGGCAACGGCTTTGGTTGAGCGACCGGAATGCCATGCTCATATGAGAGTCCACCACAAGCAACTGGAGCTAAGGCGGCTGATACGATAAAAGTGCGACGAGATAAGTTCATATTGCCACCTAGGGTAATTAAATTCGGTGAATAGGTAATACCAAGTTTATATAAGCCTCAAGATTTTGGCTATTTTATTGCGGGAAACTGTAGTCTTCGGAATCCCGGGTATTTCAAACCAGGTATGCGCATCTTGCTCAAAGCCCACGCCATGCATAAAGTTGTAAATCGCCTTCTTCAGACCAATACCTAAGAGGTCATGATCCACCCCGCTTGGATCTATAAACGCCACGTCGTTCTTGGCAAAACTAATTTCTGGCAATGGCAGCAAGGAGATGCCGTAGGCCTGAGGGTCCTTGCCGACAGGTGAATGCACCGTACAAGTAAAACGATGAAAGAAGCCACTCTGAATACAGCCATTTTCAAAAAACTGGCGAACGTATTCCAAGGCATCAACCGTCTCTTGGACGGTTTGCGTAGGGAAGCCATACATCAGATAGGCATGAACCAAAATCCCGGCATCAGAAAATCCTTTAGTTACTTGGGCTACTTGTTCTACTGAAACCCCTTTTTTCATGAGATCGAGCAGTCTGTCAGAAGCCACTTCTAAGCCGCCCGACATGGCTATGCATCCACTTTGCGCCAATAGCTCACATAACTCAGGGGTAAAAGTTTTTTCAAAGCGGATATTGCCCCACCAAGAAATAATTACCTTGCGACGAATTAACTCTTCGGCAAGGGCCTTCAGAATCTTGGGTGGCGCCGCCTCATCCACAAAATGAAATCCAGTCTGCCCAGTCTCCGCAATGATTGCCTCAATGCGATCAACCAAAAGGCTAGCTGAGGCAGTCTCGTAACGAGAAATGTAATCGAGACTCACATCGCAGAAGCTACATTTTTTCCAATAGCAGCCATGTGCAATAGTCAGCTTATTCCAACGCCCATCACTCCACAGGCGATGCATGGGGTTTAGCATATCCAGCAAAGATAAATAGGAATTGAGTGGTAGACCATCCCAGGTGGCTGTTCCTACATCTTCAAATGGAACATCAGGCTCTTGCCAGTTGATGTAACGCACTTCATTGCCAGCGTTACGAATAAACGTACGCACCAATCTCTCTGCAGAGCGCTTGCCATTTAAATGCTCAATAAGTGCTAGTAAGGGTCTCTCACCAGAATCTAGAGTAATAAAGTCAACAAAATCAAAGATGCGTGGATCTGTGAGTTCACGCAACTCGGTATTGACATACCCACCACCCAGACCAATCTTGATTTGTGGATAAGATTGCTTAATTGTTTGCGCAATTCTGAGGGCGGCATACATCGCCCCAGGGAACGGTACTGATAACAGCACCAAAGTTGGCTGATGCTTTTCGATGGAAGACCTTGTCAGCGCTTGTAAATGCAAATCCATTAACGTAGGGCTTGCAGCCAAGGCATCCGCCAATGGAGTAAAGGTGGGTTGACTACCCGCCAATGATTCTGCGTAGCGGACAAACTCGAAGCGCTCATCCACGGCATCGCGTAGAACATCGGATAAATCATTGAGATAGAGGGTTGCCAAATGACGCGCCCGATCTTGAGATCCTAATGCGCCAAATGCCCACGACAAGGAATCACCACCCTCTTCCTCGTCATAGGCATCTAGGGATGCAAATCGCGGGCCTTCAGGCAATAAATTACGACTGTTAATGCGATGCACCAGCGTGCTGTCGCGCCCCTGTAAAAATGCAATCACTAAAGCAATAGTGCTTTGGTAATCTGCAAAGTAGTACAGAAAGAAGTTCACGCTAGCGCTGTGATTTTCTTCGGGCAGTTTTAATGCCGCGCCCTTAATCTCAGTCAAACCATCCGGCGTAAAGAAACTAAGCACTAAGGCTAAAGCCAAATCTTCTTGAACTGCATCAAAACCTCGTGAGCGAAGAAAGCCCGTGAGATAAGCAGTTGATGGATATGGCGTATTGAGCTGCGTCATCGGCGGAATGAGACTCAGAATCTTCATGCTGCTTGAGTCCATTTATTACCGAGAGATTCCAGCAAGCTCAACTCTTCAGCGGTAAAGCCAGCTTGCTCACGTGCCTCGAGATTAAACGGCCCCCTCAAGGTAGGCGCACGATATTTTTCAGCCAAGTCTCGATAAGTCGCAATCGGGGATAAGTTGTCATTGGCGCATAAGAAATTAAACCAGCGATTACCAACAAGCACATGTCCAATTTCGTCATGAAGAATGATTTCTAGAATTTCAACAGCACGATCATCTTTGATTTGCTTGAATCGATCCCGAATCTCCGGAACCGCATCAAGACCCCTTGCTTCCATTGTTCTGGGAACTAATGCCATCCGGGCAATGACTGAATCCGTCGTTCTCTCAACCATCTCCCACAAACTATTGTGAGCTGGAAAGTCGCCATAGCTAAATCCAAAGGACTGCATATGCTCATTGACCAAACCGAAATGGTAAGCCTCTTCTTTGGCAACTCCTAACCAGTCTTCGTAATACGCCTTGGGCATATTTGGAAAGCGCCAGATCGCATCCAACGCCAAATTCATGGCATTAAATTCAATATGGGCTAAGGAGTGCCAAAGAATAGCCCTGCCCTCAACCGTACCCATTCTTCTTTTGGGAACCCACTTAGGCGCTACTAATTCTGGCTTAGCCGGTCGCCCAGGAAGATGGAGATGTTCACTATTGAAGTTGCCGGAAAGAT
The DNA here is from genome assembly GCF_018882335.1 of Polynucleobacter sp. AM-25C3. GTDB lineage: Bacteria > Pseudomonadota > Gammaproteobacteria > Burkholderiales > Burkholderiaceae > Polynucleobacter. The sequence goes on from NZ_JACVOS010000004.1 coordinate 193,862, forward strand.
TTAAAGAAATTCGCTCACCTTGATACTCTTCGTACAAGTTGGCTAACTGGCTAAGCTTGGATTGCACATCAGTATTTGCCAGTATTGCGAGGGAAGTTTCTCGTAACTCAAGCATGGTTATGGGCAAAGGCGAGCTTAAGTCGCCTACTCCCACTCAATAACTACGTATGTTATTTTCACTTTATAATCAAACACTTACGTCCCCTAAAATAGTAGTGTGCAACTATTGTGCAACTACGAACAGCAAACCCAATAGCTACGTGCATCTAAAAAGTTATGCAATATCAACAGTTTAATGGAATATTGGTTACACGATGTGCAATAGCAAGAACAAAATTAGTTAAAAAAAATTGCAATTGCGATAAAAAATAAGAAGCATATTAATTAACTTTAAATATAAAAATCAGAGTACAAATTATTGATATGACTCTAGATATATAAACTGGATATTTGCCAAAAAAGCAATCCTTAATATTCTTCAATCTTTCTTGATCATATTTACTGAGTAATTTTCCACTTTCTAAATCTCTTTGAATTTTTTCTAAATTTTTAATTTGTAAAGTTGTTTTTACATTGCTTGTTGCAATGAAGGCTAATACAACTCCAACAGCCATCAAACACATGTTAAAAAACCAATGAAAATTTTCTATTGAATAAATTGAATCAATAGATCCAATAAAAATAGCTCCAAATGCTATGCACAAAATAGTACGAGAAAAAGTTAGCAGTGAATTTATGCATCTATTTTTAGAATTGAATAATAAAAAACCCAATTCATAAGAATCAAGTTTAATAATTAAAGCATCATCAATATGTGCTAATTTTTTAGATGTACTTGCATAGTCACCATTCATAATTAAGTCAAGAATCGAAAATAAAATAATTAGAATAATTACAGCCAAAACTATTCCTAATGCAATTTTTATAATTAACATGATTAAAATAAGTTATTTTTAATTGGGAAGTTTTGAACACATGTAGAGCTGGAAATTACAAAAGTGTAAATTCTGGTTTCTCATAGCCCATCTCTTCAATTATTGCTAAATTAAGTTCAATTTTAAATTCTTTAAAAATAGCAAGTTCATCTACTGTTAGATGATTTAATCTATCAGGAACATAATAACGTTCACTATAGTAGCGTTCATATATCTCCATATATGAATCATCACTAGGTAACATTATTAAATCTAAGTTAGCATTGAGTGATTCAAGTAAATCAATATTTTGCTCAGAGTTAAAAATTTTAGAATTAATTTCTTTTACATCAGCGTCAATACGTAACATAAGCCACAAGTAGTAAATTCCAGTAGCTAAGGTTATAAAATAAAAATCAATGTTGCTTTGATATGTAAACCACACTATCGATAAAAAAACTGCTGAAATAATAAAAAATTTAATCCTAAATTTTTTAACATCACTTTGAATTTTAACTTTTCTACCGTCCAATTCCTTTACAGATTTTTTTAATGTCCAAACTTTAACGTAAACACTCCAAAATTTGTTATAGATACTTTTATAACGTGACTTTTGTTCTGGGTTAAATTTGCTGTAAATTTCATTAAAAAATAATTCCTTCTTATCTAATGATGTGGTAATCCCCCCATTTTTAACTTAAGCTAAAAGTAGAAGCTGGTACTGCAAGTGCTAGTTTTTGCTTTGGTGTAATTCCACCTAAGCCCATGTTCGGTCTTTCATGATTGTATGTCCACATCCAATCGGT
>NZ_JACVOS010000005.1 GCF_018882335.1 Polynucleobacter sp. AM-25C3
GGATGTGGACATACAATCATGAAAGACCGAACATGGGCTTAGGTGGAATTACACCAAAGCAAAAACTAGCACTTGCAGTACCAGCTTCTACTTTTAGCTTAAGTTAAAAATGGGGGGATTACCGTGGTTCGGAATTCGTGGCCTTGATGACACTGGGAGCCTAAATCACTTCGTGGCAATGTTTTCGGGCGATGTACTAGGAACAGTTTTACTGATTGTTCTTATTAAATATAGTCTGAATTTAATGAGAGCTTCAAGGGCTGATTAATCAAAGAGCTCGCTTAACGCTGCTCCTGGATCGTTGGCTCGCATAAAGGCTTCGCCAACTAAAAATGCGTTGACTTGATGGTCGCGCATCAGTTGGACATCGGCACGCGTCATGATTCCCGATTCAGTGACCAGGGTTCTGCCATCCGGCACCATTGATAGCAGTGACAATGTTGTTTGAAGGGTAACCTCAAAAGTTTTGAGATTACGATTATTGATCCCAAGCAGGGATGTTTTAAGTTCTAGAGCTTGCTCTAATTCAGGGGCATTGTGCACTTCCACCAATACATCTAAGCCAAGTTCATGCGCGCAGGCTTCCAACTCTTTCATTTGATTAAGTTCAAGACAGGCCACGATTAACAAAATGGCATCCGCACCGATTGCTCTAGCTTCGTAGACTTGGTAAGGGTCGATCGTGAAGTCTTTGCGCAACACTGGAATGCTACAGGCAGCTCTTGCTGCCTGAAGATAGGCATTTGCCCCCTGGAAATAGTCTTTGTCTGTGAGAACAGATAAGCAAGCTGCGCCATTTTTTTCATAGGACTGAGCAATCTCAGCTGGCCGGAAGTCTTCCCGCAATATTCCCTTGCTGGGACTTGCCTTCTTAATTTCAGTGATGACGCCAGCTTTGCCAGATGCAATCTTCTGATTGATCGATTGAATAAAGCCGCGTGGCTTTAGAGTGGCATCGCGATTATTTTCTTCAGCCTGATCACGTTGATTGCCTAGAGAGATTTTTTTTGAATCTGAGGCGACCTCAATCTTTTTGGTTGCAACAATTTTGTCGAGGATATCGCTCATGAAAGTCTTAATTAATTTTGGGTTGCAGCAACAAATTGGTCAAGCTTTTGACGGGCCGCACCAGATGCAATGACTGCCTGTGCCAACTGAATACCACTGGCGATACTCGGAGCTACATCTGCTACATACAGTACCGCGCCAGCATTGAGGCAAACAATATCACTTGCTGGACCAGGCGTTTTGTTTAGCACGTCTAAAACAATCGCTTTAGATTCTTCGGCATCGGCAACCTTAAAGCCATTGGTCGGAGCGGTATTCAAGCCAAAGTCTTGTGGATGAATTTCATATTCGCGAACCTGGCCATCTTTTAATTCGCCAACGAGGGTGGGGCCCTCAAGAGAAATCTCATCTAAACCATCGCGACCATAAACTACTAGCGCATGATCCATACCCATGGCTTGTAATACGCGCGCCTGAATACCTACTAAGTCTGCATGAAACACGCCCATCAGAATACGCTTGGCATCTGCTGGGTTAGTCAGCGGGCCTAGGATATTGAAAATCGTGCGCACACCAAGATCTTTACGAATCGGTACGACATTCTTCATAGCCGGGTGATGGTTTGGAGCAAACATAAAGCCTGCTCCAACCTTGGCAATGCATTGCGCTACTTGCTCTGGTGATAGCGATAACTTCACGCCAAATGATTCCAGAATGTCTGCGCTTCCGGATTTGCTGCTCACGCTACGATTACCGTGCTTAGCAATTTTTGCACCGGCAGCTGCTGCCACAAACATCGCTGCTGTAGAAATATTGAAGGTGTGGGCGCCATCACCACCTGTACCCACAACATCAACTAAATTTTTTCTGTCTTCCACATGTACTGGGGTTGCAAATTCGCGCATCACTTGAGCAGCTGCAGCAATTTCCCCAACAGTCTCTTTTTTTGTGCGTAGAGCAACTAGCAAGCCAGCCACTAAAGTTGGTGGCATCTCACCACTCATGATGAGGCGCATCATTGCAGTCATCTCATCATGAAAGAGTTCGCGATGTTCAATGCAACGTTGCAGTGCTTGCTGAGGGGTGATTGGCATAGTGCTTAGTTACTTGGTTTGAGTTATTTGGCTTGGAGGAAATTCTTTAGCAGTGCGTGGCCATGCTCAGAAAGAATGGATTCTGGATGAAATTGCACGCCTTCAACTGCGAGTTCTTTGTGGCGTACGCCCATGATTTCTCCATCAGAGGATGTGGCAGTGATTTCAAGTACAGCCGGCAAAGAACTCTTATCAATTGCAAGAGAGTGATAGCGCGTCACTTTGAATGGGCTTGGTAATCCCTTGAAAACGCCAACACCAGTATGGTAAATATCGTCGGTTTTGCCGTGCATCACTTTTTGGGCGCGAATAATCTTGCCGCCAAACGCTTCACCAATCGCTTGGTGTCCAAGACATACCCCCAGAATGGGAATCTGGCCTGCGTAGCGTTGGATCGTAGCTACTGAAATCCCTGCTTCAGCTGGGCTGCATGGTCCAGGTGAAATGCAAATGCGCGCAGGATTAATTTTGGCGATCTCTTCAACTGCAATCTCATCATTACGAAAGACTTTGACCTCTTCACCCAGCTCTGCAAAATACTGAACGAGGTTATAGGTAAATGAATCGTAGTTATCAATCATGAGGAGCATCGAGTCCTCCTTGTACTAAATCAGCCGCCATCAATACCGCACGGGCTTTGGCTTCGGTTTCTTTCCACTCGGCAGTGGGGTCTGAGTCGGCAACTACACCAGCGCCAGCCTGGGAGTGCAATACACCATCACGAATCACGCCAGTACGAATGGCTATTGCCACATCCATATCTCCCGAGAATGAGAGATAGCCTACTGCGCCACCATAGACACCGCGTTTAACGATTTCCATTTCATCAATAATTTCCATTGCCCGAATTTTTGGGGCGCCAGATAAAGTGCCGGCCGGGAAGGTTGCTCGCAAGACATCCATATTGCTCATATTGTCTAGCAGTTCACCTTCGACAGAGCTCACGATATGTTGTACATGAGAGTACTTTTCAATCGACATCGAGTCGGTGACTTTGACGGTGCCTGTTTTGGCAATGCGACCAACATCATTGCGAGCCAGATCAATCAACATCACATGCTCTGCAATTTCTTTGGGATCGGCAAGCAATTCTGTAGCAAGGCGCTGATCTTCTTCAGGCGTTGCGCCGCGAGGACGTGTACCCGCTAGCGGACGAATGGTGACAATTTTTTGGCTATCACGCTGCTCTTGGCGCACTAGGATTTCAGGTGAAGATCCGACGACTTGCAGATCACCAAAGTCATAGAAGTACATGTAAGGCGATGGATTGAGCGAGCGCAACGCCCTATAGAGAGCGAGCGGTGAATCTGTGAATGGTTTGCTGATGCGTTGACCAATTACTACTTGCATGCAATCGCCAGCCAAAATATATTCTTTGGTTTTAAGAACTGCGTTTTCAAAATCGACTGCTTTGAACTTGCGGATAAGCTCTGTCTTAGTACTCGGCAATGAAGCCGGCATGTTCACAGGTTTACTTAGGCAGGCTAGTAGCTCTTTTAATCGCGCTTGGCCTTTTTCAAAGCTATCTACAAGACTTGGGTCTGCATACACAATTAAATAAATACGACCAGCCACGTTATCGATTACCGCCAACTCTTCCGTCAACATCAATTGAATATCAGGCACACCTAATTCATCTGGAAGGCTATGCTTGGCTAAGCGGGATTCGATATAGCGAACCGTGTCATAGCCGAAGTAGCCAGCAAGGCCACCGCAGAAGCGTGGGAGGCCTAGCTGTACTGCAACTTTGAAGCGTTTGAAGTAAGTATCCACAAAATCCAATGGATTGTCATGATTAGTTTCAATCACTTGGTCATTAAGGAGCACTTCAGTCAGTGGTGAAGCCGGTGTACCCACTGTTCTCAAAACCGTTTTAGCTGGTAAGCCAATAAAGGAGAAGCGACCAAAGCGCTCGCCACCTAAAACGGATTCAAGTAGGTAGGTATTTTTTTGGCCAAAGGCTTGAGTCAATTTGACGTAAAGCGAGAGAGGTGTCTCTAAGTCGGCTAAAACTTCTTTCACCAGTGGAATGCGATTGAAACCCTGTTTTGCTAGGGCTAAAAATTCTTCGTGCTGCATTACGCTTTTCCTGAGGTCGCTAATTCTGCGCGCATCGCCTTAATCACGTCGGCATAATTCTCTTTGCCAAAGATTGCGGAGCCGGCAACAAAAGTATCTGCACCAGCTTTAGCTACCTCTGCAATATTGTCGACCTTAATTCCGCCATCGACCTCTAAGCGAATATGACGACCGGTTTCTTGTTGATAACGATCTAAGCGTGCACGAACTTGAGCAATTTTATTCAGAGTGCTTGGAATGAATGATTGACCACCAAAGCCTGGGTTCACAGACATCAGTAAGACGAGATCGAGAAGCTCCAGAGTGTGGTCTAAGTGATGAAGCGGTGTCGCGGGATTGAGAACAAGTCCGGCTTGACATCCTTGATCACGAATCAAATTAATAGTGCGATCCACATGAGGACTTGCCTCTGGGTGAAAGCTAATGAGGTTTGCTCCGGCTTTTGCAAAATCCGGAATCAAGCGATCTACTGGCTCCACCATCAGGTGCACATCAATCATGGCTGGTTTGCCATCTTTTGATGCGTGTGGGCGAATTGCCTCGCATACCAAGGGGCCAATAGTCAGGTTGGGGACGTAATGGTTGTCCATCACATCAAAGTGAATCCAGTCAGCGCCCGCAATCAGAACATCTTGAACTTCTTTGCCAAGGCAGGCAAAGTCAGCCGACAAAATGGAGGGGGCAATAACAAACTGGCTATTTGAGGGTGATTTCTGGCTATCCATCCCTAGATTCTAGCTTGCAGTTGGCCTTAGGATGGAGCAGAATTCGAGCATGAATCCTCATGAAATTAGCATTACGGTCAAAACCCAGTATTTGCCCGACCAGTCTGACCCAGATAACCGCCAATTTGCGTTTGCCTATACCGTCACTATTCGAAATACCGGCGCAGCCAGTATTCAGCTAATAGCCCGCCATTGGTTCATCACCGATGGGGATAATGATGTCCAAGAAGTCCGTGGCTTGGGGGTTGTAGGGCAGCAACCGCTGTTGCGGGCAGGCGAGCAATTTGAGTACACCAGCTGGGCGACTTTGCCGACACCGGCAGGAACAATGCGTGGGGAGTATTTCTGCGTCACTGAAGAGGCTCAATTTTTCCAGGCCCCAATCCCAGAATTTGCCTTGGTAATGCCTAGAACTTTGCATTAAGTTCTAAAAAAGCCCTATTTTTTGCCCTTACCAGTCCAAAGGACAATAAAGAGCAGGAGGGCTAAAGCTAGACCTCCCTCAACGGCAAACAAGATCATTGGGTATTCATCGAGTAAATTGGCAATCATGATTTCTATATCCAAATTAATAAGTCGCGAGAAAACTCTGCGAATCCTTGCCTGCAGTGTATTCGCTATCAGCATTGCAAGCTTATTGGTGGCTTGTTCCACGCCTTCTACACGAGGCTCTGGTTACCGCTCTAGTGGTAGTGCCCCAGTTTCTTATAGTTCCTCGATCGCCAGCTTTCGATCGGTAGCATGGCAAGAGTTGCCCGGTTGGCAGGAGGACGACTTAATACAGGCCTGGCCTGCGTGGCTCAAGAGTTGTGATGCATTGCGTAAGCGCAATAGCGAGATCAATTGGAAGCAGGTATGTTCCCAAGCTTCCAGCGTCTCGGGGCGCGACAAGCAAGCGATTCGCCAATATTTTGAGGGAAATTTTCAGGTATACGAAGTGCGCAACAGTGCTACCGGCAATGAATCCGGCCTGATCACGGGCTATTACGAACCTATCATGAATGGCTCCCAGACCCGCACTGCAAGCTACACGGTCCCCTTGTACGGGCTGCCAAATGCTTGGAAGACATCGAAGCCGAGTCCTGCGCCGACGCGCGCAGAGTTAATGAGTTCCGGAGTCCTTCGAGGCTCGGAGATTGCTTGGGTGCAAGATCCAGTTGCCGCTGCATTTATGCAAATACAGGGCTCAGGAAAGATTCGTCTTGAGGATGGCCGTGTCTTACGTCTGGGCTATGCCGGCACCAACGATCAACCATTTAAGTCTTTCGCTCAATGGCTCTTGGATCGTAAGGAAATTACTCGTGGCGAAGCAACCATGCAGGGCATCTCCGCCTGGGCCAAGCGTAACCCTAGCCGGGTTGAAGAGATGCTCAACGCCAATCCTCGTTTTGTGTTCTTCAAAGAGTTGCCAGGAAATGTGAGCGCCGATCTTGGCCCTAATGGAGCTTTAGGGGTGCCATTGACTGCTGAGCGAAGTATTGCGATTGATTTAAAGGCGATGCCTTTAGGTGCACCAGTATTTTTGAGTACGACTAAACCATTGAGTAGTCAAACCCTGCAAAAATTGGTGATGGCCCAGGACACGGGCAAAGCCATTGTGGGCGGGGTACGGGCAGATTACTATTGGGGATCGGGAGATTCCGCTGGAGAATTGGCGGGACGGATGAAGCAAGATGGCAAGATGTGGTTATTGTTGCCGCGCTGAATGAATTATTTTTTTGAAAGATATTGATGACTTACAACACCATATTGACTGAAGTAGATGGCAAGGTTGCCGTGATTACTTTGAATCGCCCTCAAGTGCTAAATGCCTTGAATGATGAGTTAATGGATGAATTAGGTGCGGCTTTGTTAGGCTTTGATGCGGATGACAATATTGGTTGCATCATCGTTACCGGCAGTGAAAAAGCCTTTGCTGCTGGCGCAGATATTGCGACGATGGCGAAGTATGGATTTGGTGATGTGTACCGTGGAGATTTTATCTCTCGCAACTGGGAAGAGATGAAAAAAGTACGTAAGCCAGTGATTGCTGCAGTGTCCGGTTACGCCCTTGGCGGCGGATGCGAATTGGCGATGATGTGCGACACCATCATGGCTGCTGATAGTGCGAAGTTTGCCCAACCAGAAGTGAAATTAGGAATTATCCCTGGTGCTGGTGGTACGCAGCGTTTGCCACGTGCCGTCTCTAAGGCTAAGGCTATGGATTTGGCATTGACTGGCCGCATGATGGATGCTGCTGAAGCCGAGCGCTCAGGCCTCGTCGCCCGAATTTTTCCTCAAGCGGATTTATTGAAAGAGGTTAAAGCGATTGCCAAAACCATTGCTGATATGCCATTGCTAACAGCAATGATGGTGAAGGAAGCAATCAACACCGCTTATGAAACTACCCTTGCAGAAGGTATTCATTTTGAGCGTCGCTTATTCCATGCTTGTTTTGCGACTAACGATCAAAAAGAAGGTATGGCCGCCTTTATGGAAAAGCGCCCAGCTCAATTTACTAACTCTTAAAGTAATTAAGTTTTTTCTAAATAGCGTTGAGCTAGCTTGACCCAGTAGCTCACGCCAACTGGGATCAATGCATCATTGAAGTCATAAGATGGATTGTGTAGATGGCATGGGCCCATGCCATGCCCTACGGAGCGATGATCGCCATCACCATTGCCTAAGAAAACATAGCAACCGGGTTTCTCCAGCAGCATAAAAGCAAAATCCTCAGCACCCATGGTTGGGTCGATAGAGGTATTGACGTTCTGCGCTCCAACGAGCTCGCCCATCACTTCGCTTGCGAACTCCACTTCATCATCATGATTAATTAGTGGGGGATAGTTGCGAGCAAAACTCACTTCTGCTTGACAGTCAAATGCGTTAGCTACGTTGTGTGAGATTTCTTTTAAGCGCTGTTCGATCAAATCTAAAACTTCTATCGTGAATGTACGAACTGTTCCACCGATAAAGGCGCTATCAGGGATGACATTACTTGTCTCACCAGCATGAAATTGCGTGACCGACAAAACAGCCGCATCTACGGGCCGCTTATTGCGCGTGATGATGCTTTGTAGGGCTTGAACAACTTGCGTACCTGCTAAGACAGGATCAGCGCTATTGTGTGGCAAGGCAGCATGACCACCTTTACCGCGAATGGTGATTTCAAAAGTATTGCTTGAGGCCATCATGGGACCAGCTGTCACGCCGAAATGGCCTTCAGCAAGACCTGGCCAGTTGTGGAGGCCAAACACGGCGTCACAAGGAAATTGCTTAAAAAGGCCATCGTTAATCATTTCTTGCGCACCAGCACCACCTTCTTCGGCTGGCTGAAAAATGAAAATGACCGAACCTGTAAAGTCTCGATGATTAGATAAGTATTGAGCTGCGCCCAAGAGCATTGCAGTGTGACCATCATGGCCGCAGGCATGCATTTTTCCTGGATTCTTTGAAGTGTGTTCAAAGGTATTGTGTTCTTGAAGTGGCAGGGCATCCATGTCGGCGCGCAAGCCAACCATCTTGCCTGGACCTAAGTCGCCATCAAGTCTACCGACAACCCCAGTTTTTCCAAGACCACGATAAACCGTGATTCCCCAGCTCGAAAGTGCTTCAGCTACAAGATCAGAAGTACGATTTTCTTCAAAGCGCAATTCTGGATGCGCATGAATATTGCGGCGAATCTCTTGTATGGCGGATGCGGAGTCGATGATTTCTGGAAGTAATCGCATAACTTCATCTTATCTGAATTTACTCAGGCAGCTTTATGTGCTCTGCAGCAAAACCTAATGCCTCTATGGAGTAAGGGGCATTCTCTGACTTCTTGAGTTGCGCTGGAAGGCTGGGAATGATTCCCAGAAATGGGGCAAATATTCGGTCTTTTAAGGTTTGAATATTCTCTTCTAAAAGAGGCATTTCATCGGAAAGGGTATTGGCAACCCATCCTGCAATCGTTAATTGACGAGACTGAATGGCCTCACAAGTGAGTAAAGCATGGTTAATGCACCCTAGGCGCATTCCAACCACGAGGATCACTGGTAAATCCATCGCCTGAGCCAAATCACCTAAATCTTCTTGCTCATTTAAAGGAACTAAAAACCCACCTGCGCCTTCGACAACGACCGAATCAAATTGATGATCCAGAGAATTTAAAGCGCCCAGAATGATCGTGCAATCCAAGTAGATGCCATTTTTCTTGGCAACAAGGTGTGGCGCTGCCGCTTCATCGAGAACATAAGGGCAAAGACTTTGTTCGTTGGGATTCAATCCTGAAGCAATGCGTAGTGCTTCTAGGTCTTCATTTAGTTTTTGGCCGCTAGAGCCCGTATAAGTTCCAGCAACAACAGGTTTAAAGCCTGCTGCACTCAATCCTTTTTCTTTAAGCTTCAGGACTAAAGCGCCGCTTACCAAAGTCTTGCCAACTTCAGTGTCAGTACCAGTTACAAAAAAACTCGTGGGCAAGTTTGAGGTCATGTTCCACCCTCTACTCTTTGCTCAATCCCCTTTAAGGTCTGGATGAGTTCTCGTAAGTCGTCAATACTGTGGTTTGCAGAAAATGTAATGCGTAGGCGAGAGCTACCAACAGGGACGGTGGGTGGCCGAATTGCCGGAATCCAGTACCCTGCTTTATCTAGTAACTGTGCTACTGCCAATGCGTTGGCATTACTTCCTAGAATCACTGGTTGAATAGGCGTGGATGAAGAGATCTTCTCCCAATTGGAGAATGTCATTTCTTCCCGCCAAATTTCGATCAATTGGTTTAATTTTTTACGACGTTCAATACCTTCATTTCCCTCTATGATCTCCAGGCTCTTAAGAAGGGTATGTGCAATGGCTGGTGGTGTTGCTGTGCTGTAAATATAAGGGCGACCTTTTTGAATCAGCCATTCAATAAATGGGGCTGCTCCGCAAATAAAGGCGCCGCCGACACCGGCCGCTTTACCAAGTGTGCCGATATAAATAATTCTTTCTGAATGCACATTGGATTGCTCCAGAATGCCGTGACCGTGTTTGCCAAGCACACCAAACCCATGGGCATCATCTACCATCAGCAGCACATCATATTGCTCAGCGATTTGAAGCAATTTTTCTACTGGCGCAATATCGCCATCCATGCTGAAGACGCCGTCGACCACAATCAACTTAAGTGGATGTGCATCGTGCTTCAATGCATTCTCAAGCGAGTCGAGGTCTTGGTGATCAAACAAAGTCACATTCGCTTTAGTTTGAGCGCTAGCTAAACGAATGCCATCAATCAAAGAGGCGTGATTCAGTTTGGCTGAATAGATGCTTGCCTCGCCCTGTTTGGCAAGTCTGGCTAGCCCGGTAATAGCGTTGATGTTAGCAAGATAGCCAGTGCTAAAGAATAAAGCTCGTGTATTCGGAATATGGGCGCTCTCAAAAGCGGCTAATTTTTTTTCAAGTAAGTCATGTGCAATGCTATGGCCACTAATCAAGTGAGAGGCGCCGCTGCCAACACCATATTTTTTGGCGCCTTCAGCAAGGGCTGCCACTAATGCGGGGTGGTTTGCGAGACCTAAATAATCATTACTGCAAAAAGCTTTGAGCTCTCGGTTGTCAACTCTTGCTTTGGTGTCGCATGGTGACTCAGTGGTGCGCAGCTTACGCCTGAGAAGCCGTTCATCCAGACTGGCAATCTGGCCTTCAGCCATGTTGAGCGCATTGAAAGTTCTGCTCATGCAAGTGCTCGATCTAAAGCACGCTGTACGGATGCGCCCATTTGCATCGCTTCATCGGTTGAAAGAATATACGGGGGCATTAGATAAATCGTATTGCCAATTGGCCTGATGAGTACACCCTCATCCAGACTTGCTGTAAACATTTCTCGTGAAAAAGTATTTGGGCGTTTGAGCGATTCTGACTTGACATCAAATGCCAGGATCATGCCCTGCTGACGCCAATGTTCAATACGAGCATCTGCTTTTGCCCAAGCAAAAGCATTTGCAAGATCATTACTGCGCTCAATATTTTTTTCAAGAACAGATTCAGTTTCAAAAATTTCTAAGCAGGCGAGGGCGGCAGCACATGCTAGCGGATTGCCCGTATAGGAATGTGAATGTAGGAAGCCTTGTTGTGTTTTATCACCATAAAAGGCGCGATAAATCATATCCGTAGTCATGGAAAGTGAGAGCGGAAGGTAACCGCCACTAATGCCTTTGGACAGGGTTAAGAAGTCTGGCCAGATTCCGGCATGTTCGCAAGCAAAAAACTTTCCTGAACGACCACAGCCCACGGCAATTTCATCGGCGATGAGGTGAACGTCGTAGCGATCGCAGAGTGCTCGTACTAATCGCAGATATTCCGGTGAGTACATTGCCATCTGTCCGGCGCATTGAATGAGTGGTTCAACAATGATGGCGGCAATATTTTGATGTTCGGATTGCAATAACTCTTCTAATTTTTTTGCGGCATGCTTAGCAACATCCTCAGCATCTTCACCTGCTTGTGCCTTTCGTGCGTCAGGAGATGAAACAGTGAATACATCTTGCAAGAGCTCGCCATAGGCCTCCCGAAAGATCGCAACGTCAGTCACCGCTAGTGCGCCTAAAGTTTCTCCGTGGTAACCATTTTCTAAGCAAACAAATTTTTTCTTTTGCGGCTTATTATTTAGTCGCCAAAAATGGTGACTCATCTTTAGGGCAATCTCTACCGCAGAGGCACCATCGGATGCGTAAAACACATGACCCAGATGTCCTTGAGTTAAAGCGGATAGTTTTTCTGAAAGCGCTACTACTGGGGGGTGTGTAAATCCAGCGAGCATGACATGCTCAATTTTTTCCAGCTGATTGCTAATGGCTTGATTGATTCGGGGATTAGAGTGACCAAATAGATTGGTCCACCAAGAGCTAATGCAATCGAGGAGCGCGTTGTCTTTTTCATCAAAGAGCCACGCACCCTTACCGCGGGTGATCGCAATTAAGGGTAGGGATTCGTGATGCTTCATCTGTGTGCAGGGATGCCATACGGCATTTAGGCTGCGATCAACCAGTGACATTTGATTTGGATCAGAAATATGCTTCATGTTTGGTATTTGACCACTAGTTTTTCCTAATTTAGGCCTGTATCTGTTATGTTTATGCCTTGAATTAATCTATTTTCTGGAATTCGACTATGCAGGCCACCCAAACTACTGAAAAACCCCTCACCCACGTCAAATCCCAAAAGGATTTGCAGAAAGAGGTAGACGCTTCAGGCGCTTGGTCTGTGGCTCAAATTGAGGCGCTTTTTGCCCTCCCATTTAGCGATCTGATCTTTAGGGCGCAAGAGACTCACCGCGCTAACTTCCCTGACGGCGATGTGGAATTAGCGACCCTGCTGTCGATTAAGACTGGTGGCTGCCCTGAGGATTGCGGCTATTGCCCGCAGGCCGCCCGGTATGACACGGATGTTAAAGCCAATAAGTTAATGGATTTAGACGAAGTGCTGGAGGCTGCCAAGGCTGCCAAGGCTGCTGGATCTAACCGGTTTTGCATGGGCGCTGCTTGGCGCGAGCCTAAAGATCGTGATATTGAAAAAGTAACGGCCATGATTAAAGGCGTCAAGGCCTTAGGCCTTGAAACCTGTGCCACTCTAGGGATGCTGGAGGCTGGCCAGGCTCAAGCCCTTCAGGAGGCCGGCTTGGACTTCTATAACCATAATTTAGATACTAGCGAGGACTTCTATCGCTCAGTTATTTCTACGCGGGGCTATCAAGACCGTTTAGACACGATTTCAAATGTGCGCGCTGCTGGTATGTCAGTTTGTTGCGGCGGCATTGTTGGTATGGGTGAGTCCCGCGAGCAACGTGCGGCATTTTTAGCCCGTTTGGCCAATTTGAGTCCATACCCAGAGTCAGTACCGATTAACCATCTGGTTCCTGTGGCTGGCACTCCTTTAGAAGATCAGAAACCTTTGGATCCATTGGAGTTTGTCAGAACGATTGCCGTAGCCCGTATCACCATGCCTCATGCACGAGTACGTCTGTCAGCTGGTCGCCAGGAGCTCGGACGAGCGGTTCAGGCCATGTGCTTCCAGGCGGGTGCAAACTCAATTTTCTATGGTGAGCAACTACTCACTACCGGTAACCCTGAGGCAGAACAAGACCGCGAACTCTTGGCCGAGTTAGGCTTAAAGACCAAGCAAAGCTGCAAAGCAGAGGTTTTGGTCTAAGGCTTTAGAAGTTAAATGGCACTAGTAGACCGCTTCATTATTGAGTTTGATGCGGCACTTCGCTCGGTTGTCGGGGGCGCTCATGCTCATCGACCAACCCCTGGATCTGAAGCCCAATTAACTGGTTTATTGGATGCCAAGGAGCGAGAGCATGCGGCAGGATTGATGCGCGTAAATCATGTTGGCGAAGTCTGCGCCCAGGCACTGTATCAATCTCAAAAATTAGTGGCTCGCAACCCAGAAATTCAGCAGATGCTAGATCATTCTGGCCAGGAAGAAATGGACCATTTAGCTTGGTGCGAAACTCGTCTGCAAGAGTTGGGTTCTCATACTAGTTACCTCAATCCAATCTGGTATGCAGGATCCTTCGCAATCGGCTTGGCTGCTGGCTTAGCGGGCGATAAGTGGAGTCTGGGCTTTGTCGCAGAAACCGAAAAACAGGTGGAAAATCATCTAGAGAGTCATCTCGAAAAATTGCCCGCAGAAGATCACCGTTCACGTGCGATTGTTGACCAAATGCGCATCGATGAAATTGAGCATGGACAAGCGGCAATTTCTGCTGGTGGAGCAGTTTTGCCGGAGCCGATTAAAAAGTTAATGCAGGCAATGTCCAAGGTCATGACGACGACTGCTTACAAAATTTAATTCCAAATTAATTTTTCGGATATATTTATTCAGAATACTGTTTATTAATACAGTATATTTACCTATTATTAGGTTAAATAGCTAAGATCTATTCTTAAGTATATTTTCCAAGCCATTGTTTCAAGTAGCATTTTTATAACTACCATTTTCTCAACACATCACGCTAAGTGTTTGTAATTGCTAGGGAATTTCCTAAAAAATTACCCAAAAACACTTGACCCTCTTATTGCGATCCTCTAAAGTGGGAGGAAGTGTGAAAAAGTGGGGTAAATGGTGTTTCAAGGTGCGTCAGCTCTCAATTTAGATGCAAAAGGCCGCATGTCTGTGCCGGCAAAGCATCGTGACGCCTTGTTAGTTCAAGGCGAGGGCCGAATTACGCTTACCAAGCACCCTGATGGATGCCTCCTTTTATTCCCCCGCCCGGAGTGGGAAACCTTTCGATCTCGCGTAGCGCAATTACCGATGGATGCCCATTGGTGGCGTCGAATCTTCCTTGGTAATGCTGCAGAAGTGGATTTGGATAGCGCCGGAAGAATTTTGGTGAGTCCGGAGTTGCGATCAGCTGCTGGTATTGAAAAAGAAGTGATGCTGCTCGGAATGGGTAGTCATCTGGAGTTGTGGGACGCCGCTACTTACGCTGCAAAAGAACAGGCTGCCATTGCACAAGGTATGCCTGAAGCCCTGAAGCAATTTAATTTTTGATGACAGGGTGCCATGAACATAACTCATCGCCCAGTGTTACTGGCCGAGGCGGTGAAGGCGCTGATCAGTGGCCCACGCATCAATACTCTCGAAGCTTCAAAAAATCTACTCTTGATCGACGGGACCTTTGGGCGCGGTGGCCATACGCAAGCCCTACTTTCTCAATTACCTCCGAGTGCGCGAATGATTTCATTCGACAAGGATTTGGATGCAATTGCAGTAGCGGAAAAAATCAACGACCCACGTTTGCAAATAGTGCACGACAGTTTTGCGCAGATGGATCAGTACGCAGAACCAGAATCAGTCGATGGCATTTTATTGGATTTGGGAATCAGTTCTCCACAAGTAGACGAAGCACATCGTGGCTTTTCATTTCGCAAGGACGGTCCGCTCGATATGCGGATGAATACGGATCACGGATTGACGGCAGCAGAATGGTTGGAGCAAGCATCGCAAGAGGACATCACTCGCGTGATTAAGGCTTATGGTGAGGAGCGTTTTGCATTTCAGATTGCTAAAGCTATTGTGGCTAAGCGAGAAGAGGGATTGTCGCCAAAAACAACCTTGCAATTAGCAAGCTTAGTAGCTAGCGTAGTTCGCACAAGAGAGGTGGGACAAGATCCTGCCACCAGAACTTTTCAAGCGCTTCGAATTTTTATCAATCGCGAGCTGGAAGATTTAGAACTCGGCTTGAAAGCAGCGCTTCATTTATTGAGGCCGGGTGCGCGATTGGCGGTGATTAGTTTTCATTCGCTTGAAGACCGTATCGTGAAGCAGTTCATGCAGTCACACTCCAAGGTTGAAGTGCCACGTGGTTTGCCAGTTCGCGATAGAGATCTACCGCAGAGCGCTCTGGAAATTATTGGACGCGTTAAACCTAGTGATGAAGAGGTTCGAGAGAATCCTCGTGCCCGTTCAGCCATCATGCGTATTGCTGAAAAACGTGCGGGAGTCATGGTTTGAATCGCGCTACTCTGACGCTGCTCGCTTTGTTATTGATCTGCGCCTTATCTTTGGTTGCCGCACAACAGCGTGCTCGTAAGTTATTTATTGCATTAGAGCGTGCGCAAATTGAGGAGCGCAAGCTCAATCAAGACTGGTTGCGTCTGGAATATGAGCAGCGAAATCTATCTAAGTCTGCACGGATTCGTGATGTTGCTCGAAATCAGTTGCACATGGTTCCCATCTCTCCAGAACGTACTTTGTACTTGAAGGAGGCAAGATGAGGCCGGTAGGTTTCTCCACTACGCCCAATTTAGTATTGCGTTTGCCAATGTGGCGGTCACGCCTCATGCTATTCATGTTGTTCTTTGTCTTCATGTTGTTACTGATTCGCGCTTTCTGGATTCAAGGCCCAGGAAATGCTTTCTATGAAGCGAAAGGTATACGCGGAACACAGCGCGAGCTAGAGCTACCTGCTTCACGTGGAAAAATATTGGATCGCAATGGTCAAGTGATTGCTACGAGTTTGGAAGCAAAGTCAGTGATCGCCTATAACGATACTGTTCCGGATGACTTGGCTGCGGACAAGGTTCAAAAGTTGGCAAGCCTATTACAGATAAGCGAATCAGAATTACGTAAAAAATTAAAAGAAGAGCGTAAGCAGATTTTCTTAAAGCGCCAAGTAGATCCAGAAGTGGCGCAACAAATTAAGCAATTAGAGATTCCCGGTATTGGTTTGAATAATGAATACCGCCGCTTCTATCCTGAGGGTGAGGCGATGGCGCACGTTGTTGGCTTCACCAATGTTGAAGACCGCGGCCAGGAGGGCATGGAGCTCTCTAGAGAAAAAGAATTGGCTGGGCACCCTGGCGCACGTCGCGTAGTAGTGGATCGCTTGGGTCGCGTGGTGGAGGACGTAGCCATTCTGCAGTTGCCACAAAACGGAAAAGATTTGCAACTCTCGATTGATAGCAAAATTCAGTTTCTTGCCTATAACGCTGTGAAAAATGCTGTCGAGCAACATCGTGCAAGTGCTGGCGGGGCAGTTGTGTTGGATACGCAGACTGGTGAAATATTGGCTCTAGCAAATTACCCAAGCTATAACCCCAATGATCGCAAGAAATTAAATGGTGAGCAATTACGTAACCGTGTTTTAACGGATACCTTTGAGCCTGGCTCTACATTGAAGCCTTTAACTGTGGCAATTGCCTTAGAGAAGGGCGTTATTACTCCAAATACCAATATGGTGATTGGTGCCAAATACTTAATTGGCCCAAAACCAATTACGGATACTCACCCGTACGGCAATCTTACTGTTGCTCAAATTATTCAAAAGTCGAGCAATATTGGTACGGCCAAAATTGCAATGAATAATCTATCTGCGGAAGAAATGTGGAATTTCTATACTTCTGTTGGTTTAGGTCAAGCGCCGAAGATTGGATTCCCTGGCGCAGTCTCAGGCACAGTGCACCCCTATAAAAAATGGGTACCATCAGATCAGGCGCGTATTGCTTTTGGCTACGGGATTTCAGCCTCACTCTTTCAGGTGGCTCGCGCCTACACCATCTTTGCGCGTGATGGTGAGTTGGTGCCGCTCACGATTGAACGTAGCCCAGACTTTAAGCCTGGCACTCATGTCATATCAGCAAAGACGGCTATTGAAATGCGCACCATGATGGAGTCAGTAACAGAGCCTGGTGGAACAGCTATTAAAGCTCAGGCCGAAGGTTACCGAGTTGGTGGAAAAACAGGTACTGCACATAAGTTGGTGGGTAAGGGGTATGGTAATAAATATCGCGCCTACTTTGCAGGTCTAGCACCGATTAGTGCGCCGCGCATTGTTGTGGCGGTGATGATCGATGAGCCGACTGGCGGAAGTCACTATGGCGGTGATGTTGCCGCACCGGTGTTCTCTACTATTGTGAGTGAGACACTCCGTACCTTGAATGTGTTGCCAGATAGTAATGTTAAGCAGATGACATTGCAGGATAAAAATCCTCTAGAAATTCAAAGTGCTTCAGTAAAAACTCATGCAGCGGTTTTAAAAAGATGATGGCGATGGTAAATATAGAACCCCATCTCTTGATCTCGCATTTACGCGATCTTACTTCTGCGGATGCAGCAGTGAGCGCAGATAGTCGTCAAATTCAAGCTGGTGATATTTTCTTTGCGTATGCAGTTGGGCATGGTAATGTCCTGCGAGATAGTCGCGATTACATTGCCGCTGCTTTGGCGAACGGCGCAGCGGCAGTTGTATTTGATCCTGCTGATGGAGTAGCCAACGAATATCTAGATCATCCGGTATGTTTCTCTATTGAAAGTTTGGCGACCCTAGCAGGACAACTCTGTGCAGAGTGGTATGACTACCCAAGTAAAAAATTAAACGTTATTGGCGTCACCGGAACGAATGGCAAAACCAGCATTACTCAGTGGCTAGCGCAGGCTTTAGATGAATCAAGCCATCGGACAGCAGTACTAGGAACCTTGGGTACGGGATTTCCTGGTGCGCTGATTCAGACGGGTTACACCACGCCAGATGCACCGCGTTTGCAAACGCAGTTAAAAGAATTGCTTAATGCTGGTGCTCAACAGGTGGCTATTGAAATCTCCTCTCATGCGCTAGATCAAGAGCGTATTTCTGGGTTGGAGATAGACACTGCGGTATTTACGAATTTGACCCAAGACCATTTGGATTATCACGGCACGATGGGTGAGTACGCCGAAGCCAAGGCCAAGTTATTTCAGCAGCCTGGTCTTCAGCATGCCGTAATCAATTTTGATGACCCATTTGGACGTGAGCTCGCTATGAAACTTCTTGCTAATGGCGATCTTCAGGTCTGGGCTTATGCATTAAACAAAGACGCTTTTGCTGGGTTTGAGAAATTCAGCGATCGCTTGAAGCGTGTTTATACAGCAGGCAGTATTCTGACTTCGGCTGGCTATGACGCTGTATTGAGTTTCGAGGGTGTTGATTCCAGCGCTGTACATCTCCCAGTCCTTGGTGAATTTAATCTGAGTAACTGCCTGGCAGTTTGGACAGTCTTATTGGTCCAAGGCTTGAGCCCAAGTGAGGCCTCTAAGCGCATGAGCAAGCTGAGTACTGTTCCTGGTCGTATGGAACTCATTCGCTTGAATAAAACACAGAAAACTGAGGGCCCATTAATTGTTGTGGACTATGCGCATACACCAGATGCCCTCACTAAAGCATTGAATGCATTGCGACCTATTGCAAACCAAAGAGGCGGGAAAGTTTGGTGTGTATTTGGCTGCGGTGGTGATCGAGATTCAGGAAAGCGCCCGCAAATGGGTCAAGCAGCGCAAGATTTTGCCGATCACATTGTGATTACCAGCGATAACCCAAGATCTGAAGATCCTCAGGCAATTATTGCCATGATTCAATCCGGTATGTCAGGCGACTTAACAAATGTTCAAGTAGTTGCTGATAGAGCGGCTGCGATTATGGCTGCAGTTCGCCATGCTGATATTAAGGATATTGTCCTAGTTGCCGGTAAGGGGCATGAGTCTACCCAAGAAATCAATGGTAAGAAATTTGATTTTTCTGATCAAGAGCACATTCGTTTGGCTGCGGGAGGTGGCGTATGAGTCTACCGATGACCACCCTTGCTCAAGTACATGCCATGTTACCGGGGAGTGAATTGATTCACGCTAGCAATGAGATCGCTCAGGCAATCAATATTTCTCGTGTGGGAAGTGATAGTCGCCAAATTCAGGCTGGTGAATTATTTGTAGCCCTGGCGGGCGAGCGCTTTGATGCGCATGACTTCCTTGGGGATGTATTGGCAGCAGGTGCTAGCGCAGCGCTAATTAGCAATAAAGAAAAATGCCCTGCAAACTTAGCAGCAGTTTGTGTCGAAGATGTCAAACAAGATTTGGGCGAATTGGCCAAAGCATGGCGTGCACAATTCTCTATCCCAGTAGCATTGGTCACTGGCTCTAACGGAAAGACCACTGTAAAAGAAATGATTGCCTCTATCTTTAGGGTAGCGGCTGGTGAAGAATCTACCTTAGTTACTAAAGGTAATCTAAATAACGATATTGGTTTGCCTTTAACTTTATTGCGCATGCGTTCGAGTGATCGCTTAGCCGTGATTGAGTTGGGTATGAATCATCCTGGTGAAACAGCAGAGTTAGCCGCTATTGCGCAAGCCAATATTGTCCTCATCAATAACGCGCAGCGCGAACATCAAGAATTTATGGCGACCGTTGAAGCGGTTGCAAAAGAACATGCGACTGCTTTGAGCACGCTCCCTGCAGATGGCGTTGCAGTATTCCCAGCCGATTCTGAGTTTTCTGATGTTTGGCATGAAGCTGCCGCAGGGCGCAAGGTGATTGATTTTGTTTTGTCTGCTGATGCGGCTTCGGTTAAAGCTTCCGTAACCGGTAGCTTGCTCGCGAATGGAAGAATTGAGATTGCGACAGAATTGGGCAAGATTGAGGTTCAGCTCAATACTTTAGGGAACCACAACGTCCGTAATGCGCTAGCAGCGAGTGCTGTTGCTTTGGGTGCTGGTTTGAGTCTTGAAAAAATTAAAGCAGGCTTGGAATCTTTTGCCCCTGTAAATGGACGCATGCAGGCAAAGCCTTTAAAGTCCCGCCGCACTCTAATCGACGATAGCTATAACGCTAATCCAGATTCTGTTAGGGCGGCTATTGATGCGCTCAAGCAATCTGGAAATACTTCTTGGTTGGTGTTGGGAGATATGGGTGAAGTGGGTGATCAGGGCCCTGAATTTCATGAAGAGGTTGGCGTTTATGCGGCAGAGCAGGGTGTTGCCAAGTTATTTGCTATTGGGGAGCAATGCAAATTTGCCGTACAGGGCTTTGATAAGTCCCAGGTAAAACAGGCCACCGGAAGTGCTGCACATTTCACAACTTTGGATCAATTACTTGAAGAGCTCAATGTGGCATTGGTAAATCAAGAATCCAATAAACAAATGCATTTAGATATTTTGGTTAAGGGATCCCGTTTTATGCGCATGGAGCGTGTGGTTCAAGCCTTATTAGAGGGGGCTAAAACATGCTCTTGATGTTAGCCCAGTGGCTTCAAGATGACTTTGGATTTTTTCGGGTCTTTAACTACATTACCTTTAGAGCGGTTATGGCAACAGTGACTGCTCTTCTCATTGGTTTAGCAGCTGGCCCATGGGTTATTCGCAAATTGACTGCATTGAAGATGGGTCAGGCGGTACGTACGGATGGTCCGCAAACCCATTTGGTGAAATCAGGTACCCCTACGATGGGTGGCGTATTAATTCTGCTGGGCATTTTTATATCTTGCATGCTATGGGCGGATCTCAGAAATCGCTTTATTTGGATTGTGATGATTGTGACTTTTGGATTTGGACTGATCGGCTGGGTAGATGATTACCGCAAAGTAGCTCGTAAAGATCCTAAGGGGATGGCCTCAAGAGAAAAATTCTTTTGGCAAACCTTGATCGGTTTATTTGCAGCAATTTATTTAGCCTTCTCGGTATCTGAAGTCAACAACCTCAAGGTATTGCAGTTGTTCTTTGATTGGCTTAAGAGCGGCTTTGCTTTGGATCTACCCGCCAAGTCAAATTTGCTGATTCCATTCATGAAAGAAGTCAGCTACCCGCTAGGTGTAATGGGATTCATCATCCTCAGTTATTTGGTGATTGTGGGTAGTAGCAATGCGGTGAACTTGACTGATGGGCTTGATGGTTTGGTGATCATGCCCGTGATTTTGGTTGGAGCGGCATTGGGTGCTTTTGCCTATGTGATGGGTAATGCAATTTACGCAAAGTATTTACTATTCCCTTACATCCCTGGCGCAGGTGAGTTGATGATTTTCTGCGGCGCTATGGGTGGTGCTGGGTTGGCATTCCTTTGGTACAACACGCATCCTGCCCAAGTTTTTATGGGTGATGTTGGTGCTCTCGCCTTGGGCGGGGCACTCGGTACTATCGCTGTCATTGTTCGTCAAGAAATCGTGCTCTTTGTGATGGGTGGAATTTTCGTTGCTGAAACAGTTTCAGTGATGCTGCAAGTCTTCTGGTTCAAATTTACCAAGAAGCGTTTTGGTGAAGGCCGTCGCATTTTTAGAATGGCACCGCTTCATCATCATTTCGAATTGGGTGGTTGGCGTGAAACGCAAGTAGTAGTGCGTTTCTGGATCATCACCATTTTATTAGTCCTCATTGGCCTCTCCAGCCTGAAATTAAGGTAAGCCAAAGAATATGCATAACTTAGACCAAGCCTTCGCTAACCCGGCGCTCATCGCAGATGAGGGCTATCAAGCACCTCAACATTTCCTGATACTAGGATTAGGGGAATCTGGTTATGCAATGGCTAAGTGGTGCTTGCGGAATGCCGCAAAGGTAAGCCTAGTCGATACCCGTGATCGCGAAAGCTTAAATGAACGACAAAAAGCCTGGTTGGCTGATCTTGAGTTCGCGGGACTCAAAGATGCTCATTTTGGCCCACTTGATAATTCCAGTCTTCAAGATATCGATGTCATCGGAATTAGTCCTGGTTTATCTCCACTAAAAGAGCCAACAGCCTCTTTCTTGGCTAGAGCACAAGAATTAGGTATTGATATCTGGGGCGAGATGGAGTTCTTCGCTAGAGCCATTGCGACATTAGATCGCATGGCACAAGCAGATCAGTCTCAATATCAACCTGCGATATTAGCCATTACTGGTACTAATGGGAAAACAACCACTACTGCATTAACTGGTCAATTATGTGAGCGTGCCGGCAAGCGGGTTGCTGTGGCTGGAAATATTAGTCCTGCAGCTTTGGATAAATTAATGGCTTGTTTGGATGAGTCAGATCAAATTTCAGATATGCCTGAGATTTGGGTTTTGGAGTTATCTAGTTTCCAGCTAATCTATACCAGTACTTTTAATGCGACTGCGGCAACGGTACTCAATATTACGCAAGACCATTTGGATTGGCACGGCGATATGCAGGCCTATGTGAATGCAAAGGCCAACATTTTTGGGCAAGACACTATCTGCATCTTGAATCGCGATGATTCTTTAGTAATGAGTTTGCTCACCGATGAACAAAAAGCCAATAGATCAGTCATTACCTTTGGCTCCAACCGACCCGATGAGCAAGGCGCTTTTGGTATAGAGCATGATTTGCGCGCTGGCGGAATTGATTGGTTGGTTTGGGCTGAAGTGGATGAAGATCTTGAGCCTCAACCAAAGCGCCGCCGTAAAGCGGTGGTAGTGGAAGATGAGCCATTAAGACTGAAGCGTTTAATTCCGGCAGATGCCTTACGTATTCGTGGTCGCCACAATGCTTTGAATGCATTGGCTGCTTTAGCCTTAGCAAGATCGGCTGGTTTACCAATGAATATGCTGCTACACGGATTGCGTGACTATCATGGTGAGCCGCATCGTGTGCAAAGCGTTTCGATTGTGTCGAATGTTGAGTATGTTGATGACAGTAAGGGCACCAATGTAGGCGCAACAGTTGCCGCACTAAATGGTTTGAGTGCCAATGAGTCGGGTAAGCGAATCTGGCTGATCGCTGGCGGAGAGGGTAAGGGTCAGGACTTCAGTCCTTTGCGTGATCCTGCGGTGAGATTTGTAAAAGGCGTCTTCTTGATTGGTAAGGATGCTCCGATCATCGCCGAGGCTTTATCGGGCTCAGTTTCTTGTGTGATAAGTGAGACCCTAAAAAACGCAGTGACCCAAGCCGCTAAACAGGCCCAGTCTGGTGATATCGTTTTATTGTCCCCAGCCTGCGCTAGTTTTGATCAGTTTAGTGATTACATTGCACGCGCTGAAGCTTTCGTTGCGGAAGTTCAAGAATTGGGAATGCAATTCGAAGGAGTTCACGCATGAATTTGAAGGAAAAATTCTTTCCTGAGAATCGCTTGGGCCTAGGTCGTTTCTGGAATTACTCAAGAGGCGGGATAGATAATTTCCGCAGCGGCTTGAGAGATGCAGTATCTGGTGTGGAGCAAACTCGCTCTCGGATGATGGGCTATGACCAGTTACTTGTTTGGGCAGTATTGTCCTTGGCGCTAATTGGTTTAGTCATGGTCTACTCCGCATCAATTACTTTGGCGGATGGCCCTAAGTACGCAAACTACAGCAGCAATTTCTTTTTGATTCGCCATTGCATTTCATTAGCGATTGCTATTGGAGTGGGTATCTGGGCATTTAAGATTCCAACCACAGTTTGGGATCGTTACTCGCCAGTAATTTTTGGTTTCACCGTATTGCTATTAATTGCCGTGCTCATCCCTGGTATAGGTAAGGGTGTAAACGGGGCGAAGCGTTGGATTCCATTAGGCCTCATGAATTTCCAGCCATCCGAACTAATGAAGTTCGCTGCAGTTATTTTTGCTGCTAGCTATACAGTTCAGCGCCAAGAATATCTTCATTCATTCGTTAAGGGCATGTTGCCGATGGGCATTGCTGTTGCCTTAGTTGGTGGCTTGCTCATGGCTGAGCCAGACATGGGCGCCCTTGTTGTTGTATCTCTTATCGCTTTTGGAATTCTGTTCTTGGGTGGTATTAACGCTAAATTATTTGGCGGATTATTTGCGGTGGGAATTTTAAGTGCAGTAACTATTATTGCTTTTTCACCCTTTAGACAAAAACGCATCATGGCTTTTATAGATCCATGGCAAGTAGATAACGCAGCGAATAAAGGCTATCAATTAACCCATTCGCTGATGGCATTTGGTCGTGGCGAATGGTTCGGCTTAGGTTTGGGCGGTAGTGTTGAAAAACTGCACTATCTTCCTGAAGCCCATACGGATTTCATCATGGCAGTAATTGGTGAAGAGCTTGGATTTGTTGGTGTAGTAGTGATGATCTTCTTGTTCTACTGGATCGTGCGCCGCGCATTTTTAATTGGCCGTACTGCACTGCAATTAGATCGTAGTTTTGCGGGTCTTGCAGCTAAAGGCGTAGCGATTTGGATTGGTTGGCAAGCGTTTATCAATATGGGGGTGAATTTAGGTTTGCTTCCTACCAAAGGCTTAACTCTTCCATTGGTGAGTTACGGTGGCTCTGGAATTTTGATGAATGCTGTGGCGATAGCAATGCTACTGCGCATTGATTATGAAAACCGGATCTTGATGCGCGGAGGGAAGCTATGACCAAACCTTCCATTTTGGTGATGGCTGGCGGCACTGGAGGACATATTTTCCCAGGCCTTGCTGTCGCTGAATATCTGCGCATCTGTGGCTGGAAAGTATTTTGGCTTGGCAATAAAAGCGGCATGGAATACCGCTTAGTAAAAGCTTGCGATTTCCCATTCGAGGCGGTTGACTTTGGTGGTCTGCGTGGCAAGGGCGTCAAAGCCAAGCTAATGCTGCCATTCAATCTGGCAAGAGCGAGTTTTCAAAGTTGGAAGATCATGCGCCGCTTAAAACCAAATGTGGTTTTGGGTATGGGTGGTTATATTACCTTCCCTGGTGGCTTGGTGACTAAGTTACTGAAAAAGCCTTTAGTTCTACACGAGGCAAATTCAGTCGCAGGAAGTGCAAATCGCGCTTTAGCCAGAATTGCAATGCGCACCATGACTGGCTTTCCAGACACGATGGCGCATGCTGAGTGGGTTGGCAATCCAATTCGGGAAGAGTTTGAAAGAGTGGGCGCACCATCCGCTCGTTATGCACAGCGTTCAGGCCCTCTATCGATTCTGGTGGTTGGCGGAAGTTTAGGTGCCGCCGCTTTAAACGAAGCCATTCCGGCAGCCTTAGCCCTAATGGATAAATTAGCTCGTCCACACGTAATCCATCAAGCGGGTGATAAGCATCTAGTAGACCTACAACAGCGCTATGCCGAGTTGGGTGTAGAAGCTGATATTCGTCCATTTATTGAAGACATGCCAACTGCCTATGCTCAAGCAGATCTAGTGATATGCCGCTCGGGTGCAATGACAGTTTCAGAAATTGCAGCATGTGGCGTTGCATCCTGCTTGATCCCATTTCCTTATGCGATTGATGATCATCAGACTGCGAACGCACGCTTTTTGGCGGATGCAGATGCAGCCATTCTTTTGCCACAACAAGATCTCAATGCACAGGATTTGGCTTCGATGATTCAAAACTTTAGCCGCGAAGATTTACGGGTAATGGCGGAACGTGCGCATACATTGGCTAAGCCACATGCAACTCAGCGTGTAGCTGAGGTATGTGCAGATTGTGCGGGAGTAGGTATATGAAACATATTGTTCAGCAAATTCATTTTGTGGGTATCGGTGGTGCAGGTATGAGCGGCATTGCTGAAGTGCTCCTGAATCTGGGGTATCAGGTCTCTGGATCTGATTTGGCAGAAGGTGCGGCAACTAAACGTTTAAAAGATTTAGGTGCTGTGATCCATATTGGGCATGATCCTAAAAATATTGGCACTGCAGAAGCTGTGGTGATTTCTACCGCAGTAGCAGGTAACAATCCTGAGGTGCTAGCTGCGCGTGCAGCAAAGGTGCCTGTTATTCAGCGTGCTGTCATGCTCGGCGAACTCATGCGGTTAAAGCAGGGCATTGCGATTGCAGGAACCCATGGAAAAACCACCACCACCAGTTTGGTCGCCTCCGTTTTAGCCGAAGGTGGTCTAGATCCAACCTTTGTGATCGGTGGAAAATTAAATTCAGCAGGCGCGAATGCGCGCCTAGGTCAGGGTGATTTCATCGTGGTTGAGGCCGATGAGTCTGATGCTTCTTTCCTGCAGTTGTTCCCGGCCATGGAAGTGGTAACCAATATCGATGCTGATCATATGGATACCTATCAGCATGACATGGCGAGATTAAAACAAGCTTTTGTACAGTTTATCCAGCGCATGCCTTTCTATGGTGTAGCAGTTCTATGCATCGACGATGCTAATGTGAGAGACATTATTCCGTTTGTATCGCAGCCAGTATTGCGTTATGGCTTATCGGATGATGCGGATATTTGCGCAAGCAATGTACGTGCTGAAGGTACTCGCATGCACTTTACGGTTGATCGTAAAACTGTGCGCCGTCACGGGAATAAGCCGGGTCCATTAGAGGTGCAATTGAATTTACCAGGGCTGCATAACGTTCAAAATGCATTAGCTGCAATCGGAATTGCCACTGAATTAGGCGTTGGCGATGAAGCGATCTTGAAGGCTTTATCTGAATTTAGTGGTGTTGGTCGTCGCTTCCAGAGATATGGTGAGATTCCTTTGGCAGCGGGTGGTAGCTTTACCTTGATTGACGATTATGGTCATCACCCTGTAGAAATGGCAGCCACCTTGGCCGCAGCGCGCGGAGCTTATCCAGATCGACGCTTGGTATTGGCATTCCAGCCCCATCGATTTACCCGTACGCGCGACTGTTTCGGCGAATTCGTTCAAGTACTGAAAAACTTTGATGCGCTGGTGCTTACCGAAGTATATCCAGCTGGTGAAGCCAAGATTCCAGGTGCGGATGGTCAAAGCCTCATGAAGGCTGCTCTTACAATGGATAAGACTTTGAAAGCTTCCTTGGATAGCGCGGCAGTAGCATTTGCACCAACTGTTGCTGAGATGCCGGAAAAATTAAGCGCCTTATTACGTGATGGCGATGTCTTAATCACGATGGGCGCAGGTTCCATCTCTGGATTGCCTCATGTATTAGCGGAGGCAAAGCATGTCTAAGCAAAATCAAGCGATGAAGGCTTGGGGTGAGCGAGTGAAGAATGATCTCGCTGGCTTGGATGTCAAATCTCTTGGCCGAGTAGGCGTGTTGCTCGGTGGTCGCTCTGGTGAGCGCGAGATTTCCTTGATGTCTGGTGGCGGTGTTCTAGAGGCGTTGCTTTCTAAAGGGGTAGATGCGCATCCATTTAATCCAGGATTGCGTTGCCCAACCGAGTTGGCAAAAGAAAAATTTGACCGTGTCTTTATCTCCTTGCATGGACGTTATGGTGAAGATGGCACGATTCAAGGATTACTCGAGCTTTTAGGTTTGCCTTATACCGGTAGCGGTGTACTGGCTTCCGCATTGGCGATCGACAAAATTGCGACTAAGCTTGTTTGGCTCAGTAGTGGTCTTTCTACTCCAGAGTTTCAGGAGCTGAAAGCTGATAGTGACTGGGATGCTGTAGCGAAGTACCTAGGCCTGCCATTAATAGTGAAGCCTGCACACGAAGGCTCCTCATTAGGTTTGACTAAAGTGAAGTCTGTTGAAGAATTGCCTGCAGCCTATAAGTTAGCGGCTGGAATGGATAAAAAGGTAATTGCTGAAACTTGCATTGTTGGCGATGAACTGACTTGTCCATTGGTTGGTTTTGGCGCCGATGCAGAAGCTTTGCCTGTGATCAAAATCATTCCACCGGAAGCTAATTACGATTTTCACAATAAGTATTTCTCTGATGAGACGAAGTACTTGTGCCCAACCGGATTGGCGCCAGAAGTCAATCTGGCTGTTCAAGAATTGGCTTTAGCTGCTTACCGCACTCTCGGTTGCAAGACCTGGGGTCGCGCCGATGTCATGCTCGACCAAAAAACTGGCAAACCCTATCTCTTGGAGATGAATACCTCTCCAGGCATGACTTCACATTCATTGGTGCCGATGGCCGCAAAAGCTGCCGGTGTTGAATATGCCGAATTAGTTCTCTGGGTGATTAGCCAAACCTTGAATATCAAAGGAGCTAAGCAAGCATGAGTCGGATGAGCTCCTTCTTAAGCGGATTCGGCGAAGTATTTACTTCGCTCGCATCTCCACTTTGGAATTATCCAGAGCGGATGCAAAAGCTAAGTCGCTTCTTAATGCGTTGTTTTGCGGTCATGGTTTGCGTGGGAATTCTGGTTTGGTTAAGTCAGCGCCCGGTATTTTCTTTGCGCCAAGTCGTGATTGAGCCTGTTGTTGGTCAAACGCTAAAGCATATTAATAAGCCCGTAGTGAAGCAGCAGGTTTTAGAAACAGTACAAGGGAACTTCTTCAGCGTGAGACTAGAAGATGTA
This sequence comes from Polynucleobacter sp. AM-25C3, assembly GCF_018882335.1. GTDB lineage: Bacteria > Pseudomonadota > Gammaproteobacteria > Burkholderiales > Burkholderiaceae > Polynucleobacter. The sequence goes on from NZ_JACVOS010000005.1 coordinate 28,258, forward strand.
AAGCGTGGATTTGAATCCATGCCTTGGGTTCGTCATGCCAATGTTCGCAGAGTATGGCCTAACGGATTGATTATCAGCATTGAAGAGCAAAAACCCTTTGGCACTTGGGGCGGGGCTGATAGCCATACCTTGATGAATACCCATGGTGAATTATTTGCAGGGCGTGTTTCTGATGTAGGTGATGGTATTCAACTGATTGATTTCTCTGGACCAGAAGATGCTAGCAAAGAAGTGATGCGCTTATATGAAAAAGCAAATACATGGTTTAAGCCTTGGAGTGCAGAAGTGAAGAGCTTGACCCTGTCTGAGCGCTACGCCTGGCACGTCAAACTTTCTAATGGCATGAAGGTGGAATTTGGTCGGGATGAAGAAAATTCAGACAAAACATTAACCGAAGATCGTGTAGCGCGCCTCTTTAAATATTGGCCGCAGGTTCAAGAGAAATGGGCTAATCGCATAGATGCAATTGATCTGCGCTATGCAAATGGTTTTGCAGTGCATCTTGCTTCGGCAAGCCTAAAAAAGAATGAAGCAGATAGCAAAAAAAGTGAGCAGAAGCAATGAGGAATGAGAATGAGTAAAGACAACCGCGATTTATTGGTCGGATTAGATATTGGAACCTCTAAGGTGGTTGCTTTGGTTGCTGAATTGGCGCCTGACGGGCAATTTAACGTTGTTGGTGTTGGGCAAACCGCATCCAAGGGATTGAAGAAGGGTGTTGTTGTCAATATTGAGGCAACGGTTCAGTCTATTCAGAAGGCGCTTGAAGAGGCTGAAGTTATGGCTGATCGCCAGATCGTTCAGGTATTTACTGGTATCGCTGGAAATCACATCGTGAGTTTTAACTCCAGCGGTATGGTGGCTATTCGCGATAAAGAAGTGAGTGCTGGAGATGTTGAGCGCGTCCTGGAAACGGCCAAAGCAATCAACATTCCAACAGATCAACAGATTCTTCACATCCTGGTTCAAGAATTCATTATTGATGGACAAGAGGATGTGCGTGAACCAATCGGTATGAGCGGTCTGCGTCTTGAGGTAAAGGTACATATTGTTACTGGTGCGGTTAGTGCTGCACAAAATATTGTGAAGTGCGTACGGCGCTGCGGTCTGGAAGTGAATGATTTGATTTTGCAACCGCTGGCATCGAGCTTAGCCGTTCTTACTGAGGATGAAAAAGAGCTAGGTGTAGTTTTGGTTGATATTGGTGGTGGTACAACGGATATCGCGATTTACTGCCAAGGTTCCATTCGCCATACTGCGGTGATTCCGATTGCGGGCGATCAAATTACCAATGACATTGCGATGGCATTGCGCACGCCAACTATTGATGCGGAAGATCTCAAGATTCAATACGGTATTGCTCGCCAGGATATGGCTGACCCGACCACCATGATTGATGTACCAGGCGTAGGCGATCGTGAGCCCCGCCCCATGTCTAAGCAGGCATTGGCTGCCGTGATTGAGCCACGTGTTGAAGAGTTATTTACCTTAGTGCGCGGTGTTGTGCGTGACTCAGGTTATGAGGATATGGTGTCTTCTGGCATCGTGCTGACCGGCGGCACTTCTTTGATGCCTGGAATGGTTGAGCTTGCTGAGCAAGTGTTCTTACGCCCTGCGCGAATTGGTACACCTGAGTATCGCGGGCATCTGCATGAAGTCTTACGTAGCCCACGTTTTGCTACCAGCATCGGTTTATTAATGGAAGGTCAGGCGCAGTTGTTGCGTGGCCGTCGAGTATCTCAGTCAGGCGCGTTGCAAAGTGTGATTTCGCGTATGAAGGAATGGTTCGCAGGAAATTTTTAAGTTTTTTCGTCGTCGTCAATGTAGTAACTTTATTACCTAGGAGGGTATATGGAATTTGAAATGTTAGATCAAGAAACAGCCGGCAAAACCATCATTAAAGTGGTTGGAGTCGGTGGCGCTGGCGGCAATGCCGTACAGCACATGATTCATCGCGGTGTAAACGGCGTAGAATTTATTTGCATGAACACCGATGCTGGCGCTTTACAGCGTTCTGAGGCATCTGTGAATTTGCAACTAGGTTCTAGCGGACTCGGTGCTGGTGCTAAACCAGAAATCGGTGCGGCCTCTGCTGAAGAAGCACGTGCCCGTATTGCAGATGCATTGCAAGGTGCACACATGGTGTTTATCACTGCTGGTATGGGTGGTGGCACAGGCACTGGCGCAGCGCCAATCGTTGCCCAAGTTGCTAAAGAGATGGGAATTTTGACGGTTGGTGTTATTAGCAAGCCCTTTGACTTTGAGGGTGTAAAGCGTCTCAAGGTTGCAGAAAATGGTGCTGCTGAGCTCGAGTCTTATGTTGATTCGTTGATTGTTGTTCTCAATGAAAAACTCTTCGAGGTGATGGGTGAGGATGCGGAGTTCGATAAAGCCTTTGCTTGCGCTGATGACGTTTTGCATAACGCTGTTTCAGGTATTGCAGAAATCATTAACGTACAAGGTTTGATTAACGTCGACTTTGAGGACGTGAAAACAGTTATGGGCGAACAAGGTAAGGCGATGATGGGAACTGCTACTGTTTCTGGTATGGATCGTGCACGCTTGGCTGCGGAAGCCGCAGTTGCATCACCATTGCTCGAAGGTGTGGATCTTTCTGGTGCGCGTGGCGTATTGGTCAATATCACTGCTAGCCGTTCATTGAAATTATCTGAGACTCGTGAAGTCATGGCCGCAATTCGTGGCTATGCTGCTGATGACGCTACCGTAATTTTCGGCACTGTCTATGACGAGACTTTAGGTGATGCATTGCGCGTTACTGTTGTAGCAACTGGATTAAATAATCCACAAGCACGCCAAAACCATCAGCCAGAAGTAGTTTGGAGACAGGCTACTGGTACGCATGATGCCATGCCAACAATGGCGGACTTAAACAGTTTTGCTCCTGCAAGCGCATCTGCAGCAATTAGCAAAGGTGGTTTGGAATCTGCTCTGAGTACTAGCGCTGGCTTGGCAATGACTGGCGCAGGCAGCGCCCCATCAATGGCTCCTCAACCAGCAACTAGTGGTGTTGATTACAGCCAATATGATTTGCCACGTGTTTTCCGTAGTTCGCGTGAAGCTACACCAGCCCCTAAATTAGGCGCTGATAGCTCGCCACAGGCAAAAACCATGTTGGATAAAGGGGCTGATTATTACGAAATCCCAGCTTTTTTACGTAAGCAAGCAGACTAAACCACTGCTCAATACAATAGCTTGTGCAGAATGCCAGCGCGGCGCCCCTCCGGACGACGAATCCCGCGCTAGCGTTGGCATACTCATGACAACTATTTCATTGGAGACTTTATGATCGCAGTCGGACAAAAATTACCAAACGCTACTCTTTATGAGTTTTTAGATGAAGCGAGCGAAGGTTGCGCTATTGGCCCAAACGCATTCGAAGTTGAAAAACTTACTGCCGGCAAAAAGATAGTGATCTTTGCACTGCCAGGCGCATTTACACCGACTTGCTCAGCTAAGCATGTTCCTAGCTATGTTGAGCACTTTGATGCGATTAAGGCAAAAGGTGTTGATGAGATTTGGTGTATTTCAGTAAATGACCCATTTGTTATGGGTGCATGGGGACGCGATCAAAAAGTAGGAAACAAGATTCGCATGTTGGGCGATGGTAGCGCTGAATTTACCAAGAAGCTTGGTCTGGAATTGGATTTGGCCACTCGTGGTTTTGGTGTTCGTTCAGACCGTTACGCCATGATCGTTGAAGATGGCGTAGTAAAAACTTTAGATCGTGAAGCGCCTGGTAAATTTGAAGTAAGTGATGCTGCTTCAGTGTTGAAACAGCTTTAAGAAATAATTCCTGAGTTTAGATAAGACCATGATGAAGCAACGCACAATCGCCACTCAGATTAAAACCGTGGGGATTGGCTTGCACTCTGGGCGCAAGGTGACTTTATCTATTAAGCCTGCGCCGGCGAACTCAGGAATCTTATTTGTACGTGTAGATACCCCAGAGCAATCGGTTGTGCCGGCTACTGCTCTGGCGGTTTGCGATACTCGTTTGGCCTCAGTAATTCAAAAAGATGGGGTACGCGTTTCCACTGTGGAGCATTTGCTCTCCGCTTGCGCAGGTTTAGGACTTGATAATTTACTCATTGAGCTTGATGGCGAAGAAGTTCCTATCATGGATGGTAGCGCTGCCTCATTCTTATTCTTAATGGAATCGGCGGGCATTGCTGAGCAAGAGGCGCCACGGCAATTTGTGGTGATTAAAAAGCCAATAGAAGTGCGAGAAGGCGACAAGTTAGCGCGTCTAGAGCCATTCTTTGGCTATAAGCTCGACTTTACGATTGACTTCAAACATCCAGCGGTAGATAAAACGGGGCAGCGATTTGTGGTGGACTTTGCCGAGCATGCTTATCGTAGTGAAATTGGACGCGCACGCACTTTTGGTTTCGCTCACGAGGTTGAGGCCTTGCGAGAAATGGGTTTGGCACGCGGTGGTAGTTTAGACAACGCAATCGTGCTCGATGAGCACCGTATTCTGAATAATGAAGAGTTGCGTTATGAAGATGAGTTTGTTCGCCATAAAATTTTGGATGCCATTGGTGATCTGTATTTAGTCGGACACCCGATCGTAGGCTCCTATGTCGCTGAAAAATCCGGGCACGCACTCAATAACGCTCTGCTGCGAAAACTTTTGGAAGACCCTAGCTCTTACGAAATTAGTAGTTTTCCAGAAAATAAGGCCCCTGCGGCTTATTCCAAAGAGAGTCAGCCACTCTTTATTTAAATTCCTGCTTTTTAATACCCAGTTCAGATTATTTAGGTTTACTTTGCAGAAGGCGTTCAACGGCCTTGCGCAGATCAGAATCTGGCGCCAATTTCTCGAGCAAGGATTCCCAAGAGGCTCTTGCTACGGCATTAAAACCTTGTGGTTTTTGGCTAACCTGGCCCCCCTCCCGGGGCTTAATTTCCCAGGTGGGTGGGGCAGGTTTCAGGCGTACTTTGATTGTCGAGCAAATCACCCCTTTTTTAGATAACTCATTGATTAGGCTAGGTAAAACTTGCTGTAAACGGGTGGCTATGCTAGCTCCGTTAACTAGCAAAAATAGCTCATTTTGCCCGCCAGACCGCCATCCAGCCTCAATTTTTTGAGCAAAGTTTTCTAGATCCAGCTCAGATAGAGCGCCTCTTAGGGCAATTTTGAGCTTGGCTAAGTCTTCAGTTTTAGCCAAGATTCCCCCAAGACCCTCTGAATCGCGCAAGTAGTCCAGCCACTCATGGGCGGCTTTCGTGCGAGGGGGTTTAGGGGCAAAGTTCATATAAAAAGAAGGTGCGGGTGATAAACTCAAGGACTTAATTTACTTCAATATCCCATGGTAATCGGTCTTCTTAAAACCCTGGTCGGCAGTCGTAACGACCGCCTCTTAAAACAGTATCGCAAAGTCGTTGCCAAAGTTAGCGCTTTTGAGCCTAGCCTGCAAGCTTTGGATGATGCCGCACTGCAAGCAAAAACCGCTGAGTTCAAGTCGCGTTTAGCTGCGGGCGAGTCATTGGATGACCTAGCGCCAGAAGCTTTTGCAGTCGTTCGAGAAGCTAGCACGCGTGTAATGAAGATGCGCCATTTTGATGCGCAAATGATGGGTGGCCTGGCATTGCATCAAGGCAAGATTGCTGAAATGGGTACTGGCGAAGGTAAGACCTTAACTGCAACCCTACCTGTCTATTTAAATGCATTAAGCGGTAAGGGTGTTCATGTTATTACCGTGAACGATTACTTGGCGCAGCGCGATGCTGAATGGATGTCGACCCTCTATACCTTCCTAGGTATGAAGGTTGGCGTGAATCTATCTCAGATGGATCACACAACTAAGCAAGAAGCTTATGCCGCTGATATTACCTACGGAACCAATAATGAATTTGGTTTTGATTATCTGCGCGACAACATGGTTCAAGATTTAGGTCAACGTGTACAGCGTGGCCTAGCTTATGCGATTGTCGATGAGGTAGATTCAATTTTGATCGATGAGGCGCGTACCCCATTGATTATTTCTGGTCAGGCTGAAGATCACACTGACCTTTATATCAAGATTAATGCATTGCCCTCTTATTTAGAGCGTCAGATCGGCGAAGAAAAAGCCGATGGTACTGGCGTTGAAAAGCCGGGCGATTATTGGGTAGATGAAAAGTCCCAGCAAGTGTATTTAACAGAGCGCGGGCACGACAAAGCTGAGACAGTCCTAGTGGAGCTTGGTGCTTTGAATGATGGTGACTCCCTATATGCTCCACAAAATATTACTTTGATGCATCACGTGTATGCAGCATTACGTGCGCACACTCTATACAACCGTGATCAACAATACGTAGTACAAAATAATGAAGTCATCATTGTTGATGAGTTCACGGGCCGTTTAATGCAAGGCCGTCGTTGGTCAGATGGCTTGCATCAAGCTGTTGAGGCTAAAGAGGGTGTGCAGATTCAGAATGAGAATCAGACGCTAGCCACGATTACTTTCCAAAACTACTTCCGTATGTACGGTAAGTTAGCCGGTATGACTGGTACTGCTGATACAGAAGCCTATGAGTTCAAGGAAATTTATAACCTTGAAACAGTGGTGATTCCACCAAACCGCATTAGTCAAAGAAAAGATCGTCAAGATCAGATCTATAAGACATCGCGTGAGCGTTACGACGCAGTGATCAAAGATATTGAAGATTGCTACAAGCGTGGTCAACCTGTGTTGGTCGGCACAACCTCGATTGAGAACTCTGAATTGATTGCGGGTTTACTGGATAAGCGCGAATTGCCACATCAAGTCTTGAATGCGAAACAGCATGCTCGCGAAGCAGAGATCATTGCTCAAGCTGGTAGACCAAAGATGATCACTATCGCTACGAATATGGCTGGCCGTGGAACAGATATCGTATTGGGTGGCAACGTTGGCAAACAATCTTCTTTGATTCAGGCGGATGACGGCCTATCAGACTCAGACAAAGCTAGCAAGATTAAGATCTTGCAGGATGAGTGGCAAAGTCTGCATGATCAAGTGTTGGTTGCTGGTGGTTTGCATATTATTGGTACAGAGCGTCACGAAAGTCGCCGTATTGACAACCAATTGCGTGGTCGTGCAGGCCGCCAGGGTGACTCTGGCTCATCCCGTTTCTATCTTTCCTTAGATGATTCTCTCTTGCGTATTTTTGCTGGAGATCGTTTGCGCGCAGTCATGGACCGCCTCAAAATGCCGGATGGCGAACCGATTGAAGCGGGTATGGTGACTCGTTCCATTGAGTCTGCCCAGCGTAAGGTTGAGGGCCGTAACTTTGATATTCGTAAGCAATTGTTGGAGTATGACGACGTTGCAAATGATCAACGTAAAGAAACTTACCGCCTCAGAAATGAAGTGCTTGAAAGCGCTGATGTTGGTGAGCTTATTGCCAATTTGCGTGAAGATGTTTTACGCACTATTTGTGCGCTGTATGTGCCTGTTGAATCCATGGAGGAGCAGTGGGATTTAGTAGGCCTTGAGAATGCGTTGGCTAGCGACTGGGGTTTAACAGTTGACCTGAAAAGCTGGGTTGAAAATGCTGCATCTATGGATGATGAGCAGATTGTGGAGCGCGTATTAGAGGCTGCAAAAGAAACCTATGATGAAAAAGTAGAGCTTTCTGGGCGCGCTTCATTCGCTGGATTTGAGCGCTCTGTTTTGCTCTATAGCTTAGATACGCATTGGCGTGAACATTTGGCAGCTTTAGACCATCTGCGTCAAGGCATCCATTTGCGCGGCTATGCACAGAAGGATCCAAAACAAGAATACCGTCGTGAAGCGTTTGAGCTTTATGGTGAGTTGTTGAGCGTCATCAAGAATGATGTTGTGAAAAACATCATGACAGTACAGATCCGTAGTGCGAGTGAGTTGGACGAAGCTTCTGAGTCGATGAATGAAGATTTAGCCAAACTCTCAGATATTCAGTATCAGCACGCGGATGCAGATCTTGAGGTTGCTGGCTCAACTGGCGATCGTGGTGCGGCAATCGAAATTGCTCCTGCCCCGATGCGCGCTGGCCCTAAGGTTGGTCGTAATGATCCTTGCACCTGTGGCAGTGGCAAGAAATATAAGAACTGCTGTGGGGCTCTGGCGTAATTAAGGTTACGACTTTAAATAGCGGTACAAAGTATTTCTACTAATTCTCAATAGCTTGGCTGCAAGACTGATATTCCCATTGGTCTTCTCCAATGTTTTCTGAATTGCCATTCTTGAAAGTTGTTTGAGGGCTCCAGTTTCAATTAGATCCTCTGCTAGATTTTTGGATGAATCCTTGCCCTTGGGCTCTTGATACTCATGAGAATGGCCATCATATGACTGACTCAAATTTGCTTTAAAGCATAAAGGTTTTGAGCAGCGCGTTCTTATTAAATGAATCTTGCCACTATCTTTTTTTGCGCAATCAAATAGTTGGTTTAATGAGATATCTAAGATTTGCTGAATCTTGACTACCCCAATATCAAGAACATTCATTTCCAGTAGAGATAAGGCAACTCTATCGACCCCTAAAACGGTACCACTTTCATCAATCCCAATCATTCCTTCACCTATGGATCCCAAACCTTCCGGACTGTTGTGAACCTTGAGGACTAATGCGTATTGGAATTCACTGGCGGAAAATAATTGTTTTTCTAGAGAGTGAACGGTAGCCTTGACTAGGCCTAGGGTATGAGGATGGTGCGTGCTTTTATCTGTTGAGATATTGAGCACGCCGCTAATTTTTCCATCCGGTTCAAAAATGGGCGCTGCTGTGCAACTCAAAAAACCATTGTTTTCTAAGAAGTGTTCTGAGCCATTCACCGAGACCGCCACTCTGTCTACTAAGGCTGTACCGATTGCATTAGTTCCGCGATGTTTTTCCAGCCAGGATGCCCCTGTTTTTAGCAGCACTCGATCAGCTTTAGAGATAAATTCTGCATCTCCAACTGAATGCACAATGACTCCCTGGTGATCTGAGAGCACGATTACGCCGCCGCTTCCTGACATCAGGCCATGTAAATAGTTCATTGTTGGTTTGGCTAGAGCAATTAAATCATGTCGCTGTTCAATGCGAGTTTGCAATACTTGGCCACTTAAAATATTGTCAGGCAATTGTTTTTGATAGGCATCCAAACCGGATTGCAGGCATCTTTGCCAAGAGCGATATACCGTCAAGCCTAGCTGAGCCTCAAGACCATTTGCAGGCGGGTCTCCGTGAAGAAGCCAGCTTCTTCTGATATCACGGAGATTAGAAACTTTCATCTTGTGCCCACAAAAAGTTAGAGAACCACTATATAAACAAATTTAGTTTATTGAATGAGGCAATACCCTTAATCATGGTGTTGCAATTCGAGGGTGTTACATAAATGAACACTTACCTGATTTATTTCTCAGGAATTACCCTCGCTTTCAGCTCTTTTATGAGTATTTAAAAAATGCTGCAGTGCATTTGATTGAATAAGTTTTCAGCTTGGGACACAGTATCACTAAGGCCATTTTTGAAAGAAAGAAATGGCATTTCTTAAGCACCTTAATAGGAGAAGATTTTGATCTACGCAGCCCCCGGCGCTCAAGGCGCAAAAATTCAATACAAAGCTCGATACGATAATTTCATTGGTGGCAAGTGGGTGGCGCCAGTGAAAGGTCAGTACTTTGATGTGATTACCCCAATTAGCGGCAAGGTCTACACACAGGCGGCTCGCTCTAGTGCGGAAGATATCGAATTGGCTTTGGATGCAGCACACAAGGCTGCTGATGCATGGGGAAAAACATCCCCAACTGATCGCGCAAATATTCTATTAAAGATTGCGGATCGTATTGAAGCTAACTTGGAACTACTTGCTTATGCTGAAACAGTGGATAACGGCAAAGCTATCCGCGAAACACTCAATGCAGATATTCCATTGACCGTGGATCACTTCAGATATTTTGCTGGTTGTTTGCGCGCGCAGGAAGGCGCCTTATCGCAAATTGATGAAACCTCTGTTGCATATCACTTCCAGGAGCCTTTAGGCGTGGTTGGCCAGATTATTCCATGGAACTTCCCAATCCTGATGGCGGCTTGGAAATTAGCTCCTGCTATAGGTGCCGGCAACTGTGTAGTATTAAAGCCAGCAGAATCCACTCCCGTTTCTATCTTGGTTTTAGTCGAGTTGATTGCAGATATCTTGCCTCCTGGCGTATTGAATATTGTGAATGGCTATGGCCGTGAAGCTGGTATGCCTCTTGCAACTAGTAAGCGGATCGCAAAAATTGCCTTTACAGGATCAACTTCTACTGGTCGAGTCATTGCTCAAGCTGCCGCAAATAATCTGATACCTGCCACTCTAGAATTAGGCGGCAAGTCGCCGAATATTTTCTTTGCAGACGTGATGGATAAAGATGACGGATTTTTGGATAAGGCGATTGAAGGGTTGGTGTTATTTGCCTTCAATCAGGGCGAGGTTTGCACTTGCCCATCCAGGGCTTTGATTCAAGAGAGTATTTATGATAAGTTCATGGAGAAGGTGCTTAAGCGAGTAGCTGCAATCAAGCATGTAAATCCACTAGACACGGATAGCATGATGGGTGCACAAGCATCCAAAGAGCAATTGACCAAGATTCTGTCTTACTTGGATTTGGGTAAGCAAGAGGGTGCAGAAGTATTGATAGGGGGCTCACAAGCAAATTTAGAGGGCGATCTTGCAGGTGGCTACTATGTACAGCCAACTTTATTTAAAGGCCACAACAAGATGAGAATTTTCCAAGAGGAAATCTTTGGACCAGTCTTGGCGGTGACCACCTTTAAGGATGAAGCAGAGGCATTGGAAATTGCCAATGACACACTCTATGGTTTGGGAGCCGGCGTCTGGGCGCGCAATGGAAATGTTGCTTATCGCATGGGTCGTGCCATTAAGGCTGGTCGCGTATGGACCAATTGCTACCATGCTTATCCAGCGCATGCAGCCTTCGGTGGATACAAAGAGTCAGGCATCGGTAGGGAAACTCATAAAGTCATGTTAGATCACTATCAACAAACCAAGAATCTATTGGTCAGTTACAGTGAATCCAAATTGGGCTTCTTCTAAGCAGAAAAGTTCGTATTTTTATCAAAGGGCGGAGCAATCCGCCCTTTTGTGTAATTTAGTCTCCCAAGGAAATATCGATGGTAGAACGTGTAATTGCTACAGATGAGGCACTCGCACTAATTAGGCAGCTGCAAGCTGAGCATGGTCAGCTCATATTTCATCAGTCTGGTGGATGCTGTGACAACAGTGCTGCAAATTGCTATTTACCAACAGACTTAACTATTGGACCTTACGATATTCAGTTGGGTGAAGTGGGGGGTGTGCCATTCTATATAGGCAAACTCCAATATGAATACTGGAAGCACACTCAGCTCATTCTGGATGTGATTGAAGGTCAAGGAGGAACTTTTTCCCTTGAAGGTTCAACCGGAAAAGCATTTCATACCCGCTCACGCCTCTTTACCGATGAAGAATGGGCCTCAATTGAGGCTCAGGTGTTCGCTGATCTGTCTTAGTTTTAGCCTGGAAAGGTCATCTTGGTGGGGCTTTGGGCTTCCGAGATATTCCCAAAGGTCTCCTCTACAATTGTCAGACTATGACAGTTAACCTACCACTCCCCCAAAAAGACCAACTAAAGCCTGTTAAAGGTTTTCAGATGGGTATCGCTGAAGCTGGCATTAAAAAAGCCAATCGCAAAGATCTATTGGTGATGATGTTGGCTCCAGGCTCGCAAGTCGCAGGTGTCTTCACCTTAAATCGATTCTGCGCCGCTCCAGTTCAGGTTTGCCGAGAGCACTTAGCTCAGGATGGTGCTAAAGGTGAGATTCGTGCTTTAGTGGTGAATACTGGAAATGCAAATGCAGGGACTGGTGAGCAGGGTATGAAAGACGCTTTGGCAACTTGTGCAGCACTTGCTCAAGAATTGAAGCTCAAGCCAGAACAGATTCTGCCTTTTTCAACGGGCGTGATTTTGGAGCCACTGCCGATTGCTAAATTGATTGGTGCTTTACCTAAGGCGGTTGCTAGTTTGGGTGAAGACCATTGGTTTGATGCCGCAGAAGCGATCATGACGACTGATACGCAACCAAAGGCTGCATCCATGACTGTGGAGACTCCAGCGGGTCTGGTTACTATCACGGGCATCTGTAAGGGTGCTGGGATGATTCATCCCAATATGGCAACCATGTTGGGCTTCATTGCAACGGATGCAGGTTTTGCGCCAGGCATGCTTACTGCCTTGACTCGTGAGGTTGCCGATCAATCATTTAATGCCATTACGATTGATGGAGATACTTCCACCAATGATTCTTTCATCATCATGGCGACTGGCCAGTCAGCGGTTCAGATTCAATCTACCAATGATCCTAGTTATGGCTTGATTCGGACTGCCTTAATCGACCTTGCGCGCAAGCTGGCTCAAATGATCGTAAGGGATGGTGAGGGAGCTACTAAATTTATTACGATTGATGTGCAGGGTGGCAAGACAGAAGAAGAGTGCCGCTTAGTGGCTGAGGCCGTAGCTCACTCCCCATTAGTGAAAACCGCTTTCTTCGCTAGTGATCCTAATCTAGGTCGCATTCTTGCTGCGATTGGCTATGCTGGCATCAGTGATCTCGATGTTGGCCAAGTGCAAATGTGGCTTGGGGATGTTTGGGTCGCTAAGAATGGCGGCCGTAATCCTGAATATCAAGAGGCCGATGGTCAAAGGGTGATGCAGGCTCCAGAAATCATCGTCAAGATTGACTTGGGTCGCGGATCGGCGCAACAGACTATGTGGACTTGTGACTTGTCTCATGACTATGTCTCCATCAATGCTGATTACCGCTCATAGGAAATCGTGAGATGAATGAAAAATTAGAGCAACTCCTAAGTCATCTAGAAACATTTTTACCAAAGCAGTTAACTGAGGAGCAGTGGAAGTCTTCTACTGCATTTAGATGGCGTCGTCGCGATAGCATCTTTGGCAGCATTGGATTTCTGCAGCCAGTGAAGCATGTGGCAGATATTAGCTTCGACGATCTAAAAAATATTGATCGTCAACGTGACGCTATTCGTGACAATACCAAAAACTTTATTCAAAAGAAACCGGCTAATAATATTTTGCTAACTGGTGCGCGAGGCACAGGAAAGTCATCACTCATTAAGGCGAGTTTGCATGAGTTTGCTAACCAGGGACTGCGATTAGTCGAGGTTGAAAAAGAACATTTAGCCGACTTGGCAGACATCACTGATTTACTGGCAGATCGGCCAGAACGTTTTATTGTTTTTTGTGATGACCTCTCATTTGAAGAGGGTGAATCTGGATACAAGGCGATGAAGTCCGCATTGGATGGCTCGATATCTGCCCAAGTCGACAATATTTTGATTTACGCCACCTCAAACCGTCGCCACCTCTTGCCTGAACATATGAAGGACAACCTCAGCTATTCTCATAGCGATGATGGCGAGATACATCCGGGTGAAGTAGTTGAAGAGAAGATTTCTCTTTCTGAACGTTTTGGTTTGTGGCTCTCTTTTTACCCGCCTAAACAAGACGAATACCTTGCAATCGTTGCGCATTGGTTGCGTCATTTTAAATTGAGTGATGCGCAGATTGAGAGTGCGCGAGCCGAGGCCTTGGTTTGGGCTCTAGAGCGCGGATCCCGTTCTGGCCGTGTAGCTTGGCAGTTTGCTAAGCATTGGGCTGGTACGCACGCTGCGTAATTTATTTAATCTTCATGACTGATTTGAATCGCCCCGTTACGGAAGTTGCTGCTGGAATCTTATTGGATACAGAGGGGCGATATCTCTTGGGCCAGCGCCCTGAAGGTAAGCCTTATGCGGGCTATTGGGAAGTTCCTGGGGGTAAGATTGAAAGTGGTGAGTCTGTATTTACAGCGCTGAAACGTGAACTACAAGAAGAGCTCGGAATTGATATTGAGTCCAGTGAAGAGTTGCTTGTTTTAGAGTACGACTATCCTCATGCATATGTTCGCTTGCATGTCAGCATTATTCGGAAATGGAATGGAATACCTAGAGGGTGTGAGGGGCAGGCTCTGTCTTGGCAATTGCTTGGAGATGCACCTCCAACTGTGGAGCCTTTATTACCAGCGGCATGGCCAATGCTGGAAAAACTCAGGCTACTAAAGGCTTAGAGCTGGCAGAGGGTGAGTCTAAAAGGCACATCCTCGCTGATGATCTGAGGTTTTTTATCTCGATCCGCTTTTAGAAAGCGTATTGATAATAAATATTTATTAGCGCTGATTTCTGAGAAGAGAGTGTCATCTTCTACGGCAATGCGCATTAATTGATAAACCTTGCCGGACGGAGCTTGTTGATAAGAGCCTTGATGCGCAACAACATCTTTAGCTTCGCCAGATTGGCGTAATAAGCGCAAGAAGATTTGGCAAGCCTCATGCCATGGCAAAAGTGGAGCAACGTATTTTTCTAGCAACTCTCTACGTTGAGTGGAGGCGGTATTCTTCCAAGCATGGTAGCTCGGTAAATCAATTGGACTTGTTCCACCAGGAATATTTAATCGAGTGCGAATCGCATTGAGCCATTCACTTTCGGTGATGACTGCATTTGGTTTACCCATGGACTGATTGATATTTAGTGCAGCTTTATCAATCTCAGCTAGCGTTTTTGAAAGCGCCTCTTGATCCACTTTTTGGGAAGACTTCAGGCCATTCAAAGCATACTTTTGACGCTCAAACTCTTTAAGCAATAAAGACTTGATATCACCTCGAGAGCCAATGTCACCCAAATCAAACAACATGGCAATTGCATTGTGGTGAAGCTCAGGATCATCAGATCGCAGGAAGTGGTTGAAGCGGGCGAACAAATACTCCAACCGAAGCATGCTTCGGGCTAATTCATTAAAGGGGTATTCGTAGACAATCACAAGCCTATATTCTATGACGAACTCTAGCGTTCTTCCTGAATTTTGAGTAATTGTTGGTGCAGATTCAAAACCTCTGGTTTGAGCTCATCCAGGCTCCCCTGATTTTGAATTACTGCATTAGCGACGGCTAGACGAGTATCTCGGCTAGTTTGCGCTTTAAGGATATTTTCCACCTCAGGGCGAGTCATATTGTTGCGGTGCATCACTCTTTGTATTTGGGTTTCTTCCGGGCAATCCACCACTACAAGGTAATCAATGAGCTTTATCCAGAATCCGGATTCAATGAGCAAGGGAACCACAAAAACTAGATAGGGAACCCCGGACTTGGCCAGTTGAAAAGCCTGCTGAGCTGTTTCTTCTTGAATTAAAGGATGGGTGATCTGCTCTAGAGCTTGCCTGGCCTGGGGATCTTCAAAGACTAAAGTACGCATTTTGGGGCGATTCAGGGCGCCTTGGGCATTAATAAATTCAGTCCCAAATATCTTGGTAATCAACGGAATGGCTTTGCCACCAGGGGCGGTAATTTGATGAGAAATCAGGTCTGTATCGATAATCCCAGCCCCTAGCTCTCCCAGCAAGTCGCTGACTGCGGTCTTGCCTGACCCAATTCCACCAGTTAAGCCAATCAAGGGTATTACCCCTTTTAAAGCTTTTAGATCAGCCTGGGCAGGATTAAGGTTTGGATCAGTTGGGGCCATAACAGCTCAATAATGCCAGCAATAGCTAAAAAAGGCCCAAATGGAAATGCTTGCTCAAGTGCACGACGATTCCATTTGAGCCAAGCGATACCGCCGACCAGCCCCGTGATGCAGGCTATCAGAAGAATGCTGGGGAGAGTGCTCCAACCAAACCAAGCCCCCAATCCTGCTAAGAGCTTGGCATCACCCATGCCAATTCCATTGCGGTGTTTGAGTCTGCGATAGCTAGCATTTAATGCCCACAGTGATCCAAACCCTAGGGCTGCCCCAAGCATTGTGGAAGATGGTGATGCGAAGCGCAGTTCAGAGACCCAGTTAAAAGTGATGCCCAGAAGGATCAAGGGGAGCGTCATGACATTAGGTAGGCGAAAAGTGCGCCAATCGATATAGGCCAAGTAAAGCAAAGCCAGTATCAACAAGGATTTAATTATCCAGATGCTTGTCTTGGGTTCCACTAAACGATTTGTCCTAAATTAAAGATAGGTAGATATAGGATTATGACTAAGCTGCCAATGATGGCCCCCACTAACAGAATAAGTGCGGGCTCTAGGCTTTGACTGAGGGCATTTAGCTGACTGCTAAGTTGTGAGCCTAGGGTGGTGGCGCGCTTATTCAGCATTTCTGCCAACCCACCACTTTCAGCGCCAATGTGCAATAGCAATAAGGTCTCCACATCAAGGAGGCGTGACTTAGGGTCTGCTCGTTTGAGTGATTCCCCCAAAGGCCATCCTCGGGTGAGGTGCTTAAATATTTCAGCGCTAAAGTCATGGCTTACCCAGTGATTGGAGGATTGCGCAGTCACTCTTAGTGCATCAGGTAGTGCAAGCCCAGTTTCCAATAAATGACCTAGGGTTCGGCACCAATGACTGAGTGTTGCTAGCCTAAATAGATTTCCAAAAAATGGAATGCGTAACAAGAGAGTGTCGCAGTATTTTTGTAAGGAACTTGATTTGAACCATGCACACAAAAAGGCGGTGGCCATTATTAGGCCGGCTGAGACTATTTCTAAAAAGTAATCTTGGGTCCCAGTGGAGATGGCAATCAGCATTCTGGTTGGTGCGGGCAGCTCCGCCTGAAAATGTCCGAAGACTTCCTTAAAAACGGGAACAACCCAGATCATCATCACGAGTACCAGCAAGAAAGAAGTGGCTAAGGTGATTACAGGGTAGGTTAGAGACTGCTGCACTTTTCTGCGTAATTCAATCTGGGCTTCTAGCTGTTGAGAAATAGTTTGCAACGCCAAACTAAGGTCGCCCGATCTCTCGCTAACCCTGATCAGATTCGAAAATTCTTGGGAAAATTTTCCGTTTTGCGCACTTAGGCAAAAAGAGAAGCTATTGCCTTTTTGAAGCAGTGCGCGGACATCTTCCAGCCATCCTTGCCAAGATTTTGGGGCTGATTGAATTAATAGTTGAATGGCGTTGAGCAAAGGGAGTCCTGCTTGAAGAAGGGCGAGCATCTGTTCTGCAAAATGCAGTTGCTCAGACTGACTCAGCTTTTTATTTAAAAACATTCCGATTAATGCCAAGTGCCAAGCTCGGAATCTAGAGAGTGCTGATCTATTAAGCCAGCCTTGACTGATTGCATGCCTGCTGAGTAAAGATCTAATTGCTGAGTTGATTCAAGCAATTGCTGGTTGCCTAATACTTCATGGACACCGATGCGACCGAAATACCCGGATCCTTTGCAGAATTGGCAGGTTGATTTCTTAGGAGTCTGATGACATTGTCCGCAGCGTTTTCGAACCAGTCTTTGAGAGCTGACGCAGCGAAGACAGGATTCAACTGACTCTTGATCTATTCCTAGGCTTTTGAGTCGACGTAATGCACCGATTGCATTACGCGTATGTAAGGTGCTGAGAACCAAGTGACCAGTTTGTGCTGCTTGAATAGCAAGCTGCGCACTTGCAGCGTCACGAATTTCACCAATCATGATGACATCGGGGTCTTGACGTAATAGGGCGCGGATAATGGTTGGAAAATCTAACCCTGCTTTTGGATGATAGGCCACTTGATTCACTCCAGGAAGCCGGATTTCAATCGGATCCTCCACAGAGCAAATATTGCGTTGCACTTGGTTTAATGCACTCAAGCAGCTATACAAGGTTCGTGTCTTGCCACTACCTGTTGGCCCAGTCACCAGAATGAGTCCATTGGTTTGATGAATAGCGCTTTGAAATATCTCGAGCTGTTCAGGCAGTAGGCCGATCTGATCTAACCCAAGCTCTTCTAGTCGACTGGGCAAAATACGGATGACTGCTTTTTCACCATGTAGGGTAGGCAGGATGGATACACGGCAATCGATATTGGGATGGCTGAAGTCGTGACCAACAGCTAGGCGTCCATCTTGTGGCAAACGCTTTTCTGCAATATCGAGACGCGCTAATATTTTGATGCGTGTAATTAAGCGCTCATGCAAATCAATGGGGTAGTGGTTTTGTAATGTGAGGCGGCCATCAATCCTCACGCGTACTACGGTTTCTTGAGATCTTGCCTCAATATGGATATCGGTAGCCCGAGCATTTAGCGCATTAACAGCGATTTCATGCCAGGTCCGAATAATGTGAGAGTCATGCAGTAGCTCGCTCAATCTTGATTCGGTTGGATGTCAGGTCTATAGAGCTTGACGGTTTTGACGCTATGTTCATCGAACTGAACGATCTCCATCACCACGCCAGCAATCCGAATGCTCACATCGTAATCGGGGATGGCTTCTAGTTTTTCCAGGATAAGGCCATTCAGAGTTCGTGGTCCATCCAGCGGCAAGTCGAGATTAAGAAGACGATTTAAATCTCGCAATGAAGCGGTTCCACTAGCCAGGTAAGTCCCATCCGCAAGCCAGTGAGGTTCATTGGAGAGGTTGGAGAACGAGGTTGTAAATTCACCAATCAATTCTTCGACAATATCCTCAAAGGTAACAAGACCAAGTACTTCGCCATACTCATTCACTACCAAGCTGAGACGTTGTTGATTATCTTGAAAGAATTGCATCTGCTGCAAAACAGGGGTTCCGCTTGGGATGAAGTAAGGTTCATTCAGTAGAGACCTAAAGTCTTCATGAAGAAGCTCCGTATTACCCAGCAAGGAAAGTGCTTTTTTTACAAAAAGAATTCCAACAATGCGCTCAGAGTCGCCATCGCAGACTGGCAATTTGTTGTGATAACAAGTTTCTAGTTGTTGCACAACTTCATCAATTGGTCTAGAGAGATCAAGCACTTCAATCTTTGAGCGGGGTGTCATCACATCATCAACCAAGATATTTTCAAGGTTGAATAGATTAAGCAAAATATTGCGATGGTGAGCAGAGACAAAGCGATTGGATTCAAGGACTAGGCTTCGCAACTCCTCTTTACTCATCACTCTATTTTCAGTGGACGTCTGTAATCCAGAAACTCGCATTAATCCAGATACAAAACTATTAATGAACCACAGTAGAGGTTTGAGTATGAAGGTGAGGGGGAGAATGAGCCAGCCAACATTGCTAGCAATTTTTTCAGGGAAGGCTGCGCCAATCACTTTCGGTGTGATCTCGCTAAAAATAATGATCAGCAGGGCAACGACTAAGGTGGCGATGGATAGCACGAGGCCACTATCGCCAAAAATATGGAGTGCAATCCCAGTGACCAATATTGGCAGGATAGTGTTGATGAGGTTATTGGAGATGAGTAGCACTGAGAGCAAGGAATCAATGCGTTTCAATAGCCTTTCGGCAAGCGCAGCTCCCACATTGCCGCCATTGGCCATAGCGCGCAGGCGATGACGGTTGGAAGACAGCATGCTGGTTTCGGCCATAGAAAAAAAGCCGGATAGTGCGAGTAAAAATAGGACTAGTGCGACTTGGCCAATAAAAGGCCAATCATCAAAAAAGGTGTCCATTAGTTACGCTCGCAAAGAATCAGGAGCAACCAATATAGCAAAGTGCGATTTCACTAGCTATAGGCGCACCAGAAATGCGCTGGAATGCCTTCTTCAATATATGTCAGAATCTTCTGCATGCCCACCTCTAAATCCAGCGAATATTGCGTGATATCAGCCCCCTTTGGCCGCTTAGGCGTGCAAACGGAGTTGGTGGATGGGAGCTTGATGATCTCAAAAATTGAGTATTTGCCCCTAAATACCCCATTGAGCCCTTCGGGTAATTCATTGGCGAAGGCGTTTACAAAGCAATGCAATCAGTATTTCAATAATGCTGAATTTGTTTTTGACTTGCCACTTAAGCCTGCTGGTACGGCCCACCAGAGAAAAGTTTGGAATGCTACTCAAGGTATTGGGGTGGGAAAGACGAGTACCTATGGTGAGATCGCAAAAGCTATTAAAAGTGGACCCCGTGCAGTCGGGACTGCTTGCGGTGCCAATCCCTATCCTTTAGTCACCCCGTGCCACAGGGTGGTTTCTGCGCAAGGTCTTGGTGGTTTTATGAAGGAAGATAGTCCTGGTTTTTATCGTCAGATCAAAATCTGGCTTTTAAAACATGAGGGCGCGCTTTAGTTGCGCTATCTGGAGAGTTTTCTAAGGTGGCTTGATGCCAGGTAAAAGAAAGACTTCATCAGCAGATCATTGTTTGAAGCTAATTTAGTAAAACCATAGAAAATCCAAACCGCATTTCTGGAGAGTTTCACCTCAGCTTTGTTGTTAAACCCTTCTCTAGTGGCGATCTTTTCTAGCGTCATGACCGCAAGGCCAAATGCCAGGAAGCAAAATCGCCTCATGCCAATCTCATGTTTTGGAATCAGAAGAATATAGCTAAGGGAGTCCTGCAGTTTTTCGTAGGCAATCTTAAGGAGTCCGGCCTGGCTCATCTGTGCAGGCTGCCAAGAAACTCCACGTGCGCGATCTTCTGGCGAGTCTTTCAGAATATTGGTCATTTGCAAGGCTTGACCAAAAGCGATGGCGAGCTGTTCATGCCCATTCATCTGTTTTGCAAATTCAGGGGAATGGTTACTAAAGATGCTTGTGAGCAACTCTCCAACCACTCCCGCTACAACATAGCAATACTCTTCAAATTCCGCTAAGTCTTTCAAGCCATTTTGCGTTTGACGGTGATGAAAATGGGACATGCCATCTGACATGATTGAAACGCAACGGCTAATGGCCGCCTGATCTCTGCCGGGAAAGGTGTGAAGAATTCGGAGAACAGTTGGGGTGTGGGCAATTAAATCGAGCTCATCAATATTGGAGTAGTTCCTCAAGGCCTCTAGGCAGGGCGTCACGAAGGACGCCACTGGAATAGCACCAAGAACCGCATCTAAAAATAGTTTTGATAAGCCTTGCTTCTCTGTTGGGCTAAGTTCAGCAGCATCTTCAATTGTGTCGACGATGCGACATAGCAAATAGGTATTGCCAACCACAACTTCAATAGCGGGGGGAAGCAGGGGGATGGTAAGCGCAAAAGTCCGCGATACAGAGCTCAAAATCGCCTTTTGATAGGTGAGATCGGTGTTTGGGCTCTCGAGTCTGGAATTCACCCATGAATTATGTCAGACAGGCGCGCCCAAATTTGCCCCTTATTGATTAAATGACATAAGTGACAAAGCCATATAATTTCTGCAAATTCCTGAAGGAGAAATTGGGCGATGTTGATTTGGTTTGTCATCATCTATTGGGTGGTATCGGTAGGTATTGGTCTTTGGGCCGCGCTACGGGTAAAAAATACCGCTGACTTTGCTGCGGCTGGCCACAGCCTTCCTTTGCCCGTGGTTACTGCCACCGTGTTTGCTACCTGGTTTGGTTCTGAAACTGTCTTAGGCATCCCGGCCACCTTCCTAAAGGAAGGACTCGGCGGAATTGTTTCTGATCCTTTCGGGTCTTCTATGTGCCTAATATTGGTGGGACTCTTTTTTGCTCGCCACCTGTACAACCGTCGCATGCTCACGATTGGTGATTTCTTCAGAGAAAAATATGGCCGTACGGTAGAGGTTTTAGTAACGCTCTGTATCGTAGTTTCTTATTTGGGTTGGGTTGCTGCGCAGATTAAAGCCTTGGGCTTAGTCTTTAATGTTGTCTCTGATGGCAGTATTTCTCAAACTGGGGGCATGTTGATTGGCGCAGGTAGCGTGCTGATCTATACCCTCTTTGGCGGTATGTGGTCAGTAGCGATTACCGACTTCATTCAGATGATCATCATTGTGGTCGGCATGCTCTATATTGGTGGTGAGATGACTGCGCAAACCGGGGGCATTGGCGTAGTGCTGGAACATGCATCTGCCGCTGGACTGTTTTCTAACTTCTGGCCTGACATGAACCTCGCCTCGATTCTGGGCTTTGTAGCAGCCCTGTGCACCATGATGTTGGGTTCGATTCCACAGCAAGACGTCTTTCAACGTATCACCTCATCCAAGAACGTCAACATTGCAGTGCAAGCAGCCTTATTAGGTGGGGTGCTGTATTTCATCTTTGCTTTTGTCCCACTTTACCTAGCTTACTCAGCAACCATCATTAGCCCGGATCTGGTGAAGCAATACCTTGATACGGATCCACAAATGATTTTGCCTAAACTGATTTTGAATCACGCGCCACTGATTGCTCAGGTCATGTTTTTTGGCGCCTTGCTGTCGGCCATCAAGAGTTGTGCCAGCGCTACCTTGCTCGCGCCTTCCGTCACCTTTGCTGAGAACATTGTGAGAGGCTTCTTTAAGCATCTGTCTGATCAAGACTTATTGAAAGTAATGCGAATTACTGTGCTCTGCTTTGCAGTGGTGGTTACCTTTTTTGCAATTAATTCCCATTTATCGATTTTTAAGATGGTTGAGAATGCCTATAAGGTCACCTTGGTTGCGGCTTTTGTGCCGCTTGCTTTTGGGGTTTATTGGCCTAAGGCAAATTCTTTGGGTGGTTTATTAGCTGTTGTAGGTGGTCTGACGGTTTGGATTAGCTGCGAAATACTTGCACCTAATGCCATTCTTCCACCTCAATTGGCCGGCCTTTTGGCCAGTATTGCGGGCATGCTTTTGGGTGGATTGGTGCCCAGAACAAGGCTGAGTGCAAATTGATCTGCGCTGCCTAAAAATTAAGCAGAATATTTTGTTGCACTGCAAAATATTCTCCTCTAATATGGCGCTAATTCAAAATTTATTATCTTTATGGAGTTCTTATGAAAATCTGTGTGATCGGTGGAGGGGGCGCTATTGGCGGTTACCTTGCTGTCATGTTGGCGCGAGCGGGCAATGACGTTACTGTCGTAGCGCGTGGTGCTACTTTGGCTGCGATTAAAGAGCGTGGGCTCGCATTAATTATGGATGATCAGCCTGAGCCTTTGGTAGCACAGGTAAAAGCAGTAGAAAAAATTACAGACGCCGAAACTCCAGATGTAGTTATTTTGGCTGTGAAGGCACATCAAGTTGAGCCGATTATTGAAGATCTTGCTGCAATCATGGGTCCTGAAACCATTTTGATTCCGATGCAAAACGGAATTCCTTGGTGGTACTTCCAGAAGCTGGGTGGCGAATATCAGGATTACTCTGTCGAGACAGTAGATGCTGGCGGTGTTGCTAAGAAGGCAATCAATCCCAATAATATTATTGGGTGCGTAGTGTACCCAGCTACTTTTACTCAAGCCCCCGGTGTGATTCGTCACGTCGAGGGCAATCGCTTCCCATTAGGCGAGTTGGATGGCAAGCAGACTGAGCGAATTCAGAAGATATCTGAAATGATGGCGGCTGCTGGATTTAAATCACCCATCTTAGAAGATATCCGCTCTGAAATTTGGTTGAAGCTCTGGGGCAATATGACCTTCAATCCAATCAGCTCGCTGACTCATGGCACCTTGGAAGGCATTTGCCAATATCCCCTCACTAAAGAATTGGCCCGCAACATGATGGCCGAAGCGCAAACTATTGCTGAGAAGTTGGGTGTGACTTTCCGTGTGGACATTGAGCGTCGTATTGCTGGCGCTGAAAAAGTCGGTAAACATAAAACATCGATGTTGCAAGACTTAGAAGCGGGTCGCAGCTTAGAGATTGACGCCTTGTTAGGCTCTGTGATTGAACTTGGCAAGATTACTGAAACACCAACACCTTGCTTAAATACTGTTTTTGCTTTGACGAAGTATCTCGATGAGAACGTTCAAGCATCTAAGGGTAGCTTGGCATTGCCATCGGTTTCAGGTTACTAAAATAAATTTATAGCAATATTTAGCTTCAATATTTAAAGTACCTAGGCATTAATAAACCTCACCACTAAATATGGTGAGGTTTTTTGTTTTGAAGCTTTAATGTTGAATCGGTAGCTAACTTACTCGAAGCGATTATCTAGGCGCCCAACTCCCTCAATGATGATGCTGACATTGCTGCCGGGCTTCATGGAACCAACACCTACAGAGGTTCCACAGGCGATGATGTCGCCAGCTTTTAGTGGAACATCTTGAGAAATCAAGCTTACTAATTTTGCTGGTGGGAAAATCATATCGGCGATCGGATAGTTTTGACGCTCTTGATCATTCAATATGGTTTTAATTGTCAGCTTGCTTGGGTCTATATCTGTAGTGATATAAGGACCAAAGACGCCAAAGGTATTAAAGCTCTTGGAGCGTGTCCACTGTGCGTATCCAGGATCGCGATTCAGAATCTCGATAGCAGTGACATCGTTAATACAGGTGTAGCCAAAAATTGCATTAGCTGCTTGAGTCTCATTCACTTCGTAACAATCTTTTCCAATCACGATTCCAAGCTCACCCTCATAGACCACTTTTCCAGTGTACGACTTTGGGGTACGAATGACTTGATTGGCTGCCAAGAAAGAATTATTGCCTTTGAGAAAATACAAAGGCTCCGTTGGTACAGCATGCTCTAGCTTTGTGACGAGTGCGTGGAAGTTATCCACCATAGCAACCATTTTCGATGGAGTGCACGGGATGTCGATGGTGACATCAGCTAGTTTTAAGGTTTCGCCTGTGGCTTGGGGGTTGTTAAATAGATCGCCGGTGTACACGGCAATCTGATCGCCTTGCACTTGCCCTAAGCCCGCTTTACCTTGATGCTGAAATCTGAGCCACTGGGCCATGATGAATTCTCCCGATTGTTAATTTTGAATTAACAATATCTTACAGGGATGCGTTCGTGCTTAAGCCTGTCTAGATAGTGAGTATTTGCATAAGGCGTGCAAAGCTGTTGTTGCCGCATTCTGCGGGAATCCCTTGAGGCACTCCAGCGCAAGATCGACTTCACGTTTTGCTGCGGCCTGGGTGTAATCCAAGGCGCCTGAATTTTGAACTGCACTGAGAATTTGTGCAAAGACATCATCTGGTAAATCTTGATTTTGTTCAATGGCTGCGCGAACCAGCAGGCGCTCTTCAGTACTGCCATTCTCGAGCAGATAAATTAATGGGAGCGTAGGCTTGCCTTCTCGTAAGTCATCGCCAGCATTTTTTCCCATTTGGGAGGCATCGGCCGTGTAATCCAGAAGGTCATCCATTAATTGAAATGCAGTGCCGATATGGCGACCAAAAGCAGCGGATTGCTCCCTTTGCTTGCTGTTAGTACCAGCCAAAATAGCCCCAAGCTCCGTAGAAGCTTCAAACAACTTGGCAGTTTTATAGCGAATCACCCGCAGATAGCTCTCTTCATCCACTTCTGGGTCATTCATATTGAGAAGTTGTAAAACTTCACCCTCGGCAATTGTGTTGGTTGCATCCGAAAGGATTTCCATGATGCGTAGATCATTTGGACCAACCATCATCTGAAACGCTCTGGAGTACAAAAAATCACCCACAAGTACGCTTGCTGCATTACCAAAGGCTGCATTTGCAGTTTCTCGACCCCTTCTGAGGGTGGATTCATCAACAACATCATCATGAAGCAGAGTGGCTGTATGAATAAATTCCACAACTGCAGCTAGTTCTAGGGCATGCGGGGTGTCCTTACCATCGGCCAAAGCTTTGCCAACTAGGAGCAGTAGGGCTGGACGCACCCGTTTTCCGCCTGCCTGGATGATGTAAGTGGAGATTTGGTCTATTAAGGCAACTTTTGAGGCTAGTCGCAGACGAATAACATCGTCTAAGGCCTTGAAATCTAAGGCAATTGGGGCCAAAATTTGGCTTAATTCATTGGTTTTGACACTCGTCGTCATGCAATATATAATAATGGGCTTAGCTCATCCAGGGTGGATTAGCTTAAACGTAGAATTAATTTGAGGTTTCACACCATGTACGCGGTCATAAAAACCGGTGGCAAACAGTATAAAGTTGCTGCAGGCGAAAAATTGAAAATAGAACAGATACCAGCGGAAATCGGCAGCGAAATCACTCTTGACCAAGTCCTCGCCGTAGGCGAAGGCGCTTCACTCAAATTGGGTGATCCATTGGTTAATGGTGCAGCTGTGATGGCCACTGTCGTCTCCCAGGGACGTCACGATAAAGTGACAATCTTTAAGATGCGCCGTCGCAAGCATTATCAAAAGCACCAAGGCCATCGTCAGAATTACACAGAAATTCTGATTAACACGATTAAAGCCTAATTTAGGCTAACGGCTAAATAGCAGGAGAAAGATATGGCACAGAAAAAAGGCGGCGGCTCGACACGAAATGGCCGCGACTCAGAATCGAAACGCTTAGGCGTTAAAGTTTTTGGCGGCGAGCAAATCAATGCTGGCAGCATCATCATTCGTCAACGTGGTACACGAGTACATCCGGGTATGAACGTTGGTATTGGTAAGGATCACACTTTGTTTGCCTTAGTTGATGGACAAGTGGAATTTGGCGTTAAGGGTGCTCTGAAGAAGGCCCAGGTTTCAGTTCTCCCGCGTTCATAAGACGCCTGACTGAGACACGTTTGATTCAGATTTATTCCGAATTTAACTCTTAGGAACAGGCCTCGCTAAGCGAGGCCTTTTTTATTCATGAAATTTATAGACGAAGCTTGTATTGAAGTCATCGCTGGCCAAGGTGGCGCCGGGAGTGCCTCCATGCGCCGCGAAAAGTTTATTGAATTCGGTGGTCCCGATGGTGGAGACGGTGGCAAAGGCGGAAGCGTTTGGGCTACTGCAGATCGCAACATCAATACCCTGATTGACTATCGTTACGCTAAAACGCATACCGCAAAAAACGGTGAGCCTGGTCGTGGCGCTGATTGCTATGGTCGCGCAGGCGACGATATCGAATTGCGTATGCCTGTTGGCACAATCATTTCTGATTACGAAACTGGTGAGCCAATAGCTGACTTAACTACCCATGGCGAGCGCCTGTGCTTGGCACAGGGCGGTGTAGGTGGCTGGGGCAATATTCACTTCAAGAGCAGTACGAATCGCGCTCCTCGCCAAAAAACCAATGGTAAAGATGGCGAACGCCGCAAGCTCAAACTGGAATTAAAAGTATTGGCTGACGTAGGTTTGTTGGGTATGCCTAATGCTGGCAAATCCACTTTAATTACCGCTGTCTCGAATGCGCGTCCAAAGATTGCTGACTACCCATTTACGACTCTGCATCCTAATTTAGGTGTGGTGCGCGTAGGTGCTGAGCGTAGCTTTGTGATTGCAGATATTCCAGGTTTGATTGAGGGTGCCGCGGAAGGTGCTGGTTTAGGCCATCGCTTCTTGAGACACTTGCAGCGTACTGGTGTACTTTTGCATTTGGTCGACATCGCTCCATTTGATGAGAATATTGATCCCGTGGCTGATGCTGTAGCTATCGTGAATGAATTACGCAAGTACGATGAAGCTCTTGTTGAAAAGCCGCGCTGGTTAGTCTTGAATAAAGTTGACATGATTCCCGAAGAAGATCGCAAGAAAGTCGTTGCAGACTTTATCAAGCGCTTTAAGTGGAAGGGTCCTGTATTTGAGATCTCTGCTTTAACAGGCCTGGGTTGCGATAAGCTTTGCTACTCTCTACAAGATTACTTGGATTCTGTTCGCAAAGATCGTGATGACGCGGATGAGCGTGCAGCAGATCCACGTTATCAAGAACAAGTTCCATCAGAAAATAAAACTCCAGACTAAATAGCCGTCATTTGAATATGCATTTGATATGAATACTCAGAAAACAAAACGTATTGTTGTCAAAGTAGGCTCAAGCCTAGTCACCAATAATGGTGAGGGCTTAGATCATGCTGCAATTGCGATGTGGGCTGAGCAAATGGCTGCCTTGTTAGGCGCTGGCCATGAGGTATTGATGGTGAGTTCTGGTGCAATTGCTGAAGGAATGCAACGCCTTGGCTGGACTAAGCGTCCACAAGAAATTCATCAGCTACAAGCTGCTGCTGCAGTTGGTCAAATGGGTTTAGTGCAGGTGTATGAAAGCTGTTTTGCACGCTTTAATTTACGTAGTGCTCAGGTCTTGTTAACGAACGCGGATTTAGCGCACGCAGAGCGCAATGCCAATGCCAAGGCGACTTTGGATACTTTGTTGAAGTTGGGCGTTGTCCCCATCATTAATGAAAACGATACCGTAGTTACCGATGAAATTAAATTCGGCGATAACGATAGCTTGGCAGCTTTGGTAACCAATTTAATTCATGCCGATCTATTGGTGATCTTGACAGATCAGGGCGGGCTATTTACTGCTGATCCACGTCAAGACGCTTCAGCTACTTTGCTGAGTGATGCGGTTGCTGGTGACCCCGCTTTAGAAAAAATGGCAGGTGGTGCAGCAAGTGAGCTGAGCAAGGGCGGTATGTTGACAAAAGTTCTGGCAGCAAAGGTTGCCGCTCAAACGGGTGCTGCTACCGTAATTGCCTCAGGCCACGAGCCTAATATCCTTACTCGCTTGATGGCTGGCGCAAAAATTGGCACTTACTTGACAGCTGCTTAAGCGTCAACACTCCCCTAATACTGGCTTTAATTAACTACGCCAAATGAATTGGTTGGCTTAGTCTGTCCAGTAAAGCCATTCGGATTAAGCGAGTTAATGATGGCCTTAATATTCTTTTCTTGATAAGCAAAGTTACAGAATGCGCCTTGGGCTAGTGCAGCTTGATAGCGGTTTGGTACATTGCTCTGAATAGTGCGCCAAGTTGAAAGCGGATTTTCTTTCCAGGCGCTATTTTCAAAAGTGCCATACAGACGCCATTGAAATGAGTCACAGCGGATACCTTCATATTGAGTCTGGCTATTACCATTCGGGCTGGTCAGAATAACGATGTATCTCGTCACACCATCATTCCCAATCAAAATTGAGTCCGTATCCACCGCAAACTTAAAAATAGTATGTTGAGATACATAAAAAGGTTGAATGGTGGATTTATTTGGTGGGTTCAGCGGCATTGCCGTCGCACCCTCTTTGAAAACCGTTGGCGCAAATGGATCCACGCCGCTTTCCAGAGGGTCTCCCGCACACCCCGCTAGAGCTAGGTTAAGCGCTAAGCCAAGTAAAGAAAGGGAAATGCTGCGATTAGAGAGTTTTATCATGGATTATCAGTCGGTTTTGGCTCTTTGGGCTCATCTTCTTCATTCGCATAGAAAGATTGAAGTAGGTCGATCGGCGATCCCCAGGCAAGTTGTTGCATGCGAATGCCTCTTGAAAGGTAGCGGGCGAGTTCGGAAAGGGCCATTTGGTAAACCTCGCGCTTGAAGTCAATAACGGAGTCCAGTTGAATCCAAAAAGGAACCCAGCGCCAGGCATCAAATTCAGGGTGCTCTGAGGCGCGTAAGTGAATATCGCTATCTGAGCCGACTAAACGCAATAAAAACCAGATTTGTTTTTGGCCACGATAGCTTGCACGATGGGTTTTGGAGGCATGTTGTCGGCGTAAGAACTCCTCAGGGACGTCATAACGAAGCCAGTCCCTAGTGCGCCCAATAATTTGGACATGTTCCTGTAGCAAGCCAACTTCCTCATGCAATTCGCGGTACATGGCCTGCTCTGGGCTCTCACCATGCTGAATCCCGCCCTGCGGGAACTGCCACGAATGCTGCCCAACGCGTTTTCCCCAGAAAACCTCGTTATGGCTATTGAGGAGGACTATGCCGACATTGGGTCGATACCCTTCACGGTCAAGCATGAGATCGTGCCTCAAATCCTTTAAAATCAATGATTTGATTATATCCATACTTGACATCCCCTCCTTGTTAAATCAGGGAGATTCCCACAGCTGGCGACACATGTCCATGTCGGGCAAGAATATTTAAGGCGGCATTGACATCACGATGATGACTAACGCCGCACTCAGAACATATCCACTGCCTTATTCCAAGATCTGCGATACCTTTCGGCCTTGAATTGGGTAGAGCGCCACAATTCGAGCAAATTTGGGAGGTGAAGCTTTCATTAACTTCCTCATACCATGCGCCATGCTTAATAGCCTTGTACGCTAGTTGATTGCGAAACGTTGACCAAGAAGCATCTAAAACAGACTTCGCCATCTTGGTTTTAGCAAGCGCGGCAGGTTTAATGTTGCCCACTGCTATGTAATCAAATTCTTGTGTTATTCGGCTAGAGATTTTATGAAGTTGGTCAGCTCGTCGATTGGCGATTTTCGAATGTATCTTCGCAACTAATCGTCTTTTATTGGCACGTTGCGCGATTACTAATGATGGCTCTAATTTTTTGTAGTCGTGTTGGCTTGATATAACCTCACCAGTAGAGAGTGCGGCAAACTCCTTCAATCCCAGATCGATCCCTACGCCGTTACATAATTTACGCCGTGGAGCTTCGGAAATTTCAATAACAATATTAAGAAACCAGTTTCCGCGAGCATCACGGCTAAAGTTAGTGCCATCTTTAATTTTTCCATCTGGTAGTGCCCGAGAGTGGAAAATGCGAAATGTGTTACCAGCAAATCGAAAAGCATTTCCCTCGCGTTTAAGTTCTCGACCTTTAATTGGCACCCATCCCAGTGATTTATTGCTGCGATAACGAAGGTAGGGGCGTTTGAGTTGTGCCCTTGACTTTGCGTACTGCTCACAAATTGCGTTAATGGTGCCAGAATGTAAGCCAAGTTCTTTACTGCTTCCAGCAGTAAGTACATTCAAATTAAAACCAGAAGGCCACTTTTTTCGCCATTGAAGCGCATGTTTTTGCGTATCATTACAGAAATTCCAGACAAGGTTCACTGCACGACTTTGTCTATTTAACAAGCCGTTAAGGGATTTAACGCGGTACCTATAAACCAACAACATACTGTATATATTAACAGTATCGGTAATGTAAAATAACCACTTTAGCGTTGCGCGTACCCCCTTTTTATTTTTTCACCCCGAAGGGTGAAGTAACACAGGAAATTCAATGAAAGCTTCACAGTCATTTCTAGCCACGCTCAAAGAAGCCCCTTCCGACGCTGAGGTGGTCTCGCACAAATTGATGGTGCGTGCCGGTTTAATTCGCAAACTTAGTGCGGGTATTTATAACTATTTGCCTTTGGGTTTGAAGTCCATTCGCAAAGTGGAAAACATTATTCGCGAAGAAATGAATCGTGCGGGCGCAATTGAGTTGCTCATGCCGATGATTCAGCCTGCGGAGTTATGGCAAGAGACGGGTCGTTGGGAAAAAATGGGACCCGAGTTGCTCCGCATTAAAGATCGACATGATCGCGACTTTTTAATTCAACCAACCTCTGAAGAGGTGGTAACAGATTTAGCGCGCAACGAGATTAAGAGCTACAAACAGCTCCCCGTAAATTTTTATCAAATTCAGACAAAGTTCCGTGATGAGCGCCGTCCTCGCTTTGGCATCATGCGTGGTCGTGAGTTCAGCATGAAAGATGCTTACTCCTTTGATCGCGATGCTGAGGGTTTGAAGAAGTCTTATCAAATCATGTTCGATGCTTACACTCGTATCTTCAAGCGTATGGGTTTGAAGTTCCGTGCGGTAACAGCAGATAACGGCGCGATTGGCGGATCCGGTAGTCAAGAATTCCACGTGATTGCAGATACTGGCGAAGATGCCATTGTTTATTGTCCAACATCTGATTACGCGGCCAATCTGGAGGCTGCTGAATCACTTTCATTAATTGCGGCACGTGTTGCTGCAACCCAGACAATGACTAAGGTTGCAACGCCAGATCAAACCAATTGCGCTGACGTTGCCCAGTTTTTAAAGTTACCACTCGAGCAGACGGTGAAGTCATTACTGTTTGCTGCCGATCAAGAAGAAGGGCCGGCTAAATTATTTATGCTGCTGGTTCGTGGCGATCATGAGCTCAATGAAATCAAAGCCAGCAAAATCCCTGGTATGGCAGAGTCACGTTTTGCAAGTGAGGCCGAGATTCAGCAGGCATGTAATGCGCCTGCCGGTTACCTAGGGCCTGTCGGCGTTAGCTCTGATGTAATCGTAGTTGCCGATCGTACTGTTGCTAATATGTCCGACTTCGTGTGCGGTGCCAATGGGGCTGGGTACCACTTAACTGGTGTGAACTGGGGACGTGATTTGCCCGAGACCTTGGTCCTGGATTTGCGCAATGCTGTAGTGGGAGACCCTTCTCCTGATGGCAAAGGTGTTGTGGATATTTGTCGTGGGATCGAAGTGGGACATGTGTTTCAACTGGGTACCAATTACTCCGAAGCAATGGGCTGTACCTATTTAGATCAGCAAGGTAAAGCGCAGCCAATGGTGATGGGTTGTTATGGAATTGGCGTTACCCGTCTTTTGGGTGCTGCAATTGAGCAGGGCAATGACGAGCGCGGCATTGTTTGGCCAATTTCGATGGCGCCATTTGAGGTGGTGATTTGCCCAATGGGTTACGACAAATCTGAAGCAGTAAAAGTGGCTGCCGACCAATTGCACGATGAGTTGACTGCTGCTGGGATCGATGTGGTTCTCGATGATCGTGGTGAGAGACCGGGCGCGATGTTTGCAGACTGGGAGTTGATCGGCGTGCCGTTCCGTGTCGTGATTGGAGATCGCGGTTTGGTGGATGCTCAGGTAGAATTCAAAGGGCGTACTGATGCCGAGTCACAAAATATTCCGCTGGCAGAAATTAAAGTGAAAGTGATTTCTGCGGTTGATGCGGCCAAGAAATTAATTTCTTAAACCCAAACACTTTGTAAGGATTATTTTTTAAAGAGCCCGCCAATACCTTTGGCGGCTCCTTTTGCAGCCATAGTCGCCATGGTGCGTGCCATCTTGCCACCTTTGAACTGCTTCATCATCGTTTGCATTTGCTCAAACTGTGCAAGCAAACGATTGACTTCCTGAACTTCGACGCCCGCACCAGCAGCGATGCGGCGTTTGCGAGTAGCCTTTAGTAATTCAGGTTTCGCGCGTTCTTTTGGCGTCATGCTGTCGATGATGCCGCGCATGCGTTTGGTTTGTTTATCCGCAGCACTTAAATTGGTTTTAGATGCTGCTTGTGCCATATGACTTGGCAGCTTATCCATCAAGCTGGCCATGCCGCCCATCTGTTGCATCTGTGCCAACTGATCACGGAAGTCACCAAGATCAAACCCACCTTTAGAAATCTTACTTGCTAACTTTTCTGCTTTGGCAACATCGACGTTTTGCTGGGCTTGTTCAACCAAGGCAAGAATATCGCCCATGCCCAAAATGCGGTTAGCCATTCGGTCGGCATCGAATGCCTCGAGGCCATCCATCTTTTCGGCAACACCAATGAATTTGAGTGGTACACCGGTAACTTGACGTACGGAAAGCGCTGCACCGCCTCGAGAGTCACCATCCAACTTAGTCAGAATTACGCCAGTCAGTGGAAGTGCGTCGTGGAATGCCTTGGCAGTATTGACGGCATCCTGTCCCAGCATGGCATCGACAACGAACAATGTCTCAATCGGATTGAGATTGGCGTGCAAGGTTTTAATTTCTTGCATGAGTGCTTCGTCAATACCTAAGCGACCAGCTGTATCCACCAACAGCACGTCAAAGTAGTGACGGCGTGCCCAATCCAGTGCAGCTGCCGCAATCTCACTAGGCTTTTGATTGATGTTGCTGGGGAAGAATTCAGCGCCAACTTGTTTGGTGACGGTTTCTAACTGCTCGATAGCGGCAGGACGATAGATGTCACAAGAAACCGTTAATACTTTCTTTTTCTTCTTTTCCTGGAGAAACTTGGCCAGCTTACCTACTGAAGTAGTTTTACCGGCACCTTGAAGGCCCGCCATCAGAATCACTGCAGGTGGTTGAGTTGCTAAATTCAGTTCCCCGCTTTGGGTGGTGTCCCCACGCATGACTTGAGCCAGTTCGCGTTGAACAACCCCTACTAGCGCCTGACCTGGGCTGAGGCTGCCAACCACTTCTTCGCCAAGGGCTTTAAATTTGATTTGTTCTAGTAAAGATTTAACGACTGGAAGCGCAACGTCAGCCTCCAATAAGGCCAGGCGGATCTCCCGCAGCATTTCTGCAGTGTTCGCTTCGGTGAGGCGAGCTTGCCCGCGCATTGTTTTAACAACACGGGATAGACGGTCGGTGAGATTCTCTAGCATTTATCGATTAGACTTTCCAGATGGATATTTTAGGTTACTCAGGCTCGGGATGGCTCCCATCTGCACTTTATTTGCTTCTTTTGGCCTTTTTGAGCTCGAGACCCAAGGGAAAGATTGAGTCTCCTGCTTTTAATGGGCTGATTCAGGCGGTGATTTTCTTGATTCTGCTCATCCATGGAATTCAACTGCATGATTCAGTATTCACACCCGAGGGCTTTGTCTTTGGTTTTGCTCAAGATCTCTCTTTGATTGCTTGGGTAGGCCTCGCTTTTTACTGGTTTCAGTCTTGGTTTTTGCCTATCTCGAGCTTGCGCTGGCTGGTGTTGATTTTTGCTTTGATCTGCTCAGCATTGCCCGCCATTTTCTCAGGCACCTTGATTTCTCCAAAAGCGGTTTCTGACCCTTGGTTTAAGGGGCACTTTATTGTCGCCACCATTTCGGTTGGGCTCTTGAGTCTTGCGGCAATGCACGCCATGTTAATGAGCGTTCAAGACCGAGCACTACATCGTCAGTTGGCCGTCATCCCCAACAGTCGTATAGCTCATTGGCTTGAGGACTTACCGCCATTGATGACAATGGAAAGTCTCTTATTCAATTTGCTCTACGTTGGTTTTGCATTACTGAGTTTGACGGTGTTTTCTGGCTTACTCTTTTCTCAAGCCTTATTTGGCAAGCCACTCGTTTTTGATCACAAGACTATCTTTGCACTGATTTCTTGGTTCCTGTTTGCCGGGCTGATTGTTACTCGCTGGCGTGTTGGCTTGCGCGGGCGCGCCGCCATCCGCTGGGTCTTAAGCGCATATACCGCCTTGCTCCTAGCTTATGTTGGCAGCCGCTTTGTCCTGGAAGTCATTCTGCAAAGGGCATGAAGTTTTGATTAAATGGCTTCTTTTAATTGCTGGCCTAGGCTTTTTATACCTTTGGCTTAAAGGAAAAAAGCAGTCAAAGCTCAATACGGATGAGGCCGCTAAGGTAAAAGCCCAGCGTGCCAAAATTGTTGAGCCAGAGACTATTGTCCAGTGCCAGTCTTGTTCTCTGCATCTTCCAAAGTCAGAGGCGATTGCGCAAGAAGACCGGTTCTATTGCTCAAAAGAGCACCTTAATAGTTTGGATGCTCAGGGTTGGTTGGGCTCTGCCGCTTGGAGAATCTCCCCGAATCAAGATATACGACCAGAGGGCCTCACGCCGGATTTGGTCGTCATTCATCACATTAGTCTTCCGCCTAGCGATTTCGTGGATCGCAATTCCACCCAATTTATTGTGGATTTTTTCCAAAATAAACTGGGTTCCTCTTTGCATCCCTATTTTGAAGAGATTGCTGATCAGAAGGTCTCTAGTCATTTCTTGATTTCCCGTCGTGGTGAGGTATTCCAGTTTGTATCTACCCAAAACAAAGCTTGGCATGCCGGCCCCTCATCCTTTTTGGGTCGGGAAAAGTGTAATGATTTTTCGATTGGCGTTGAGTTGGAAGGTGATTCTGAGCATCCCTTTGAAGCAATTCAATATGAATCGCTGGCTAAATTAAGTACTCAACTTGGGGCTGTCTATCCCAATTTACAATTTGCTGGGCACAGCGATATCGCCCCAGGAAGAAAAACTGACCCAGGCGTGCAATTTGATTGGCAACAGTTCCGCACAAAAACTGATATTCCTGTCGAAAAATTACCCTTCGGATTGCAGTCCCGCTAGGATCAATAATTAGTATGTGAGCACACGCTCACTTTCTACCCCTTTGGCTAAAAAGGGCTATAAAATACGCACCAAAATGAGCCCTAATTTCTTAAAAATATAGGGAAAAACACTAATAAATATTCATCAGAAATGTCTTACCAAATTCCGAATATTTCCCTATACTTAGTGGTAAATGCACTTCGAGACACTAGATGTAGTGTTTGAATACAGCAATACCCTATTGTTTTTTAACGATTTTTGTCCAAATAACTATATATAAGCAGGAAAAATATGACATATGCCAATCCCCAGACAGCAGGACAGACTGCCGGCACAAATAACCCAGGAATGAATCCCTCTGAATCCATGAATCAAGCCCCATCTGCTGGCTTTGTCGCAGGTGGCGTTGGTGGTGGTCAAGCGACTCAATTGTCCGATTACAAAATTATTCGTCGCAATGGTTCGGTAGTAGCGTTTGAGCCATCCAAAATCGCGATTGCTGTAACGAAGGCATTTTTGGCAGTTAATGGAGGTCAAGGCGCAGCTTCCGCACGTGTGCGTGAGCAAGTTGAGCAATTGACCCATGCGGTAGTGCGCGCATTATTGCGTAGCCGTCCAAATGGCGGCACTTTCCACATTGAAGATATCCAAGATCAGGTCGAGTTGGCCTTGATGCGTAGCGGTGAGCACAACGTTGCTCGTGCTTATGTTCTGTATCGCGAAAAGCGTAATCAAGAGCGTGCAGCTCAGCAGGGCACTACACAGGAAACTGAAGCATCTACTGAAGCGGCCGCATCCGGTTTAAAGGTGACTGATAACGGTGTTGAGATGTGGCTAGATATGGCTGCTTTGCGCACGATTATTGAGGCAGCATGTGAAGGTCTTGGAAATAACATTGATGCCAGTCCAATCATTACTGAAACCATCAAGAATTTATACGATGGTGTGCCAATGGCTCAAGTGTATGACTCAGCGATTTTGGCTTCACGCACTTTGATTGAAAAAGATCCAGCTTATAGCCAAGTGACAGCACGCATTTTGATGCATGTGATCCGTAAAGAAATTTTGGGTCGCGAAGTATTGCAAGGCGATATGCAAGCTGAGTACAGCACTTACTTCGCCAAGTACATCAATGAAGGTATTTCTGCTGAGTTGTTAGATCCACGCATGCGTGAGTTCGATCTTCCAAGATTGGCTGCAGCGTTGAATGCCAGCCGTGACTTGCAGTTCAATTACCTTGGTCTGCAAACTTTGTATGACCGCTACTTCTTGCATATTGAAGATCGTCGTATTGAAATGCCGCAAGCCTTCTTCATGCGCGTTGCGATGGGCTTGTCTTTAAATGAGTTGGATCGTGAGCGTCGTGCAATCGAATTCTATGAAATCCTTTCTACATTTGATTTCATGTCCAGTACGCCAACCTTGTTTAACTCTGCGACAACACGCCCTCAGTTGTCTAGCTGCTACTTAACAACGGTGGATGATGATCTTGATGGCATCTACGAAGCATTGAAAGAGAATGCACTCTTGTCTAAGTTTGCCGGTGGTTTAGGTAACGACTGGACAAACGTTCGCGCTTTGGGAAGTCATATCAAAGGCACTAACGGTAAGTCACAGGGTGTTGTGCCATTCCTTAAAGTAGTGAACGACACAGCAGTTGCCGTGAATCAAGGTGGTAAGCGCAAGGGTGCAGTTTGTGCCTACCTAGAAACATGGCACTTAGACATTGAAGAGTTCCTCGAGTTGCGCAAGAACACCGGTGATGATCGTCGCCGTACGCATGACATGAATACTTCGAATTGGATTCCAGATTTGTTCATGAAGCGGGTCATGGAGGGTGGTGAGTGGACATTGTTCTCACCTTCAAATACCCCTGACTTGCATGACAAATACGGCAAGGCATTTGAAGAGGCTTATGTTGCTTACGAGCAAAAAGCTGACAGAGGTGAGTTGAAGCCATTCCGTCGCATTCCTGCGCAACAATTATGGCGCAAGATGTTGGGTATGTTGTTTGAAACTGGTCACCCATGGATCACATTTAAAGATCCTTGCAACATCCGTAGCCCACAACAGCATATCGGCGTTGTTCACTCTTCCAACTTGTGTACTGAGATCACCCTCAACACCAACGAGAGCGAAATTGCAGTATGTAACTTAGGTTCCGTGAATCTGACTGCACACATGACGACAGATGCCTCTGGCAAGATGATTTTGGATCATGAGAAGCTCCAAAAAACAGTTCGCACTGCTATGCGCATGTTGGACAACGTAATTGATATCAATTACTACGCTGTTGCTAAAGCACGTAACTCCAACTTGAAGCATCGTCCAGTCGGTATGGGCATCATGGGCTTCCAGGATTGCTTGCATATGCAACGCATTCCTTACGCAAGCGATGAGGCAATCCAGTTTGCTGACTCCTCTATGGAGGCAGTGTGCTACTACGCTTACCAAGCATCCAATGAATTGGCTGAAGAGCGTGGTGTTTACAGCACATACAAAGGCTCATTGTGGGATCGCGGCATTCTTCCGCAAGACTCTGTAGCCTTGTTGGCGGCAGAGCGTGGTGGTTACCTTGAGGTAGATAGCTCTTCCACTATGAATTGGGATGGTTTACGTGCCAGCATCAAGCAACACGGCATGCGCAACTCCAATTGCGTAGCGATTGCGCCTACCGCAACGATTTCTAACATCATTGGCGTTTCAGCTTGTATCGAGCCTACATTCCAGAACTTGTTCGTGAAATCCAACCTCTCAGGTGAATTCACGGTAGTAAATGAGTACTTGGTGCGTGATTTGAAAGATCGCGGCCTCTGGGATGAGGTCATGATTGCGGATTTGAAGTATTTTGACGGTACTTTATCCAAGATTGATCGCGTTCCACAAGACTTGCGTGATTTGTACGCTACTGCATTTGAAGTCGAGCCAAGTTGGTTGGTTGAAGCTGCTTCACGTCGCCAGAAGTGGATTGACCAAGCGCAGTCACTTAACATCTACATGGGTGGCGCATCTGGCAAGAAATTGGATGACACCTATAAGTTGGCATGGTTGCGCGGTCTGAAGACTACGTATTACCTCCGCACAATGGCCGCAACCCACGTTGAGAAATCGACCGTGACTAGTGGTCAGTTGAATTCAGTATCTAGCGGTGGTGGTGTAAATGGTACAGATGCTGCAGCTGCACAAGAAGCGGATGGTCCAGTTTGCACAATGCGCCCAGGTGATGCTGGCTTTGAAGAATGTGAAGCATGTCAGTAAGCTATTTGCTTGCTGATTGAGAAAAATAAGAATTAGGAGAGAGTTATGTTGAATTGGGAAGAGGAAGTTGCTCCCGCGCTAGCGAAGGCTGGCTTTTCACCGCAACCAGCGGTAGCTGAGCCACAACGTGTGCAGCCAGATGAAGTTGCTATTGCAGCACCTCAAGATGCTGCACCTGCACCTGTGCAAGCTGCTTCATTGGCTGGCGGTGTAGCGCATCGAGTCAATGCAGCAGATAAGCGCGTGATTAATGCCAAGACTGACGTAAATCAGTTGGTTCCATTTAAATATAAGTGGGCGTGGGAGAAATATCTGGCTGGTTGCGCAAATCATTGGATGCCACAAGAGATCAATATGAACCGCGATATCGCGCTTTGGAAAGATCCTAATGGTTTAACCGAAGATGAGCGCCGCATTATTAAACGCAATCTCGGTTTTTTCACGACAGCGGATTCTTTAGCGGCAAACAACATTGTTTTGGGTACTTATCGCCACATTACTGCTCCAGAATGCCGCCAATACCTATTGCGCCAGGCTTTCGAAGAGGCGATTCATACTCACGCTTACCAATATATTGTGGAATCTTTGGGTTTAGACCAAGGCGAAATCTTCAACGCGTATCACGAGATTGACTCCATTCGCGCTAAAGATGAGTTCTTAATTCCTTATATCGACGTACTAACTAACCCAACTTTTAAAACTGGGACATTAGAAACTGACCAAACATTGCTGCGATCACTCATCGTTTTTGCTTGCGTGATGGAAGGATTATTCTTTTATGTTGGTTTTACGCAAATACTTGCAATGGGTCGTCAAAACAAAATGACGGGTGCTGCTGAGCAGTATCAATACATCCTTCGCGACGAGTCTATGCACTGCAATTTTGGTATTGATTTAATTAATCAAATTAAGCTGGAGAACCCGCAGTTATGGACTTCTGCGTTCAAAGATGAGATCAAAGCGATCTTCGAAAAAGCAGTGGAATTAGAGTACCGTTATGCAGAGGATACGATGCCTCGTGGAGTGCTCGGATTGAACGCGCCGATGTTCAAAGGTTACCTAAGATACATCTGTAATCGTAGATGTTTGCAAATAGGACTTGACGCGATGTTCCCAAATGAAGAGAATCCATTCCCATGGATGTCAGAAATGATTGATCTAAAAAAAGAGAGAAACTTTTTTGAGACACGCGTTATTGAGTATCAAACTGGCGGTGCGCTAAGTTGGGAATAAGTAGTTAATTAAAAAGCGCATAGCCGGCTAAATAGGAGATTAGACGGTTGGATAGTTTTAAAAGTCAGCAAAACCAGACTCAAATCCGAAAACCCTTATCCAAGGGTGTCCGGACTATTCTCTCTATTTTTTCCAGCAAATTTAAGAAGCCGTTGTCCTTTGGGGCCACGGCTTTTTTTCCAAGATTCATTAGCGTGCAGCACTTAGCATCAAGCCGCGCGCCGATGAATGGCTCGCTCGTCGGCTCCAATCGGTTGCAAAACCAGGCGGAAATGAATGGTCGGGTCTTCTTAATCGGTAGTTTGTACTAATCCTCACGTGAAGGAGCATTACTATGGCAATCGCCAAGAAAAAAGTTGCTGCAAAGAAGCCTGCTGCTAAAAAAGTAGCTGCAAAGAAGCCTGCTGCTAAAAAGCCTGCTGCTAAAAAAGTAGCTGCTAAAAAGCGTCCTGCTGCTAAAAAAGCTGCTGCTAAGAAGCCTGCTGCTAAAAAAGTAGCTGCTAAAAAGCGTCCTGCTGCTAAAAAAGCTGCTGCAAAGAAGCCTGCTGCTAAAAAAGTAGCTGCTAAAAAGCGTCCTGCTGCTAAAAAAGCTGCTGCAAAGAAGCCTGCTGCTAAAAAAGTAGCTCGCAAAGTAGCTGCTAAGAAGCCTGCTGCTAAAAAAGTAGCTCGCAAAGTAGCAAAAAAAAAGTAAGTAAGCCTGCTGCGAAGAAAGCGGGCAAAGCTGTAAAAAAGCCCGTGGCTAAAAAAGCTGTTGCTTCAACAACGTTGAATCCTGCTGCTGCTTGGCCCTTCCCAACTGGCACACGTCCATAAGCTCTGCTTGTAGACGGGTGAAGTTCAAAGGGATCTCTCACGAGATCCCTTTTTTATTGCTACTTCTGGAATTTATTGGCTTTAGAGCGCAAATCCAAACGCAGATTTGAATTGAGTGGCGATCTCATCTTTGCTTATTTGGTGATTTTGTGGTCCCTGATGAGTAATTTTGATTGAACCCATCAAACTGGCTAATCGACCAGTGGTTTCCCAATCCATGCTGTTTTCTAATCCAAATAGCAATCCTCCACGGAATGCATCGCCGCAACCAGTCGGATCAACCACTTTTGCTGCTGGCACTGGTGGAATCGCAATACATTTACCTTCAAAGTAGATATCTGCACCCTCAGCACCTTTAGTCACGATCAAAGCTTTAACTCTTTGGGCAACTTTAGCCAGGCTTAAGCCAGTTCTTTGGGAAAGCATTTCGCCTTCATAGTCATTTACGGCGAGATAGCTTGCAATATCTAC
The DNA here is from genome assembly GCF_018882335.1 of Polynucleobacter sp. AM-25C3. Taxonomy (GTDB): domain Bacteria; phylum Pseudomonadota; class Gammaproteobacteria; order Burkholderiales; family Burkholderiaceae; genus Polynucleobacter. The sequence continues at coordinate 69,565 of NZ_JACVOS010000005.1, forward strand.
AAGCTCTAGCAGTTCTGGTCCGTTAAACATCGGCAAACCTTGGCCCGGATCAAATACAAATGGGATGCCTGCTTCAGCTAGCTGATGGCAGTGCTCCCACATTCCTTGACGGCCATCAGGTGCAACAATTCCGAATTTGGCTACGCCTTTGGCATTCTTGCTGCGCTCGGCAACCACTGCAGCAACTTGGTTTAGGTGTGATTCACCCATGGCGCCTGGATGAAAAGCGGTAATTTGATTGTTGGCTTGATCGGTAGTAATCATTGCTTGAGCGGTAAATGCATGCTCAATCTGGCGAATATGCGTCGCATCAATCTGGAGTTGCTGAAGGCGATTCAGGTATGGCGCTGCATCACCACCGACCGTTGCCATGATGATGGGGTCGCCACCAAGAAGGCTAAGGTTGTACGCAATATTGCCTGCGCAGCCACCAAACTCCCGGCGCATTGTGGGAACTAGGAAGGCCACATTCAGGATATGAATCTGCTCTGGCAGGATTTGATCGGCAAATTTGCCTTCAAAGTTCATGATGGTGTCGTAAGCGATAGAACCGCAGATCAAGCTGGCCATAAAAAATTACTTTCTAATAAAAATCAATTGGAATGAGTGTGATGGGTGTGATGAGTGTGAATTGGGGTTTGCAGTCTATTATTCGGGGTAAAAAATTCTGACGCGATACCCTGCGGCATTTTGTGGAAGGGAAATCGACAATTCAGAATGAAACTTCTCACCAGAAAGCGCACCTTGACGTAAAAAATCAGGATGCGATTCTTGCCAAGTCTTTGGCAACCACTCTTGCACTGAAAGTTGAATTGTTTTGATCTCTGCTTCTTCTGCATCAGTGAGCAAAATTTCTAAATTAGGGAATAAAACCGGGATCGCAAGACGATTTTGTATTTCAACTTGCAACACAGATTGATTTGAAGCGTTTTTAAGGCCTTCTCGCGCGTTTTCAGGCGAAAGTGTGACTGAAGTTATTTTCCAGGCAGCAAAATCGCTTACAGAGCGATTTACACACCCTAGTGCACGACACAATTGTTCATCGAACTTCTGCAAAATAGAAAAAGCACTCGTTGCAATTGCTGGAGAGCTTCCGTCAACGCGCGTTGCCAATGTTGGCAGAAGAGAATTTCTAGATAGATGCTCGCCAAAAATGATCAGCAAGAGGAAAAAAAGACTGAGAAGAATTAATTTAAGACTTTTTTTTTGAGCCGGCTCTGAAGTGTCTGTGTTTTTAGCGGTCAAACTGGCTTTATCGCCCTGCACAGGTAGCGTGCCGTGCAAACAGACCCAACCATCACTTTCTTTCCAAACAGACAGGCTTAGCCATTGGCTATAGGTAGCAATCACTTCCTCTGCTTGGCGAGCTAGAACACCTGAGAGAACAATCTTTCCGCCTGGCCGCATCTTGTTTACCAATGCTGGTGCCAAAACTTGTAGCGGATTGGCCAAAATATTGGCCATCACGATGTCGTATTTGGTTTCTGCCGCAAGCTCTGGTGCATTTTCATTGGGCAGAACAAAGCGAATGACAGTGTGATTGATTTCTGCATTACTGCGTGCCGCAACCATCGCTTGTGGATCAATATCAGTACCCACAACCGGATTGCATCCTAGTTTGGCAGCGGCAATTGCCAGAATTCCAGATCCGCAACCGTAATCCAAAAGACTTTGATTCTCTAGTTGTGTATTTTGTTCAAGCCAAAGCAAGCAAAGGTGTGTTGTTGGATGGCTACCAGTGCCAAACGCCAGACCTGGATCTACTGCCAAGCAAATTGCATTGGGGTCGGTTGGCGCTTGATGCCAAGAAGGAACTACCCAAATACGCTCACCAATTTGAATCGGAGCAAATTGGCTTTGGGTTAAACGAACCCAATCCTGCTCCTCAACAATTTTTTGTTCTGGTGCTGGAAGATTGAATCCTGCTTCCTTGAGAGATGCGAGCAGCTCAGGGATGAAATTCACGGCATCAGAATCATCAATCTCGGGATTAAACAGTGCAGTTACTGAAGAGCGGTCCCAAGCCTGGACTTCTGGTGAGAGTCCTGGCTCGCCATAAAGTGGATTTTCATCATAGCCACCCGCAGCATCGTCTTCAACGGTGACTGACAGTGCACCCACTTCCAGCAATGCATCCCCTAAAGGCTCTGCAATTTCTGCTGGTACCGTGAAAACCAGTTCACGATAGGACATGCTTACTCCAAATCAACATCAATTGACCTAAGACTTCGGGTTGCCGCGACTAGCGGCTTGCTCTTCGAGACGATGCTCCAGATAATGAATGCTGGTTCCACCTTCCATGAAGTTCGGGTCGAGCATGAGTTCACGATGTAGTGGAATATTTGTTGTAATGCCATCGATCACTATCTCCGAAAGTGCGATCTGCATACGACGAATCGCTTGTTCGCGAGTATTGCCGTATGAAATCAGCTTGCCAATCATGGAATCGTAATTCGATGGCACTACATAGCCACTGTAGGCATGTGAGTCGACGCGAATTCCAGGGCCGCCTGGCATATGGAATGAACCAATTTTTCCTGGGCTTGGTGTGAACTTAAACGGATCTTCCGCATTTAGGCGACATTCAATGGCGTGACCACGGAAAACAATGTCTTTTTGGCGATAGCTAAGCTTTAAACCTGCAGCGATGCGAATTTGCTCTTGGACGATATCAACCCCAGTAATCATTTCAGTGACTGGATGCTCTACTTGAACGCGGGTATTCATCTCAATAAAGAAGAATTCATTATCTTCGTACAAAAATTCAAAGGTGCCGGCGCCACGGTAGCCAATTTTTCTACAAGCTTCAGCGCAACGCTCACCAATTTTGGCGATCAAGCGACGATCAATGCCGGGGGCCGGTGCCTCCTCAATTACTTTTTGATGGCGACGTTGCATGGAGCAATCGCGCTCACCCAGCCAAATCGCATTCCCATGGGTGTCGGCCAGAATCTGAATCTCTACGTGGCGTGGCTTCTCTAGAAACTTCTCCATATAGACTTCTGGATTACCAAAAGCACGACCAGCTTCTTCTTTGGTCATGTTGACCGCATTTAGGAGTGCAGCTTCAGTATGAACCACTCGCATACCGCGACCACCGCCACCGCCAGCAGCTTTGATGATGACCGGATACCCTACTTTTTTTGCTGTAGCAATAATTTCTTTTGGATTGTCTGGCAAGGCGCCTTCAGAACCAGGAACGCAAGGAACACCCGCTTTAATCATCGCACGCTTGGCTGAAACCTTATCGCCCATTAGACGAATCGATGCAGCAGTAGGCCCAATAAATGCAAAGCCAGATTTCTCTACACGTTCAGCAAAATCGGCGTTCTCAGAGAGGAAGCCATAGCCCGGGTGAATCGCTTCAGCATCCGTGACTTCCGCCGCCGAAATAATAGCTGGCATATTGAGATAGCTTAGTGGTGATGGTGCAGGCCCGATACAAACAGCCTCGTCTGCAAGTTTCACATATTTCGCTTCTTTATCCGCGGTAGAAAACACCACCACAGTTTTAATTCCCAACTCGCGACATGCGCGTTGGATACGGAGAGCAATTTCTCCGCGATTGGCAATCAGAATCTTATCGAACATGTCGGCTCTGAGTTAAGTAACGGTGGATTGGAATGAATCTAGTAGTGATCGATTAAGGATCAGTTAAGCGATGATGAACAGCGGCTGGTCAAATTCAACACCTTGACCGTTTTCACACAGAATTTGCTTAATGACACCAGCTTGCTCAGATTCGATCTCATTAAGGAGCTTCATCGCTTCAATAATGCAAAGGGTTTGACCAACCTTGACTGTGTCGCCCACCTTGACGAAATCTGGAGATTCTGGATTTGGTGCGCGGTAGAAAGTACCCACCATCGGTGAGCGAGCTACAAAACCAGTTTCGGCAGGCGCTTCTTCAGCTACGGGTGCTGCGGCAGCTGGAGCTGCAGCAGGTGCAGCATGCATCGCGTGAGCAGGTGCTGGATTAGCGTAGACCACTTGACCGGCAGGAGCTGGAGATCCGGCATTCACGATGCGAACACGATCTTCGCCTTCGTTCACTTCTAATTCAGAGATTCCTGATTCAGAAACGAGGTCGATTAGGGTTTTTAGTTTTCTCAGGTCCATGGAAAGGCTTCCTCTCTTGTAATTCTTAGTTAATCTTTATTTCTGTAAACGTGCAATTGCTGCTTGTAGTGCTAATTCATAGCCAATGGCCCCTAGACCACAGATCACGCCAGTAGCAATGTCTGATAGATAGGAGTGCTTGCGGAACTCTTCGCGTTGGTGAATATTGGATAGATGCACTTCAGTAAATGGGATGGCCACTCCAGCCAGCGCATCGCGTAAGGCAACACTGGTATGGGTAAAAGCACCTGGATTGATGATGATGAAATCCACCCCATCTTGCTTAGCCTTCTGAATTCGGTCAATGAGTTCACCCTCATGATTGCTTTGGAAGGTAGAAAGCTCGACTGAATTGGACTTGGCAATCGTGCCAAGCTTTGTATGAATATCTTCAAGGGTCGTTTTGCCATAAACCTCGGGCTCACGGGTGCCCAGTAGGTTAAGGTTAGGACCTTGAATTACGAGAATTGAAGTATTTTTCGACATAGATCGATATTTTTAGAGGCAGTTAGGTTTAATTAAGTAAATAAAGCTTTTCTCTAAAACTGCTTACTTCATGAAGATCTCTCTTCACCAAGCACGGGGAAAGTATACCCCTAGAATCTCTTGGCAAGCCCAAAAAATGACCGATAAATTAGCTATTTTTTGCGATTTTAAGAGCAGATATTGCTAAATTATGGCCTGGAATGCGCGTTATTCAAGTTTCTAATAGTCGACAAAATTCAAAAAAATATCTTAAATGGCTGCTTTAATTTCTTTTCTGAGATCTTCTTCGCTTATCTTCCCTAATTTGCTGCTAGTGGCTTTGCCTTGAGAATTAATGATGATGGTGTACGGGAGTGCTCCTTGGCTGTTTCCCATTTGCTTGGACAAATTGCTGCCCTCCATGCCGCCGATGACAATCGGGTAAGAAACAGGCGTTTTTGCAAGAAATTCACGAATATTAGAGGGTGAATCGATGCCAATACCGACAAATAATACATTTTGAGCTTTGAACTCTTGTTGTAACTTATCCAAAGTTGGCATTTCTTCAACGCAAGGGGGGCACCAAGAGGCCCAAAAGTTCACAACCAGCACTTTTCCGCGCCATTTATCAGTGTCGACCGATTTCCCATCGGGTGTTTGCCAGGAGTTGGCAAAAAAGGCCTTGATTGCAGGATCGCTTGCGAGCCCGGTTTTGTAAATCCATTGCGAAGTAACTACTCCTGCAAGGAGTGCCAACAGACTAATTCCGATGATGCTAATCCACTGTCTTCGGTTCATTGCTACTCCTTAGCTAAAATTCCCCAATGCATATTCATATCTTGGGCATTTGCGGTACTTTCATGGGCGGCATTGCCGCAATCGCTCGGCAGGCCGGACATCGCGTTACTGGCTGTGATGCCAACGTGTATCCACCAATGAGTACTCAACTTGAGGCGCAGGGCATTGAGCTCATCGAGGGATTCTCGCCAGATCAATTATTACAGTTTGAGACGATGCCGGATTTATTTGTAATCGGTAACGTCGTTTCCCGCGGCAATCCACTGATGGAGGCCATTCTCAATCAAGGTCTGCCTTACACATCTGGACCGCAATGGTTGGGTGAGCAGGTGCTGTTTGATAGGCATGTCTTGGCTGTTGCTGGAACGCACGGTAAAACCACGACCTCTGCAATGCTCGCTTGGATTTTGGAATTCAATGGCTACAAGCCAGGTTACTTAATTGGTGGAGTGCCCTTGAATTTCACGGTATCTGCCCGTCTAGGTGAGAGCAAATACTTTGTTATCGAAGCCGATGAATACGACACGGCGTTTTTTGATAAGCGCAGTAAGTTTGTTCACTATCGTCCGCGCACCGCTTTATTAAATAACCTTGAGTTTGATCACGCCGATATTTTTGCTGATCTTGCTGCAATCGAAACGCAGTTTCATCATTTAGTCCGCACGGTGCCAAGCAATGGTTTGGTAGTGGTCAATGGTGAAGAGCCAGCTTTAGAAAGAGTGATTGCACGAGGCGCTTGGGCCCCTGTTGAAAAGTTTGGTCAAGATAAACACAACGCTTGGTCTTTGATTTCTCAAGCGGCTGATGGCTTCATTGTTTTTCATGAGGGTAAAGAGGTTGCGAATGTTCAATGGGCGCCAGATTCTGGAGTCATGGGGCGCCACAATCAACTCAATGCGCTTGCAGCAATCGCCTCCGCAAATCACATTGGCATTTCTCCAGCTGATGCGGCACGCGCTTTGACTGAGTTTAAAAATGTAAAGCGACGTTTAGAGACGATTGGCATTGCAAATGAGGTCACTGTGTATGATGATTTTGCACATCACCCGACAGCGATTACGACAACGGTAGATGGCTTGCGTAGACGTGTTGGGCGGGCACGCATTTTGGCAGTCTTAGAGCCGCGGTCTAATACGATGAAGCTTGGTGTCATGAAAGCGCAGTTGCCTAATAGCTTGGAAGCGGCCGATAAAGTTTTCGCCTATGGTGCTAGTTCTGGTAAAGAGTCATTGGGTTGGGATTTGAATGAAGTCCTATCACCACTCAACGCCAAAGAAAACGATCGTGCTTTAGCTTTTGATGACCTAGCTGCATTGGTTAAGGCTGTTGCTCATGAAGCAAGGCTCGGCGATCACATTCTGGTGATGAGTAATGGTGGTTTCGGTGGTGTACATCAAAAAATATTGACTGCAATACAAAAGAAAGCAGAGTGATCAGCATGAGATTGAAAGATAAAGTAGCCATCGTGACCGGCGCAGCTAAAGGGATTGGTTTTGCCACGGCTAAACGCTTTGCCCAAGAGGGTGCTAAGGTCATGATTGCCGATGTCAATCCGGATGCAGTCAAGGCTGCAGTGGATCTGATTCCTGGCTCCGAAGCTTATGTCGTGAACGTGACAGATCGTGCGAGTATCGAAGCTGCGGTCGATCAAATCATGCAACGCCATGGCCGTATTGATATCTTAATTAATAATGCTGGTATCACTCAGGATGCGCGCCTAGTCAAAATGACGGAAGCGCAATTTGATGCGGTGATTGATGTCAATCTCAAGGGTGTATTCAATTGCACACAGTTGGTAGTGCCGCATATGTTGGAGGCAGGCAAAGGTGCCGTTGTAAATGCTTCGAGTGTTGTCGGCATCTATGGAAACTTTGGCCAGACAAATTACTCTGCTACGAAATTCGGTGTCATTGGATTTACTAAAACCTGGGCCCGTGAACTAGGCCCCAAAGGTATTCGGGTAAATGCGGTTTGCCCAGGCTTTATTGCTACTGAGATGGTAAAGGCGATGCCAGAAAATATTTTGCAAGATATTGAAAGACGGAGTTGGCTCGGTCGCTTAGGTACTCCTGAAGAAATGGCAAACGTGTATTTATTTTTGGCGAGTGATGAAGCAAGTTATGTGAATGGCGTGGCACTTGAGGCCAGCGGCGGGATCTCTCTCTAAGCATGCATCTTTTATATGAAGAAGGTGGCGACATTAAGGTCGCCACAGTTCAGTCTGCCTCTGGCGCTGGAGATACTGAGTCTTGGCAGGCGACTAGCCTATCTGGGAAGAAAATTAAGCTAAAGGCTAAAGAAGTTTGGTTGCGTTTTGAAAAGCCAGAGCCGCAAGCCCTGATGGATGAGGCAAATGTCTTATCCAAAGAGATTGATCTGCAATTTCTTTGGGATTGCGCTCCCGATGAAGAGTTTGGTTTAGTGGATGTTGCGCAAGAGTACTTCGGGGCACAAGCCTCTATATCGCAACAGACTGCATTAGCGATTGCATTGCAGGGCGCGCCAGTATTTTTTCGCCGTAAAGGGCGCGGGCGTTTTCAAAGAGCACCGCTAGAGCAACTGCAGGCTGGTTTGGCTGCGCTTGAGCGAAAGCAGAGAGAATTAGAGCAGCAGGCTGTATGGCAGGAAGAATTAATCTCTGGCGTGTTTCCAGAGATGATGAAATCTCAAGCAAACCAATTGCTGTTTGCTCCTGATAAAAATAATTTGGCCTACAAGGCCTTGATTGCTGCTTGTGATCAGTCGGGTGAGTCTCCGGCGCAACTCATGATCCGGTGCGGCGCGATCAACTCCCCCTTGGAATACCACCAGGGCATGTTTTTAAAAGCACACTTCCCGCGTGGTTCTTCCCATGATGAAAACCTGACGGTTGAGCAAGCTGTGTTGGATGCCGCTATTTCAGAGTTGCCGCTAGCTGAGGTCACTGCATTCTCAATTGATGATTCCGGTACCACGGAAATTGACGATGCTTTATCGGTAACTGAACTCGCTGAGGGCGGGCATCGTATTGGTATTCATATTGCGGCGCCAGGATTGGTGATTACTAAAGATGATGCATTAGATCAAGTCGCCCGTACCCGCATGTCTACGGTGTATTTCCCTGGCGACAAGATTACGATGTTGCCGGACTCTGTTATTGCGCAGTTCTCATTGGATGAGGGCGCCGCTCGCCCAGCTTTATCAATCTATGTTGATATTGATTCCACTGGAGTGATAGATAAAGACTCTTTGCAGTTGCGCGCCGAGATGGTTCCGATGGGATCTAATCTTCGCCTCGAGAATTTGGAGCACCTAGTCAGCGAAGAAAGTTTGGCTGATGAATCCGCCAACTATGCTTATCGTCAAGAATTAAGCATTTTGTGGGCAGCGGCGAAGTTATTGCATGCAGGGCGCCAAGAGCAGCGAGTGGCCAATGGATTGCGCGCTGAGCAGTTGGGGGTTGTGGACCCAAATGCTTTAGCTCGAGACTTTCATTTTCACATTAAAGAGCTTGATGGAGTCCAGCGCGTTGAGATCGCTCCCCGCCAGCGCGGCTCCATCTTAGACACGATCGTTGCCGAGTGGATGATTTATTGCAATAGTGCTTCGGGTCGCTTGCTAGCGGACAACGGATTGCCTGGCTTGTTTCGCACGCAAAAAGGTTGGGGTCCCTTGCGTACTCGGATGCAGACAACCCCTGGACCTCATGAAGGTTTGGGCTTGGACTATTACGCTTGGTGTACCTCACCACTACGTCGCTATTCTGATTTAGTGAATCAGTGGCAACTCATTGCTTTGGCTAAACATGGTATTACGGCAAAGATGGTGGCGCCGTTTCCACCACGAGATGCGACCTTGATGGGCATTGCCGCTGACTTTGAAGCCTGTTATTCCGCATATGCTGAATACCAAGATCGACTCGAGAAATATTGGTGCTTGCGATGGGTTGCTCAGGATGGGGTTCCTAAACAGGTCTTTGTGAGACATCTCAAAGAAGGTATGTCCCGAGTAGAGCCAGTGCCTTTGCATTTGCCGGTTCCAGAGTTGGCTACCCATCCTCGCATGACTCGTGCTGAGGTGAGTATTGCCGATGTAGATCTCTTGCAACTTACTGCGGGAGTCCGCGTTCTCCATATAGAAACACCAGAAGTTCCTGAGAGTGATGCAAGTCCCACCTAAGCTAAAGCAGTTAGTAGAGCGCTTGGATGGTAGTTGGCGCCGCTACCCATTTAGCTATGCGCTGGGCCTCTCCATTTTGGCTCACCTCATCTTCCTATCGTTCCGCTGGGGCATTGGGGAGATTGAGAGTCGTCGCTTAAATACGCCACTGAGCGTTGTTTTGGTTAATGCCAGTAATCAAGTGGCTCCCAAGCAGGCTAATAAATTGGCTCAGGCGGATTTGCATGGGGGTGGTAACACCCCCAATCAAGATGCAAGCGCGCTACATCGAGCAAGACTTGGAGCGGATGCTCGCCTCGAGGTTTTAGAAAAACAACAAAAGCAAATGCTGGCGAAACTCGAAGCAGACCGGGCGCTAGCAGGTGGTCGTAAAAGTGGTGATGAGAAAAAAGCCACAACACAACTTAACTCCTTAGAAGCTGAGTTAGCGAAGCGTTTGCAAGTGAATGGGCGCGAGCCCCGTCGCAAAGTCTTAACTGGTGCAAGCACGAAAGCGGTTGTATTTGCGCAGTATTACGATGCTATGCGCCAAAAGATAGAGGCTTATGGAAGCGCATTTTTCCCACGAGCGAATGGTCGGCCTTTGTACGGCAGTTTGGTGATTGTCGTAAGTGTTGATGCCCAAGGGCGCATTGCTAATAATGCCCAGGGTAAAGATGGTTTAAGTATTGGACGAAGCTCCGGCAATCCTGAGTTGGATCGACAGGCTTTAGCTATCGTGCGTGCATCTGCCCCTTTCGGACCTTTTCCGCTGGAGATGCGCAATCAGATAGATATCTTAGATTGGATTTCAACATTTGAGTTCACGCGAGATAGCGCTGATCGTTTGGAGCTACGTCCCTAGCACTCTCAATTAGGGCATTTATTCAGAAATTTCGCTTATCCTGTAACCAATATGAGCCAATCCACTTCCGCTGAGTTGCATACTGACCCCACCCAATTTCCTGGGGTGGATGTCTACGCAGTCGCTGGTAATCCGATCTCACATAGTAAGTCACCCGCTATTCACGCAAGATTTGCTGAGCAGTCCAAACAGAAAATGCATTACGGACGTTTACAGCCTGAGATTGGTGAATTCAAAGCCGCAGCAACCTCTTTCTTTGCTGCTGGCGGCAAGGGTATGAATGTCACTGTCCCATTTAAATTAGATGCTCAGGCTATGGCAGATGCATTGACGCTACGGGCTCAACTCGCTGGTGCTGTAAATACTCTGCGCATGGAAGATGGAAAAATCTTTGGTGACAACACGGATGGCGCTGGCTTAGTCAGAGATCTATTGGCCCAAGGTATTCAAATTCAAGGCTCCCGAATTTTATTGTTGGGGGCGGGTGGTGCTTCTCGCGGAGTGCTTGGCCCCCTTCTAGAGCAATCACCGCAAGAGCTGATCATCGCCAATCGATCCAATGCTAAGGCCGATGAATTGGTTCAATTGTTTGGTGGCTTGGCCAAGTCGTTAAATGTTTCTTTGCGGGCAATGACTTTGAGTGCTCTAGAAGATGCCGCTAAGGCAGGCATATTTTTTGATCTGGTGATTAATGCAACCGCGGCAGGTTTATCTAACGAGTCGCCCATTAGCGATACGGTAGCAAGTAATATTTTTGTCCCGCAATCCTTTGCCTATGACATGGTCTACGGAAAGGTGACCACGTTCATGCAGCAAGCCTTGCATCGCGGGGCACGAGTGAGCGATGGTTTGGGTATGCTGGTAGAGCAGGCTGCAGATGCCTTCTTAATCTGGCGTGGCGCTAAGCTTGCTGATGCGATTGATTCTCGCGCTGTATTGGCGGAACTTCGTACTTCCTAGTTTCTAGCTAAGCTTCGATGCGCTGGCTTTCTTACCTTTTGAAATGTTTGCTGGGTGGTTTTGTTGCCATGCAAATTTACCTTGTCATTCAGATTGGGTTATGGGCAGCGCTTGATCCTAGCGGTACTGCATTTCAGAGGACTGAACGCTGGCGACTGTGTGGCCTGTCTTGGTCTTGCCCGGTGCAGTCATCTTGGGTTCCTTACGACAAAATCTCTGCCAATCTCAAGCGTGCTGTGTTGGTCAGTGAAGACGATATTTTTTTCCAGCATATGGGTGTGCGTGTTGAGGATATGAAAAAAGCTTGGACTAAAAACTCACAACTGAATCAACAAAGTGGCGGTAAATCTAAAACTGCTTTGCGTGGCGGCTCAACGATTACGCAGCAGTTAGCAAAAAACCTGTTTTTGTCTTCTGAGCAAAATTATTTTCGTAAAGCCCAGGAGTTAATCATTACGGGCTTGCTTGAGGTAATGCTATCTAAGCAACGTTTGTTTGAGATCTATCTGAACTCAGTTGAGTGGGGTGAGGGAATATTTGGTATCGGTGTTGCCGCTCAGCATTACTATGGCATTAGCCCTGCCTTACTCAATCGAGAGCAATCTGCAGCATTAGCTTCTGCATTGCCCGCACCAAAGTGTTTCGACAAGGCGCAATACTGTCGCAAGGCTAATATTCACTTCCCCACGCGGCAAGAATTTATTTTAGAAAACATGGATCGGGTGGCTTTAGCACCCACCCCGAAACCAAAAGCCCGCTAATTCTGTAGCCTCTTTTATTTACTGGCTACAGCTCTTAGGGCGTCTCTCGTGGTGATAGCCACCTGTCTAGCTGCCTCGGCAAAATCATTTCCTGAGCTGGCATACAAGATTGCTCTTGAGGAATTAATCATCATGCCAGTCCCGGGCTTATTGGGAATCCTGCCAGCATTAACAGTGGCATCGATATCGCCACCTTGAGCGCCAATGCCTGGAATGAGTAAAGGCATTTCGCCCACAATCGCTCGTACCTTAGCAATTTCTTCGGGAAAGGTTGCTCCAACTACCAGGCTAATCTGTCCAGAGGTATTCCATTCTTGTGCGGCCAGCTTGGCGACACGCAGATAAAGCGGTTCGCCGTTGGGAGCCACATTCAAGAACTGAAGGTCAGAGCCTCCTGGGTTGGAGGTTCGACACAAAACAATCACACCTTTGCCAGCGTGCTTGAGGTAAGGCTCGATAGTGTCAAAGCCCATATAGGGGTTCACGGTTACTGCATCAGCTCCATAGCGCTCAAAAGCCTCTAGGGCGTAGTGGTCAGCAGTGCTACCAATGTCACCACGTTTCGAGTCTAGGATGACGGGAATATGAGGGTATTTATCTTTAAGGTAGCGAACCAGTTTTTCGAGTTGGGCTTCGGCCCTCTGGGATGCAAAATACGCGAATTGGGGTTTAAATGAGCAGACCGTATCCGCAGTGGCATCGGCGATTTCCCGGCAGAACTCATAAATTCCCTCAGGCTTATCTTGGAATGATGCAGGCAAGCGCTTAGGATCTGGATCAAAGCCCACGCACAACATGCTGCCTTGGGAAGCCCACGCAGACTGGAGTTGTTGGGTAAAGGTATTTGGGCTGGAGTTCATTGGGATTAAGCTTATTTTAGTCAAACTGTCATGTTCGATAGGATAAACTAGCGACCATTCCTTAGGAGTTCACCATGATCAACTTGTTCGTCCTGCAAAATGGCCGCCTCTCCCAAGAGCAAGTGGAAGATCGCAATGAATTGTTGCAATACGCCAACCCTATCTGGATCGACGTTGTTGACCCTGAAGAGGAAGAGCTCCTATGGATTAAAGAGGCTTTTGGCGTTCTTTTGCCTGAATTGGATGATTTGGGTGACTTAGAGGCTTCTGCGCGTTATTTCGAGGCTGATGACGGCCACCTCCACATTCGTACTGATTTCTTATTGGATGAGGAAGAAACTTCTCGCAACGTGCGAGTCGCTTTCGTGATGACTAAGCAAGTTTTATTTTCCATTCATGATGAAGATTTGCCGGTATTCCGTTTAGTGCGTTTGCGTGCGCGTTTGCGCCCAGGTTCAGTGAGCAATGCAAAAGACGTATTGCTGGATCTGTACTCTACCGATGCTGAGTATTCTGCCGACGCCTTGGAAGAGGTTTATGAAAATCTGGAGCAAGCCGGTAAGCGCGTTCTACAAGATGACATCACTGATAACGATGCCGAAGAAGTGCTCGAAACGATTGCTAAGGAAGAGGATACGAACGGACGTATTCGTCGCAATGTGATGGATACTCGGCGTGCATTGTCTTTTTTAATGCGTAGTAAATTATTGTCTGATGAGCAGCAAGAAGAAGCGCGTCAGATTTTGCGAGATATTGATTCACTAGAAAACCATACCGCGTTCTTGTTCGATAAGATTAACTTCTTGATGGATGCGACAGTCGGTTTTATTAACTTGAACCAAAGTAAGATCATCAAGATCTTCTCGGTGGTATCTGTCGCCTTAATGCCACCAACTTTGCTAGCCAGCGTATGGGGCATGAACTTCCGCTACATGCCAGAGCTAGAGCAAACTTGGGGTTATCCAGTTGCCATTCTGTCGATGGTGATTTCTGCGATGATTCCTTTATGGTACTTCCGCCACAAAGGCTGGCTTAGCTCGCGCTAAGTATCTTTACTTTTTAGGCTTCTTAGCTTTGCAGTAGCTCTAGAAGTTTGGATAGCGCGTAGTCACGCGCTTGTTCCCGCACTATTTGGCGATCACCGTTGAAATGTTTTGTCATTGTGACGGTATTGATTACATCATTTCCAATGCTCTCTTTAATTGCCCAGCCAAAGCAGACGGTACCAACCGGTTTTTCAGGTGAACCACCTGTTGGTCCAGCGATGCCGGTAATGGAGATGGCGGCGTTGACATTGGCATTGCGTAGTGCACCCTCAGCCATGGCAATAGCTACCGGTTCACTCACAGCACCAAAGGACTCAAGCGTTTCCGCTGGAACATTTAAGCACTCCGATTTTGCGGCGTTGCTATAAGTGATATAGCCTCGCTCAAACCAATCGCTAGAGCCCGCTAAGTCCGTCAGAGTGGCGCAGACAAGACCACCAGTACAGGATTCGGCCAAGGCCATTTTCCAACCACGATTACTGAGAGCTAGTGCCACTGCCCTCGCAATTTCATGTTGGGGATCAATATTATTTTTCATGAGAAGTAACCCAATCCAATTTGCACTAGTGCGATTGTGAGAAGCGTAAAGAATGCGGCTGCTAGATCATCTGCAATGATTCCAAAACCGCGCCACACAATTTGTGTCGGGCTAGATGGCGAAGAGTCATTACCACCTTCTACATGTTTGAAGTGGCGATCAATCATTCCGATGGGGCCAGGTTTTAAGGCATCAAAAAATCGGAATAGTGCAAATGCCAAAATCTGTATCCCAATATTGGCAGGCATGATGAAAACCAGAACTAGCCAGAACGCAACGACCTCATCCCAGACAATTCCGCCAAAATCCTTTTTCCCCAATTCTTCGCTGACCTGTCCGCAGATCCAGCAGCCCAGGAGAATTCCGCCACCAATGATCCACAGCCATTCTTCGGTGGACAGAAAATATTCGCCCAATAAAAATGCAGCCCAAGCCCATAGTGTTCCTGCGGTGCCAGGGGCAAATGGCGCTAAGCCACTACCCAAGCCAAATGCGAGGGCGCGGCTAGGCTTCCTGAATACCCACTTAAAACTAGGAATCGGAGTGGAGGTGGGATTGGCTTGGGTATTCATACGAAGTGATCAAAAGATTTAAGCAGTAAATCCGCTTCCTGAGTATTTAATTCTTTCCCATCGTTACCAACAATGTGTATCTCAGGTGCCGAGTGTTGCATGGATTTGATGCTACCAATTTGAGTGAGCGAAAGATTCAGGTCTGCACTTATTTTGGCAATGACATCCCGTTTACTGCTTGAAGCGGTAAAACACAGTTCGTAATCATCTCCACCACTAGCTGCGTATTGACTCTGAATATCTGCCGACAGTTTGCGTAGTGTGGCGGATTTCGGGAGTTGATCTAAAAAGACTTCTGCATCTTTATTCGATTGCTTCAGAATGTGCTTTAGGTCTCCCAGGAGGCCATCGGAGATATCTAAAGCAGAGTTAGCAATTTCTCTCAAGGCGATTCCCAGCTTGATCCTTGGGTTGGGTTGATGCATGCGGGCTTGAATGATCTCAAGATCCGTCTTTGGCAAATCAATTTCTTGCTGCAGTGCAGCAAGAGCAAGCCCGGCATCGCCAACTGTTCCGGAAACCCAAATGTCATCACCTTCCAACGCCCCTGATCTTCTAATGGCTTTATCTTTCGGAATGCTTCCAAAAGCAGTGATGCAAATATTGAGTGGACCAGCAGTGGTGTCGCCACCAATCAGCGGGCAAGCGTATTGATTGGCAATTGCAAATAAACCCTTACTAAAGGCCTCTAACCAGACTGGATTCGCTTCCGGCAATGCTAGCGCCAGAGTAAAGCCTAGAGGCTTGGCGCCCATGGCGGCCAGGTCTGAGAGGTTGACAGCTAAGGCTTTCCAGCCCAACCACTCTGGATTGGCGTCCGCAAAAAAGTGCCGTCCGCAGACCAGCATATCGCTGGTGATCGCCATTTCTTCATGGGGCTCGGTTTTGAATAGGGCGCAGTCATCACCAATTCCAAGTCTCACCGATCCGGGATTCGCGGCAAGCATAAGCTCTGACTGCGTTTTAAAGAAACGCTGAATCAGGTCAAATTCACCAAGTGAGGAAGATTGCGATTGCATGCCCCATTTTATGGCTCTTGGGAGTCTGTCATCCGAGAGGGATAGAATTAGAAGCTTAAATACGTCTGATTGATGAGTGAACTGATGAGCAAACCAAGCAATAGCAGCAAAGAACAACAGATAGCAGATTTAAGAGCGGCTGCTCTTCACTATCATGAGTTTCCGATCCCGGGAAAAATTGAGATTGCCCCGACAAAGCAACTGACTAACCAGCGAGACCTAGCTCTTGCCTATACACCTGGTGTAGCTGCTCCCTGCGAAGAGATCGTTAAAGATCCTGCAAACGCCTTCAAGTACACAGCACGTGGAAATTTGGTTGGGGTGATTACCAACGGTACTGCAGTTTTGGGTTTAGGAAATATCGGACCATTGGCTAGTAAGCCAGTAATGGAAGGTAAAGCAGTCCTCTTTAAGAAATTCGCTGGTATCGACGTATTTGACATTGAAGTCAATGAAAATGATCCAGACAAATTAGTTGAAATCATTGCGGCGCTTGAGCCAACTTTTGGTGGTATTAATTTAGAAGATATCAAAGCGCCAGATTGTTTTGTAGTCGAGCGTAAGTTACAGGCTCGCATGAAGATCCCCGTCTTTCATGATGATCAACACGGAACTGCGATTGTGGTTGCCGCTGCGATCTTGAACGGCTTAAAAGTGGTTGGTAAAGATGTGGGTAATGTGAAGTTAGTTACCTCGGGTGCTGGCGCAGCTGCCTTAGCTTGTTTAGATTTATTGGTTGACCTTGGAATTCCCCGTAAAAATATTTGGGTGACCGACTTAGCTGGCGTTGCCTATAAAGGCCGTAAAGAATTGATGGATCCTGAGAAGGAACCGTTCTGCCAAGAGACAGAATTGCGTACGCTCGATCAAGCTATTGAAGGTGCTGATATTTTCTTAGGCCTGTCTGCTGGCGGTGTTCTGAAGCAGGATATGGTCAAGAAGATGGCGCCTAATCCATTGGTCTATGCCTTGGCAAATCCAACCCCAGAGATTCTTCCTGAAGAAGTTAAAGAAGTTCGTCCTGATGCCGTGATGGCTACCGGCCGTACTGATTATCCAAATCAAGTGAATAACGTATTGTGTTTCCCATTTATCTTCCGCGGTGCGCTCGACGTTGGTGCCACCACCATCACGCGCGGCATGGAAGTCGCAGCAGTAAAGGCTGTAGCGGAGTTAGCGCAAGCCGAGCAAAGCGAGATAGTTACCTCTGTTTATGGCATTGAGAATCTCTCCTTTGGTCCAGAGTATTTGATTCCAAAACCATTTGATCCACGTTTGATTACGGTAATTGCACCTGCTGTTGCTAAAGCAGCAATGGATGATGGCGTTGCTCAACGTCCGATTAAAGACTTTGATGCTTATCGCAATCAACTCCAACAATTTGTGTACCACTCTGGTACTTTGATGAAACCACTGTTTAGTATTGCTAAACGTGTCCCTGCTGCACAAAAACGGATCGTATTTGCCGAAGGTGAAGATGAGCGCGTATTGCGTGCGGTTCAAATCATTATCGATGAGCATTTGGCTACCCCAATCCTAATCGGTCGCCCTGCAGTGATTGAGCATCGCATTGGTAAGTTTGGTTTGCGCATTAAAGCTGGTGATGATTTTGAGATTGTGAATCCAGAAAATGATTCTCGCTTCCGCGATTTCTGGCAAACCTATTTATCGTTGACGGAGCGCAAGGGTGTTACCGAATCATTTGCCAAGCTAGAAATGCGTCGTCGCAACAGCTTGATTGGTTCCATCATGATCAGCAAAGGAATGGCTGACGGCATGATTTGCGGAACAGTTGGAAATTCTGCAACCCATTTGAAGTACGTTGATGAGGTAGTAGGTCACGAACCTGGCGCTAATGTTTATGGCGCGATGTCTGGGTTGATTTTGCCTGGTCGCCAAGTCTTTCTGGTAGATACCCATGTGAATATTGATCCTACTGCTGAGCAGTTGGCTGAATTAACACTCATGGCTGCAAGCGAAATGCGTAAGTTAGGTCTTGTACCGAAAGTGGCATTACTTTCACATTCCAACTTTGGCTCAAGTAATGCGCCATCCGCAATCAAAATGCGTGAAGTACTCGCTTTGATTCAGAAAGCAGATCCAGCACTTGAGGTGGACGGTGAAATGCATGGTGATAGCGCTTTAGATGAAACCATTCGTGCTAGCGCAGTGACTTCATCCCCTTTAAAAGGCGATGCCAACTTGCTAGTGCTGCCTAATATTGATGCTGCGAACATTTCTTACAACTTATTAAAGACCGCCGCCGGTAATGGTATTGCAATTGGGCCATTGCTCTTGGGTGCTGCTAAGCCGATTCATATTCTGACGCCATCAGCTACTGTGCGTCGTATTGTGAATGTGACTGCTTTGGCAGTAGTTGAGGCGGCTAGTAATGCCAGAGGTGTTGCTTAAGGCTTGATTGAAGGATCTTATTTATGTTAGTTAGCGATAACTAACATAAATAATTATTATATAAATCAATGGTTTATATAAAATGCACTGTAATTGGGCTTGATTTGATGGCGTGTTAAGGGTAACCTAGCACCCATCATGAATAATCGCTCTGAAAACGGCACTACAGTAGGCTTCGACGAACATAGTCGGGCTGAAAGTTGGGATAGTAACGATCGACTTGAAACTGAGTCATCCGCTGCCAACATCTACGCCGAGGGCGGTTTATCTCGTTTACAAACCTATGCAGCAAATCAAGTTTCGGGGAAAAAAGTGACAGCTTCTTGGCGTGCCGCTTTGGCCGTTCGCGATGCCGGACCGCCGGCAATGTTGCGCAGTGTGCGCCCTAACATCGTGCAATCTATCCGTGCTTTCCGCACTCCTGACTTACAGGAAGCGGCTACTGAGCTTGGCCAGCATTTCATTTACGCTAATTGTGCGAATGCAATGACTAAAGGCGAAGTTCTGGAAGTCATTGCGATTGCCTACACATTTACTAAGCAACAGGCGAAGAATTTCGATCCTTTGTTAGATGCTCTAACGACTACTGTCGATAAGTCTGGCCCACAGCCAGGTTTCGTAGTCGTGCTCGAAGGTTTGCCTTGCACTCAGAAGTTTGACAAAGAAGCTCGCGAGACCCTTTTGGATGTGTTTCGTGATGCTGTGGACTTCTGGTCTGAGCGTCGCACTCCTTACCGAGTGTTCTACTCTTTTGCCTAATTAACTGGGTAAGTAGTAAAACAGCAAAAAATCGCCTCTATTCGAGGCGATTTTGCATTTCTGGGTCCCAAATGCTGTGAACAGCGGTAATGGCCACAATTCCAGCAGTTTCGGTTCGCAATATCCGATCTCCTAGAGAAACAATCTGATATCCAGCAGCTTGAGCTTGAGCCTCTTCCTCTGGAGAATGCCCACCCTCGGGCCCAATCATCAAAATCACATCCTGCGGTGGGCTTTCAATTAATACGGAATACAAGCTTTTGTCAGTATCAGGACTTAAAAGTAGTTTAAGTGTGGCTTTTTGTGGCTTCTGTAGATAACTTGCAAAACTTTGTACGGCTTCTACAGTTGCTAAGACCGTACGATCACATTGTTCGCAGGCCGCCTGCACAATGCCCTCCCAATGTAAAAGCCGTTTTTGAGCCCGCTCAGCATCACTAGAACGCGTTAATTTGATGACTGAACGCTCACACTGCAGTGGAGCGATGACTTGGGCGCCTGTCTCTATAGCCTTTTCAACGATCCAGTCCATCTTGTCGCCACCAGCAAGGCCTTGGGCCAAGGTGATTGCATAGGGGCTCTCACGATGGGTATCAAGGCGAATTTCGCTGAGTTCCGCTTCGCCAGCCTTATTACCCAGAGAAAGCAGTTTCGCTTGGGCAACTTGTCCTTTTCCGTCAAAGATAGGGAAGAATTCACCAACCTGGATGCGGCGGACGCGCAAGTGATGAGCAAGCTCAGGAGTGAGGGTGTTTGGCTTTTGGTTTTCCCATGGCCCGGGAAGATAAAATTGAGGCATTACTGAAATATAGCTAATTAATTTTCCCGAGACCCAATTCACGATGTCAAACCTTCAAATTCGCATGGCAAACGCCATTCGTGCTTTATCCATGGATGCAGTTCAACAAGCCAATTCTGGTCACCCAGGAATGCCAATGGGTATGGCTGATATTGCAGTTGGTCTATGGAATGAGCATTTGCAACACAATCCAACAGATCCGTATTGGATGAATCGTGATCGTTTTGTTTTATCAAATGGTCACGGCTCGATGTTGTTGTATTCCTTACTGCATCTCACCGGTTACGACTTGCCGATTGGGGAGTTGAAAAATTTCCGTCAGTTGCATAGCAAAACTCCTGGACATCCTGAATATGGAATTACTCCCGGAGTAGAAACCACTACTGGTCCTTTGGGTCAGGGTATTTCTAATGCGGTTGGTATGGCGCTTGCAGAAAAATTATTAGCAGAAGAATTTAATCGTCCAGGCCATGACATTGTTGATCACTACACCTATGTATTTTTAGGTGATGGTTGTTTGATGGAAGGCATCAGTCATGAAGTGTGTTCATTGGCTGGCACACTCAAGTTAAATAAACTCATTGCGCTATGGGATGACAACGGCATCTCGATTGATGGCAAAGTGGTTTCTTGGTTTAACGAAGATACGCCAAAGCGTTTTGAGGCTTACGGTTGGAATGTTCTGCGCGATGTAGATGGTCATGATGCAGAGGCTGTCTCTAGCGCCATTGCTAAAGCGAAGAAGAGTGACAAACCGACATTGATTTGTTGCAAGACGGCAATCGGTCAAGGCTCTCCTAATATGGCGGGTAGCGATAAGGTTCACGGCTCCCCCTTGGGCGCTACTGAAATTGCTGCAACCCGCGTTGCATTGAACTGGCCTTATGCACCATTTGAAATTCCAAAAGATGTTTATGACGCTTGGGATTTTAAGAAACGTGGCCAAGCTGCTGAGCATGAGTGGAATAAAGAGTTCCAAGCATACAAAAATAAATACCCAGAACTCGCCTCTGAATTACAGCGCCGCATGCAAGGTGACTTATCTAAAGATTTTTCTAAAACTTTAGATGCTTACTTAAAAACTTGTGAAACCAAAGCAGAAACCATTGCTACTCGCAAAGCCAGTCAAAATGCGATCGAGGCCTTGGCGCCTGCTTTACCAGAATTCATGGGTGGCTCTGCGGACTTAACGGGTTCTAATTTAACGAATTGGTCTTCATGCAAAGCTGTACGTGGTGATCAATGGGGTAACCACATCAATTACGGTGTACGTGAATTTGGTATGAGCGCTATCATGAACGGCATCGCTTTGCATGGCGGCTATATTCCATTCGGCGGCACCTTCTTAACTTTCTCTGATTACAGTCGTAATGCCTTGCGCATGGCTGCGTTAATGAAGTTGCGTAGCATCTTTGTCTTTACACATGACTCTATTGGTTTGGGTGAAGATGGCCCTACACATCAATCCGTTGAGCATATTGCCAGCTTGCGCTTGATACCTAATCTGATGGTTTGGCGTCCATGTGATACCACTGAGAGTGCGGTGGCTTGGGGCTCTGCGATTCAGCGTAAGAACGGCCCAAGTGCTCTGATCTTCAGTCGTCAAAATTGCCCATTTGTTCCGCGTAACGGTCAGCAAGTAAAAGATATTGCACGTGGTGGATATGTATTGCGTGATCCCAAGAAATCAAAAATCAATGCTGTGATTATTGCTACGGGATCTGAGATTGCCTTGGCATTGCAAGCTGCTGAGCGTTTAGAAAAAGATAGCGCAGGAAAGATTGGTATTCGCGTAGTATCGATTCCTTCAACCACGGTATTCGATCAGCAAGATGCTGCTTATAAAGCAAAAGTATTACCTTCGGATATTCCGCGCATTGCTGTTGAAGCCGGTGTGAGTGATTTCTGGTGGAAGTATGGTTGTGCTGCCGTCCATGGCGTTGATACCTTTGGTGAATCGGCTCCAGCACCTGTTCTCTATGAATATTTTGGTTTAACGGTTGATCAGATCACTAAAACAGTAAAGCAATGCATTGCAAAGAAACAGAAGAGATAAGAAGCAAAGCAGTTATTTAAGAATTTAATATTAGTAAGGGGAATGGAATGACAATTCGTGTCGCAATTAACGGTTATGGTCGTATCGGTCGCATGGTCTTACGTGCTTTGTATGAAGATCAAGTCAATGGCAAGCCTAGACGTGATATCCAAATCGTCGCAATTAACGCGATGGGTGATATCGATATCAATGCCCACCTCACACAATATGATTCTGCCCACGGTCGTTTTCCTGCAGAAGTAAAAGTGGATGGCGATTGCATGGTGGTGAATGGTGATCGCATCAAGATGTTCTCTACCCGCAATCCTTTAGAAACCCCTTGGGGTGAATTGGGTGTGGATTTGGTGCTTGAATGTTCTGGCAAATTCACTTCAAAAGAAAAAGCCATGGTGCATATTTCTCAGGGCGCGAAGAAGGTATTGATCTCCGCTCCAGGTGAAAAAGATGTAGATGCCACGATTGTTTATGGTGTGAATCAGCAAGTGTTGAAGCCAAGTGACGTAGTGGTTTCTAACGCCAGTTGCACAACCAACTGTTTAGCCCCATTGGTTAAGCCATTGCTAGAAAAGATTGGTATCGAGTCTGGCTTGATGACCACGATTCATGCCTTTACTAATGATCAGGTTCTGACTGACGTGTATCACAAGGATATGCGCCGTGCCCGTTCTGCTGTGACCAGCATGATTCCCACCAAGACAGGTGCTGCAAAAGCAGTTGGATTGGTATTGCCAGCTTTAGCAGGGCGCTTTGATGGTTTTGCGATGCGCGTGCCGGTGATTAACGTTTCTGTTGTGGACTTAACTTTTGCTGCTAGCCGCGCCACTAGCGTGGATGAAGTGAACTCTATCCTCAAAACTGCAAGTGAAGGCGAGTTGAAGGGTATTTTGGGCTTCAATACCTTGCCTTTGGTTTCCATTGACTTCAATCACGACCCACGCCCAAGTATTTACGATGCATCCCAGACTCGTGTTTCCGCTGATGGTAAGTTGGTCAAGGTCTTGGCTTGGTATGACAACGAATGGGGCTATTCAGTTCAAATGCTCAATGCTGCTGAGGCATTGATGGCTGTTAAGTAAGTAGTTGACTGGTGTTTAAAGGCTAAAATCACTTAAAACCTTATTTTGTATGCAAAAAAGACCTCAATTGAGGTCTTTTTTCATTATCTGTCGATATCTTTTATAAGATATGGCTTGTTTGGCCCCTTATTTAGGACTTTGGTTTGCTACGGCAATTCTTCTTTTGGCAGTGGCCATACAAGGCTAATGAGTGCTCCTGGAGCTTAAAACCCAGGTTTTTGGCGATATCGCGCTGCCTTTTTTCAATAGCCTCATCGACAAACTCTTCCACATGTCCGCAATCTAGGCAGACCAAGTGGTCGTGATGCTGACCCTCATTGAGCTCATAAATAGCTCTACTGTCACCCTTGCTAGACTCAAAATGGCTGCGGAGCAATAGCCCTGCTTGCTCAAACTGGGTGAGAACCCGGTAAACCGTTGCCAAACCGATTTCTTTGTCATCTTTAGCCAATGCCATAAAGACATCTTCAGCGCTAAAGTGGGTCCCACCATTTTGATGAAAAAAGTCCAAGATTTTCATGCGTGGACCGGTCGCCTTAAGGCCAATATCGCGTAAATCTGCTGGAGTGGGGTTTTGGTTCATATTCATTGGTTTGGGAGCTAAAATCAATGTCTTAATGATACGGCCTGCCATGCAAAATTGCCTTCAACTTTTTACTAGTTTTTTCCATTCCATTTCTGGGGTTTTACGCCATGCTCGTTTTGGGTTGGTAGTTGCCTCAGTAGGCGGGGTACTGATTATTTCCGGTTGCACGAGCGCCGTTGATGACACTCAACGCGCCTGGATGAATAAAGTCTTTAGGCCTTATGTTCCTGACGTAGTGCAGGGCAACTTTATTTCGAGCGAGCAATACGCCAAGCTGCAGGTTGGTCAGAGTCGCGAGCAGGTTCGCCAGATTCTCGGAACGCCCCTACTTGCTAGTTATTTCCATGCGAATCGCTGGGATTATGTTTTTGAGTTCAAGCGCTCAGGACAGCAAATGAGCAAAGAGCGTCGCGTTACCGTATTTTTCGAAGGCGATAAGTTAGTCAAGTTCCAAGGCGATGCCTTGCCGACTGAAATTGAATTGGTTGCCGAGATTGATGGCTATGCAAAAACCAAGCGCTCATTCTGGGATGTCATGACTGGATCGAACAAGCCTCCAGTAACTCCACCTTTACAACAGCCGGAGTTGCTGGTTCCCAGTCCGACAAATAATTTACCAGCTGGGGCGCCTGTGCCTGCAGCGCCCGCTAGTAGTTCTTTTTGGGACTTTTTTAGTTTTTCAAAAAAATCGCCAGATGCACAGCCTGAGCCTCAACCCTTAGGCCCTGGCGCTCTCAACGTTCCGCAGGCTAGTGAAGCTAAATAAAGATTACTGTTGTGTTGATGCTGAGTGATTTCTTTCGGCAACCTTTAATAAGAAGCGAAGATATAAATGATGAAAATCGCAATTGCTGGTGCTACCGGCCGCATGGGAAAAATGTTGATCGAGGCTGTGCTCAATTGCTCAGATGCTGAGTTAGTTGGTGCGCTGGAGCATGAGTCTTGCCCGCTACTGGGTGAAGATGCAGGTGCGTTCTTGGGTAAGAAAACTGGCGTAGCAATTGCATCGGATATTGCGAAGGCTTTGAGCAGCGCTGATTTTTTGATTGACTTCACACGTCCAGAAGGCACTATGGCGCATTTGGCTGTGGCGCAAAAGACCGGTAGCAAAATGATTATTGGCACCACTGGATTAAGTTCAGAGCAAATTGCTAGTCTTAAAACAGCCTCTGCAAATTTAGCCATCGTATTTGCGCCAAACATGAGCGTAGGTGTCAATGCGACATTTAAGTTGTTAGAGATTGCTGCGAAGATGTTGAGCGAAGGTTACGACATTGAGATTATTGAAGCCCACCATCGCCACAAAGTAGATGCTCCGTCAGGTACCGCACTCAAAATGGGTGAAGTGATTGCGGATGCGCTAGGTGAGAAATTAGATGACGTTGCTGTGTATGCTCGTGAAGGCCATACCGGTGAACGTAAAGCAGGCTCCATTGGTTTTGCAACCATTCGTGGTGGAGATATTGTTGGCGATCACACCGTCCTATTTGCAGGTGAGGGTGAGCGCATCGAGATTAGTCATAAGTCTTCAAGCCGTCAATCCTATGCACAAGGTTCTTTGCGCGCAGCACGCTTCTTGCAAGGTCAGAGCTCGGGCTTATATGACATGCAAGATGTGCTTGGCTTGCGCAAGTAAATTGACGAGCTTAGCTCAGTAAATCAGAATAGAAGAAAAGAGTTGTATTGAATGAGTAAGGATTACGACCACCGCAGTATTGAGGCGGCAGCACGCGCTGACTGGGAAAGTGCGCAAGCCTACAAGGTTGCTGAGAACGCAGTAGACGCTTCCGGTAAGCCAAGACCAAAATACTATGCCTGCTCCATGTTGCCTTACCCATCCGGTAAGTTGCATATGGGCCACGTTCGTAACTACACCATCAATGATGTGATGGCAAGACAGTTACGCATGCAAGGCTATAACGTCTTAATGCCGATGGGCTGGGATGCATTTGGTATGCCCGCTGAAAATGCCGCCATTCAGAATAAGGTGCCGCCAGCCAAATGGACCTACGACAACATTGCTTATATGAAAAAGCAAATGTCGGCGATGGGTTTAGCAATTGATTGGTCGCGCGAAGTTGCTACTTGTAGCCCTGATTACTATCGCTGGAATCAATGGCTCTTTTTGAAGATGCTCGAAAAGGGGATTGCTTATCGCAAGACCCAAGTCGTGAATTGGGATCCAATTGATCAAACGGTATTGGCTAATGAGCAGGTAATTGATGGGCGCGGCTGGCGCTCTGGTGCTTTGGTTGAGAAGCGCGAAATCCCAGGTTACTACTTCAATATTACCGCTTATGCAGAACAACTGCTTTCTGGTTTGGATGGCTTGGGATGGCCCGAGCGTGTTAAGACCATGCAGCAGAATTGGATTGGCAAGAGCCGTGGTGTGCGTTTTGCATTCAAGCATGAGATTGCTGATGCGCATGGCAATTTTGTTCAAGATGGTCAGCTGTATGTATTTACGACGCGTGCCGACACCATTATGGGTGTTACTTTCTGCGCCGTTGCGGCCGAGCATCCATTAGCAACACTGGCCGCCAATAACAATCCCGAGCTTGCTGCCTTTATTGAGAAATGCAAAACGGGTAGCGTGATTGAGGCAGATCTGGCCACTCAAGAAAAAGAAGGGATATTCACAGGTCTTTATGTGACGCATCCGCTCACCAAAGAGCCCGTTCCAGTTTGGGTGGGCAACTATGTATTGATGTCCTATGGCGATGGTGCCGTCATGGGTGTGCCTGCACACGATGAGCGTGACTTTGCGTTTGCTCTTAAATATGACTTACCGATTAAGCAAGTGATTGCTTTGCGTACCCCTTCGGAGATGTTCAATACTAGCCACTGGCAAGATTGGTATGCCCAGAAAGATGATGTTGTTTGTCTGAACAGCGGTAAGTACGATGGCCTTTCACATGAAGCGGCAGTCGATGCGGTAGCCAAAGATTTAGAGCAAATGGGTATTGGAGAAATTAAGACCACATATCGTTTGCGTGATTGGGGTATTTCTCGTCAGCGCTATTGGGGAACACCGATTCCGATTATTCATTGTGGTGATGAGAGTAATCCTGGTTGCGGTGCAGTTCCCGTACCAGAAGCAGATCTGCCAGTAGTGTTGCCTGAAGACTGTGTGCCAGATGGCAGCGGCAATCCACTCAATAAACGTGCCGACTTCCTGAATGTGAAGTGTCCAACATGTGGCAAGCCTGCCCGTCGTGAGACTGACACCATGGATACCTTCGTAGATTCTTCATGGTATTTCATGCGCTATACCGGCCCAGATGCGAAGACGATGGTTGATGGACGCAACGAATGCTGGATGCCAATGGATCAATATATTGGCGGTATTGAGCATGCGATTTTGCATTTACTCTATGCGCGCTTCTGGACTAAGGTGATGCGCGATCTCGATCTCATTACCTTTGATGAGCCGTTCCAAAACTTGCTGACGCAAGGTATGGTTCTGAACGAGACTTATTACTCTGAAGAAGCATCCGGTAAAAAAACTTGGTTGAATCCTTTGGATGTTGAGCTCGAGTTAGATGACAAGGGTCGTCCTCAAAGCGCTAAATTGAAAGGCGATACTTCTGGCACACCAGTGATTATTGGTGGCGTTGAGAAGATGGCTAAGAGTAAAAATAATGGCGTTGATCCTCAGGCCTTAATTGATCAGTATGGTGCTGATACTGCACGCCTATTTGTGATGTTTGCGGCACCACCAGAGCAGCAGCTTGAATGGTCTAGCGCAGGCGTAGAAGGTGCCTCCCGTTTCTTGCGGCGTGTATGGATGTATTCCAGCAGCCAGGCCGATGCAATTCGAGCTGCTGGTGAAGTATTGCCAAGCGATTTGAATGATGCTGAAAAAGAATTGCGTCGTGAAGTACACGCTATTCTGAAGCAGGCGAATTTTGACTATCAGCGTCGCCAGTACAACACGGTAGTTTCTGCCGCAATGAAGATGCTGAACGTCTTAGAGCCTGTGAAATTGGGTGATAAGACTGCAGTGCGACCTGCTGTGTTGCGTGAGTGTTTAAGTATTTTGATTCGGGTGCTTTACCCGGTAGTGCCTCACCTGACGCATGCCCTCTGGAATGAAATTGGCTGCAATATATCTTTCGGCACTCTATTGGATGCACCATGGCCGGCAGTAGATGAAGCGGCGCTGATTCAAACTGAGCTGACCATCATGCTGCAAATTAATGGCAAATTGCGTGGGGATATTCGGGTACCTGCGGATGCCACTAAAGAGCAAATAGAGGCTTTAGCATTGCAAAGTGAGTCTGCAGTAAAGGCCTTAAATGGCGCAGCTCCAAAAAAAGTGATTGTGGTGCCAGGTCGCTTAATTAATATTGTTGCTTAGATTGCTAACGCATGACTTTGAGTAGAGACTGAACACATGAGCGTAAATCACTTTCGACGTACTATGCTTGGGTTTCTTGCTTTAGCACCGGTCAGCGGTTTGATCGCTTGTGGCTATCGTTTGCGTGGCATGGTTGATTTGCCATTCAAGGTTATCGCGATTACTGGTAGCCCATCACCACCTTTGCGTGCTGATTTACAAACTGCAATTTTGACTGGTACGGATGCGAAGGTAGCAATTAATCCTAAAGATGCTGACCTGATTTTAGAAATCACCAGTGATCTCAATGGACGTGAGATCTTGGCCTATAACTCCAATGGTCAAGTATCTGCATATCGCCTTAACATTCGCGTTGGGTTTAGGGCATATGACAATGCTGGAGCAGACGTAGTGCCCGAAGCTGAAATCTATATGACTCGCGATATGGACTTCTCGGTATCTACAGTTTTGGCGACCGATGTTCAAACACAGCAATTTCTGTCTTTGATGCGTCGAGATCTTGCGGTACAGATTTTGCGACGTGTTGCTGCTTCTGCTCGAGCACCACAAGCTAAAAGCTTTTAAAGAATGACGGTCAAATCGCATGGTTAAGAGCGATGCCCTGCAGATTCATTTGAAGTCGCTCAATTCAGCGGCATCATTAAAACCCCTTTATATATTTAGTGGTGATGAGCCTCTTCTGATGATGGAGGCAATGGATCAGTTGCGTGCTATCGCCAAAAAAATGGGCTACACCGATCGCGAAGTTCTCCTGCAGGAGCGTGGTTTTGATTGGAGTGCACTCTTAAGTGCTGGGCAAACTATGTCTTTGTTCGGAGACAAGCGCTGGGTGGAGTTACGTATCCCAACGGGGAAGCCTGGACGTGATGGTGCGGAGGCGCTCAAGCAGTTCTCCTCGCAAATCGAGTCTCAAGCAGTGGGGCCTGATGGCCCAGACACCATTTTTTGCATCATTCTGCCTAAATTAGATGGCAAAACCAAAACTTCAGCATGGTTTAGTGCGCTAGATGAAGCGGGTATGGCGATTCAGTTAGATTCTTTGGACCGCTCACAGCTACCGCAGTGGATTGCAGGGCGCTTAAAGAAGCAGGGCCAAGAAGTGCAGCCAGGGCCAGAGGGGCAGCGTGCTTTGAGTTTTATTGCCGAACAGGTGGAGGGCAATCTTATTGCTGCCCATCAAGAAATTCAGAAGCTGGGTTTATTGCATCCCACGGGAGTGCTTACTGAAGAGCAAATTCGGTCTGCTATTTTGAAAGTTGCGCGTTATAACGTTTTTGAGTTAACTGAGGCCATGTTAGCTGGAGATCTTTCTCGGCTGAATCGGATGTTAGATGGTCTCAAAGGCGAGGGTGAGCCTTTAGTGCTGATTCTGTGGAGCGTAACCGAAGAGCTTCGGATACTATCGAAACTAAAGGCAGCGAGTGATGCCGGTGAATCAGTACAGAATTTAATGCGCGCTAACCGAATTTGGGGTAATAAGGAACGTTTATATCCTATGGCCTTAAAACGAGTGCAGCCCTTGAAATTGCGCAGAGCAATGCAGGTGGCCGCAGGTTTGGACCGTCAGGCTAAGGGCTTGCATGCGGCGGAGTTACCGGCAGATCCTTGGGATGGATTGCGTTTGGTAGGCAATCTTTTGCGGTAAATGCATTCAGATATTTGAAATAGATATTAGTTAACCATTTTCATTACACACAGTAAAGATATGAGCAATTCAACAAACACCATTCAGCAGATGATGCAAGATATTGGCCAACGTGCTCGTCAGGCATCGCGTGCTATGGCCCGGGCATCAAGCGAGCAGAAAAACCAGGCGCTATTACATATCGCGAATTTAGTGCGTCAGCGCACTGAGGAAATTCAGCGGGTGAATGCATTGGATGTTGCTCGTGCAAAAACCAATGGTCAAGATGCCGCATTTATTGACCGTCTCACCATGACTCCAAAGACGATTGAATCTATGGCTCTGGGTTTGGAGCAAATTGTTTCTCTAGATGATCCGATTGGGAAGATCACCCCATTGCAAAAGCAAGCTTCTGGTATTGAGCTTGGTCAGATGCGTGTTCCACTCGGAGTCATTGGCATCATTTATGAGTCTCGCCCTAATGTGACCATTGATGCCGCAGCACTGTGTCTTAAATCCGGTAATGCCGTCATTTTGCGCGGCGGTTCAGAGGCGATTGATTCAAATGCCTTGTTGGCCCAGTTAATTCAAGAGGGATTGGATGCCGCTAATTTGCCGATGGATGCTGTTCAGGTGGTGACTACAACAGATCGCGCCGCAGTTGGTGAAATGATCACCATGACGGAATACATTGATGTGATTGTTCCTCGTGGCGGCAAGAGTTTAATTGCCCGCTTAATGGCTGAAGCTCGCGTACCCATGATTAAACACTTGGATGGTATTTGCCATACCTATATAGATGCAGATGCAGATGTTGCTATGGCCATTAAGGTGTGCGATAACGCCAAGACCCAGCGCTATGCACCTTGTAATGCGATGGAGACTTTATTAGTAAATAAAGCTATAGCCCCACAAGTGCTGCCAGCCCTATGCAAAATCTACCAAGATAAGGGCGTCGAGTTGCGTGTTGATGCACTCACACGTAAATCATTGGAAGCCGCAGGATTTCAGAATTTAGTCGATGCGACTGAAGAGGATTGGCAAACAGAATATTTGGCACCGATTTTGTCGATCAAAACTGTAGCGGATATCGATGAGGCGATGGGCCATATTGAGCAATATGGCAGTAAGCATACTGATGCCATCATTACCAATAATCAGGCACAAGCCAAGCGCTTCTTGCGTGAGGTAGATAGTGCAAGCGTGATGGTCAACGCCAGTACCCGTTTTGCGGATGGCTTTGAATATGGCCTAGGCGCAGAAATTGGCATCTCCAATGACAAATTACATGCCCGTGGTCCCGTGGGTTTAGATGGCCTCACTTCCCTTAAATACATCGTCATGGGTCATGGCGAGATTCGTACTTAATTAAGTCTCATTAAAAAACCACAGAAAAAATATAGAACGGAAATTATTCATCATGGGCAATGCATATTTATGGACCAAGACACTTCACATTGTCTTGATTGCCTCTTGGTTTGCGGGTTTGTTTTATCTCCCGCGCATTTTTGTGAACTTAGTTGATGAAAAAAATCCTGAGGCCTACGCACGTCTTCTTGGGATGGCTGATCGCCTGTTTAGGTTCATGACCATCTTGGCGGTGCCTGCGGTATTACTGGGTTTAACTCTCTGGTTACATTTCAAGATTGGTACTGGTGAGGTCTGGATGCATGCCAAAGTGTTCTTTGTCATTTTGGTGATTGGTTACCACCATGCTTGTTGGAGCTTGCTCAAAAAGTTCCGCAACGGTGCTAATACCCGCTCAGGAGTTTGGTATCGCTGGTTTAACGAAGTTCCAGTGATCCTGCTATTGATTGTGACCGCTTTGGTAGTGATTAAGCCTTGATGCTGACTCCTAACTATTTATTTTTTTACTTCACCCCTTTTTAGATTGCTAGCCTCATGAGATTTTTTGTTGTTTGTCCAAGTGGACTGGAGGTGCCTCTTGCACAAGAGCTAGCAAATATTGCACAGCGCCCTGACTGTAAAGCTCTGGGTGCTTGGGTGATTGATCCCACGCCTACTAGCCCAACGGGCGGAGTAGGCTTGGCCGCTCCGATTTCTGCTGCGATGGCTCTGAACCTACATTCACGAATTGCAAGTCGCGTCCTCATGCAGATGGCGGAATCGTCATACCGCCAGGAAGAGGATTTATATAAGTTAGCTAGTGGCTTAGCTTGGGAGGAGTGGTTTTCTTCTAAACAAACCCTGCGTGTTGATGTCACCGCACACCGCTCCCCATTAAAGAGCTTGAATTTCGCTACCCTGAAAATTAAGGATGCGATTGTTGATCGCTTGCGCGATGTCACTGGCGATCGCCCGAGTATTGATACGGCTTTTCCAGATGTGCGTGTTCAGGCTCATCTCACAGCAACGCATGCCACTATCTATTTGGATACCTCAGGCGAAGCTTTATTTAAGCGAGGTTGGCGCGATGAAAAGGGTGATGCACCTCTGAAAGAAAATTTAGCCGCAGGTATCCTGTCAATTACTGGCTGGAAGCCGACGCAAAGCTTATTTGATCCCATGTGCGGTAGCGGAACCTTTTTGATCGAGGCTGCACAAATTGCTTTGGCCATTCCGCCAGGAGCCATTCGGGCGGGGATGTATGGTGATGATGCTAAGCCGAGTCGCTTGGCCTATCGTCCATTAGTCACCTCTGCTCATGGCTTTGGTTTCCAGAGGCTAAAGCCTTTTAATGAGGCTGCCGAGCAAAAGCGCTGGGGGACTTTGAAAGATGCTGCACAGGCTGAGATGATGGAAAGGCGCAAACAGTTCCCGGACTCTGAGTCTTTAGGCATTAGCGGTGGTGATATTAATGAGCGTTTAGTAGCTATGTTTAAAGGTAATTGGCAGCGCGCTCAGTTACCTGGTTTGCCAGTGACTCGCCAGGTTGATGCTTTGGCTAGCAAGCCACCAGTGCATGCTAAAGATGGTGTGATGTTGCTCAACCCTCCCTATGGTGAGCGTTTGGTGATTAAAGGAGGGCGAGGTCAAGATCGTGAAACCGGCAGTGGCGCTGATCATGATTCTTACGATCAGGCTGAAGAGCCAGAAGATCGCTTTGCGTATAACCTGGAAACGGGTCGTCAAAGCGCTAAACGCTCTAGTCGCGAGTCCCTAAAGCAGTTGCAGGCTCAAGAAGAGCAAGATCCCAAGTTTGTAGAATTCCTGAGACAGTTTGGCCAACATTTGAAAGATGCCTTTGGCGGCTGGAATGTATTTGTTCTGACGGCAGATATGGCATTACCAGGGCAGTTGCGTATTAAGGAGTCAAAGCGCACCCCATTGTTTAATGGCCCGCTCGAATGTAGGCTCTTTAAATTTGAGATGCATCAAAAACGCGATGCCACAGCAGATTTAAAATAAATAGAGATAAAAGCATTAAAGAAAGAGACGAAGATGGAATTTAAAACATATATGTGCTTAATTTGCGGTTGGGTTTATGACGAAGCAACTGGTCAGCCTGAAGAAGGTATTGAACCGGGAACGCTTTGGAAGGATGTGCCGATGAACTGGACGTGTCCAGAGTGCGGTGCACGCAAAGAAGATTTTGAAATGATGGCGATCTAATAGATCGAGCCACGTAAACAATATTTAAATTAATTAGCAAAGTCAGGAAAAGCATCTTGGGACAAAATGACATCTTATTTGAGCGCGCGCAAAAGACGATTCCTGGGGGTGTGAACTCGCCCGTACGCGCTTTTCGTCAGGTTGGTGGTACACCCCGTTTTGTTACCAAGGCCAAAGGCCCTTATTTTTGGGATGCTGAAGGCAAACGCTATATTGATTTAATTATGTCTTGGGGTCCCATGATTGCGGGTCACGCGCACCCTGAAGTAGTTGAGGCGGTAAAGCAGGCTGCGGAAACTAGCTTTAGTTATGGCGCGCCAACTGAAGGTGAAATTGAATTAGCAGAGCGCATTTGTGAGTTGGTGCCCAGTATTGAACAAGTGCGCATGGTATCAAGCGGTACCGAGGCTACGATGAGCGCATTGCGCCTTGCCCGAGGTTATACCGGTCGCGATCTTATTATTAAATTCGAGGGCTGCTATCACGGACACGCTGACAGTCTTTTAGTAAAAGCCGGGTCTGGTTTGCTCACATTTGCTGACTCCACTCAGAATGCGCCATCTTCTGGCGGTGTGCCGCAAGATTTGGTTAAACATACTTTGGTGTTGCCATACAACGATGTTGCGGCCCTTGAAGAAGTATTTCAGAAGCAGGGCGATCAGATTGCGGCAGTCATCATTGAGTCGATTGCTGGCAATATGAATCTGATTAAACCTTCAACAGAATTTCTCGCAACACTACGTCAACTTACAAGTCAGCATGGCAGCGTACTAATTTACGATGAAGTGATGACAGGCTTTAGGGTTGCCTTAGGCGGCGCTCAATCTTTACAAGGTATTACTCCTGACCTCACTTGTCTTGGCAAGGTCATGGGTGGTGGTATGCCGATGGCCGCTTTTGGCGGTAAAAAAGAAATCATGTCTAAGTTGGCACCGCTGGGCAATGTGTATCAAGCGGGCACTTTGTCGGGTAATCCTGTTGCGGTTGCTGCAGGGTTAAAGACGCTGGAGATTGTTTCTCGAGAAGGTTTCTATGAATGCTTGACGGGCCAAACAGAAAAACTGATGGCAGGTATTAAGCAGGCAGCAGATGAAGCGGGTGTGCCTTTTGCAGTAGATAGTGTTGGCGGCATGTTTGGCTTGTATTTTGCCAATCAGGTTCCTACTTCTTTTGAGGCTGTGACGAAAAGCGATATTGAAGCGTTTAAGAAATTCTTTCACTTGATGTTAGATGAAGGTGTATACCTTGCGCCATCCGCATATGAGGCTGGATTTACTTCTATCGCCCATGACAATACCATCTTGGAAGAGATTATTGCAGCGGCACGAACTTCATTTAAGAAGCTGTAAATTAAGGCAGTCTAAAAAGGATTTACATCCTGAGTGGGTGGTCATAGCCAGCCACTTGAATCATTTCTAGCTTTTTGCTGGCTTTTCCAGAGTCAGGAATTTCCATCGCAGTAAGCTTACCTCCCCAGACGCATCCAGTGTCTAGGCCGATGACATTCTGATATCGAAGCAGGCCCAATGTTGACCAGTGCCCAAAGTAAATGAGGGTATCTTGAGTTTTTCTTTTGGGCGTTTTAAACCAAGGAACATATCCTTTGGGCCCATTCTCAAAGCCTTCTTTGCTGTCAAACTCCATCGTACCCGCAGGGGTACAAAAGCGAACGCGAGTGAGCGCGTTGGTAATGACGCGGAGGCGCTCGTAGCCCTTGAGGGAGTCACTCCATTTCCTTGGGGTATTGCCATACATATTGGCTAAAAAATCTTTATAGGATTTTTTGCGAAGTGCTATTTCTACTTCGTGGGCACATTCTAGTGTTTGCTGAAGATCCCACTGGGGTAAGACGCCTGCATGCACGGTAAGTACTTTCCCCTTACTCAGCGCCATGGGTCTGTGCCGCAACCAGTATATGAGCTCAGCCCTATCGGGTGCTTTTAGGATAGGTTGAACAGTGTCTAAGCCTTTAGTCTTGCGTAGACCTGCATCTACCGCTAGTAAATGCAGGTCATGATTCCCAAGGATGCATTCAATGCGTCCTTTTTCTTGTAGTTGCTTGAGGTAGCGCAATGTTCCCAAGGAATCGGGGCCGCGATTCACGAGATCGCCCAAAAAAATCATTTTTGACTTGGTGGGGAGTTTTTTGACGAGATTCTTTAAGGAAGGTGCACATCCCTGAATATCGCCAACTGCATAGATCTTGCTCATGCCCTATATTAAATCGGATTGAGAGCTGGGTTTAAATACTTCACAGGCCAGGAGCTTCAGATGTCATTTTCTTGACTACGCTATAACGCACTAAAGTCTTCTTACGCGCCTCATCATGATCAACGATCGGCAGGGGATAGTCTCGCCCTAAGAGGATTCCGGCTGATTCTAATTCGATATGACCGGCTTCCCATGGCGCATGGATTGACCTCTTGGAGAGTTTTTCGAGCTGTGGCAAATAGCGACGAATGAATTTCCCTTCAGGATCAAATTTTTGCGATTGCGTAATCGGGTTGAAGATTCGGAAGTAAGGTTGCGCATCGCATCCTGAAGAAGAGGCCCATTGCCATCCACCATTATTGGATGAAAGCTCAAAGTCATTCAGGTGTTTTGCGAAATACATTTCACCCCAGCGCCAATCAATGCCTAAATCTTTAGTCAGAAAGCTGGCAACTACCATACGTAGGCGGTTATGCATATAGCCACTTTGGTTAAGCTGGCACATGGCCGCATCTACTAATGGATAGCCAGTTTTGCCATCACACCAAGCTCTAAATAATTTCTGGGCGTGAGCTCCGCTTTCCCATTGGATATTGTCATAGTCGGGTTTGAACGCTACTCCATGGGCCAAGCGGGGGTGATTGGCAAGAATCATGAAATAAAAATCACGCCAGATGAGCTCGCTTAACCAAATCGTTGCACCCATGCTGCCAGCAAGCATGCGGCGATGTGCTTCACGAACTAAACCTCGAATAGAGAGCATGCCAAAGCGTAGGTGGGTGGACAGATAGCTCACGCCTTTAATGGCTGGGAAATCTCTACCAATCTGATATTGATCGATGCGGTGGAGGAAGTCTTCTAAGAAACTTTGTCCACCTTCGGATCCTGGCGGAAGGTAGGCTTCAATTCCGGTAGGGCAAAAGCCCATAGTCTCTAGGGACGGGAAG
Organism: Polynucleobacter sp. AM-25C3; assembly: GCF_018882335.1. Lineage (GTDB taxonomy): Bacteria > Pseudomonadota > Gammaproteobacteria > Burkholderiales > Burkholderiaceae > Polynucleobacter. Next base: position 106,108 of record NZ_JACVOS010000005.1, read on the forward strand.
GGTGCTTGTAATGCTTTTGGAATGGCAGCGAACTGACCCTTATCGGGGGTGCATTCGTAAGCAGCAATATCTTTTTCTTGCAAGGTTTTAAGCCAATTGTTTTTATAAGGCGTAAAGATCGAGAACACCGTATTGGAATTCGTAAGAATTTCTTTCTTTTCAAAGATGACTTGATCTTTAAAGGTCTGGAATTGAATATCTAGCTTTTCTAGAGAGACTTCAACTTGAGCATCACGTGCGATTGCTGAGGGCTCATAGTCCTGATTGGTATAGACGGAATTAACGCCCAAGATCTCGGCTATTTTTGGAATGCAGATGGTGGGTTTTCCAAATTGAACAATGAGTCCGCCACCTTGCTTACGCAATTCTTCATCAATCTGCTTCAGGCCTTGCCATATAAAGTCTACGCGCCGATCATGCTTGAGGCCACCTGCATCTAAATCTTTAGCTTTCAACGGATCCAGAATGTCGGTATCAAAAATGAATGCTAGCCAAACCTGGGTATTATTTTTAAGAGCGTGATGAAGTGCGGCATTGTCATACAGGCGTAAATCACGACGGAGCCAAACCAGAGCTTTTTGCATAGCCCCTATATTAGGGCTTATTGAACTCACTTGCTCGGCATCCGAGTAATATCCTACTTATTAATAGATCGCTAATTTATGGACACCTTATTTTTTGTTTTCTCAAAGATTGTGCAGTTTTGTATTGAACCGCTAAATTGGGTGATTGTGTTTGTGTTGCTAAGCCTGTTATTTATGGGCCTCAGAAAACCTCATCTATGTAGACGATTTCTATTGCTGGCTTTGGCAGATTTATTCATCGTTGCTTGGTTGCCAACTTCTGAGGTCTTTTTAAGGGCTCTTGAGGACGCAGCCCCTAAAGTCAATCTTGCGCAAATGTCAGAAAAAGACTTTGGTGGAATCATTATTTTGGGTGGCGCAATTGAGGGCGGAGAAATTGCTTGGGATCGGGGTGAGGTATCAATTTATTCCTCGGCTGAGCGTGTCACCAAGGCGTTTGAACTCATTCGAAAATATCCCGATTTACCCTTTATCTTTAGTGGCTTCTCTGGGCGCCTATCTCCCATCGGAATGTCAGAGGCCGATGCCTTCAAGCAACTAGTTTTAGAGCAGGGTTTGCCAGAGACAAACGCCCATTATGAAAATCAATCCCGCAATACTTATGAGAATGTGCTGTACATGAAGCCGATGATTTTGGAGCTAGGGGCTCAAGGTGTTGCTCAAGCCGATCAATCCCCAAAACCGTGGCTGCTGATAACTTCAGCATCGCATATGTATCGCTCATTGAAGATTTTCCAAAAACAAGGAATTGAGGTCATTCCGATTCCCGTGGATTACCAAACTGGGCACCGCTTGCGTTGGGGACGATTTGATCTGGAGGATGGGGTCCAAAACTGGAATAAGTCGATGCACGAGCTCATTGGGCTTCTGGCTTACTGGATTACCGGCAAGATCTGATAATAATTCGGTAAAATAAACCCACATGAACATGGCTAAAAAAGCCCCTGTGGGTCAACCTCCAGCACCCACTCAGACCTCTGAGATGGGGCAGTCCATTTCATTTTCTGCGGACCATCTTGCCAATCAATTCCTCATTGCTATGCCTGGTATGGTGGATCCCAATTTTGCAGGTTCTGTTATTTATCTTTTTGAGCATACCGAACGAGGCGCTATGGGTTTGGTGGTTAACCGACCTACCGAGCTCGATATGGGGGCTTTATTTGAAAAGATTGAGATCAAACTGGAGGCTGAGCCAGTATCGGATCAACCAGTGTATTTTGGTGGCCCGGTCCAAATAGAGCGAGGCTTTGTATTGCATGAACCTACTGCGGAAGTGCTATATAGCTCCTCCTTGGCTGTTCCTGGGGGCTTAACCATGACCACCTCTAAAGATGTCCTAGAGGCAGTGGCGGCAGGCAATGGGCCCAGTAAATTCCTGATGACCTTGGGTTATGCGGGGTGGAGTGCGGGTCAGCTTGAAGAAGAAATCACCCTCAATGGTTGGATTAACGTTCCTTTGTCGCAAGAACAAATGATTGACATCATTTTTGATACCCCCTCTAGTCAGCGCTATGAGCGGACCATGGGCCACCTCGGATTTGATCCTTCGCATTTATCGGGCGAGGCAGGGCATGCCTAAGGGCACCAAGGTGGATAAGGACTTCACCATCATGGCTTTTGACTATGGAACACGGCGTATTGGTGTTGCAGTCGGAAATACGGTAACAAAGCTAGGGCAGCCCCTGAAATCCATTGCTGAGTCATCTAGCGATGCTTCTTTTAAGGCGATTGAGGACTTGCTGAAGGAGTGGCAACCAAACCGCCTGGTAGTTGGATTGCCCTGCCATCCTGATGGCACTGAGCATGAAATGAGTGCAAAGGCCCATCGCTTTGGTAATCAACTGCATGGCCGCTTTCATTTGCCAGTCGAATGGGTGGATGAGCGCTACACCTCAGCGGTTTTAGAGGGAAATCCAGACATGCGAGACAATTTGGATGCCGAGTCTGCGGCCTTAATTTTGGAGCAGTATTTTTTAGAGAAGAATTGGATTAATTGAGATGAATGCAGAAAAGTCCTATCTAAAATTGCTAGAGGTATTACGCAAGCGTAAAGATGCTGGAGATGCATTTGAATTGGCTGGTCTTGCAATGGGTGGCGCTTGGATTGCTGAACGCTTAGCATCGGACTTGCAATTGGCTCAGTACGGCGTCATTAATGTGGCGTTTCATCGAGATGACTATGCCGAGAAGGGGATAACAGCGCTTCGTACCGCCAGCACCATGCCCACCCATCTTCCTTTCGAAGTGAACGGCACAAACATCATTTTGATTGACGATGTATTGCTCACAGGGCGAACTGTCCGTGCAGCCCTCAATGAGTTATTTGATTTTGGTAGACCTGCGCAAGTAGAGTTCATGGTCTTAGCAGATCGTGAGAATCGTGAGTTGCCGATCTCAGCTGACTTTGTGGGAGAGCAGGTGAGTATTCCGGACAATCAAATTTTAGTGTTAGAAAAAGATGGCGCTGGTAAGTTCAGCTTTCAATTGGAGGGGCGTGCAGAATGAGCGGGATTAATAACCCAGTAAATCAATTTAATGCCGCCGGTGAGTTAACCCATTTATTGACCTTAGAGGGTTTGCCAAAAGAGCAAATCATCCACATCCTAGATACTGCGCAACAGTTTGTCAGCGTGACGGATCCCACAAGAGAAGTAAAGAAAGTTCCATTGCTTCGCGGCAAGAGCGTATTTAACCTCTTCTTTGAAAACTCCACGCGTACACGCACTACATTTGAGATTGCGGCTAAGCGCTTGTCGGCAGACGTTATTAACTTGGATATCTCTACCTCTTCAACCGCTAAAGGCGAAAGTCTTTTAGATACGATTGATAACTTGGTCGCAATGCAGGCCGATATCTTTGTTGTGCGACATGGTGTTTCAAGGGCGCCTATTGAAATTGCGCAACATGTCCCTGCGCATGTACACGTAGTCAACGCAGGTGATGGCAGCCATCAGCATCCAACCCAGGGTTTGTTGGACATGTATACGATGCGTCATTTTAAGAAAGACTTTAGTGGCTTGAAAGTAGCTATCGTTGGCGATATTGTTCATAGCCGCGTTGCTAAATCCAATATTTGCGCTTTGCGAACTTTAGGTTGTACTGATATTCGGGCGATTGGGTCAGAGAGCCTCTTGCCAAATGATTTGGATATGTTGGGTGTCAAGGTCTTTCACAGCATGGAGGAGGGCTTGAAGGGCGTTGATGTCGTCATGACCTTGCGTATTCAGAAGGAGCGCATGGAGGCGGGGCAAGTACCAGAGGGTGATGCCTTCTTTAAGCAGTATGGTTTAACTCCGACACGTTTGGCTTTGGCAAAACCTGATGCAATCGTCATGCATCCAGGCCCCATGAATCGCGGCGTGGAAATCGATTCGGCCGTGGCCGATGGCCCCCAGTCAGTCATTCTGAATCAGGTTACTTTTGGTATTGCGGTGCGCATGGCGGTCATGTCGATTATTGCTGGCAACTAGTTAGATCGGATATAGCTCAGTGAGCACTCAAGGAACCATTCAGTTACCCTCCGTTACTGACAAGAAGCGTTGGCTCATTTTGAGTCATGCATTCAATATGGATGGTCGTGCTGCGAGTTTGACCGTTACCGATAAGATTCCCTATCTGCTGGAGGCTGGTGTAGAACCCATCGTATTTAGCGCAATTACTGGGATCAAAGATCAGCGCTTTCCCCATTACCAGTTCATCGCTTGGGGTCCTTCAGGATTTCGATTTGATTTGCGACACTGGGTGGCGAATAAGTATGGTCGGGGATTTATTTATAAATTAACGACAAGAACAGTTTCATTATTGCTTTCACCATTGATTGCAATTGAGAAGTTATTGCTGGGTTACTCAAGTCAGTGGTCTTGGACATTGCCTGCGTTTTTTCATGGGTGGCGTTTGATTCGTGCGGGCAAAGTCGATGTTGTCTTTTCAGTGGGCAGCGCATGGTCTGCACACTTAACTGGGGTTTGGCTAAAAAAGGCAACTGGCATTGAGCTAATTTCAGAGGTACATGATCCTTTAGTCATTCGTAAGAGCCCAGATGATCAGGGCTTTGAAAAATCCAAAAATCGTGACGCTCGTTTTCGCCACTATTTAGAAAATCAACTTACTCGGTTTTCTGACAAAGTGTGGTGGTTTACCGATGGTGCTTTACATTACGCTAAGGTGCGCAATCCCAATCTCAATACCACCAATAATGCGCATGGGTTTGTAGTGACCCCAGGCGCCGAGCCTCCTGGAAGTCTAGATGCGAATCAATCGCATCAATACACAGACCGTCTCAACTTATGTCATTTTGGTTCCCTTGCAAATGATCGTTCACTCTCAACAATTCTGAAGGCGCTTGTTCCTCTACTAAAAAAATATCCAGAGGCTCGAGATCGGATTCGAGTGCATGCTTATGGCGCGCCTCTAGATTCACTCTCGATAGACGCTATCAAGCAATTGGGTTTTGAGGATGTTTTGCTAGCGCACGGCCGCTTGGAGAGGGATTCAGCTACTGGCAAATCAGGTCGTCAACAGGTGGCCGAAAAAATGCAAGCCGCTGATGTGTTGATCTTGTTGCATGGAAATGATGAGTGGTGCGCAGAATACATCCCATCCAAGTTTTATGATTATCTATGGACGGGGCGCCCGATCTGGGGGATTACACACCGCAATCCACAGCTAGATCAAATGCTCTTAGATAGAGGCGCTTATCTGAGTCCGCAGAACGATGCAACAGAGATCGCAGTTGCCTTGGAAAAAATTTGGTTAGACTGGAACAGTCAGCAGTTAATTCAACCGACTTGGAGGCCGATTGGTGTAGACCAGGCAGTCAATACCATTCTGACCCAAGTCCAAAATAGATCAAAATAAAGAACGGAAATTCATTTGAAAGACTTCGTCCTTTATTGCAAATCCTACTCGGGGGATTTTCTGCGTCTCAAAAATCTCTTAGAGTCCATCAAGCGGCATAACATTGATCAAATCCCGTTTTACATTTCGACTCCAAGCTCTGAGAGAGGGTTTCTCGAGGAGGTTTTGGGTAAGCAGAATTACGTCTGGATCGCCGATGAAGATATTATCGCCGCCAATCCCAAGGCCAGCTTAGATCAGTATTTAGCAATGCCCGGAGGACTTTCTCAGCAAATCGTCAAAGCTGAGTTTTGGCGTCTCGGTTTAGCTGAGAACTATCTTTGCTTGGATTCTGACAGCAAATTTATTCGCGACTTCAGGCAATCTGATTTTGTGACTAATGACAAGGTGCCTTATACCGTTTTGCATCAGAATAAGGAGTTATTTCAAATGGCCGATAACCGTGGCCATATAAAAGTTGAGCGAGATTTACGAGTGGAGGCAGAGCGAGTAAAGGCCTTGTTTGGGCGGTCAGGCCCGAATTTTTATGGCGCACCATCACCTTTTAATTGGTCAGCGAGAGTCTGGAAATCCTTGGATCAGGAGTATTTGCAGCCACAAGGTATGACTATCTGGAACTTAATTACCCCAGAATTTCCGGAGTCGTTAATCTACTGTGAAGCTTTATTGAAGTATCGTGCAATTCCGGTGATTGCAATTGAGCCTTTATTCAGAGCGTATCACTATGACTGGCAATATTTTCTAATGAAACGTCTCGGTGAGACGGAAGAAAAAATGGCGCGACATTATTTGGGCGTCATCTATCAATCTGCTTGGGACAGCGATAATCAGATTGGCCTTTCGAATAAGTCATTGCCATCACGTCTTTTGCGTCGCCTTAAGCGATTTGGGCGCTATCTGCAGAGTTACATCTAATAATAGTCATGTCTACCACTCCATTAGTTAGCGTCCTCATGCCTGCATTTAATGCTGAGCAACATATTGCACAAGCGATTGAAAGTATTTTGCAGCAAACCTACCCCCATTTTGAATTACTCATTCTCAATGATGGCTCCACAGATCGGACTCAGCAGATCTTGGATCAATTTGATGATGAGCGGATTGTAAAAGTGCATCTAACCCAGAATCAAGGTCTAGTAAACGCTCGCAATCAATTGGTGGCTGCAGCTAAGGGTGACTACATTGCCTTTTTAGACGCCGATGATATTGCCTTTCCCTGCCGTCTGCAGTTGCAAATTTCTTTTTTAGAATCTCGTAAAGCAGATATTTGCGGCGGTGCTCATGATTCGCTCTACGAGAGTAGCGGAAGGATTAAGTCATCAAAACAGCGGTATTCAGATCCGGATATCCGTGCCCTGATTACGGTTTGCAGCCCCTTATGTAACCCTGCTGTCATGGGTAGAGCGGATGCGTTCAAGAAGCATCCTTACCGACCCGGAAAAGACTATGCCGAAGATTACTCGCTTTGGGCGGAGCTGGCTTTAGCTGGATACCGCTTTGCAAATTTGCATGAAAAGTTAATTACCTACCGTATACACGCTAAGCAAACCAGCCAGGTTCAGAATTCGGAGACAAATCGAATTTTTAATGACAGTAGAGGTGCTTACTTAGCGGGTCTTGGAATGGCTGGTGAGTTTTTTCCCAGCTCAATCTCACTAGTGAAAAGATTGCAGACGGCAATCCCATTTATGTTGCAGTTGAATCAGAGGATTCGGGGTATTTCTGTGGCGGCTAACTATGAAATTTATGCGCGTTTCCAATTTCGTGGCAACGGTATATTTACCCCGTTCACCCGGTTGGAGCGACTCTTGGTATCGATGCTTGCATCTATTAGGGGTGGTCTTAGTTTTTAGATGCGCTGCCAATGTGCTGGTAATAAATCATCCCAGTTCATGGCAAGATCATTGGTCCAGCGGCTCGGGCAAATCACCGTGTTATTGAGATCCTTTGCTAGCCAGGCCGCCCACCAACTCAAAGAACTATTTGCGATCAAGTGATGTTGGCAATGTGTCATTAGCTCTAACTCTTGAATGACTGCATCACTATCCGTAAGAGATTGAACAAAAGTGATCTTGTCTTGATGAGGTAGATTTGCTTTCACCCAATCTAAGTCATCTGAAAACACAAAAAAATGGATCTCTGGATTCCTGTCCAGAAGCATTGCCATTCCTTGCTGGTAGTAATCAAGCCCAAGAAAACCATGTACCTTTGCCGCACTCGCTAGATGTACGTAGTCACCACGACGCACATGGACCATGGCAGAGTTGCCTGCTTGAATTTGGTTTAGGTAGTTTTGGTAATGCGCGTCTAATGGAGCTTTTGGACTGACTTCGGACTGCAGTATTTTTTTGATCGACTCAAAATAACGATAAGACTGCCAATATCCCATGAGATACAGGTTTTGAGTTTTGAAGGTGGGAGTTTTTAATAGGTGGGGATCGAAACGATAAGGAGTTTGCTCTGAATAAACGCAGGGGTTAATAGGCCATAGTCTCTGAAGGATGCGGCGAATGCGCTTAGGTCTCTTCGGTGGCAAATCTAGCGTGATTAAAGCCCCTTTAGTATTTAATGAGGAGAGTAGCAATTCTCTTGGGGTAACATCATCATAGGCCTTGGCAAACCAGCTTTGATCAAGCAGTAGGGCAGTTTGGTGCTGATGCGCTAGGGCTCTGGCAGTAGCGTACTGAAATAGTTGATTGCCTAGGCCGCCTTGGAGCTGTGCGATGATGTTCATAATTCTATAATTAGACCATCAGATGAGCTCAGCGGGGAGTCTTGTCGCCTAAAACTACATTCTTTGTATTTCAAGCTGAATATGACTCTTAACCATTTATTGCAGCTTGCTAAGAAACGCAAAGTCAAACTACAACGCTCATTTGAGAAACATCAATTTAATTGGCTCTTTAATGCTGCTACGGTACATCAGCATGATGCGATTTTGGCCGAGGCGGAGCAGGCGTTAGCCAATCGAGCTACCCATGAAAATATTGAGGCTTGCTTAAATTCCCCTGATCTCTTGGTGCAGCAGGGTACGAGATTAAAACTCAAGTTAGATGCATCCTTTAAGGACTGCATGGTAGGCGTTAGTGAAGAACGTATTTTGATACAAATACCAGATGCACGATTTTCGCCAGCAGGGTATTCGCTTTTCTCCAATTTAATGGAGAGCTTAAATTACATTGGCATTCCTGCAAGAGCGCTGGGTTGGGAAGAGGATACACAAAAGGCGCTAGATGAATTTAAGCCTACTGTTTTGCTTTCCAGTGACAACCATGAATATCTCCGTCGTATTGATTGGGACCTTATTGCTCGATACAAGGCAAGCGAACGCTTGCGGGTGGGGCTAAGCGCTGCTCTAGAGGAGTATGAGAGCACACCATTATTGCCACGCCTCACCTGGGCTAAACAACACCAAATAGATTTTTACTATAGCTACAGAGACGAAGATTACGTCAAGAATCGGAAAGAGTACCAACCCTTTTTCGATGCGGGATTTCAGATTATTTTTATTCCATTTGGTGCCAATACATTGCACTATTTTCCAGTTGCGGGATTTGAGCGCGATTTGAACTACGTCTTGATGGCTTCGCGCAAGCGAGAGCATATTGCTTATTTAAAAAATATCGCACGTCAGTACTCTGGATTTCTTGACGGGCCTGGCTGGAAGCAGGTACAGCACTTTCAATTTAATCGAGAGCGGGATCGCTATATTTATGCTCGCGCTAAAGTGGGTCTGAATGTGCATCTCCCAGAGCAAATCGATTGGGCTTGCGAATTAAATGAGCGCACCTATCAACTGGCGGCGTGCGGGGTTCCGCAACTGATTGACCATCCTATGCTTCTGAATAAGATTTTCGGATCGGAGTCTTTCTTTATTGCAGAGTCACCCACTCAATACGATGAATTATTCAAGGAGTTGATGCACTATCCCAGCTTAGGGATTGAAAAGGCCCTTTATGCACAGCGGGAGGTATTTGCCTCACACACAACCCTTCATCGCGCTAAGTCCCTGATAGATCAGTTAAAATTATTAGAATAATCTTGCGTGCCCCTGTCTAACAGTAGGCATTTAAGTGTCTGATTAATAGGGTAAAAAATGATTTTAGTTACTGGTGGCGCCGGTTTTATTGGCGGAAATTTCGTCCTTGATTGGCTAAAGGTGCCAAGTAATGAGGGCGTTATTAACCTAGATAAGCTGACCTATGCCGGTAACTTGGCTACGCTTGCTCCCTTGAAAGACGATCCGCGTCATATTTTTGTCCATGGCGATATTGGCGACAAAGAATTGGTCGCTAAGCTGCTGAAAGAGTATCAACCTCGCGCTATCGTCAATTTTGCTGCTGAGAGCCATGTAGACCGCTCAATTCATGGCCCTGCTGAATTTGTGACAACCAATATTGTGGGTACTTTTAATCTTCTTGAATGTGCTCGCGAGTATTGGAATGGTTTAGATGACTCTGCAAAGAAGGCATTTCGCTTCCATCATGTTTCAACTGATGAAGTTTATGGCTCACTTTCCGCTACCGATCCCGCATTTACAGAAACGAATTCATATGAGCCTAATAGTCCATATTCTGCTTCTAAGGCCGCTTCTGATCATTTAGTGCGTGCATGGTTTCATACTTATGGATTCCCAGTTGTCACTACTAATTGCTCCAATAACTATGGTCCATATCACTTCCCAGAGAAGTTGATTCCTTTGGTGATTCTGAATGCGCTTAATAGTAAACCGCTACCAATTTATGGTGATGGTCAGCAGATTCGCGATTGGCTCTATGTTGGCGACCATTGTTCTGCGATTCGTGAGGTATTAGCCAAAGGTCGATTGGGTGAGACTTACAATATCGGCGGTTGGAATGAAAAGGCCAATATTGATGTGGTTAAAACTATCTGCGCAATTTTGGATGAGTTAAAACCTCGTGCCGATGGCAAGTCATATGTAGATCAAATTACTTATGTTAAAGATCGCCCTGGGCATGATCGTCGCTATGCTATTGATGCAAGCAAGGTAGAGCGTGAGTTAGCTTGGCGCCCTGCAGAGACCTTTGATACGGGAATCCGTAAGACTGTTCAGTGGTATTTGGACAACCCCGTTTGGATTGAGGGTGTAGTTAGCGGCACTTACCGCGACTGGCTCTCCAAGCAGTACAACTAACAAACAGATGAAGATCCTCGTATTTGGCAGGGATGGCCAATTAGGAAAAGCCTTTAAAGCTTTATTGGATTCACGTGTTGCTGGGGTGGCTCAGCAGTCAGTCATTCAGTATGTGGGTCGGGCTGAATGTGACCTTGCTGATGAAGGCGCACTTAGTCGATTGCTCGCTCAATTTCAGCCTGATCTCATCATTAATGCCTCTGCCTATACAGCTGTAGATAAAGCGGAGACAGAAAGCGATTTAGCTTTTGGGATCAATGCAATAGCGCCAGGGATTATGGCGCAATACGCTGCTAATCACAATGCGACGTTTTTGCATTACTCCACAGATTATGTATTTGATGGCGAGAAGTATGGCTACTATCTAGAAAGTGACATCCGCAACCCGCTTGGGGTATACGGCAAAAGTAAAGCTGCTGGAGAAGAAGCGATTACTCAAGTATTTTCTAGTAGCAGTGGAGGGGGTCAATACGCTATCTTCAGGACTAGTTGGGTCTACGGTGAGGGTGGCAACTTCATACGCACCATTTTGCGTTTGGCTAAAGAACGTGAAGAGCTCAAAGTTATTCATGATCAATATGGTGTGCCAACGAGTGCCTCGTGGTTAGCTCAGGTGAGCTTAGGTTTGGCTATCAACCAAGATTTCACTATTCAGAAATTTCCATCAGGTATTTATCATGCCGTTCCTGCTGGAGAAACTACTTGGTATGGTTTGGCGTGTTTAGCGGCGCAAGCGGCTCTTGATGCTGGCGCCAGTCTTAAAGCCAACCCAAGCGCTATCAAGCCTATTTTCGCTGTTGAATACCCGCTACCTGCCCCAAGACCTATGAATTCAAGGATGTCGACAGATAAGCTGCGTCAAGTATTTGAGGGACGTGGCGATATGTCAAAATTACAGCAATTAAATCAGCCATGGAGTGAGCCTGTTCAGGCCTATGTTTCCAGCTTGGCACAAGATGGACTTATTTAGAAAGAGCGCTATGGCAGCAAATCAAACGAATCGCAAAGGCATTATTTTGGCGGGCGGATCGGGCACACGCTTATATCCAGTGACTCAGGCTGTTTCTAAGCAACTCATGCCTGTCTATGACAAGCCAATGGTGTATTACCCCCTAACAACCTTAATGCTCGCCGGGATACGCGATATTTTATTGATCTCCACGCCGCATGATACGCCGCGCTTTTCTGAGTTGCTTGGCGACGGTTCGCAATGGGGTCTGAATATTGAGTATTGTGTCCAACCTTCACCAGATGGATTGGCTCAAGCTTTTACTCTGGGTAAAAATTTCGTTGGTAATAACCCCAGCGCACTAGTGTTGGGCGATAACATTTTTTATGGCCATGAATTGGTGGATCAACTCGATAGTGCCGATGCCCGCAATAGTGGCGCCACGGTATTTGCTTATCACGTCAATGATCCAGAGCGTTATGGTGTTGTGGAGTTTGATAAAGACTACAAGGCACTCTCTATTGAAGAGAAGCCACTCAAGCCGAGAAGTAGTTATGCCGTAACGGGCCTGTACTTCTATGACAATCAAGTGTGCGATATCGCCTCTTCTATTAAGCCTAGTGCCCGTGGCGAGCTAGAGATCACTGATGTCAATCGCGTTTACCTCGAAAAAAATGAGCTCAGCGTGGAGATCATGGGTCGCGGTTTTGCCTGGCTTGATACTGGCACACACGATTCATTATTGGATGCTGCAGGTTTTATCGCTACCCTCCAAAAGCGTCAAGGTTTGATGGTGGCATGCCCTGAAGAGATTGCCTACCGTCAGGGTTGGATTAGTGCTGAGACAGTGCAAAAAGTGGCTACTCAATTAAGTAAGAATAGTTATGGCCAATATTTGAGCAAAATTTTGAATGAGCTTAATACCGCCGCACAACCAGTAGCCTTGTCTCATAAGAAGACAATTGGATGAGCGCCCCCTTGAAATTGAAAGTCACGCCTACGGCTATTCATGATGTACTGGTGATCGAGCCAAAGGTGTTTGGTGATGAGCGGGGTTGGTTTACTGAATCCTTCAATGCCCAGGACTTTGCTGCTGCCACTGGTTTGAATGTGGAGTTTGTGCAGGATAACCATTCATTTTCGCGCCAATGGACTTTGCGCGGCTTGCATTATCAATTAGAGCAAACGCAAGGGAAATTAGTGCGAGTGGTTGCGGGCAGTGTATTTGATGTTGCCGTGGATATTCGTAAAAACTCGCCTACTTATGGTAAATGGGCTGGTGTTGAGCTGAGCGCTCAAAATCATAAGCAGTTGTGGATTCCGGCTGGTTTAGCTCATGGTTTCTTAGTGCTCTCTGAAACGGCAGAGTTCCTCTACAAGACGACTGATTACTATCACCCTCTAAGTGAGGCGTGCTTGGCTTGGGATGACCCAACTGTCGGTATTGAGTGGACTTTGCCTTCAGGTATTGCTCCCAATATGAATGCTAAAGATGCTGCAGGCTTATCTTGGGATGCCGCCCCCAAGTTTTAATTGACTGTGGGTTTGTTTCTAAAAGATAAGATAATGCTCATATGAGCAATGCCTTTACCCGTTCTCCCTCGCTTACAACCCCCAAGATTCTTCTAGTTAAGCTTTCATCTCTTGGGGATGTGCTGCATAACTTACCAATCGTCTGGGATTTGCGTGCCCGTTTGCCTGATGCGCAAATTGATTGGGTAGTGGAAGGGGGGTATGTTCATCTTTTGGAGCCCTTGTTATCACGAGATGGCTTCCGGGGAATTGATCGCATCATTCCCTTTGGACTGCGTCGCTGGAAAAAGAATCTTTTTAGTCTGGCCACATGGAAAGATTTTTTTGCATTTAGAAAATCGCTTCAATCATCTACCTATGATGTATTGATTGAAACTCAGGGCTTATTGAAATCTGCCATCGTCTGCTCCTTGGCCAAGAAGAATCCGGATGCGGTGATAGCCGGACTTGCCAATGCGACCGAGTTTTCGGGATACGAGCCGCTTGCGAGATCCTTTTACAGCCAATCGGTACAAGTGCCATTCCAGTGTCATGCAGTAGATCGTTCTCGTTGGGTGATGTCCTCCGCTTTGGATTGGCCACTGCTTGAGCGTTCTACTACGCCAATATTCTATCCAAGCGGTTTTGTAGCTAGCATTCCCAAGAGTCTTGTTGAGGGTTTGAGATCTCCTTACGTGCTGTGCTTTCATTCAACGGCTCGAGAGGCTAAGCGTTGGCCTAATGAGTGCTGGATTGAGTTAGGCAGGGATCTTGCCAGTCGCGGCTATCAAGTGGCCTTTCCGTGGGGAAGTCCAACTGAAAAGGCAGTCAGTATTGCGCTTGCCAATCAAATCCCAGGTGCTTTTGTGCCACCCGCATTTTCAATTGAAGAGGCTTTTTCAGTGATTTCTGGTGCAGCCTTAACGGTAGGCGTAGATACTGGTCTGACGCATTTAGCAGCCGTACTCGATAAGCCGACTGTGGAAATTTATTGTGACTCACCACGCTGGAAGACTGAGGGCTATTGGTCGAATCGAATTGGTAATGTGGGTGATATACAAAATCCACCAAGTGTTCAAGAAGTTCTTGACGCATCCTTAAAGCTTCTACAGCAAGCCTAATTTTTCATTTCTTTACTGCTTCAATTCTTATCGTAGTAAGGTATTGATGGAGATCAGGTCTTCATCAGATAGTGCCGCTGCATGGGCTTTTAACTTAATTGCATTGAGAATGGTGTTGTAGCGTGCTTGCTGTAGTTGTGAGCGAGTGGTAATCACGGTATCTAGGGCAATCAATACATCGATATTGATTAATGTCCCAACCTGAAATCCTAACTTGCTAGATTCCAGCGCCGAAGTAGATGAGCGTTCTGCAGCCTCATATGCTTTAACGCTAGCGAGTCCGCCATAGAAACCAGTAAAAGCGGCGCGGGTGCTTTGCGCAGCAGTACGGCGAGCATTGTCGTAATTAGATTTAGCTGCATCTAATAAGGCGGCATTCTGACGAATCACAGAACTATTAAAGCCACCCGATACCAAAGGAATAGTCATTTGCAAGGCAATGGTGTTGTTATAAATATTCGTCTGTGACGGAGTTAAGCTATTGGCTGTTCCGTTAGAGGTGTTGTAGCCCGCAGTACCAATAAAGTTAACGGAAGGGTAGTTCAGAGCCTGGGAGGCTTTGAACGTACTTTCAGCCAAGTTAACAGAGAGCTGACCTGCCAAAACATTGAAGTTGGCACTTTCAGCCTGGTGAATCCAGTCTTCTAGAGTTTGGCCTTTTGGCAGTTGCGGATTAACGCTATCTGCAATCGGGATGCCATTACTATCTTTAGATTTAGAGCGAGGATCCTTGAGTACGCCGTCAATCTTGGCTTCTTTGGTCAATGGTTTCAAGGCGCCTACAGGTCGACCAACCAATTGTTCTAAGACACCCCGTTTAACAATCAGATCTGCTTGAGCAGTAATCTCTTGAGAATTTGCAAGATCTAATGCAGCTTGTGCTGTATTGACATCAACAATCGTGGCTAAGCCAGCATCAAACTTTGCTTGAGCAATATCTAATTGTTGCTTGATGAGACTCTTTTTATTGCGGTAAAGCTCAACATTATCTTGGCTGGTTAATGCATCAAAGTAAGCCTGTGAAACGCGGATGATGAGATCTTGTTGCGCCAAGTAAAAGCGCATATCCGCAATTTTGGTATTTAAGTCGCCCTGCTTAAATGCTTCGAGGGCGGCAATGTTAAATACAGGCTGTGTCAGAGTGACCGTATAGCTTTTCTGGTCATATACCCGAGAGCCGACATAGGGAGTGCTAGCCGGCTGATTTCCAGCGGTATGTTGATAGTAGCGAGTTCCAACAGGTACAGCAGCCGCCTGTGGGAGTAAGAAGGACAAGCCCTGCCAGTAGAGCTCTTTGCTTGCCTGGTAGTTAAAACGGGCGGTATTGAGGACTGGATCGCTAAAGGCTGCTTCTTGATATAGACGGATTAAATCTGTTGCTTGGCTGGCGTTTGTTCCATTGCCACTCACATTCGATGGTGCTCCAGCAGTGGGAATGGCTTGCTTTGGCATGACCACCATTTGTGGAGGTATTTCTAGGCCCGTAAAGGACTGTGCACTTAAGGGTGTTGGTAACACCGGTTTGGTGCCAATGGGGCTTTGCGCAAAGGCCTTGATTGGTGCACTGAGTCCGAGAGCCTGGCTCAGGATTAAACCAAAAATGGTTATCTGAGAGAGGCGAAAGCGTGTGTGGGTCATCTAATTCGGATACTTTTCAATGTG
Organism: Polynucleobacter sp. AM-25C3; assembly: GCF_018882335.1. Classification (GTDB taxonomy): domain Bacteria; phylum Pseudomonadota; class Gammaproteobacteria; order Burkholderiales; family Burkholderiaceae; genus Polynucleobacter. The sequence continues at coordinate 121,948 of NZ_JACVOS010000005.1, forward strand.
CCTTGAAGTTTAAGGCTTATTTGCGCAAAGCGCTGGATTTAGAGCGGATTTTGCCAAATCCCAGAGAGGTCTCCATCTGCCTATAAAATTGCGCCTATGGATCTAATTTTGCTAGGTAAAGCAGTAATACTGGGGGTAGTGGAGGGCTTAACTGAGTTTTTGCCAATCTCCAGTACGGGTCACTTGATTTTGGTTGGGGACTTGCTCAATTTTAATGATGAGCGCGGTAAGGCCTTCGAGGTCATTATTCAGTTTGGCGCCATTCTGGCAGTCTGCTGGGAGTTTCGTGAAAAGCTCTGGAGGGTTGCTTCAACTGCCCGAACGAGCGCTATCTCAAGGCGTTTCATTCTTAATCTATTGATTGCCTCCATTCCAGCAATGGGCTTGGCTTTCATATTTGGCAAGTATATTAAGGCAGTGCTATTTTCCCCTATCCCAGTTGCTAGCGCCTTTATCGTGGGCGCGCTCGTCATCTTTTGGGCCGAGAACCGCCAGAAAAAAGTGATGGCGAGAAAAAACCATATTCAGTCGGTGGATGATCTCAGTCCTCTAGATGCATTGAAGGTTGGCCTGGCTCAGTGCGCCGCATTGATTCCGGGAACATCTCGTTCGGGTGCAACCATTATTGGCGGCATGCTATTTGGTTTGCCTCGCACAGTTGCCACTGAGTTTTCATTCTTTTTGGCTATCCCTGTCATTGGGGGTGCAACTGCATACGAGTTGCTCAAACTTTGGAAAAACCCCGTATCTTTATCAGGTGAATTTACTTGGGCGATTGTGATCGGTTTTATCTCTGCCTTTATCTCTGCCTTTATTTGTGTTCGTTGGTTAATTCACTATGTTGCAGGGCATGACTTCATTCCATTTGCTTGGTACCGCATTGTCTTTGGTTTATTGGTTTTAGTGAGTGCGTATAGCGGCTTAGTCGCTTGGTCTCATTAAGAAATAGGCCTACAACATTAATTAAGATTGATTGGAGAAGTGATGGACGTATCCATTGATGCGATTACCAATAATATTCAACTGGCTTTAGCCCCAGTATTTCTCTTGACCGCAGTAGCCACCCTGATTAATGCGATTTCAGCGCGCTTGGCGCGTTCGGTGGATCGTATGCGCGCAATTCAGTTTCGAATTCAGGAGGGTGGAGTAACAGATGGAGCCATCTTGAAGCACATGATGAAGGAAGCGAATGAGGCAAAAATTCGAGGTCGTCTTTGTACTGCCGCTATTTTCTTTAATGTATTAAGCGGCGTATTTATTTCATTAACTGTCCTAGAGTTGTTTTTCTTTCAGGCAGGCGCGGTGCGGTCATTGCAAACTACTTATGTGATTTGGACCTTTGTGCTGGGATTAGTTTCGTTTATGACTTCACTTTCAATCGTGTTAGCTGAAGTGGTTTATGCCTACCGTTCAGCGGGCTGGAATACGCCTTTCCCAAAGTAGAAATTAAAGAAGCGATAAATGAAGGCATCTCTCTCGTGAATTTTCCAAGAACCGATCGTATCCGCTCTTTTGTTTTAAGGGCTGGTAGAACTACTGCTGGTCAGCAACGCGCCATTGATCATCTGGGCCCTCAGTTTTTACTGCCATTTCAGGGAACTGTTTTGGATCTGGATCAAGCATTCAATGGCTCATCTCATCCTAAGATATTAGAAATTGGTTTCGGAATGGGTGAGACTACTGCCAAAATCGCTACCTTGCGTCCCGATGATGATTTTCTAGCAATTGAAGTGCATCCTCCCGGAGTGGGCGCCTTACTCAAATTGATTGGCGAGAATCAGCTCACTAATTTGCGTTTAATCCGTCACGATGCTGTTGAAGTCTTAGAAAATATGATTGCACCGAACTCTTTAGATGGCATTCATATTTACTTTGCAGATCCTTGGCATAAGAAACGCCATCACAAGCGCCGCTTGATTCAGGCGGAGTTTGTTAAATTATTGGTTTCTCGTTTAAAGCCAGGCGCCTATTTGCATTTGGCAACAGATTGGCATAACTATGCAGAGCAAATGCTTTTGGTTTTGAATGCCGAGCAAGCGATAGAAAATGCTTCTAGCGAGCGCGTTGATATTGAAACCTTTGCGGCGGAGGATGCTGTATTGGATGGTGATATCAGCAAAGAATTCAAGCCCACCTTAGAGCAGTTAAATAGTAAACACCAGGGATATGTTGAGAGACCTGCTTATAGGCCTATTACTAAGTTTGAGAACCGAGGGCTGAAGCTTGGTCACGGCGTATGGGATTTGGTTTACAAGAAAAAATAAAATAAGAATTAGTTAATCGATAAAGTTGCTAATCAGCAGCTTTATCGATTGGACTTTAGTGTTTACTTCTAGAGTCCCAGGCAAACATATTTGAGTTCCAAGTATTCATCCATGCCATAGATGCTACCTTCGCGCCCCAAGCCTGACTGCTTCACACCACCAAAGGGGCCCACTTCATTTGAAATAATTCCGGAGTTGACGCCAACTATGCCGTACTCAAGCGCTTCAGCAGCCTTCCAAACGCGACCAATATCACGACTGTAAAAATAGGAGGCCAATCCAAACTGACTATTGTTGGCCAGCCTGATTACTTCCTCATCGCTTTCAAAAGAAATGATAGGCGCCACTGGTCCAAAGGTTTCTTCATATGTGATGAGCATGTCATTGGTGACATTCGACAAAATAGTGGGCTCATAAAAAGTGCCACCCAAAGCAGAGGGCTTACCACCAGTTATGAGCTTGGCACCTTTGCTTAGTGCATCGGCTACATGCCTTTCTACTTTCTCTAATGCGGCTTGCTCAATGAGGGGGCCTTGAGTAGTACCGGGCTCCATACCATTGCCAACCTTGATTAACTGAATCGCTTTAGCAAATTTTTCAACAAACTCACCTTGAACTTTTTTGTGCACATAAAAACGATTTGCGCAGACACAGGTTTGCCCCGAGTTGCGGTATTTGGATGCCATCGCGCCTGAAACAGCTGCATCGATATCGGCATCTTCAAAAACAATAAAAGGTGCATGACCACCGAGTTCTAGACCCAATTTTTTTACCGTAGGGGCGCATTGCGCCATCAAGGTACGCCCAACCTCAGTTGACCCTGTGAATGAAAGATGGCGAACCGTGGTCGAAGCGCAAAGTGTTTTACCAATGACAATCGAGTGGTCAGAATCTGCCGTCAAAATATTAATCACGCCCGCAGGAACGCCGGCACGCTGGGCAAGTTCGGCAAGTGCTAAGGCGCTCAGCGGGGTCAGCTCTGCTGGCTTGATCACAATGGTGCAGCCAGCTGCCATTGCTGGTGCAATCTTGCGCGTAATCATCGCAATTGGGAAATTCCAGGGAGTGATCGCCACACAAACCCCAATGGGTTGTTTCATGACGATCATGCGCTTATCACTCCAGGTAGTGCTCGGAATGGCTCCGGCAACTCGTTTTGCTTCTTCAGCAAACCACTCTACAAAAGAAGCACCATAAGCCACTTCACCTGCTGCCTCAACCAAGGGCTTGCCTTGCTCCAATGTCATGAGGGTAGCGAGATCTTGGGTATTTTCAATGATGAGATCAAACCATTTGCGCATTACATTGGCACGCTCCTTTCCGGTCTTGCTCTTCCAAGACTGAAAGGCTTGCTCTGCAGCATGAATGGCTAGCTCGGCATCTTGTGGCTCAAGATTGCTTACCTCAGCTATGAGCTCTCCAGTAGCAGGATTGTGAACTGCAAAAGTTCCTCCTGAGCCAGTTTTAAACCAGGCGCCATTAATGAAGGCTTCCTCTTTAAATAGACTTGGATCTTTGAGTAAGTTGCGGATATCAGTTTTTTGCATGACGAAGTCTCTTGGTGTAGCGGTCTGTTTTTATTTTATCCCCCAGTGTAGTTTGGATTGCATTATGGTTCCGGGAAAATAAAACCCCCTGGACTTCATTGGAAGTGCAGGGGGTAATTATGAGTGGAGCTTGGTTTAGCTAGACTGCATCTCAGTACTACGCAATTGTTGGGCTAAGAGGTCCAGAACGCCATTGACATACTTATGGCCATCAGTACCGCCAAAAGTTTTGGCGAGTTCAACAGCTTCATTGATGGCCACTTTATAGGGAACGGCTAAGTCGATCGCTAGCTCATAAGTGCCAATGAGTAATGCAGCATGCTCCACTGGAGAGAGCTCATTAATGGGTCGGTCAAGGGCTGGGGTAATAATGCCCTCCAGTTCATCAGTGTGCTCCAATACCCCAGAAAAAATTCCCTGAAATAAATCATGCTGGCAACGACGAAAGCCTGGGTCCTCGGCGAGCTGTTTGGCGATAGCTGCAGCATTGGGCAGGCTGCCTGCACGACGCATTACCAGGCTTTGGTAAACGCCTTGTAAAGCATATTCACGGGCGCGACGACGTGGTGTCAAGGAGCGCTTAGGCGCACTAGCTACCGGGGTTTGTGGATTAACGGGGTTCTTTGTCATATCAATCATTGCTCTTCTGAAGGATTGATTTGAAAATCAATATCGGGTGTAAGGGCTAAAGCGAGGTTAGCCATTTCTACTACAGCCTTGGCACAATCAGCACCCTTCACTTGAACGCGCACTTGCGCTTGCTCATCGGTTTCACAGGTGAGCACGCCATTAGCAATCGGCAGGCCAGAATCAATGGAGATGCGGGTGATGCCCGAGGCAGACTCATTAGAAACTAATTCAAAGTGGTAAGTCTCGCCACGAATCACTGCGCCAAGAGCAACTAAACCATCAAACTCGCCAGTTTCCGCCATTTTTTGGAGTGCGAATGGGATTTCCAATGCACCCGGTACGGTGACCAGCTTAATGTCGGATTGAGATACACCCAGCTTGATGAGCTCCTCAATGCAGGCAGTTGTTAAGGCAACACAGTGCTCTTCATTGAAGCGCGCTTGTACGATCCCTACACGAAGATCTTGGCCATTGAGATCGGCCTCTAAAACGCCTACAGCTTGTTCATTATTAGATGTGGTCATAACTTGAGATTGCTTATTGATTGGGTTCAAAGGGGATATAGCCCGTTACTTCAAGCTTGTATCCGGAGAGGCTTGGAACCGGGCTGGGGTTAGCAAGCAAACGCATTTTGCCAACGCCGATATCTTTCAGGATTTGTGCGCCGATGCCATAGCTGCGGAAATCTGTTTTGCGGGTTAAGGGTTTTTCTGCTGATTCAGCATGAGTGCCGTTGAGTTTATGAAACTGCGCTAACCAATCAGCATCGTTGGGTGATGCAATACCAGAGGCATTTAATAGGACGGCTACACCTGCTGGGGCTGATGCTAATTTCTGCAAAGCCTGAGCAAGAGGCCAAGAGTGGGTGCTGACATCGGCTTCTAGGAAATCGATTACCGTTACAGGCTCATGAACACGCACTAAGGTCTCTTCAGTTTCTGAGGGCTTGCCGTGTACCAGCGCTAAATGAATACAAGAGCTTGGCGTATCGCGGTAGATGATTCCGTGGAACTTCCCCCAGGGAGTGTTGAACTCACGTTCACCTTCGCGAACCACAATACTTTCATTTTGACTGCGGTATTGAATGAGGTCAGCAATGCTGCCAATCTTTAATTGATGTTCTTTTGCAAACTCGAGCAAGTCTGGCAATCGCGCCATACTGCCATCATCTTTCATGATTTCGCAAATCACAGCGGTGGGGGAGCAACCAGCCATAGAGGCCAAATCACAGCCGGCTTCAGTATGTCCAGAGCGAATGAGTACGCCACCGGGCTGAGCCATTAATGGAAAGATATGACCTGGCTGAACCAGGTCATTGGGTTTTGCGTTTGCGGCAACTGCCGTCTTGATAGTGTGCGCGCGATCTGCTGCAGAGATGCCAGTGGTAACTCCGCTGGCTGCCTCAATCGAAACAGTAAAGTTAGTTCCCATCGAGGTGCCGTTATCCCTCACCATTAAAGGCAAGTTGATTTGTTGGCAGCGTTCGCGCGTCAAGGTAAGGCAAATTAAGCCACGACCATGCTTGGCCATAAAGTTCACGGCTTCTGGAGTGACATGATCGGCAGCGAGTACTAAATCACCTTCATTCTCGCGATCTTCTTCGTCGACCAGAATGACCATCTTGCCAGCTTTGAGCTCAGCAACAATTTCTTCTGTGGAGGCGAGGGTATTTTGCATAGCCTTCTATTTTAAGCTGAGGAGGGGGTTTTAGGGCTGCAGTTCTAGATCCCCTGAAATATTCCTCTATATCCACCATTTCTGACGACTGGGACCTATTAAAAGCATTTTTTCGCCGACTTATTCTCGAGAAAATGCTTTATGCCTGAGTCTATTCAGAAATTGATCATCGTCAGCGAATTAGGGGGACAGGCCAAAGGATTTATTTTGTTTGAGGTTCTGATAGCCATGGGACTAGTCACTACAAGTTGGATCGCCCTAGGTAATTCCTATCAGTACCAAATATTGCGTTTAGGGCAGCTACAAGAGCAGCGGGTAAAAATGAAAAAAGAGGTGGACCAGCACGAGATTTCTGTATTTTCTGCCCCCCCGATTGAACAATGCAAACCCAGTCTCAAGAAAGCCAGCAAATGAATCTATTGGAGTGTCTCGTCGGTCTCGCCCTATCTCTAGTATTGGTCGCACCCTTGATAAAAAATAGTGGTGAATTCATTGCCAAGCATGTTGAGTATGAAAAATCCCAGTCCCTTGCTACTGAAGCGGATCGTGCCCTGGAATTGATTGGCCGCGCGATACGGATGGCGGGTTATCAGAATGCAAAATCACCAATCTCATCTGGTAGAAAAAATACCGCGTCGAGTGATTTCATCCGCGTTCAAAAAAATAGCGGATACAAGGGATCTGATGAATTGCTGGTGAAATACCAACTCTCTTCGGGGATTGATTTTGACTGCATTGGTAATACCTTGTCAAAAGAGCGCACCAAAAATGGCATGACTCAGCAGGGATTTTTAGTGGATCGGCAAGCGTCTGTACCGAAAGATATGCGGCTAAATGGAGGGTCTTTGATCTGCCAATCCTTGGATCGACAAGGGCGATTGCAAAACACAACTCTTATGAATGGCGTAGATCTGCTGGCAATCGAGGAACTACCAGCCAATACAGGCCGAGCCTTTAGGGTAAGACTGCTGATGACTGATGGCCGCTCGATCAACAAAGAATTTGAGCGCACCTTTGCGTCGCGCAATCTGCTGTGATTATTGCCTGGGTCTTATCGCTTTTGATCTTGCTATCTTCATTAGTGATGCACTTAGAGCGCTTAGCTGCGCTTGAGATTATTGGCGCCAATACTTTTGTGGAGACGCATAAACAATTTATTGCTGCTGAAAAAGCAATTTTGGAATGCGAGCAGCATCTTTCCAAGATTGCCATTCTAGACAATGCTTCTTGCCATATTCAATCTACTGGAAAAAATCTATGGCTGATATCTAGCAAAGGACGGCCAAGATTGGAGGTGCTTGTATTTTTGGATGAGAAAACCCAGATGGCAACACGCTTAAATTGGCGGCAGAACTTTGAATAAGAAAGAGAGCGGCAGCAGTCTACTGGAGTTGATGGCAGTCGTACTGATTATTGCCATCATTGCCGTTTCGGCAATGCCCTTATTACATAAACAAATGGCTGCTCGAGAAATTGACATCATTGCAAGACGTTTTATTGCGCATGCCCAATTTGCAAGAGCGCAAGCACTTACTTTGGGGATGTCAGTACAGATCTCTCCTGCAAAAGACAATCTGTGGGAAGAGGGTTGGGTAGTTAAAAGTGGCTGTGAAGATCGTCAACCAAAATCTACCTGCCTTGAGCGGCTTTGGTTTTCTCAAGGCGATATTGCACCGGTGTATTTCAAGGGTGGGGGTAAACAATTTATCGACCCCCATTCTTCTAGGCGGGGGATTGCCTTCAATGCGGCGGGGGCAGCTAAAATAGCCCAAGGTGGGTTTGTAGCCAACCGATTGGTATTGGGTCATGACCAAGATTCACGGCTGGAGCGGCAGTTGATATTGAGCAGTGGGGGTCGCTGGAGAATCTGTGACCCTATTAAGGATGCAAAAGCCTGTAGGTAAGGTCGGTAAATTTGCCGCTTTCTGTCGCAATCGGTTTTAATAGACCCATGTACACCGCAGTCGACCGCCAATTTATGAGCGAGGCATTAGCCGAAGCTCAAAAAGCCTTATATCTATCCAACCCCAATCCTCGGGTGGGATGCGTCATCGTTAAGGGCGGCGAAGTCATTGGCCGTGGGTATACCCAAAAAGTGGGTGCCTCCCATGCAGAGGTTCAGGCATTGGCCGATGTAACTTCTAATGGTTTTGACCCTGTTGGATCAACGGTATACGTGACCTTGGAGCCTTGCAACCACACGGGCAGAACGCCACCATGTGTAGACGCTTTAATTGCTGCCAAGCCGGCTATGGTGATTGCAGCGATGTCAGACCCCAATCCTCTTGTTGGCGGCAAAGGGCTTGAGCGATTAAAGGCCGCTGGCATTGATGTGCGTTGCGGTTTATTGGAGTCTGAGGCTCAAGCCGTAAACCAGGGATTTATTTCTAGGATGACTCGGGGCTTGCCTTGGGTCCGCTTGAAAATGGCTGCTAGTTTGGATGGTAAGACGGCTTTGCCGAATGGTCAAAGCCAATGGATAACCGGACCGCTAGCTAGAGCGGATGGTCACCATTGGCGCGCTCAAGCCTGTGCCATTTTGACTGGGGTTGGTACGGTGAGGGAGGATGACCCAAGTCTCAACGTCAGAGATGTCGAGACTGAGCGCCAGCCCTGGAAAATCATTGTCGACTCCAAACTAGAGACGCCACTCGATGCCAAGGTATTGCAGAATTTAGATCAGGCGGGTGCAATATTAGTCTGCGCTTCATTGGATTCTCAGGAGAGTCAACAGAAGGCGAGAGTATTTGAGGCTCTGGGTATTGAGGTGATTGCGATGGCCAATGCCCATGGCAAAGTAGATTTGCCCAAGCTCTTTGCCTATTTAGCAAAAGAGCGTCATATGAATGAAATTCATGTTGAAGCAGGGTTTAAATTGAATGGCTCCCTGCTGAGAGAAGATTGCGTTGATGAGCTCTTGCTCTATTACGCACCTTTCTTCATGGGTGAGGGTATTGGGATGGCCAACATCTCCCCATTGACATCTTTGGATCAGCGTCAGGATTGGCAACTTATCGATCAAAGCCTGTTTGGTTCCGATCTTCGTTTGCGCCTCTGTAAGAAATAAACCAAAAAAGATACGCAGCAAGTGCATTCGATTTAAAGCCTACTCATAAACCCCATCTACAATCCCACTATGTTTACTGGAATCATTACCGCTGTTGGTCAAATTAAAAGCGCTCAAGCTAAAGGCGATGGCCTGCACTTGGTAGTAGAAGTACCTTCTGGGTATCTCAATGATGTTGCGCTGGGCGATAGCATTGCTATTCAGGGTGCATGCATGACCGCAACAGAATTTACTGGCAATACTTTTGCTTTAGATATCTCACGCGAGTCTTTAAATAAGACGGTTGGCTTAGACAAAGTGGGCCCAGTCAATCTAGAAAAGGCGTTGCATTTAAATGATCGCTTGGGTGGTCACCTAGTAAGTGGGCATGTTGATGGTATGGGGAAGGTGGCACATTTTGCCGCTGTTGCTGACGATGCTTATGGTTCTTGGTTGCTAAAGATCGAAGCGCCCAAAGAGCTGGCGCCATTCTTGGCCTATAAGGGATCGATTGTTGTCAACGGTGTTTCGTTAACTGTGAATAAAACCGAAGACACGGCAAATTCCTGTGTAATTGATATCAACCTCATTCCCCATACTTTACAAAGTACAACACTTGGGAATCTCAAGGAAGGTGATGCAGTTAATCTTGAAGTAGATTTGATTGCACGTTATGTTGCGCGCATGATGGAAACGCAAGCTCCTCAGTAGTTCATTTTCTACTGCTTGCTTTTTGGTAAACCTCAGATTGATTCCGTTTTCCAACGGCAACAATTAATATGACCAGCTTATGGTCGATAACCTCGTATACCAGTCTATACCCTAGGGTTGCGAGTTTTATCTTGTAGAAATCATCTAAATCTCCATGGAGTTTTGCTGACGGCACTCTAGGATTTTGAATTCGTTTTTCAAGCTGTTTTTTGAACTGGCTACGAACTGAATTATCTAATTTCTTCCACTCTTTTAAGGCTAGTACATGAAACTCAATGCTAAAGGTCGTCAAGCTTAACCTTTACAGTTTTTCCGCCACTTCTAGTCTTAATCGTTTTGATAAGGGAGAGGTCATCCAATAAATCTAACAATGCCTCATATGCTTTTGCTGATAAGAGATAGGCCTCGGGCTTATTGTGATTAAGTACTGCCACTGGTAGGTCACCGGCAATTTCCAAGATTTTGCTTGGATTGCGCCTGAGGTCTGTCATGCTGACAGTCGTTTTTGCGTGAATTGTTTGTGTAATACTCATAATAAATTGCCCATAATTTGGTGCATTATTATGCTTTTTTTACAAAAAGTCAAACCCTGAAAAGGGAAGGGCTTTGATGCGGTGGGGGCTTATAGACGACGATAGCGCGTCGGATCACTCAGGTTAGCTTGCTTGAAGCCTACTTGTCTTAGGCGGCAAGACTCACATTCCCCACAAGCTTCACCCAAATCATTTGCTTGATAGCAAGACACAGTTTGTGAGTAGTCGACACCCAAGGTGACGCCCAGTTGAATGATTTCTGCTTTGCTCATACTGATGATGGGTGCATGAACCCGAAAGCGATTGTCATTATTGATAGCCTCTACACCAGCTTTAGTAGCTAGATTCGCCATCGTTTCAAATGAAGCGACATATTCTGGTCGGCAGTCTGGATAGCCAGAGTAATCCACGGCATTAGCGCCATAAAAAACATCTAAGCCGCCTAATGACTCAGCCCAACCCAAGGCTAGCGAAAGCAAAATCGTATTGCGGGCCGGTACATAAGTGACGGGAATTTCATGATCGTTGCCTGGGGTAAGGGGGATATCAATAGAGGAGTCGGTGAGGGCTGAGCCGCCAAAACGCGTAAGGTCTAAATTCACTACCTCATGACGGATAACCCCCATCTTCTTGGCGATGTGTTTTGCTGCTGCCAGTTCGGATGAGTGGCGTTGGCCATAGCCAACTGACAGAGCATATGGTGCGTAACCCAGATCTTTTGCCAGCGCCAGAATCGTACTGGAATCCAATCCCCCAGAAAACAAAATGACGGCCGGTGCATTGGGTTTGCGTGGGGCGATATTCTGAAAAGCAGCTGATAACTTAGACATGGAAAAATATTGAAGCGTTAGTTTCTAAATTACTTAGTAGCGGCAATTAATTGCTGCGCGTCTTTTGCTGCTTCAGTATCTGGATACTTGCTGATGATTTCACCAAAGGTTTTCTTGGCTGCAGCTTTGTTGCCACTTTCCAATTGCGCATTACCCAAGGTCAACATCGCAGTCGGAATGCGTGGGTGGCTTGGGTAGCGCTTAATCAGGCTTTGTAACTGTGCAATCGCACCCGAGTAATCTTTATTGGCATATTTGCTGTTACCACTCCAAAAGAGTGCTAGCGGAACATAGGGGCTCTTAGGGTGGCGATTGACAAAGGCTGAGAAGCCTTCATCTGCCTTTTTCAAATTGCCCGCTTGGAAAGCTTTTAAGGCCTCGTCGTAAGCTTTTTTCTCGCCCGGTTGCACTATGCCACTCACGCCCTCAATGGTGATGGTGCGTGGCTCAAAATTGCCTAAGCGGGTATCGAGATCTTGGTAGTAAGTCTTCTGACTTGTGCTGATATCTTCGCCTTGCTTCTCTAGGTTCTCTACCTTACCGCGAAGCTCAGCGTTATCTGCTTTGAGTTTCTCAATCTGATTTTGTAAGTCCAGCTGGGTCGTTGCGAGTGTTTTACGTAACTCCAAAATTGCTTTACGTGCATCGTCATCGGCAAAGAGTGCCCAAGCATTGCTTGATAGACCTAAGCAAAGAGCGGTGGCACTTAAACAAAACGCTCGTGAGAGCGTTTGTTTAAAAGAGTGTGAAAGGCTACGCATTAGTTTGTAATGTAAACAATGTCAGCGCGGCGATTTTCTGCCCATGCGGCTTCGTTATCACCTTCAGCTTTTGGCTTTTCTTTACCAAAGCTCACTGCTTCCATCTGGTCGTCAGAAACGCCCATCAAGTTCAGTGATTTACGAACTGCATCTGAACGACGTTGACCTAAAGCTAAGTTGTACTCTGCTGTACCGCGCTCATCGGTATTACCCTGAATGATGATCTTTTGCTTTGAATTGGCCTTTAAGAAGCTGGCGTGTGCAGACAATTGTTTTTGATATTTAGTCTGAACGGTGTATTCATTGAAATCAAAATACACACTACGTTGGAAGAGTGGGCTACTTGGATCATTCCATGGTTGTGAGCCAAAATTTCCGCTGCCGCCATTGGCGCCATCAACGTCATCCAATTTGACACTTGAGCAAGCAGCTAAAAATAATGCTGTTACCCCAACGAGGGTGAGGGTTGCGGCACGGCGTGCGATAGAAATCTTCATGATCTGTCCTTTTTCCTACAAATGAAGCTATTAAATGAGCTAATAGCCAATATTATGCCCCTAAGATTGAAGAATTTGAATGGAAAGTGTGCTGAATAGGTACATAAATACGCTTCGCTTATTTCCTTTTTTCCTCAATTGAGATAATATAAATCCTCAAATGAGGAATTTAACATGCCTAGCGTGATCCCAAAAAAGGTTGCAACGAAAGTGCTTAGCAAGCCCCAATTGAGCCTTGCCCATCTGGATTTATCTTTTGCCACCATTTATCGAGTTGAGCCTATGGATCGCATTAAGTTAATTCGTGATGGGATTCCCGCTCGATATATCAATGTCATTTCTGATTCGATGGGTATTACAAAAGAAACTTTATTCAAGTTCTTGAATTTACCGAAGTCAACTATTGATAAGAAATCAGTCGCAAACCAAATGTTGCCTATAGAGCAGGGCGAGCGCTTAATTGGTATGGCTAAGCTTGTTGGCCAAGTAGAGTCCATTGTTTCTGAGTCAGGAAATCCAGAGGGTTTTAACGCTGCGAAGTGGGTGGCAAATTGGCTTGAAAAGCCTTCTCCAGCTTTAGGTGGTGAGAAGCCATCGGCTTACTTAGATACGGTTTCCGGTCAAGAAATGATTTCAGACCTCCTTGCCAAAATTCAAACTGGGGCATACGCATGAGTGTTCAGGCTGTTTGGAGAATTGCGGTTGACACACCTTCGTTCAAAGCGGATGACCTGAGTGGAGAGGGAGCAAAAAAATCTGGTGGAAGATGGAATAAAAAAGGGACACCAGTTTTATATACCTCTGAATCGATTGCTCTTGCTTGTTTGGAAACCTTAGTGCATATCAATGCGCAAGGCTTGCCCTTAACTCGCTATCTGGTGCGGATTGATATCCCGACAAAAGTGTGGGATTTGGCTAAGAGGCTGAATATGAAAACCGCCGGGATTGGTTGGGATGCATTGCCAGCGGGAACTGCCAGCATTGAGAGGGGTCAGAAATGGCTGCAATCAAATGCTAGCGCCTTATTGTTTGTCCCCTCAGTTGTTATTCCACAAGCAAGCAATGTGTTGATTAATCCCCTGCACCCGGATGTGAAGCTGATTAAGGCAAAGAAAATTGAGAAATTTTCTTACGACCCGCGCTTAGTAGGCCAACCTTAATCAATGCACTCTAGTCCATAAATGGACCCCAGGATGGCTGACGGACATCAGACCCTGGAATACTCAACACCTGTTTAGAGTTGCCATCCACGGATACGGCAGCCAAGACCCGCTTGCCGCCGACCTTAGTGGAATACAGGACATAGCGACCATTTGCTGCAAATGAGGGCGACTCATCGCTGGTGCCGTCAGTCAATGCTTGGGAATCGCCGGTAGCCAGATTGAGGATGTAGAGGCGGAAGGCTCCGCCAACATTGGCGATGTAGGCTAAATATTTCCCGTCAGGTGAAATCCGCGGCGAGGTGACAAAGCCCTGTTTATAGGTGACGCGTTTTGCCCCTTCAACTTGTTCACCTTCAGCGCTCATGCGATAAATCTGCGGATTACCACCACGATCACTGGTGAAGTAGATATAACGACCGTCAGCTGAATATTGTGGCTCTGTATCAATGGTGTATCCACGAGTGAGGCGATGCAGACCTGTGCCATCGGCATTGATGCCGTAGATCTGGGTATTGCCATCTTTTGACAGGGAGATCGCCAGTTTTTTACCGTCAGGCGACCACGCTGGCGCACTGTTATTTCCTTTTTGGTTCGAGAGAGAAATACGGCGACCAGTTGCCAGTTCATGAACGTAAATGACTGGTTTGCGATCTTCAAAAGAAACGTAGGCCACTTTTTTGCCATCAGGTGACCATGATGGAGAAATGATAGGTTCTCCGCTGCTCATGGCATTGCGAATATTTTGACCATCCGCATCAGAGATCACCAAGCGATAGCGTTTGCCTTCTTTGATGACGTAGGAGAGTCGAGTAGAGAAGATGCCACGCTCACCCAATAGTTTGAAGATGATGTCGTCTGCAATCTTATGGCCCACAGCGCGCAAATTGTCTGCGCTCGAATTAAGGTTGAGGCCACCAAGACTGAGAGACTTGCGAATATCAAATAATTTGTAATGAATTTCAAACTGAGAGGCGCTAGTCTGCACTATTGAACCCACTACGAGTGCATCTGCTCCGCGAGCTGCCCAAGACTTGTAGTTTGGTGTGCCTTCATCACTTTCGCTAGCGTTGCCGTTTTCAGTATTTTTGAAGTAACCACTGCGCGCTAAATCTTGACGAATGATGTCGGTGATATTGGTGGGTAATTTGTTCTCATCTTTAAAGCGCATTACCGCGATTGGATAAAGAGATTGGCCTACGCCAGTGATTTCAATGCTCATCTGTGCATGACTAGGAAGACTGCTTACGCCAAAGCCGAGAACCACAATCCACGGAAGGATCTTTATAAAAGAGCGTGCGATGTTTTTGATCATGTCTAGTAATTTACTTCGGTTTGAGTTTAAGTTCAGGTGTCAGAGTTGGAAATTGACCATTGTCGTCTTTTGGTAGGCTTTGGGTAGCATCAATTGCGCTTAAGACCGCTTGATCCCAAGCATTATCACCACTGCTTGAAGTCATTACTCTGCTCAGGATAGCTCCATCTGGAGCGAGCTTAAGCTGAATGATAGTTTGTTTATTGCCTTTAAAAGAATCTGCATTAAAGGTGATATTGGCACGCACCTTCTTAATGACTTTATCGCTCCAGCCAGGAGGTGCATTGCCCCCGCCACCAACACCACTGCCGACAGATCCACCGGTACCACCATCTTTTGCCGCCAATCCACGCAGACTAGCAATATTGGCTTCGCGCCTTTTATCGGACTCTGCATTGGCTTTAATTTGGGCAGGCGTCAATGCAGCTGGTTTTGGAGTTTCTACTTTCTTAACTGGCTCAAGTTTTTTGGGCTTCTCTTTTTCTTTCTCCTTAGGCGGAGTTGGCTTAGGTGGAGCAGCTGGTTTCGGTGTTTCTTTCACGACTTCTTTTTTAGGAGGTTCTTTTTCGACCGGTTTTTTCTTAATGGCGATATCAGCCGCTTCTTCTTTCATCTCTGTCTTGACTTCAGGCACCACGGGCGCTTCAACTTGTGGGCTAGCATCCCACAGTTCTACTTCTACGCCCGAAGGTGTGGAGTTATTCCAGCTAATGCCAATCATCAGAAATGCAAGCAAGCCTAAGTGCACGGCCAATGAAAAACTAAAAGCACGTTTTGTACTTTCGTTTTTCGTCAGACGTCCTCGAGTAAAGTCTGAGTGAAAAGTTTGCGCGCTATTCATGGAAACAATGCAGGGGTGCTTACTGGCTCTTTACAGCAAGACCAACACGTTTCACGCCGTTCTCTTTGAGCTTAGACATCACTTCCATCACCACTTCATATTTAATGGATTTATCGGCAGCTAGAACGACTGGTTGCTCAGCAGATTTTTCTGCTTGTGATCTTGCAAAGGCACCGAGCTCAAATTTATTTAAAGTCTGAACGGGGTCGCCATCTTTGCGAACGATGACATTTTCATTGGCATCAATGGTTAAAAAGACGGGCGGCAAGGATTGCACTTTTGCGCCACCGACAGTGGGTAAATTGACGACGCCAGGATTAACCATTGGCGCTGTCACCATGAAGATGACTAGCAGTACCAACATCACATCAATGTAGGGCACCACATTGATGTCGGACATCGCCCGACGCTTGGAAGACTTTCTGAGAGATCCGGCCATACTTATTTGCCTGCAGTCTGACGTTGCAAGATGTTGGTGAATTCTTCGATGAAGGTTTCAAAGCGAATCGCTAGGCGGTCCACATCGGTTGCGGCGCGGTTATAGGCAACTACTGCAGGAATAGCGGCAAAGAGGCCGATTGCAGTTGCAACTAATGCCTCAGCAATCCCTGGGGCAACAGCTGCCAAAGTGGCATTTTGAACGTTGGCTAGGCCACGGAAAGCGTGCATGATGCCCCAAACGGTGCCAAAGAGGCCGATATAGGGGGAGACTGAGCCTACAGACGCTAAGAAGGGTAGATTGGCTTCCAGCATGTCCATTTCGCGCTGATAGGTCGCTTTCATGGCACGGCGGGCGGCATCGATTTCACGAACTTTCATGAACTCCTGCATGCCAGCCTCAAAGATATGCTCTAAAACCGCATCACTACGGGTATTGCGCTGAGCAGCTTCTAAGAGGGTGCTTAGGTCGCCACCTGACCAAAAGTCACGCTCAAAACGCTCTGTATCGCGCCTGACGCCCCGCAGAATGGCGGTTTTCTTGAAAATGATGGTCCAGGAAGCTACAGACATGCCCATTAATAACAACATTACTAACTGGACTAATAGGCTGGCATTAAGGACTAGGGAGAGGAATGAGAGGTCTTGTGTGGAGGTCATGGTGGATTTTGTATGATGTAGGTTGATTTTACTAAGTTAATTCACTCAGCAATACAACTTCATCAGGATTATCACCATGTTTGACCGCCAAAATACTTTAGCCAAAACTGACCCAGAATTGTGGGCAGCGATTCAGAATGAGAATCAGCGTCAAGAAGACCATATTGAACTCATCGCTTCTGAAAACTACACCTCCCCAGCAGTCATGGCAGCCCAAGGCTCCCAGTTGACCAATAAGTACGCTGAAGGCTATCCAGGTAAGCGTTATTACGGCGGTTGTGAGTTTGTGGACGTGGCTGAGCAATTGGCGATTGACCGTGTAAAGGCTTTATTTGGCGCAGAAGCGGCGAACGTACAGCCGCATTGTGGCGCCTCTGCTAACCAGGCAGTGTTCTTGGCTTTCTTAAAGCCGGGCGACACATTCATGGGGATGAGCTTGGCTGAAGGTGGTCACTTGACTCACGGTATGGCTCTGAACATGAGCGGTAAGTGGTTTAACCCAATCGCTTATGGCTTGGATAAGAATGAAGAGATTGACTATGAACAAATGGAGCGTTTAGCTCGCGAGCACAAGCCAAAATTAATTATTGCCGGTGCTTCTGCTTACTCAAGAAAGATTGATTTTGAACGCATCGGTAAATTAGCTAAAGAAGTGGGTGCGATTTTCATGGTGGACATGGCTCACTATGCAGGCTTGGTAGCTGCTGGCGTATATCCAAATCCAGTACCGCATGCTGATATTGTTACTTCAACTACTCACAAGAGTTTGCGTGGCCCCCGCGGCGGCATCATCTTGATGAAAGCAGAGCACGAGAAGGCAATTAACTCTGCAGTATTTCCAGGCTTACAAGGCGGTCCTTTGATGCATGTGATTGCTGCTAAAGCAGTCGCATTTAAAGAGGCGCAAGAAGCTGGCTTTAAGGATTACCAAAAGCAAGTGGTTGCCAATGCTAAAGCTTTGGCTGAAACCTTAATCGAACGTGGTCTACGCATTGTTTCTGGTGGTACAGACTCCCATGTAATGTTGGTGGACTTACGCGCCAAGAAGATGACTGGTAAAGAAGCTGAGCGCGTGTTGGGCGAAGCACACATCACTTGCAACAAGAACGGTATTCCGAACGATCCAGAAAAACCAATGGTGACTAGCGGTATTCGTTTGGGCTCACCTGCAATGACTACTCGCGGGTTTAAAGAAGCTGAAGCAAAGCAAGTGGGTAACTTTATTGCTGATGTCTTGGATAATCCAAATGATTCTGAGAATATTGCTAAAGTGCGTGCCCAAGTTGCTGAGTTGACTAAGCGTTTTCCGGTTTACGGCTAAGCCTAAGCTAGAGAAAGCACTCATTGCGCTGCCCCTTCTGTCATAACGACGACACCCAGGTTTTAGATACCCGGGTGTCGGACGAGGGCGATACGATTCGTCGTCGTCGTCGTTGCTCAAAATGCGACAAGCGATTCACAACCTACGAGCGTGTAGAGCTAGTTCTTCCAGCCATCGTAAAGAAGAACGGTAGTCGTGTTGATTACAGTCACGATAAGTTGGCTAGCTCAATCAAGCTGGCCTTACGCAAGCGCCCAGTTTCATCAGACTCTGTTGATGAATCAATTGCCCGCATAGAAGAAAAACTACTTAGCCTTGGTGAAAAAGAGATCCCGAGCGAGCGCGTTGGCGAATTGGTAATGCGTGAACTCAAGCGCTTAGACAAAGTCGCTTACATTCGCTTTGCTTCAGTCTATCGAAGTTTTGCGGATATCGAATCTTTTGAGAGTGCGCTCAAAGAGTTGAAATAGGGCTTTGTTAGTAGCCTTTTGGACTATTTTTCTAATTTATAGGAATCTTATGCAAAGTTATGTAAAAAGCATAACTTTGCATAAGATTCCTATAAATGCCTTACAGAATGATTTCCAATCCCTTTCTTTCAATCAGGGATAAGAGTTTTAGGGATGTTCCGCTTGGCTTTTTATCTCCAGCTTCCCATTTTTGAATAGTCGATAGGCTCGTATTGATTGCCAGAGCAAAAACTGCCTGACTCAAATGAGTTTTGCTGCGCAATTGAAGTAAATATTTTGAGAGTTAAAATTTATTAAACTTGATTGGATCAAAACTCTTGTCTTGCTTAGCTTTCTCTTCAATATGTTTTATAAATTTTTCTAACTCTCTCGTGGATAAAGCCCCACAGCGATGAAGTCCTCGCATGGTTTCATCCATTTCATCAACAATTCTGCTGGTTGATTTTTTATCTGTCATGCCTAGAATTTAGCATCGAAATGCAGCCCTCTAAATTCAAATAAATAGCTATTTTCTTTAGATGGTCTTTGCATGTATACTGTAACCAATTGATTACAATTTCAGCATGTATGAAATTAATAAAACAGTTGAATTCGAGATGTGGCTTGCCGCTATTCGTGACCCCTTAACTCGAGGGCGATTATTGGCAAGACTTCGTAAGGTTGCCTTGGGTAGCTTTGGGGATGTCGCCCCAATATCCAATTCAAACGGGATTTGGGAGATGAGGGAACACTTTGGTGCTGGTTGGCGTATGTACTACATACTGCATAGGCAAGTGGTGGTGATTGTCTTGGGAGGCGGCATCAAGACGACCCAAGTAGCTGACATTAAGAAGGTTAAGAAAATACTTCTGACCATGGAGAAATAAATGGCAAAAATGAAAAAGATCAAAATCAGTGAGTTGCCGAAGTTTGATGTTGTTGATTACTTAAAAACAGAAAAGGATATTGCTGGATATCTAAACGCCGTCTTGGAAGATGGTGATCCCGCTTTATTCGTGGCTGCAATCGGTGATATTTCAAGAGCAAAAGGAATGAGTGATATTGCTAAAAAGAGTGGCGTTACAAGAGAATCTCTTTATAGGGCTCTAAAGATTGAGGCTCGCCCACGATTTGAAACTGTTGCAAAGGTAATACATGCATTAGGAATGAAGTTGAGTGTTCATGCGTAAATAAAAAATGGACTGCCAAAGCAGTCCATTTTTATATTCGTAATATGCGAAAAATATCGCTTACCTCGCTTACTTCAATACCGCAAAAATAGAAGTAGCAATGTCATCAACGCTACCAGTGCCGCTGACCTTACGATAAGCAGGTGCTTTCACTTTATCGGCAGCATTGCTTTGAGTTGCCCAGGTAGAGTAGTACTCCACTAGTGGACGAGTCTGATCGTTATAAACTTGTAAGCGCTTGCGAACCGTTTCTTCTTTGTCATCATCACGCTGAATCAAGTCTTCACCAGTCACATCATCTTTGCCTTCAAGCTTAGGCGGATTGAAAGTGATGTGATAAGTACGACCTGATGCTGGATGAACGCGACGACCACTCATACGATCGATGATGGCATCAAACGGTACATCGATTTCTAGAACGTAATCGATTGGTACGCCAGCATCTTTCATGGCTTGTGCTTGTGGAATGGTTCTTGGGAAACCATCAAATAAATAACCCTTGCCGCAATCTGGTTGGGTTAAGCGATCTTTAACTAAGCCAATGATGATTTCGTCGGAAACAAGGCCGCCGGCATCCATAATTTTTTTAGCAGCAATGCCGAGTTCAGTTCCGGCCTTCACAGCAGCGCGCAACATATCGCCTGTCGAGATTTGTGGAATAGCAAATTTTTCGCAAATAAACTGAGCTTGTGTGCCTTTTCCAGCACCTGGTGCACCGAGCAGAATCAACCGCATTGTTTTCCCCTTAGAAGAGCTGACATTGTCCCGTATTTTGTTGGGAACCTGGATACTTATTGCCTAGGATTATCCCCGAGAAGTTTCAAACTACCGAGACTTTGGCTGATTGGCCTAGGGGCGAGCTAGCAATTGCCGCACTCTTTCCAGGTCCTCTGGGGTATCTACCCCTGCTGGCGGGGCTTCACTGGCGGTGTGCACCGCAATTCGGTATCCATTCCAGAGGGCGCGAAGCTGTTCTAGGGCCTCGGCTTGCTCGGGTGGAGCGGGTTCAAGGCGGGTGTAGGCCTCTAAAAAGTCAGCCCGGTAGGCGTAAATGCCTAAATGTCGCAAGTGAGTGACTGGCACCCCTGCTTCAGGGTCGCGCACAAACGGAATGGCGGATCTTGAGAAATACAAGGCTTCCCCAGCTTTGTTGAGAACCACTTTAACCACATTGGGATTATTGATCTCGGCAGTATCGGTAATGGGGACTGCCACAGTGGAAATTGCACAAGCCGAATGGTCGGCTAAAGTTTGGGCAACTTGATTAATCAATTCTGGTGGAATGAGGGGTTCATCGCCTTGCACATTCACCACCAAAGTATCTGCGGGAAGTTTAAGGAGTTGCGCTACTTCAGCAATGCGGTCTGTGCCGGTGGGGTGATTTGGGCTAGTTAACAAACACTCAATACGATGTTTGTCACAAGCTGCTTGGATTTCAGGCGAGTCGGTCGCAACCACTACGCTTTGTGCGTGTGATTGTTGGGCGCGTTCCGCTACGCGAATCACCATAGGCTTACCGCCAATGTCTGCTAGAGGCTTACGTGGCAGACGGGTTGAGCCAAGTCTGGCGGGTATTACTACTAAAAATTCTGGAGGCTGATTGCTCATGTATTTTTGAATTCAATCGAGAAGGCTTGAATTAGTTGCATTCCTCAGCAGAAAGGCTGCGGGCTTCATCGACCAACATGACCGGAATGTCATTGCGAATGGGGTAAGCCAAACGATCTGCTTTACAAATGAGCTCATGCTTTTCAGCATCTAAATGCAAAGTGCTTTTGCATAAAGGACACACCAAAATCTCTAGTAATCGCTTATCCATATTTGATCTTTGCTATCTTTTATAAAGTGTATTGATTTGGATCAGGCCTTAGCAATATAGACTGCAACCAGTCCGCCAATGTATTGGGTATTTCTAAAGTCATCGGAACCACCCAAATACGTTCATCGTGTATTGCAGAACATTTTACGGCATCCTTTTCCGTAATCAGAATGCATTCAGCGTTAATGGAGGAGAAAAACTCAGGGCTGTAGCTAGCATGATCGGCTAAGCCAATACCTTTACCTGCAATGCCTTGCTTTAATAAGTCATCAAAAAAGCGCTGTGGATTACCAATGGCTGCAACAGCGGTAATCTTGTTTGGGAGGTAAGTGTCTGCAATGACAGCCAGCGATTGAGTATTGCTAGGATTAAAAAGTTGATAAGGCCTACCTAAATGGCTGGCTAGTGTGAAAGCCCGCCGCCCCAGAAAATATTCATCGATGTGGCTAGAAGATGTGTTTGATCCAGTCATTAAAGTAGCATCCCGTTCGCGAGTAGCTGGCTCACGTAGAGGTCCCGCAGGCAGTAAGAAACCATTGCCTTCTTCGCGTGCATCTCGGACTACGAATTCGATATCGCGACCACCCTCACGTGCGGGCCAGCGAACAAGGCTGCGATGTTGCAGTCCATCATCACTAATGATCACGTTCACTGCGGGATCATGCTTTAGTAGAGACTGAATACTGAGCACTCGCTTGGGATGAACCCAGATCGGAAATTGATTGTGGGTACGCTTAGCAATCAGCACTGGTTCATCGCCAACTTTTTGGGGGTTGGAATCACTCTTCACTTGGAGGGGCGTACTCAGTGCTGAGGCACCATAACCCCGACTAATAATCCCGGGCCTCCATCCAATGCGTGCGAGTTGTTCGGCTAGTGCAATCACGATAGGCGTCTTACCAGTGCCACCTACTCGAATATTGCCAACAATGATGATTGGTACTGCTTGTGGTTTGCGCCTACCTAGGTTCAGATCATTGATTAGATCCAAAGCTTCATTTACCCAACCGTAAACCTTAGATAAAGGCCAAAGTATCAGACTTGTTGGCCCACGTCTTTCCCAAAACTGGGGCGCTTTATTTAAGAAAGAAGATTTTTTAGGGGATGACATGAGGGGCGATTTGTTTAGCTCAATTTTTTACTTAAGTTATTTACTTTTTAGTAGTTTGACTGCTAAACACAATATTAGATAGATTGGCGTCGCGTGCAGCCTCTAAGGCGCTCATGACTGCCTGGTGCGGTGCTTTTGCATCTGCATCGATATTTACTTGGATTGCGTTGTCTTTATTGAGAACATTGAGGCTATTGCTGAGTTGACTGCGGTCAGTCACTTTGCCATTAATAGCAAAACGCCCATCGCGACTCACTGCTATATGAATTTGCTTTAGCTCCGATTGGCTTGCTGCACCATTGGCTGTTGGTAGCGTGATCGCCAGCTCTTGGTAACGAGTGAAGGTTGTAGAGATCATTAAAAAGATCAGCACTACTAGCAACACGTCAATAAAGGGAATGAGATTGATTTCTGGCTCAACTGGGATTGAGCGCACCCCCAATGAAAACTGGCCGCGGTACTGAAGCTTGTTGTCTAGCCAACTCATTTGGTATTGGCAGAGTGCGGATAGAGTTTTTTAAATAATTGACGGGTAAATTCTTCACACTCGTGTTGGCGTTGATTAGCCATCGCGCGTAGGCCACGCCAGGCTGCTAAAGCAGGAATGGCAATCAGTAATCCAAAAGCGGTGTTGTACAGGGCAACGGAGATGCCATGAGCAAGTTGTTGTGGGCTGCCCGCACCGCCACTAATTGCGCCTTGACTACCGAAGATTTCAATCATACCGACGACTGTGCCAAAGAGTCCTAGTAGAGGGGCAACCGTGGCAATCGTAGCTAGAGCGCCTAAGTAGCGATCAAGCTTGAACCAGGCGGACTGTGCGCTGGCTTGTAACTCTTCTAGCGCTGAATCTGCAGTGCTACCTGCAACTTTTTCACGAAGGAGGCACGCAAAGAGCGATCCCACTGGGGAAAGCTGGCTAATTGCGCTAATCTCCGACGCAGAGATGGCTGAAGCAGTTTTTTGCTGAGAAATAGCATCAGCGAGCCCAAATACCGATTCAAGGCTGTCTTTTGGAAAGATATGAATTTGGCGCAAATACCAGGCGCGCTCAATGACAATCGCCAGCCCGATAATGGAGATGATGAGAAGGGGCCAAATAGGCCAACCAGCAGACAGTAAGATTGAGTACATAAGCTCAGTACTTTAGCTGAATTGAAAATGGGTTTTAACAAAGGCATCCTGTGGATAACTCTGTGTAAAACTTTTTAGAAAATGCCTTGTAAGTACTTGATTGATGGTGATGACACCCCATTTTGGTGAAATCCCCTTAAGATGGGGCTTAAGAATTGATGATATAAATCAATGAGATACGGATTAATTGTGGGTTTTATGAGACGTTTTGGGTCAGTAATTACTTACTTATAGAGCTCAGACCTAGGCTGTATGGGCTTCTGTGGATATTTATTCACCAATAGACCTCATAGCTGTGTAGAAAAAGAGAAAAAATGTCGGAAATATCACGAGAAATTCTGAGTGTTGGCGATTTAAACCGCGCCATTGCAAGTTCTTTAGAGGAGCGCTTTGATACCGTGTGGGTTAGCGGGGAAATTTCTAATTTCAAGGCTTATGACAGTGGGCACTGGTATTTCTCACTAAAAGATGAAGAAGGCCAGATCCGTTGCGTGATGTTCCGTGGCCGTAATGGCCAGGTTGGCTTTATGCCGCAATCTGGGGATTTGGTGGAGCTCGCCGCAAATCTCGGGTTTTATGTTCCGCGGGGCGATATTCAGCTGACAGTGCAAAGTATGCGTCGCGCAGGCATGGGTGGTCTTTATGAGGCCTTCTTAAAGCTCAAGGCTAAGCTGGCAAAAGAAGGGCTATTTGATGTCGAGAACAAGCACCCCATCCCGACCCATCCAAGATCGATTGGCATTATTACTTCGCCTCAGGCTGCAGCACTAAAAGATGTGCTGAGCACTTTAGCAAGAAGAGCGCCGCATATCCCAATCGTGATTTATCCAACGCTAGTGCAAGGGCCAGATGCGCCAGCAGGAATTATTTCCGCTCTGAAATCTGCCGAAAAAGAAAATGCAGTCGATGTAATTTTGCTAGTGCGGGGTGGGGGCAGTATTGAAGATCTTTGGGCATTTAATGATGAGAAGTTGGCTTACGCTATTGCACAGTCCCCCATTCCGATTGTCAGTGGTGTTGGTCATGAAACCGATGTCACGATTGCGGATTTTGTAGCTGATTTGCGTGCACCCACTCCTACGGGCGCGGCAGAGTTGGCTGCACCACGTCGCGATCAGATGTTGCAAGAGTTAGATGCCATCATGCAGGCACTCTTACAAAGAATCAATCAGCGCATCGAACGTGAAGCGCAAACCTTGGATCAGCTGGCACTCAGATTAAGCCATGCATTGCCTAATCCTGATCGCATGCGTGAGCAAATCACGAGCTGGCAGCAGCGACTAAATCAAGCGTGGCTTGTGCGCGTAGATGCTTGGAAACGCAACCAAGGGCATTACCAATCTCAGTTAGAAATGCTCAACCCACAACGAACCCTAGAGCGTGGCTATGCAGTTATTTTGAGCAAGGAAGCGCAAGCGATGCATGCAGTACGCAACCCCAAGGAACTCAATACCGAGCAGGGCTTCCAGGTGCGCCTGGCTGAAGGTCAGGTAGAGGTGGAGTTTTCTAAGCTTGAAGTGAATTGATGAACCGCTATGAATTAGTTTGATGTTTTGATATTTTTTCTGTACAAACACACTATGACTTTATTAAGAACTTTTTCGCTATTTGTAGTGGCAGGCTGTGGAGCTATCTTGCTGAGCTCCTGCACCGGCAGCTCCACCCCCAACAATGTGGTTATTAATGGAACAGTGAGCTCGGGTGGAAGTGCTCCAGCGGTGGCAATTGGGGGCGCAACAGTTTCTATTTACCAAGCCCAAACCGGCACCCCAATATTAGTCGTGCAAACCACCACAGATGGAGCGGGTAACTTTACTGCCAAAGTACCCGTTAGCAATACCAACACCAATAGCAATCCAGCTCTTTACTATGCGGTTGCCACCAAGTCATCAGGCATCCAATTAATAGCGAGTCTGGGGAGCGGTCCATTGAGCGCCGTCAAAATTAATGACTTAACCACTGTAGCCACTGCTTATGCTTTTGCTCAATTCCTGCAAAGCGATCTCTCTATAGCGGGTTCAGCAATTCCATTAAGCATTGCAGCGGGCATGGCTGAGAATCTCGTTGCTGCCGAATCTGGTTCAGCCTCAATAGTGATCCAAACATCACCGAATGGATATGAGACCAATACCTGGAGTGCGCTCGGAAGTCTTGCAAATAAATTAGCTGCGTGTACTCAGGGCTTGAGTAATGCTTGCACTGCTTTGTTTGCGGCAACACCTGCATCTAATGCCGCATTGCCAACGAACACCATGCAAGCTGCTGTCAATATTGCTCTCAATCCCGCCAATAATGTCACGGGTATTTTTAATTTGGTAAATGCTACAAATGCGTATTCACCAGCGCTGACAGCTAACCAAGGTCCTAGTGGCCTCAACTTTCAAAAGCTGCAAGCGTGGACGATGGCCCTTAAAGTCAATAACAGCGGCAATTCCAATTGCCCCTTTGGTGGCCCTGCCAATGTGGCATTTGATGTTAATGGCTATGCTTGGATTAATAACAATGTGCTTCAACCCACAGCCAATTCTTCGAATTGCTTAATGGTGCTTCAACCCAACGGCAAGCCTGCTACAGGCCTGCTCAATACTCCAAATTCTCCAATTACCGGTGGCGGAATCCTGGGCTCTGGCTTCGGAATAGCCATCGATACCTTAGGCAATATTTGGTCGGGTAATTTTGGTTGGGGTAATAGCTTCCCTAGTAGTGGCAGCGTTACCAAGCTTTCGTCTTTAGGTGTGCCAGTGTCGCCATCTACTGGTTATACAAATGGACTCTCACGGGTGCAAGGTATTGCAGTTGATCAATCCAATAATATTTGGATGGCCAGCTATGGAAATAATTCAGTAGTGGTATATCGCAACGGTAGTGCCAGCAATGCTGCTAGTTATACCGATAGTAATACCGAGCCTTTTGGGGTGGCCATTGCAAGTGATGGCAGTGCTTGGGTTAGCTATACCGGTTCAGATACCGTTTCTAAGCTGAAAATTACTAATGGAACAATTTCTAAGTTGGCGTCAGTCATACTCCCAGCAGGAAGCAATCCTAAGGGGGTAGCAGTTGATTCCCTGGGAAATGCTTGGGTTGCTGCTGGAGCCAATTCCACCGTGTATGAGATCAATTCCAGCGGCACAATCATTGGCACCTATACCGGTCAAGGAATTAACGGACCATGGGGTATTTCAATCGATGCTAAAGGCAATCCATGGGTGGCTAATTTTGGAGATGTAGCTTTGCCACTGGATCAGGTCCCCTATAGCGTTGTGCAGTTGTGTGGGGCGACTGGAAATTGCCCGGTTGGGGTCTCAACGGGTACGGCTATTTCTCCGGCTACTGGGTACACCTTGCCATCAGCTGGCAGCCAGGTGTTATTAAATTCTGGAGTGCCTTTATATGGCACGGGCTCGCTCCCATCCTATCGTCCTTTGATGAGGTTAACCTCGGTTAATGCAGATATGGCTGGAAATATTTGGGCCGCGAATAACTGGAAGCCAAGTGCTGTATCTGACCTTAGCAATCCTGGTGGCGATGGAATGGTGATTTTTATTGGTGTAGCCGCGCCAACCAAAGCGCCGACATTAGGACCAGCTCAAAGTCCTTAATTGCTTCCAAGGGATTTCTCTAAATTCATGTTTTAGAAAATATTGGGCTCAATCTCCAGTTGCACGCCAAATACTTTATTCACTTTGTCCTTAATGGATTGGGCAAGAGTGAGAATATCTTTGGCTGTGCCGCCACCATGATTGACCAGCACCAAGGCTTGGTTTTGATAGACCCCAACAGATCCCATTGTTTGGCCTTTGAACCCGCATTGATCAATGAGCCATCCAGCAGCAAGCTTGCGCATGCCTGATTGATCTGGGTAAGACACCATCTCTGGAAATTGCTTTTGTAGCGCTTCGAACAGAGTATTGGGGACAACAGGGTTCTGAAAAAAGCTTCCTGCATTACCAATCACTTTGGGGTCTGGTAATTTTTGTGTCCGAATTGTGCAGACGGCCTGGAAAATATCTTGCGCGCTTGGTGCTGTATTGCTATCAATAAATTGTTTAGCTAAATCTGCATAGTGAAGGCGAGGTGCCCAGATTTTGGGGATTTTAAAAGCGACCTTTGTCACGATATATTGTTGGGGATGTTGCTTGAAGTAGCTATCGCGATAGGCAAAGTGGCATGCTTCTTTTGGGAGAGTGACAAAGGCATGGGCCCCGGTATCGAACGCTTCGATACTGTCAATAAAGTCGGCAACTTCCGCTCCATAGGCTCCAATGTTTTGTATTGGCGCTGCCCCTACGGTCCCGGGGATGAGGGCTAGATTTTCGAGGCCAGGAACATTCTGCTCTAGAGTCCAAGAGACAAATTCATGCCAATTGACGCCTGCCCCTACGGCAATATAGGTGTTTTGCTCATCGACCCGAAGGATTTTCTGACCGGCAATATTCATGAGTAATGTTGCCCCAGGCAAGCTCGCTGGAAGTATCACGTTGCTACCACCGCCCAGAACCCGCCAAGCTAAGTTCTTTTCCTGAATATCCGCCATTAAAGATGGGAGCTCATTTGCGGCGCTGATCTCGTACGCTAATTCAGCGCTAACCTCAAAGCCAAAGGTATTGCGGTCTTTCAGCCCCATATTGGGGGTCAATTTTGGCGAGAGAGGCGCATTTTGTGCGGAGTTCATGCCACAATCTTATTCGCAATCGTATTTGCGCAGGCAAAGTGCCCAACAAGATTACCAAGATATGACCTAAGGAGTAGATATGCCAACATTTGACGTAGTTTGCGAACCAGACATGATTGAGTTGAAAAATGCAATCGAGCAGTCTAATAAAGAGATTACCAATCGCTTTGATTTCAAAGGCTCTGATAGCCGTGTAGAGCAAAAGGATGAAACCCTCATTTTGTTTGGTGATGATGATTTCAAATTAGGTCAAGTTCGCGATGTCTTATATGGCAAGATGGCCAAGCGTAACGTAGACGTACGTTATTTAAAAGACGATAAAAAAGAGACTATCGGTAGCGACAAGCGTAAGCAAACGATGAAGATCCAAAAAGGAATTACTTCAGAGTTGGCTAAAAAGGTGGTGCGCATCATTAAAGACAGCAAGATTAAAGTTCAGGCGAGTATTCAGGGTGACGCAGTGCGGGTTACTGGTGCTAAGCGTGATGATTTGCAAGAAACGATGGCTTTGCTCAAGAAAGAAGTTACTGAAGCTCCTTTAGCCTTTAATAATTTCCGTGACTAATGTGTAAATGATGGGCTATCAATTATTTTTACCTTGCGAAATTGGGACACTTTAATTCGCATTGTTTCTGCGCGATCCATGAGTAAGAGAGAAAGGGCCTGTTATGAAAAAGCCTAGTAAATTGACCATACCAAGCTTTACAAGTGAAAAAGAAGAGCGAATTTTTTGGGAAAAAAATGATGCTTCTGATTACTTTGATTTGTCAAAAGCTAAGCGGGTGACTATGCCCAATTTGAAGCTGACAACCGCTTCTATATCCTTGCGCTTATCTCAAAGCTTCCTAGAGGGCGTTAAGTTGCAGGCTAATAAGATGGATGTTCCGTACCAGTCTTTGATGAAGATTTGGCTGGCGGAAAAATTGGAAGAGGCGACAAAATAACATGCATCCCACAAGCCAAGAAGCCATCGAGCGCTTCTGTGATGCTTGTTGGTTGGAGGATGGGCTGGCACAAAATAGCTTGTCAGCCTATCGTCGAGATCTATTGCTCTTGGCTCAGTGGCTTTACAAAGACTCTGGTACTGATCTTTACGGCGTTACCGAAAAAGATCTTACGGCTTATATTGCCCATCGTCGTGCAGATAAGGCTACTACCGCTAATCGACGTCTCACGGTATTTAAACGGTTTTACCGTCATGCTTTACGAATCAATTTAGTCAAGAGTGATCCCTGTATTGGTTTGCGTGCGGCAAAACAAGCTTTGCGCTTTCCAAAGACCTTGAGTGAAGATCAAGTAACTACTTTGCTCAATGCCCCCGATGTCGAGACCTCTTTGGGCTTGCGTGATCGCACCATGCTCGAATTGATGTATGCCAGCGGTTTGCGTGTCTCAGAAATCGTTTCACTAAAGACGGTAGCGCTGGGCTTAAATGAGGGCGTTGTCAGAATCGTCAACGGTAAGGGTGGCAAGGAGCGTTTAGTGCCATTTGGTGGCGAAGCAGGGCAGTGGTTAAGACGCTACTTAGCGGAGGCTAGAGCACCTTTATTAGAGGGCAAAACTTCAGATGCGGTGTTTGTGGGCCGGCATACGGGAACAGGTCTGACTCGGCAGGCATTCTGGGCGCTGATTAAGCGCTATGCCACTATCGCCAATATCCCTGTCGCTTTATCTCCCCATACCCTTCGCCATGCATTTGCAACCCATTTGCTCAATCATGGGGCGGATTTAAGGGTTGTGCAGCTGCTCTTGGGTCATGCTGACATATCCACTACTCAGATCTATACCCACGTGGCTAGAGAGCGTCTGAAGTCGATTCATCAGCAGCATCATCCTAGAGGCTGAGGTTTCTAAATGGTATCATTTTGTGATATCACTTAAGCGATGAATAGCAGGCACCAGAAAACCCTCCAAGCAGTGTTTGCCAAACCCACTTCAGCAGCAATAGAGTGGAGAAAGACTGAATTATTGTTAGTGGCAGTCGGTAGTCAATGCGTTGAGGGTGAGGGTGAGGGCGACGGTTCAAGGGTAAGTTTTTTGATGAATAATCATCGATTAGATTTACACAGGCCTCATCCTGGCAAAGAAGCAAAGAGGTATCATGTAAAAGATGTTCAAAGTTTTTTGGTTCTAATAGGAGTTAAGCCATGAACAAACCGCTAAGTTATAAAAATTATTCCGCCAATGTTGAGTTTGATGCCGATGACCGTATTTTTGTTGGCCACTTGACTGGCATTACGGACATCGTCTCTTTTCATGGCGAGTCTGTTTCAGAGCTAATTAAAGCCTTCGAATCAGCGGTTGATGGGTATATCACTATGTCTGAGATGCATGGTGTAAAGCCACAAAAACCATATTCTGGAAAGTTGCTGTTGCGCATTTCACCTGAAATTCATGCAAAAGTGGCGAGAGTTGCGCAGGCGTCTGGAAAAAGTATTAATGCTTGGGTCTCTGATGTGCTGCAGGCGGCGTGACTGAGTCTCATGCCTGTTACCCCTGCGCACTTCATAGGTAAGTAAGCGCGTAAGTCATTCTTAGCTCCAAGACTCTGCTTGTGTTGCTACCCAGATTTATACCCATGAAGCTAGGGAAGGTCTTCAATTGA
Organism: Polynucleobacter sp. AM-25C3; assembly: GCF_018882335.1. Taxonomy (GTDB): domain Bacteria; phylum Pseudomonadota; class Gammaproteobacteria; order Burkholderiales; family Burkholderiaceae; genus Polynucleobacter. The sequence continues at coordinate 153,159 of NZ_JACVOS010000005.1, forward strand.
TACTTCAGCAGCATCACCCTAGGAGCGCTTAACTGAGTATATGAAGTGCTCCTGCAGATCTAGGGCTTAACCCAGTTCTCTAGAGCTAGGTTTGAAACCCTTTTAAATTCTCGTAAATTATTCGTCACTAGAATGAGCCCCTGGCTAATTGCATGGGCGGCAATGTGAATATCGTTCTCACCAATAATTTCACCTTTTCTCTCTAACGTTGCTTTAATTTGACCGTAGTGTTGAGATGCCTTTGCATCATACGGAATGACTTCGAGATGGCTTATGAATTCTTCAATTGCTTCTAAATTCTGAGCAGCATTTGAATTCTTTTCTGCGCCATACATTAACTCGGATAGGGTGATGCTAGAAATTGCCATTCGACTTGCATTTGTATTGAATATTTTCAACACTTCAATTGGCCTACGTTTAAGTACATAAATCACAATATTGGTATCGAGTAAATACTTGAGCATTACAGACTTTCTCGCTCTGCAGGTTTTTGCTCTCCACGCTGGTTCATAAAGTCGTCAGATATGGATGGCCCGCTTAGAAAAAAGTTATCCCAGGTATTTTCAAGGGGCGTAATAATGCGTTCACGACCACGAATGCGGACAATGACTTTCTTCACTTCATCGGGTAAGCGGGCTTGGGCAGGCAATCTAACAGCTTGACTGCGATTATTGGTAAACACTGTCGTAATGGTGATTGACATGGCATATCCTTTTGTATATAGCAGTAGTATATAGTATTTCAAGCAAGGCTAGTATGCCAAAAAACATTCCCAAGAGAAGTGTTTAAGATATGAACATGACTTTCACTTTAGACCTGCTATTAATACCCATTGCCTACCTCATAGGCTCGATCTCATTCGCGGTGGTGGTGAGCAAATGCATGCGTTTGCCCGATCCCCATTCTTATGGTTCTGGTAATCCTGGCGCCACTAATGTCCTGAGGACGGGCAATAAGCTGGCCGCAGTGCTGACTTTGGTTGGCGATGCGCTGAAGGGATACTTAGCTGTGATGTTGGCTAGAGTTCTATTGGGTGATGAGTCCCTAACATCTACTTTGGGATCCTGGGTTTTATGCGGCGTGGTGATTGCGGTTTTCTTGGGCCACTTGTTTCCAGTATTTCATGGCTTTAAGGGTGGTAAAGGGGTTGCTACCGCCTGCGGCATCTTGTTTGGCATCAATTGGATCTTAGGTGCAGCTACTTTGGCTACTTGGATCATCGTGGCGATGTTTATACGCTACTCCTCTCTTGCTGCTTTGGCCGCTGCCGTGTTTGGTCCTGTTTACTTTGTGTTTTTGTTTGGCTTTCAGCCAATGGGCATTGCACTTTTAGTAGTTTGCTTCTTACTCATCTGGCGGCATCGTAGCAATATTCAAAAATTACTGAATGGCACGGAGTCACGCATTGGCTCTAAAAAAGATAAAGCACAAGCTCAGGTTGATACAAACACTCAAGGTCAATCATGACCATTGCTTTTGCTTGCGTGCTGTTCATGGGCTTATTGCCCTATGTAGCTGCAGGTATCGCTAAAAAAGGTTTTGAGGCTTATGACAATGGCGCACCGCGTCAGTGGCTGGCAAAGCAAACCGGTTTTCGGGCGCGTGCTAATGCGGCTCAAGCCAATCTCTTTGAATCCCTCCCGCTATTTTTTGCGGCAGTAATCATCGCGCACATAGGGAATGCACCTCAGCTTAGAGTAGATTTACTCGCTCTTGGCTTTGTAGTGGCACGCATCGCTTACCTCATTTGTTATGTTGCTAACTGGTCTACGGCAAGATCGATTGTTTGGTTGATTGGTATTGTTTGTGTGGTGACCATCTTCTTTCAGATATCCATCTGAAAACTGTAAATAAAAGCTAAAAAAGTAATTTAGAAACTCACGAGACGCAATTGATCTATGGCCACTAAAAAAATTCCTGCTAAGACCCCCACAAAGAAATTGCTAGCAACAAAGCAAGTATTGAAAAAGACGGCAGTAGCTAAGAAGGCACCTGCTAAAAAAGTGACTAGCGTAAAAAGTGATGCTGGCACCCCTTTGTCCGTGGTCATCCGTCGCCGTATCGAGGCTCAAAAAGCACGCTTTCATGCGAATGACAATATTTCCAGGTTTATTCAGCCAGGAGAATTAGAGGGCTTAGTAGATGAAGTCGCTGAAAAGATGCAGGCAGTATTAGAGAGTTTGGTGATCGATACAGAAGGTGATCACAACACTCAAAATACCAGTCGTCGTGTTGCCAAGATGTTTGTGAAAGAAGTCTTTAATGGCCGCTATGTAGAGCAGCCAACCTTAACCAAGTTCCCAAACATTAGCCGCTTGAATGAGTTGATGATCATCGGCCCGATCACTGTTCGTAGTGCTTGCTCACATCACCTTTGCCCCATCATGGGCCGCATTTGGATTGGGGTATTGCCGAGCAAAGAGTCCGCACTGATTGGATTATCAAAGTACTCCCGTTTAACGGAGTGGGTCATGTGTAGGCCGCAAATCCAGGAGGAGGCAGTAGTGGAATTGGCCGATATGCTTGAGAAGAAAATTAAGCCAATTGGTGTGGCGATCGTGATGGATGCAGATCACTTCTGCATGCAGTGGCGTGGCGTGAAAGATCGTGATTCAAAGATGGTCAATAGCGTGATGCGTGGCGCTTTCCTTAAAGACTCTAACTTGCGTAGAGAGTTTTTATCTCTTCTTGATAAGAGGTAGGGGCATAGGCATGGCATTCCCTAAGCTACTGAGAGCTTTACTCGGGACCACCATCGGACTTTTGGTGGGGATGTTCCTATGGGGATGCTCTTTATATCCCGATGTGAACAGCGACCCCGCTAAAAACAACAAGGCAGCCTTTCGTCAAGATGCTATAGATTGCGCCCAGTCCTATCCAGAAGCTGGGTCAGGCGCCCATATCAAGCAACGCATTTCTTGTATGAATCTAAAGGGCTGGCATTAGTTCTGCGCGGCAAATTCAATTTGAGAATAGTTCTCAATAAAATATTCAAATAAATCAACTACTTAGATTCCCTATAGCTGAGTAAACTCTTCTGTTCTATGATCCATTGAGTTACATATTTTGTTGTCTTTCACTCTCTGGAGAACGTATGAAAAATAGTCGTCGCCAATTTATGATTTTGTCCGCTGCTGGTGCTTGTACATTGGCTTTGAACGGTAAAGTTCAAGCCCAAGCCATGGTTGCTGAAACCGATCCACAAGCTGCTGCATTGGGTTACAAAGCTGATGCTTCAAAAGTAGATAAAGCAAAGTTTGCAAAGTATGCTGCTGGTCAAAAGTGCGATAACTGTGCTTTGTACCAAGGTAAAGCTGGCTCTGCTGCTGGTGGTTGCTCACTATTTGCAGGCAAGCAAGTAGCTGGCGCAGGCTGGTGTTCTGCTTACGCTAAGAAGGCTTAATGGCTAAGAAGTTAAATTGCCTCTATTGATGGCAATTAGTACAAATGGCACCCTAGGGTGCCATTTTATTTTCTAAATCAGCTTTAGTGCGCTCCTAAGATTGAGCTTAGCGCTTGCTATACTAATAGTCTAAATTAATTCTTTAAAAACAGTAACTTGAAATGAATTTCGCGCATTTATCACTACCGAAGTGATGCAATTCTGGAGGCCATAGGTGTGGTCTTTTTCGCCATTTCTCTTTTTAGAGCTTGGGAGCGCTCCTCAATGAAGTTATGGGGCTATGTAAACTCCAATAAAGCCAAATTGCGATAATAAAGCCTATAAAATCATGACTTATTTACAAAAAACATAAAGGCTTTGTACATTTGCCCATGACCAACACAAGTTCCGCCAATCCAGCAACTCAAGTTTTGCCGGTCATCCTTTGTGGTGGGTCAGGAACCCGTCTTTGGCCCTTGTCTCGTTCAGGCTTCCCAAAGCAGTTTTTGGTGCTGTCGGGTGACGATTCAACAAAAAGTCTCTTTCAGCAGGCGGTAGAGCGATTAAATGCTTTGGGAGCTGGAAATTCACAGTCTTCAAATATGGCTATTGGTCAAACACTGATTGTCACTAATGAAGAGCATCGCTTTCTGGTGCTTGATCAGTTACGTGAATTACCCCATATACAAGCAACCTTATTGTTAGAGCCAACTGGTCGCAATACTGCTCCAGCGCTGACCTTGGCTGCGCTGTATGCAAGCGAGAAAAATGCATCTGATCCGATTTTGGTAATTACGCCTGCCGATCAAACTATCCAAAATGGTCCCGCCTTTACTAAGGCACTGCAAGACTGTATCAATGTTGTCGTATCTGATGAGACCAAGAAAACGATTGCCATCTTAGGCATTACGCCAACTGCGCCAGAAACCGGTTATGGCTATATTAAGAAGGGTGGCGCTCAAGGTGTCCATGGTGAGTTTGCCGTGGAGCAATTTGCAGAAAAGCCGGATGCAAAAACTGCACAATCTTATTTAGAGAATGGCCATTATTTCTGGAATAGCGGTATGTTTGTTTTGCGTGCCAGCACTTGGCTTGCCGCATTGAAAGAATTTCGTCCCGACATTTTGGGTGCTACAGAAACTGCTTGGGTCGCAAGAACTTCTGATCAATCGGGCGATACCGAGTTTGTGCGCCCAGATAAAGAGATCTTCAAGTCGATTCCGAGCGAGTCCATTGACTATGCGGTAATAGAAAAATGCCCTGGATCTAATGGATTATTCACCATTAAGATGGTTGAGCTCGATGCTGGCTGGAATGATTTAGGTGCTTGGGATGCGGTGTGGCAAGTGGGTAAAAAAGATGACAAGGGCAATGTCACTAGTGGCGATACCTTGTTAAGTAATACCAACAATTCCTTAGTGCATGCTAGCAGTCGCTTAGTGGGTACCGTAGGTATTGATAACTTGGTCATTATTGAGACTGCGGATGCAGTATTGGTGGCCGATCGCGCTAATAGTCAAGATGTTAAAAATATTGTCATTCAGTTAGAGCAACAGCAGCGTGAAGAGAAGAACTTGCATCGTAAGGTCGCAAGACCTTGGGGCTGGTATGACAGCGTGGATGAAGGCGAACGTTTTAAAGTCAAACGTATTCAGGTAAAGCCTGGAGCAAGCCTCTCATTGCAAATGCATCACCATCGCGCTGAGCATTGGATTGTGGTCAAAGGTACCGCAGAGATTACCAATGGTGACAAGGTCATCATGCTCACTGAAAATCAAAGTACTTACATTCCTCAGGGGCAAACCCATCGTTTGGCTAATCCTGGCAAAACTGCTTTAGAGATTATTGAGGTGCAATCGGGTGGCTATCTTGGTGAAGACGATATTGTGAGATTTGAAGATACTTATGGGCGCTCGAAGTAATGGGCGCTTCCAATCTGACAATGAATCAGTCCAGCAATACAAATAAGCGGACCGCTTTAATTTGCGGTGTAAGCGGTCAGGACGGCAGTTACTTGGCCGAGTTGCTTTTGCAAAAAGGCTACACCGTTTTTGGTACTTCCAGAGACGTACAGGGCTCTTCTTTCTCGAACCTTGAAAAACTTGGCATCAAAGATCAGATTAGTTACATCTCGATGGTTCCGGAAGATTTTCGGAGTGTGTTGGTTGCCTTGCGCAAGAGCAATCCTGATGAGATTTACTATTTAGCGGGCCAGTCTTCCGTAGGCTTATCTTTTGAGCAACCTGCTGAAACGATTCAGAGTATTACCTTAGGAACTCTCAATATCCTAGAGGGTTGCCGAATAATGGAAGAGAAGAGCGGGCAAATTAAGATTTATCACGCTGGCTCTGGTGAGTGTTTTGGTGATACGCATGGCGAGCCAGCAAATGAGTCGACACCGTTTTACCCAATGAGCCCTTATGCAGTTGCAAAAACATCTGCCTATTGGTTGGTGAATAACTACCGCGATGCATATGGTTTATTTGCCTGTACTGGTATTTTGTTTAATCATGAATCTCCCTTGCGCCCAGAGCGCTTTGTAACGCAGAAAATTATTCGAGCGGTAAAACGTATTGCTCAGGGTAGCAAAGAGAGGTTAAAGCTCGGTCGCTTAGATATTGCTAGGGATTGGGGCTGGGCTCCAGAATATGTCGAGGCGATGTGGTTGATGCTGCAACAAGAGAAACCAGAAGACTTTGTTATAGCCACTGGTACCACTATTACTCTCGAAGAGTTTGTAAAAACCGCATTTGAGCAAGCCAACTTGAATTGGAAAGATCATGTTCTCCAAGATCCCAGCTTGTTTCGTCCCACCGATTTGGCAATTGGAAGGGCCGACGCTAGTAAGGCACAAAATGTATTGGGTTGGAAGGCCTCCACCAAGGGTATTGAGGTGGTGAAAAGAATGTACCAATCTTTATAATGACTTCTCTAAGAAGCTTAACTTGATTTAATCGATCTAAATAATAAAACTGAAGCTATGAAAAATAATCAAAAAGTCGCCCTTATCACCGGCATCACCGGCCAAGATGGTTCTTACCTTGCTGAGTTCCTGTTAGAAAAGGGTTACATCGTTCACGGTATTAAGCGCCGCGCCTCTTCTTTTAATACCGAGCGCATCGATCATTTATATCAAGACCCGCATGTCAATCACCCAGATTTAATCTTGCACTACGGTGATTTGACGGATACCAGTAATTTGGTGCGCATTATTCAAGAATGCCAGCCCGACGAGATTTATAACTTGGGCGCGCAATCGCATGTAGCTGTTTCTTTTGAATCACCTGAGTACACAGCTGATGTAGATGCAATGGGCCCACTGCGGATGCTGGAAGCTATTCGCATCCTCGGTCTGGAAAAGAAAACCCGCTTCTATCAAGCCTCGACTTCTGAGCTCTATGGCTTGGTGCAAGAAATCCCCCAAAAAGAAACCACTCCGTTTTATCCAAGAAGCCCTTATGCAGTAGCCAAGATGTATGCCTACTGGATTACCGTGAACTATCGTGAAGCGTATGGCATGTATGCCTGTAATGGCATCCTCTTTAATCATGAATCTAAGCGCCGAGGTGAGACTTTTGTCACGCGTAAGGTGACTCGTGGTTTAGCGAATATTTCCCAGGGCTTGGAGAAATGTCTGTTCATGGGCAATATCGATGCCCTGCGAGACTGGGGTCATGCCAAAGACTATGTGCGTATGCAGTGGTTGATGCTCCAGCAAGACAAACCAGAAGATTTTGTGATTGCTACTGGGGTGCAGTTCACCGTCAGAGAATTTATTATCCGTAGCGCCAAACAGTTGGGCATTACGCTCAAGTTTGAAGGCACTGCTGAAAATGAAAAAGCCATCGTTGCTAGTATTGATGGCGACAAAGCCCCGGCACTAAAAGTAGGTGATGTGATTGTGCAGATCGACCCACGCTATTACCGACCAACTGAAGTGGAAACATTATTAGGTGATCCCACTAAAGCAAAAACAAAGCTGGGCTGGGTTCCAGAAATCACCCTCGATCAAATGATTGTGGAGATGGTGGCAAATGATTTAGAAAAGGCCAAGCAGCATGCTTTACTAGAAAAGCATGGTTACTCAGTCGCGGTTGGTAAAGAGAATTAAATCCAAAATATCAATACAGAAATAAGATAAATAGACAAGCATGGATTTCAATCAAAAGATTTATGTAGCCGGTCATCGCGGGATGGTGGGCTCAGCAATCGTTCGCAATCTGCAAGCCAAGGGCTACAACAATATTGTCACCAGAACGCATTCTGAGTTGGATTTAACCAATCAGTCACAAGTAGCCAGTTTCTTTGAAGCTGAAAAACCAGACCAAGTCTATCTTGCTGCTGCAAAAGTAGGCGGCATTCATGCGAACAATACTTATCCGGCTGAGTTCATTTATGACAACCTGATGGTGCAGAATAATGTTATTCATCAGGCATTTCTTAGTGGTGTAAAAAAGCTGTTATTTTTGGGTTCAAGCTGTATTTATCCCAAGCTTGCTCCCCAGCCTATGTCTGAGGATGCGCTCTTAATGGGTAAGTTAGAGCCAACCAATGAGCCCTATGCGATTGCGAAGATTGCCGGCATCAAGATGTGTGAAAGTTATAACCGCCAGTATGGCCAAAGCCATAGGGTGGATTACCGCTCGGTCATGCCCACCAACCTCTATGGCCCTGGAGATAATTACCACCCCGAAAATAGCCATGTGATTCCGGCGCTCATTAGGCGATTTCATGAGGCGAAGGTGGCTAATGCACCTGAAGTAGTGATTTGGGGTACGGGAACACCTAAGCGCGAGTTTCTGTATGTGGATGACATGGCTGCAGCGTCGGTATTTGTGATGGATCTGGATAAGGCGATCTATGATCAGCACACATCGCCAATGGAAAGTCATATCAATGTGGGATATGGCAGTGATGTCACGATTGCAGATTTGGCAAAAGCGGTTGGTAATGCTGTTGGCTATCAAGGAAATATCGCTTTTGATACCAGCAAGCCTGACGGTACTCCACGCAAGTGGATGGATTCCTCTAAATTAAATCAATTGGGCTGGACTCCGAGGGTTGAGTTAGCACAGGGCTTGATGAATGCCTATGCTGAATTTTTAGCTGGTCACAGAGATGGCTAGTCAATTGCCAGTGATAGCTCAGGTGATATCCGTTTGCTCCTCCAAGGATATTGACGTCTGGACTGTGGCCGCAAAGCATGTTGTGCAATTTATCAAGGCGGACTCTTATTTGGTAATTGTTCCAGATAAAGAGGTTGAGCTATTTTCTAAGGTGACTTGCGCGCCATACCACGTCAAGCCTGAATCTGATTACGTTGGTGATGCCAAGGCAAGAATTGCCCAAATGCTAGATAGTACAAATCAACATCGAGTGGGGTGGTATTTACAGCAGTTCATCAAAATTGCTGCGGTGTTGACTCACAAGGATAGTGATGTCGTATTGATATGGGATGCCGATACCGTCCCCTTAAAGAATTTGGAATTTATTGGTACTAATGGGCAGCTAGTCTATTACCGCGGTGAAGAGTTTAGAAAATCGTATTTTGATTTTCTGGAGAGAGCATTAGGCTTGAAGCGTACGCAGACATTTTCATTCATTGCGCAAAGCCTTGTTCTGAAAGTGGCTTGGGCACGCGAATTGTTTCAGTCTTTGGAAAAAAATGCGCAACTTCCTTGGATGGATGCCATTTTGTCTTATGTAGATCCATCAGAGCCCGCTGGATTTGCTGAGTTTGAAACCCTAGGAACTTGGATCTGGCATCACCATCGCAATGATATTGTGATTAGTGACCGCCCTTGGTATCGCAATGGATTAAGTTTAGTGGGCAATCCACTCAAGCTTTCTGCGGCAGTATGGCGCGGCTTAGCTAATTCTTATGACTTTATTAGCTTCGAGGCATGGGATCTCAAATTGGGTATTCGCAATCAGCTAAAGATGGCGATGAGAAGGTTTTTATTGGGCCTGCAATCTTCAACAGGGGCTAAGGTCTAAACGGTTTCTAGTTATCAAATAGCTAGTATCAATATACATAGGTTAATACGAATACATGTCTACCCTTCATAGTAAGAAGAAATTCTTAGGTAAGTTGCGTAATTTAATCAACTTGCCATATCAGTTAAAAGATTTTGAAAATTCAATTAAATATTTTCAAAATCTCCAGCTCTTGGATCAAACCAAGGCGCTGCAGGCAGCCAGCAAAAACCCTCTGAATCAGTTTGGAAAGAAATGCTTTTCCCAAACCGATGAGGATGGCATTACTTTAGAAATTCTCCGAAGAATCAATGGTCTGAGTGACGGTGTCTATTTGGAGCTAGGCGTTGGCGATGGTATGGAGAACAACACCCTCATTTTGGCCGCTTTAGGCTGGAAGGGTATTTGGATCGGCGCTCAAGAATTATTATTTGATGTCAAAAAAACTAGTCAGGACCGATTTCAATATATTAAGGAGTGGATTACCCTGGAAAATGTTGCCGCTCTGGCAAAGAGGGGTTTGGCAAATCTGCAGCAGGATAAGGTTGATGTGATATCGCTTGATTTGGATGGCAATGATATTTACCTAGCGGAAGCCATGCTAGATGCAGGACTTAGACCCAAACTATTCATTGTGGAATACAACGGTAAATTTCCACCACCGGTTGAGTTCAAGATTGATTACAACCCCTCTCATGAATGGGTGGGCGACGACTATTTTGGCGCCTCATTAGCCAGCTTTAATAGTTTGCTTGAGAAATTCAATTACAGGTTGGTTTGCTGCAATTCTCATACTGGATCCAATGCATTCTTTGTTGATCGCGCATATGGGCACCTATTTGATGATATTCCTGTAGAGCTCAATGATCTATATGTCGGGCCGCGCTACTTTTTGTATGATCGCCATGGGCATCCACCAGCTGTGGCAACTGTCCAGAAGATTATGTCTGACTGCAATTATTGAGGCTCACTGTACAAGTGACTGCAAACCTCAATCATCACCTTTTAGAAATTCGGCGCCCTTCAGGCGTGCTGGTGACCGCCTTATGTGTGTTGTCTGCCATTCTCTATGGGGTGTGGATTCTTCCAAACACGATTTTTATTCGAAATTTCAGCTTAATCGTAGGAGCATTTTTAAGTCTTTTTATTATTTTTCCTAATTGGCGAATCTTGATCCAGCGGCGCGCTGCGCCCATCGCACTCATGGTCTTGCTATTGATTTGGGTAAGCATCCATCTTTTTTTTATTGGAGTGGATTACGAGGGGCAATATGCTGAGTACACCAAGATCTGGAAAAAAATAGCATTAAGCATCCCCTTTGCTTTAGGTCTTGGCTTGGGCTTATTGAGTTATGCAAATGATCCCGTTAAAACAAGGCGTTATTGGAATATCGTATTTATTGGACTGCTCTTGCCGGCGGTTACTTATTTTGTGAAGTGGGGCACTACCCTGATGGGTCAAAAATATGGTTTTGCCGTGCCTATTTATTTGATCCTAGATCCGGATCATATGGGCAGTCAAATGGGTATTTCGCGAGCATGGTATGTTTTCTTTTGCTTACCTGCGGTAGCAGTCAGCATTGGTTTGGTGGTGATGCGCTTAAAGAATAAGACTTTCAGCTTTTTCAATAGTTTCTTATATTTAGCCTGTATTCCATTCACGCTACTCATTTTTTATATTGAAAACGATCGCCTAGGGACATTTTTTAGCCTGGCTTTATTGCTGACGGCATTCATATTGATTGGTTTGGCTGTAGTGCGCAATTTCTCTTGGTTGACTCTAGCCATCTTTTTGCTTGCTATATGCTCTTCTGCATGGATCTTATGGGGATCTTTTAAGCAAAATTCACAATGGCTATCACTGATCGCAGATACCAAGGTCGCAGTTCAACAGGTGGATCGGCTAGACAATTGGCGCTATAACCGTATCCAAGCGAAGGGTTACCCATTAAACGACTTGGGTCAGCCCGTGAGTGCGTCTAACTATGAACGAATTTCTTGGGCCATTGTAGGCACTCGGTTTGTAGTTGAGCGGCCGCTGGGTTATGGGTTATTGAGTTTATCTTTTGGTAGGCTCTGCAAAGAAAAGTGGCCCGATTCAGAGATGAGCTGGAGTCACAGTGCCTGGCTAGACTTTACGTTGGGATACGGCCTTCCTGGCCTATTTCTATTGGGGGCAGCAATCCTTTTAACTTGGAGTAATAGCAAGGCATCGCCCGCACCTTGGCTATTGATTGGACGCTGGGCTTTGCCCATTCTATCCGCCGTCTTTTTAGTAAAAGAAATTTCCTCGGAAGTCTTTGTAAATGCCTTTATTTTCCTGATTGTTTTTACTTCAACCTTGAGTTTGAAGGTAAAGATCTCTTCGGCTTCCCGCGTCGATGACTCAGGTGGAATTGGGAAGCCAATTCCACCTACAAACCATTAAGCAATATGCAAAAACAGACAATACTTTCTCAGGTGATGGATCGATGCTTTAAGCCGTTTAAAAAGTTAGAGCGTTTCTTGGATGAAAAGATATTTAATCTCACCTTACTTAACCGCGCCGATTTACACACCCTGCCAGAAAAAATTTACTTAAGTCGATTGCTTCCCTTCTTAAACGTGGACTGTGTATTTGATGTGGGGGCTAACAATGGGCAATATGCACAGATGCTCAGAAAGCATGTCGGGTATCAAGGGCGGATTATTTCTTTTGAGCCCATCCCTTCTGCCGCGGATAAGATTAGAAAATTGGCCTTGCATGATCCGCTATGGACGGTTGAGCAAATTGCCCTTGATGAAGTTGGGGGTGTTGGCGAATTTAATATTATGCAAGGCGACCAATTTAGCTCATTGGGTACCCCAAGTCATGAGGCAAATGCTAATTTTCAAGATGCCAATAAGTCAATCAATATTATTCAAGTGCAAAAAGAAACGCTAGAAGAGGCTTATTCCCGACTAAAGGCCCAATATCAATTTGTAAGGCCATTTCTGAAAATGGATACACAAGGCTTTGATGTTCGGGTAGCTCGCGGTGGGAAAAACATCATCTCGAATTTTTTAGGTCTGCAAAGTGAGTTGGCAGTGCAAAAGCTCTATCAAGAATCCATTGATTTTAGGGAGGCCATTTCTTTTTATGAATCCCTTGGATTTACCTTGGGATCCCTAGTGCCCAATAATGGTGGGGGCTTTCCCGACATGGTAGAAATCGATTGCATCATGGTGAATGACGCCATGCTGGAAAAATCTTCCTAGACTTGCTTAGGTAGACCCTCTAAATTGTCAGATAGCGCTCAATGACTCTATCCGGAATTCTAAGAACCCGGCAAGCGCGATCTGCCACTCCGTAAGACACGATAATTCCACCTTCATCTTGGCAAATGCCAGCCGCAAACTCGAGACCTTTTCTTTGCAGATAAAAAGGCTCACTGATTTCAAGTAACTCCAAGTCCTTGGTAAACCAAACAAAGCTGTGGGTATACGATCTTCTGCCATTCCACATATTGGGTGCTTGATGTACTAGCCCCAGATACCCGCCTTGATATTCGATGAGCTGGGTGCCTCCCCTAGCATCATGGTTGGTGATCTTTCGAAGGCTTCCCTGAACAACCGCTGTTCTACCTTCAATTTTGATGAGGTTTAAAGGTGAGAAGCTATAGATTAAATTTAAGACCCCATCCTGAACTATGGGTGTCCAATTTTTCTCCAATGAAAATCCGGTGGGGGAGTCAAGGGAGATGGCATCAACCACTACATTCTTTTCAATGCAAAAAAGTACTTGTTTAACTACCTCTTTTTGCCCTTGTAGTTGGGCTGCTGCGCCAATCCCCCAAAGCTTATCTTGCCAATAAAATAAACGGGTATCGCTCATACAATGTTTGATGCAAAAGCCCGCATCTCGCAATAAACGCTCGTCTAGCGCAGAGCTAGTAATCACCTTAAATGCATTGTCTAAGGTGTAGATATAGTTAATGTCATCAATTTTGGCGCTATTTTCAATGTAGTCAACATCGTCGTAACAGCGCAGACGTGATGATCTGGCTACCATGAGGTATCCGGATGGCGTTTTGATAATGCTCGGATTTACCGATGGATTAAGCCCCGATGTGCTGATTTTGATGGGATCGAGATCAAAAGATTGGGTTAAGACCTGTGCCGATGCCATGGCAATACGCCCAGCCAGCTCTGATTTATCGCGTTTAGACATCCAGAGTTTTTGACGCCAATTCCGGCCAAAAATCAGCCTAAGCAGGAGGTGATCGATTCGAATGGGGTTTTTCAATGGAATTTGCCCTAGAACGCATTAAAGTTGGTCAATCTTGCGATCATATAGGATTGCCCAGAGAGCCAAAAGTGCCTGCCGCACAAAGCCCATCCCCAGAAAGGGCCGGTTTCTATCTTCAGGTAGGTTTTTAGCGATAAATAGAATTTACGCTGTATGAAGAGATTTTGAGGGATAAACCCGATTTAGCGAGGAAGACCCCTGAATTGTTTACAATATCCATAACAAACCCCCAAATATATCAATAAGGTTGATGATGTCAGTAGATGTAAGGCCGGAAAACCCAGACTCAGAAATCTCCCTCCTGGATATCCTCTCATTCCTATCTGATTCCTGGAAAAAACTGGCCGCCGCCGCCCTAGCTGGAGCCGTGCTGGGCTTAGGTTTCTGGTTCCTGGTGGCCTCCTATCAGGTCAGCATCAACCTACGCAATAACGAGAGGCTCGGAATCCTGTCAATCAAGTCCCTCCAAGCCACGCTCCCCAACCTGGCCGCTGAAATCCTCGAAAAAAATCAGGCCCCCGAGGGCAAGGTAGGCCAGTACAGGTCCATGAGCAACCCCGAGTTCTGGAAAAAGGCCCTAACTCCAGTTTTCTCTCTCACCAAGGCCGACATCAAGGACCTCGGGGCCGAGGTCAAGGATGCCAATAATTCGATCCTGTTCCTAGTGATTCAGGGGTCGGGCGGCTCCAAGGAGTCGGCGACCCAGAGTGCGGACGCAATCACCCAGTTCTTTCGTGAGGGCGGGGCCTACATGGCCATCCGCGATCTGTTCTCGACCCAGAGGGCTGACTTCCTGGGCGCCCAGGCCAGGATCGAGTCCAAGGTGAACTCCACCCTGATCGAGCTCGAATACCAAAAGACCCGCCTTAAGAGCTTAGAGGATTTGGGCAAACGATTCCCGGTGGAGTCCCGCAGCTCCATCCAGGCATTTGACCCCAAGGACTCCGGCGCCAAGTACCTCCCAATCAACACCCAGATCATCGCGATCAACACCGACATCAACAACAACATCGAGAGCCTGTCCCGACTCAAGGATCACCAGGCACAGCAGGAGCAGATCAAGCTCTGGCTCGAGCGCTCGGGCGAGCTCATCGACAAGAGCTACAACGGACTCGAGCTCAACACGCAGCTCCTGGCGCTTGAGGCCAAGTTTCGGGGCGAGATCAAGAGCGCCGACCCCAAGGCCTTCGCCTTCGTGGACGACCTTCGCACCAGCCTACTCTCCTATGAGGCCAGGTTCCGCTGGGGCCTGCTCCAGGACGGCACGCCAACGGCCAAAAAGCCCGGCATGCTCAAGTTCACTGCGGCCGGATTTATCGCGGCACTCTTTCTGGCGCTGGTGGCCCTCCTAGGCCAGCGGGTCTGGATCAACATCAAGGGCGTTGGCGCGAAATGAAAAGGGTGAGGAGTCGCTACCCAAGAGTCGAAGTGCACCTGCGCCCGGAAAGCAGTGCAAACTGGTGCGCGGGATCGGGCATTAGCGGGCTTGAGCCTTTGAGTATGAGTAATTAATTAGCACTTTGATATTCCGATGACAATTCCAAAAGACTCCAAAATATACGTTGCTGGCCATAGGGGCTTGGTAGGCTCTGCCATCGTCAGGCGGTTGGAGTCGGGTGGATATACCAATTTAGTGGTTCGCACCCATCAAGAATTAGACTTGTTAGATCAGGCGTCAGTGAATCATTTTTTTGAATCAGAAAAGCCCGAATACGTTTTTTTAGCAGCGGCGATGGTGGGCGGTATTCAGGCCAATAATACTTACCCTGCTGAATTTATTTATGAGAACCTGATGGTTCAAAATAATGTCATGCACGCGGCACATAAAGAGGGCGCCAAGTGGTTTTGCTTTTTAGGTTCCAGTTGTATTTATCCCCGCGATTGTCCGCAGCCGATTAAGGAAGAATATTTCTTAAGTGGGCCACTCGAGAAAACCAATGAGCCCTATGCGATAGCAAAAATTGCTGGTATTGAATTATGTAATGTCTATAACCAAGGCGCAGGAACACGTTTTGTAAGTGTGATGCCTACTAATTTGTACGGTCCCAACGATCATTATGATTTGGCTAAAAGCCATGTGCTGCCAGCCTTGATTCGTAAAGCGCACGAGGCCAAGTTAAGGGGCGATTCGGAGTTAGTGGTGTGGGGCTCCGGAAAACCTTATCGTGAATTTTTGTATGTTGACGATATGGCTGACGCCTGTATTTTCTTGATGGAAAATAGAATCGACGAAGGTATGTATAACGTTGGCGTTGGTGAAGATGTGACTATTCGTGAATTAGCCGAAACAGTAATGGATGTGATCGGCTTTCAAGGGCAAATTGTGTTTGATGCCAGTAAGCCTGATGGAACTCCACGCAAGTTGATGGATGTCTCGAGAATGGCTGGCTTGGGATGGAAAGCAAAAACTTCATTGAATGATGGGATTGCATTTTCTTATAGAGATTTTTTACAAAGAAGTCATGACTCATAATTGCTTAAGGTAGATATAAAGAAAATGATAAAGATAATTACAAATTGCCGGATTTGTGGAGAGAATCAATTAACCTCTTTAATGCTGCTAGAGAACCAGGCGCTAACAGGAGTATTTCCTAAAACAAAAACTGAAAAAGTCACTAGTGGAGCAGTTGAGTTAGTGAAGTGCACCAGTTCGAATGGCTGTGGTTTAGTTCAGCTAAGACAAAGCTATGACTTGAGCGAGATGTATGGTTTAAATTATGGCTATCGATCAGGCCTTAATGCCAGCATGGTGAAGCATTTGCATTCAAAGGTCGCCAATGTCTTGGAGATGAATATCCTTCAAAAGAATGATCTCATTATTGATATTGGGAGTAATGATGCGACTACTTTACGCGCCTACCCTCAGGGTGAATATGATTTGGTGGGAATTGATCCAACGGGCTTAAAGTTTTCTGAATACTATCCAAAAGAAATTCGCTTAATTCCAGAGTTTTTTTCTGCAGATGCGGTTACAAAAGCATTGGGTGATAAGAAGGCAAAAGTCATTACCTCTTTTTCAATGTTTTACGATCTTGAAGATCCAGTTGCTTTTGCTAAAGAGATTGAAGGTGCCCTGGCAGATGATGGTGTTTGGATTTTTGAGCAGAGCTATCTTCCTGCAATGCTCCGCACAAATTCATTCGATACGATTTGTCACGAGCACCTAGAGTTTTATGCCGTGAAGCAAATTTTATGGATTGCAGAAAAAGCAGGCTTGAAAGTTTTGGATGTTGAATTCAATGATGTGAATGGGGGTAGTTTTTCAATTACCTGCGCTAAGGTTGACTCAAAGTATGAGCCTAATCACGAAAAGTTAAATAAAATATTGGCAGATGAAACGAAGCTTGGATTAGATACGACCGAAGCTTTTGACGCTTTTAAAGTACGGGTTGAGCAAGCTAGAAATGACCTAATGAATTTTCTTAAAAAAGCAAAGTCAGAAGGCAAGCGAGTCTGTGGATTAGGGGCCTCTACCAAAGGTAATGTATTACTTCAATACTATGGAATCACCGAAGATTTAATTTCGGAAATTGGTGAAGTCAATAGTGATAAATTTGGATCGTTCACTCCTGGCACTTTAATTCCGTTGACCCCCGAAGCTGAGGTTCTAGCTTTTAATCCAGATTACCTGCTAGTGCTGCCATGGCACTTTAGAGCTTTTTTTGAATCTTTAGGATCAATGAAGGGGAGAAAGTTAGTCTTTCCATTGCCCGATTTTCAAGTTGTTCATCTCTAAAATTTTTACGTGCGGAATTTAATTTTGGTTCAGCCTATGTCGATTTTGCTACGTCGACTTTGGTTGTCTTTTAACTCGCGTCGAAAAATTCAGTTTGGCTTCCTTTTTATTCTAATGTTGATTGCCTCCTTGGCGGAGATTATTAGCATTGGTGCTGTTTTGCCATTTTTAGGCGCATTAACTTCCCCTGATAAGTTATTTAACAGTCAGTTGGCTCAGCCGGTAATTAGAGTTTTAGGTGTTTCCGAACCAAAGCAGCTATTAGTACCCCTTACAATTGCCTTCGTTATTGCTTCAGTGTTTTCGGG
Organism: Polynucleobacter sp. AM-25C3; assembly: GCF_018882335.1. Lineage (GTDB taxonomy): Bacteria > Pseudomonadota > Gammaproteobacteria > Burkholderiales > Burkholderiaceae > Polynucleobacter. Next base: position 170,827 of record NZ_JACVOS010000005.1, read on the forward strand.
GTTGGCAAGACTGGTTTTGCTTTGGGCGCAAACTAGACTTAGTCATGCCATTGGCGCCGACTTAAGCATCAGCATCTATCGTCGAACCCTTTATCAGCCCTATGCAATTCATGTGGGGCGAAATACAAGTGAAATTATTGGGGGTATTTCTAATAAGGCAAATTTGGTCGTCTATCAAATACTTCTGCCTTTGCTGACTATTTTTAGCTCAGTTTTAATTTTAATTGCTATTTTATTGGCCCTAGTTGCTATTGAACCCTCGGTTGCTGTTTCTGTATTTGTTGGCTTTGGCGGAATTTATGCATTAGTAATACTTATAACTAAAAAAAGATTGACGCTGTATGGTCAGCAAATTAGTAAAGATTCAAATAGAGTTATTAAGGTGCTACAAGAGGGGCTTGGAGGTATTCGTGATATTTTGATCGATGGCACTCAAGAGGCATATTGTAAAATTTATACGGATGCAGATATTCCTCTGCGCCGTGCGCAGGCTAGTGTTCAGATTTTTGGGGGTGCTCCGAGATTTGTAATTGAAGCCTTAGGAATGGTATTGATAGCCTTCGTAGCTTTTTTATTGTCAAGACGTCCAGAGGGAATCTCAGCGGCCATACCTATACTTGGTGCATTAGCTTTAGGTGCTCAAAGACTATTACCATTGCTTCAACAATCTTATGCTAGCTGGGCTTTGCTAAAAAGTGGCCAAGCATCATTGGCGGATGTACTTGGCCTGCTTGATCAGAGGTTGCCTGACCACTCCCATTCGCAATTGTCCAAGAGATTGCCCTTTAATTATGAGATTGAGTTTAATAATTTAAGATTTCAATATGGACCAGATCAACCCTGGGTATTGGATGGGATAAACCTAAAAATTGCCACGGGGTCTCGAGTTGGCTTTATTGGCGCTACTGGAAGTGGTAAAAGTACTTTGCTAGATATTTTGATGGGGTTGCTATTCCCAACCCAGGGTCGTTTAATGATTGATGGAGAATCAATCATCGCAAAAAATCACAGGGGGTGGCAGGCGCATATTGCCCATGTTCCACAGTCCATTTATTTGGCCGATACTACGATAGCAGAAAATATTGCATTTGGCATTCCTGTTGAGGAAATTGATTTCGATGCCGTTCGCTTTGCCGCCCAAAGAGCGCAGTTATCTGAGGTTATTGAATCTTGGGATGCTAAATACAATACGTTCGTTGGCGAAAGAGGAGTACGTCTATCAGGAGGGCAGCGTCAACGGATCGGAATTGCTCGGGCACTTTATAAGAATGCTGACGTCATTATTCTTGATGAGGCTACCAGTGCACTCGATAATGAGACGGAGTTATCGGTAATGTCTGCTATCGAGTGTATTGATAAGAAAATAACGTTAATTATTGTGGCTCATCGACTTACGACTTTAAAGAATTGTAGCCAAGTAATTGAAATGTCTGCAGGGAGGATTAAACGTGCTGGAAGTTATCAAGACATCATTGGGTCTGCAATTTGAAGTTCATCTTTAAATTTAATAAATTGATATAGAGTAGATATGAAAATATTAGTTACTGGTGCCGATGGTTTTATTGGCTCCCACCTCACTGAAGCGTTGGTCAAGGCTGGTCATGAGGTCAAGGCATTTGTTCTCTACAATTCGTTTAATTCTTGGGGTTGGTTGGATCAATGCTTGCCAGAAGTCAAAGGAAGATTTGAGGTTTTTGCTGGAGACATTCGTGACCCCAACGGAGTGCATGAGGCAATGAAAGGTTGTGACGCTGTTTTGCATCTAGCTGCATTAATAGCAATCCCATATTCATATCATTCGCCCGATACATATGTAGACGTCAATGTGAAGGGGACCTTAAATATCCTTCAGGCTGCTCGCAGTTTAGATATAAAACGAGTTATTCATACTTCAACGAGTGAAGTTTATGGCACAGCAAGATTTGTGCCCATTACTGAAGAGCACCCCTTGCAAGGGCAGTCACCATATTCCGCCACAAAGATTGCCGCTGATCAACTGGCTTTTTCTTTTTATGCCTCTTTTGGTCTTCCGGTAGTAACAATTCGCCCGTTTAACACTTATGGGCCCCGCCAATCAGCGCGTGCAGTTATCCCTACTATCATCACGCAAATAGCGAATGGAGAGCGGAGAATAAAATTGGGCTCAGTTTCACCTACGCGTGATTTTAATTATGTACAGGATACCGTTGCGGGTTTTATTGCTGCGCTAAATTCTGATAAGGGCTTGGGCGAGGTCATTAACTTAGGGAGCAACTTCGAAATATCGGTAGGTGATACTGCGCATCTCATTGCCGAAGCGATGAATATTGACATTGAGATCATTACTGACGAAGTGCGTTTGCGCCCAGAGAATTCTGAGGTCGAGCGCTTATGGGCGGACAATACTAAAGCAAGCCAATTGTTTGATTGGCAGCCAAGCTATGGTGGGCGCGAGGGTTTTAAGCGTGGCCTTAGTGAAACTGCTCAGTGGTTCTCCCAACTAGGAAATCTTCGTGGATATAAAGCGAATATTTATAATATATAAATGATATGAGTGATCGGACCGATCTTGCTATTCAAGTTGTAACTGCTATCCGTTCTGTAGTTGGCGCGGGGCCTGCCCCATTAAGCGAGCCCAGCTTTGCAGGTAACGAATGGTTATACCTTAAAGAGTGCCTAGACTCAACATTTGTCTCATCGGTGGGAAAATTTGTCGATCGTTTCGAGATTGATTTGGCGAAATTTACTGGCGCTAAATATGCAGTGGCTGTGGTAAATGGCACGGCAGCGTTGCATATTGCCCTAAAACTTGCGGGCGTAAAAGCTGGTGATGAAGTATTGGTACCCGCCCTTACTTTTATTGCCACAACCAATGCCGTCGCCTATTGCAACGCTTCACCACATCTTGTGGATAGCGATCTGGTTACATTAGGTGTTGACGCTGTCAAGTTGCGAAATTACTTACTTAGCCACACTGAGCAACGTTCTAATCAATGTATTAATAATCGTGCCACTGGGCAGGTAATACGTGCATTGGTACCCATGCATACCTTTGGCCACCCAGTTGATATGGATGGTTTGCTGGCTATTGCGCATGACTTTAATATATTGCTCGTAGAAGATGCGGCCGAATCTTTAGGTAGTTACTATCAAGGACAACATACTGGGACTTTTGGGTTAATGGGAACACTCAGTTTTAATGGTAATAAAGCCATTACTACTGGCGGAGGTGGCGCCATACTGACCAATGATGCCAAACACTTAACCACCACCGCTAAGTTGCCGCATGCATGGGAATTTCGTCATGATGAAATTGGCTATAACTACCGCCTTCCAAACTTAAACGCTGCTTTGGGTTGCGCCCAATTGGAGCAATTGCCAGTGAAGCTTTCTGCCAAAAAAGCATTATTTGCATGCTATCTAATTGCTTTTGAGCGAGTTGTGGGGGTGAAGCTTATGCCAGAGCCAGAGAAATGCCAAAGTAATTACTGGTTACAAACGTTGTTGTTGGATGTGGGGAATGAAGATCAACGTGACGCCATCTTGAAGGTTAACAATGATGCTGGTTTTATGACTCGCCCTGCCTGGACATTGATGGATGAGTTGACTCCATTTAAAGGATGTCCACGGATGGACTTGACTATGGCGAAATCACTGGTGCAGCGCTTAATTAATATCCCAAGCAGTTCACATTTGGTTTTAGCGGCATCATGACTAAACCTAAGCTAATCTTAGTTGGTGCCGGCGGTCACGCTCATTCATGTATTGATGTGATTGAGCGGCATGGGCATTTTCAGATCGCTGGATTAGTGGGTTTACCAGAGCAAAGGGACGCTCAACACCTAGAGTATGGGTATGCTGTGATTGGCACTGATAGTGATTTATCTTGCCTAGCGAAGACCTATCAATATGCTTTAATTACTATTGGGCAAATACAGAGTGCGGAGCACCGTATTCGCCTATATCAGCAAGTTAGGCAATTGGGCTATCAATTGCCCATCATCATTTCGCCTACTGCTCATATTTCTAGTCACGCCACGCTTGGAGTTGGGACTATTGTTATGCATGGAGCTATCGTTAATGCTGGCGCTAGTGTTGGAAATAACTGCATTATTAATAGTCGTGCGCTGATTGAGCACGATGCGAGAGTTGAGGATCATTGCCATATTTCTACTGGAGCCATTCTGAATGGGGATGTGACTGTTGGCTCTGGCAGCTTTATTGGTAGTGGTAGCATCATTAAGCAAGGTATCGTTATTGGCGGAGATTGTCTAGTGGGAATGGGATTAGGGGTTAGGTATGATCTTACTAACAACACCCAATTTACGGGGTATGGAAAGGTATGAAGAATAAAACCCTAATCATCGCTGAAGCAGGCGTAAATCACAATGGGGACATAGGTTTAGCCAAGCAATTGATTGACGTGGCAGCTGAAGCTGGTGCTGATATGGTCAAGTTTCAAACTTTTAATGCTAACCGTCAAGTAACGCGTACTGCCAAAAAAGCCGATTACCAAAGTCAGGCTACCGACAGTGCGGAATCTCAACATGAAATGTTGAGTAGATTAGAGTTAACAGAAGCCATGCATCTTGAGCTTATTGCCCATTGTGAAATACGGAACATTGGTTTCTTATCTACTGGTTTTGATATTGAAAGTATCGATTTGTTATCAAATCTTGGTCAGGAGTGTTTTAAGGTTCCATCCGGTGAAATTACTAACTTACCGTATTTGCGTCACATTGGCCAACTCGGAAAAATTATTATTCTTTCTACCGGCATGTCAACCTTAGGAGATATAGAAGCGGCTATTGACGTTCTGGAGAGTGCCGGCACACCTCGCATTAAGATTACTGTTTTACATTGCACGACTGAATACCCAACCCCTATGGCTGAAGTAAATTTACGTGCCATGCAAAGCATTCATACGGCCTTTGGTACGGCAGTTGGCTATTCTGATCACACGCAAGGGATGGAGGTTGCTATTGCAGCTGTTGCGATGGGTGCCGTTGTGATTGAAAAACACTTTACATTAGACCGCAATCTACCTGGCCCCGATCATCAAGCCAGTCTTGAGCCGGAAGAGCTTAATGCCATGGTTGCGGCTATTCGTAATATAGAAGTTGCGCTCGGCGATGGCATTAAGCGCTTAACACCTAGCGAAGCTAGGAACAAATCGGTAGTACGTAAATCCATAGTTGCCAGTCGCGACATTAAAGCTGGTGAGCAATTTACTGCCGAAAACATCGCTACCAAAAGACCTGGCATGGGCATTTCACCTATGCGGTGGGATGAAGTGCTAGGAAAAAGTGCAAAGCGGGATTTTTTGTCTGATGAGTCAATAGAATTATGAGAAAAATTTGTGTCATTACTGGTACACGTGCCGAATACGGGTTGCTGCGTTGGGTTATGCAGGGAATTAAGGATGATCCCGCGCTCAGTTTGCAAACTATTGTTACTGGTATGCACTTATCACCAGAATTTGGCCTTACCTATCAAGCGATAGAGGGAGATGGTTTTCTGATTGACCGCAAGGTAGAAATGTTGACTAGCTCGGATACTTCGGTTGGCATTGCTAAATCTATGGGCCTAGGTTTGATTGGTTTTGCCGATGCTTTACATGAATTACAGCCGGATTTAGTTGTGGTTTTAGGAGATCGATTTGAGATATTCTCTGCGGTATCTGCAGCATTAGTGGCGCGCATACCAGTGGCACATTTGCATGGTGGTGAGACTACTGAGGGCGCCCTTGATGAGGCGCTCAGACATTCGATTACTAAAATGTCGCACTTGCACTTTGTTGCCGCAGAAAAATATCGTGAACGAGTAATTCAGTTGGGGGAGTCTCCCGAGCGAGTATTTTTGGTTGGCGGTCTGGCGATGGACAATCTAGAGCGCTTAGAAATTCTTGGTAAAGAAGAATTGGAATGTATGCTAGGCCTTAAGTTTGAAAAAAAGAGCTTATTGATCACTTTTCATCCGGCAACTCTCGAGCATGGCGCAGCTGCCAATCAAATGGAGGAATTACTTGCTGCCTTGGATCAATTGGGGGGCACACAACTTATCTTTACCATGCCAAATTGCGATACAGAGAGTAGGATTTTAATTAAAATGATTGAACGGTTTGTTGGGCAGAACCCGAATGCCCACTCTTTTATATCTCTTGGTGAGCAACGCTATCTTTCGTGTATTGCTCAAGTGGATGGTGTAATAGGAAATTCATCGAGTGGTTTGCTAGAGGTGCCGAGCTTCAAAAAAGGCACAGTTAACATTGGAGCTCGACAGGAAGGTAGACTGATGGCTACCAGCGTGATTAATTGCGGCCCTGACCGAGAAGATATTTCTCGCGCTATCAGACAACTTTACACAAAAAAATTCCAGGAGGGCCTTCAGTCTACTATTAATCCGTATGGGATTGGCGGGGCAAGCGAAAAAATTATACAAACATTAAAAAATTACCCGCTCTCGAATCTTCTTAAAAAGAGATTTTATGATTTACCCAAAGCGGCGATGGAGCAATGATGATAATAAAATCACCCGAACCAATTTGGTCTAAGGCAACTCTAAATGTAAATTCAACAATTGGTGAGGTTGTTCAAAATTTAGATCAACTCGGAATAAAAATAGTTTTAGTAACCAAAGATAGTGGAGAGCTTGAGGGAACTATTTCTGATGGGGACATTAGGCGAGCTCTTTTACGGGGATTGAATTTGAAGAGTTCAATTACGAGCGTGATCCATCGTAACGCATTAGTTGTCCCTCCTGACTTGGAGAGAGCATTGGTCAGGCAACTCATGATTGCCAATAAGATTCAACAAATTCCAGTGGTTGATGATAAAAATTGCGTAGTTGGGATGCATCTCTGGGATGAGGTAGTTATATCGCCTATTAGAGATAACATTATCATTATTATGGCCGGGGGCAAGGGAAAGAGAATGCGCCCGTTCACTGAAAGTTGCCCAAAACCTCTCTTATTAATCTCGGGAAAACCAATGCTTGAGCATATTATTAATCGAGCTAAGCAGGAGGGATTTAATAAATTTATATTGGCGATTCAATACCTTGGCCATATGATCGAGGAGTATTTTGGAGATGGTAGCCTTTTTGGTGTAAACATAACTTATTTGCGTGAGGATTCGCCATTGGGGACTGCGGGCGCTCTTAGTTTGCTTGACCCAATTCCTGAAAAACCTTTTTTGGTAACAAATGGAGATGTTATTACAGATATTCGTTATGGTGAATTGCTTGATTTTCATGAGCGCCATGGTGCTGTTGCCACTATGGCAGTTCGTTTACATGAGTGGCAGCATCCTTTTGGCGTAGTTCATACACAAGGCATAGAAATTACTGGATTTGAAGAAAAGCCAGTTTCTCTCAGTCATATTAATGCTGGCGTATACGCATTAAATCCAGAGGCATTAGATGTCTTATCTTCGAATGAATCTTGCGATATGCCCGCTCTATTTGAAAGTTTAAAGGGACAGCGCAAATTAACCATTGCATATCCAATGCATGAGCCTTGGCTTGACGTGGGCCGCCCAGATGATTTTGAGCGTGCGCAAATTAATCTGGATGCTCTTAAGATTTAATAACTTTAGCCACCTAGTGAGAAAATATGATAATTGGACCAAGTTTAAACACCGATCTGAATCCGTACGACAAAGACGAGCAAGATCTTGAAATATTTTATGGGCTGCCACGAAAGGTGCAGTTTTGCAAAATATGTAATATGTCAAATCAGCAGCCAATGTCTAGTAATGAGTATGCTCATAGCCATTCATCAACAAAGAACACATTAACATTTAATGAAGAGGGTGTTTGTCATGCCTGTAGTTTCAATAAGCTTAAAGAGTCTGGTGAGATTGATTGGGACGAGCGTGAGCGGGAGTTGCTTGATTTATGTGATAGGTTTCGCCGAGAAGATGGAAGTTATGACTGCATAGTAGGCGGTAGCGGTGGAAAAGATAGTGCAATGCAGTCTCATTTATTAAAATATAAATACGGAATGCATCCCTTGACGGTGACTTGGTCCCCGCACTTATACACAGACATAGGATGGAAGAATTTTCAAAACTGGCTTCATGTTGGCGGTTTTGATAATTTTCTCTATACACCAAATGGAAAAATTCATCGACTGCTTACAAGAAATGCAACGATCAATTTGCTACATCCTTTCCAGCCTTTTATTCTCGGCCAAAAAACCTTTGTTGCTAAGATGGCTGCGCAATTAGGCATCCCATTAATTTTTTATGGAGAAATGCCGGGTGAGTATGGTGAGAAGATTTCTCATAAGGTATCAAGCTATTCATCTGATTCAGAGAGCGGAGATGGTGCTGGATTCTCGCTCGACTATATTAGCGGTAAGGATATCCGCGATGTCTATTTGGGAGGTAAGTTGATAGGTGAGTACCTTGAAGATGGCGTACAGTTGGCCGATTTAAAAAGTTATCTCCCAATGGATTCAGAGATTCTTCGTAAAAAAGGTATCGATTTCAAATATCTCGGGTATTACAAGCGCTGGGTTCCTCAGGAAGCTTATTACTATGCGGTTGAAAACACAGGGTTTGAGGCTAACCCTGTTCGCACCGAAGGTACATATTCAAAGTACAACAGTCTAGATGATAAGGTCGATGGATTTTTTTACTTTACGCGCTGGATTAAATTCGGTGTAGGTCGTGCCATGATGGATTCGGCACAAGAAATACGCAATCATCATATTTCAAAAGAAGAGGGTATTGCGTTAATGCGCCGTTACGAGGGCGAATATCCCGCTCGTTATGAGAAAGAATTTCTGGAGTATATAAGCATGACCCAAGAGGAATTTTTAGAGTTGTGTGATCGCTTCCGATCCCCTCATCTCTGGAAGATTGAGTATGGGCAGTGGAAGCTACGTCATACCCCTTGGGGTGATATTAAGTGATTCCGAGATGAGAAATATTCGCCTTATCGCTCGACTTGATATTAAAGGGCGGAATTTAATTAAAGGGATCCATTTGGAGGGTTTGCGAGTCATTGGATCTCCGAACGAATTCGCATATCTCTATTATCAGCAGGGCGCAGATGAATTGTTGTATATGGATAGTGTCGCAAGTTTATATGGTCGTAACCATCTAGCGGATATTATTAGTGAGGCTGTCAAAGATATTTTTGTACCCATAACCGTAGGGGGTGGCATACGATCACTCGATGATGCTACGGCTATTTTGCGTGCAGGAGCCGATAAAGTTGCCGTGAATACTGCGGCAGTCGCTCATCCTGAGTTAATTAGTAATATTGCCTGGCAATTTGGCAGTCAGTGCATGGTTCTGTCTATTGAAGCTAAGAAAATAGGCCCAGATCGTTGGGAGGTGTATACGGATAATGGTCGCGAACCGACTGGATTGGACGTTATTGAGTGGGTCAAGAAGGGTGTGGCAATGGGGGCTGGGGAGGTATTGTTAACCTCAATCGATAGAGAGGGAACGCGCAAGGGTTTTGATGTTGAGCTAGTCAGTGCGGTATCGGCGGAAGTTTCTGTGCCAATAATTGCTAGTGGAGGCATGGGCAAGCCCGCGGATTTAGTGGCAGTTGTCAACGGAGGCGGCGCTGATGCGGTGGCAATGGCTGACATACTCCACTATAAGCGCACAGAGATTGCTGATATTAGAGTGGCTGCCGAAAATGCGGGAATTAGAGTAAGGCATTATGAGTGCGCCTGATGTCATAGTAATCGATTACGGAGTCGGTAACCTTCTTAGTGTTCAGCGTGGGCTAGAATTCTGTGGCGCAAAAGTATTATTGACATCTGATCCTGAGAAAATCCTAGCCGCTAAGCGAGTTGTGTTGCCTGGAGTCGGAGCTTTTAAAAATGCAATGCAAGCATTAAAAAATCTTGAATTAGTGGAGGTTATATGCAAGATTGCAAGAAACAATACTCCCTTGCTCGGTATTTGCTTGGGGATGCAACTTCTGCTTGATGAGAGCGAGGAGTTTGGAGTAACAAGGGGGCTAGGATTAATTCCTGGCAGGGTGATTCCAGTGCCCCGAGTCGATCAAGAGGGTTTAGACCAAAAAATTCCGCATATTGGATGGGAGGAGTTGTATCCCGCAGCTAGAGGGGCTGAGTGGGGATTGAATCTTCTTGCAGACACTCGCCGTGGCGATTCAGTGTACTTTGTGCACTCTTTTATGGCGGATTCCAATGAGCCCAAGCATCGCATTGCTGATTGTAGTTATGGTGGGCACAATATTGCTGCAGTGATAGCTAAAGATAATATTATGGGCTGTCAGTTTCATCCGGAAAAAAGCGGCGAAGTTGGGTTAAGGATTTTGCATAGATTTTTAATGCAATGAAGATACTAGCCTTGATTCCAGCTCGTGGAGGTTCAAAACGACTGCCTGGTAAAAATACCAAAATTCTTGGGGAAAAGCCTTTAATTGTTTGGAGTATTGATGTAGTTAAGGGGTTGCCTAATATATGCGATGTACTAGTTTCAACTGATGCCCCAGATATCTCCGCAATAGCATCTAATGCTGGCGCCTTGGTGCCCTGGCTAAGACCTAAATATTTATCTGATGATAATGCTACCTCTGTAGACGTGGCGTTGCACGCGTTAAATTGGTATGAGGAAGCTAACGGTCCAGTTGATGGCATATTACTTCTGCAGCCCACATCTCCATTTCGTAGGGTAGAAGACATTACTAGGGGGATTAACCTTTTCGCCAATCGAAAACCATGTGCTATTGTTGGGGTATCGCCAGCCAGCCAGCACCCATTTTTATGTTTAAAGATTGAGGGGCAGCGTCCGATTCCATATGTCGAAGGGGCTGACTTCGCTATGCGATCTCAGGATTTTCCTAAAGCCTACGTTGTTAGTGGAGCTTTTTATCTTATAAGTCCCTCGATCCTCCGCTATGCAAAAACATTTTATGGGGATTATTGGATGCCGCTAATAATCAATGGCATTATGCAAAATATAGATATTGATACCTTGGATGATTGGTATATGGCAGAATACTATTTGACTAAAAATAATGAAATTTAATATCTAGGCTATATTATAATATATGACTGTGATATAAAATCTATTCAATGATTAAGCTAATTATTAAAAAGGAAAAAAATGGATTATGAAGATTATTCCAACTGGAAAGGTTGGCTAAATAAGGTTCCATTCGGGAGTCTATCTATAGATTCTAGGAATAAATATAAATTACAATTAGATAAACTACATGTTGATTATAAAAATATTAACGCGTTAGAAATTGGCTTTGGAAATGGCGGATTTATTAAATTTCTTTTGGAAAATGGTAGCAATGTTGAGGGTATTGAAATACAGGAATCATTGTTGGAGGAGGCCTCAAACTTGGGGATCCCCGCACATAATTCATTGGCAAGTCTCACAAATGGACCTTATGACCTGATAGTGGGCTTTGATGTTTTAGAGCATTTGACCTTAGAGCAACTACAGCAGTATTTTTTGGTGTTTAAATCAGTCTTAAAGCCAGATGGAAAAATGATCTTTAGATTTCCAAATGGCGATTCATTTGTGGGATTAAGTGCACAGAATGGCGATTTTACTCATGTAACAGCTATTGGCTTATCAAAGCTAGAGCAGCTTATTCGGCCTCTTGGGTTTAAAATAGCAATATATGAGGGCGCACTGGTTTATCCAAGAAGCAAGCTAAAACATTTACATTTTTTGCGTAAATTTCTTCGCTATCTTACAATGCAGGCGCTTGGATTTGGTAGCCCATATTTTTTCTCGGGAGATATCGTTACGGTGTTAACTTTGGATCACAATAAAGGATAATTTTTTTGAGTGCAGAGTCCTTTTCATTTGTAACTTTAGTAAGACAATCTTCCTTATTAGTAAAGGATTTAGGTTTACATTTTATTTCTAATGGAAAAATCTTTAGCGAGCTATTGCTTATTAAGGGGGTTTCACTTTGGGAAATTATGGTTGTTGATCTTGCTCTTTATAGAGTTTCCGAGCTTTTGGATGGGAGAATCAAAGGGAGGGATTACAAAAAGTATCTTTTATTAAAATTAAAAAAAAGCTATTTTTTTCTGAAAAAGATATTAGCGTTGAGATATCTTAAATTAGATAAAAGCGGATGCGAGTCTTGGCCAAAAAATGAAACTATTTTATTCCTCGGATTTTCTTGGTATTTAGCGCGGGATGTCTTGCTGCCTATTGCTGAAGAGATGATGGGCAATGATTCATTAATACCCATTCTTCTGGTTGATGAGGTTCCAGAATTAATTGAAAAACAAGGTGTATTTTGTGGTACCCACTTGGCACGCACTCATCGTACAAGCAAAGTCAGGAAATGGGGTCTTGATTTTGCTAAAAAGTCTGAGCTGAGGGTATTGGAAATAATTAAAAACAATAAGGGCTTCCAAGTATCGCCACGTGTTGCGCCTATGAAACTGCAGCGCAACATCTCCGAAGCATTGATCAAGGGTGCATTTTATTTATCGGATACCTTGGCACTTGCAAAGCATATCATTGAGGAGCACCATCCTTCGGTAGTTGTTTCGATTGATTGCGCAGATCCACGTACACGTGCTTACATGCAAATTGCCCGTAAGATAGGAATTCCGACGGTTCAAATTCAAGCAGGACCTATTGATGAGGGTTGCGCCGAGTGGAAATTTTTTCAAGATGATTGGGTTTTTGTGCAAGGTGAAATGCCAAAGGATCAATTGATTAGTCATGGAGTGCCGTTAGAAAAAATAGTTGTAACAGGATCCCCGCGGTATGACAGATTATGCCAGTCCACAAAAGCCGAAATACTGGCCCTAAGAGAGAGGTTTGGAATCCCCACATCGGCTCGCATTTTAGTTTTGGCATCTACATACTCTCTGGCTGCGTTTGGCCAAAATGCAGTCTCATCACTAAGAGTAATGAAAAAAACATTATTTGAAGCTATAAATACAACGCCAGATGTGTGGTTAATTGTTAAGCCGCACCCACTGGAAAATGTGCAAGAAACTCGTAATTTAGCGGCTGGTTTTGCTCGAATTGTCTTTGCAGGGCATGATGAAAATATTCGCCAATATATCTGTGCCAGCGATGCATTTTTATCATTTGGGTCCACGGCAACCTATGAGGCATTGATTATTAATAAGCCTACTATATGTTTGCGATTTAGTGGCTGGGGCGAATTAGTGAGTGATTTTTTGGCGACGAGTAGTGCGCTATGTTTAGCCACTAATGCCCAAGAGCTTTTGAGAGCCCTGAAGGAGGTGGCAGTTGATGGAGGTGTTGAAATGCTAGAAAAAAACGCCTTTAGACGAAAAGAATTTATTGATTCCATAATAAGTCATGATGCTGAGGGGGCTAGCAAAAAAATTGCGGCCAGATTGGTATCTTTGGCAGAAAGTTATACCAACGAAAATCGTAAAATCAAAACATATTAAAAAATGCATGTTGCTTAACAACGGATATAAAAGAGCCGGGGAGATATATCTTCTAATCTTAATCAGGTGACCATGGAAAAAATTAAGTTATCAATCTGCATGGCAACATACATGAGGGGCAGTTTTATTGCTGAGACATTGGATTCAATCGCTCCTCAATTGATTAAGGGGGTTGAACTTATTATTCTGGATGGGGCCTCCCCCGATAATACCGAGGAAGTTGTAGCTAGTTACGTTAGTCGCAATCCAAGAATCAAGTACATACGCGCAGATATAAATTCTGGAGTCGATCAGGATTATGATAAAGCAGTTAGTTATGCAAGCGGTGATTATTGTTGGTTAATGACAGATGATGATTTATTAGTGCCAGGCGCAATTGAGCGGGTATTGCGTTTAATTGCAGAAAATCCTGATTTAATAGTAGTTAATTCGAAGGTGATGACTGCGGATCTCAAGGGCTTATTGTCCACAGCAATTCTTCCTTTAGACGGTTTGACATGCTATACAGAGCTAGAGTCCGACAGATTTTTTGCGGAGACTGCCAGTTATTTATCATTCATTGGGTGTGTTGTTATTCGCAGAGCATTGTGGGGCAAAAGACAGCGGTCAAAGTATTACGGAACGTTATTTATTCATGTCGGCGTTATTTTTCAGGATCTATTAAATTTAGCCCTAGTGATCAGGGAGCCGCAAATTATTATTCGCTATGGAAATGCGATGTGGACATCGCGAGGCTTCGAAATTTGGATGTTTAAATGGCCTAAATTAGTTTGGTCGTTTAAAAAATATTCAAATCTAACAAAAAATTCTGTCTGCCCAAGGTATCCATGGAAAAGTATTAAAAACTTAGTTCTCTATAGGGCACTGGGTGGCTATGGATTATCCGAGTATGGCCAATATATAAGAATTAATTCAAGCCACATGAGGCGCCTAATAAGCTACGTAATTGCATTGTTTCCTGAAAGTGTATTAAATTTCGCTGCAAGTTTTTATTGCATTTTTATTAATAAAAAAGCGTTGTTTGGATTGTATAGCCTTTCTATAAGCAAATATTCAACTTATATTAGTAGGCATTTCGCGCAGCGCTTATTAAAAGATATTCCACGCAAATGAAAACTGCTCTTGTAACTGGCATTACTGGTCAAGATGGATTCTATTTAACAAATCTATTGCTTAAAAAGGGTTATAAGGTCGTAGGTGTTGTTAGAAGTTTAAACTCCAAAAATATATTTTTAAATGGCGCTGAAAATAAAATTCAATATGTGGAGTGGGACATGGTGGATGAGAGTGCCATACGGGCTGCTATTGAAAAATTTTCACCCACAGAGATCTATAATTTAGCAGCATATGCAACAGGAATTGGCATGTATGATGACCCTATACAGATTTCTGAAATTAATGGACTAGCAGTTCTAAGATTGCTCGAAGCCATAAGAAAAGTAAATCCAGAAATTCGTTTTTGTCAGGCATCAAGCAGGGAGATTTTCGGTGAGGCGCTAGAAAGCCCGCTAACTGAAACTAGCAATGTTAATCCAAGAAGTCCTTATGGTGTTGCAAAGTTATACGCAGACAATATGCTAAAAATATATCGACAGCATTATGGACTGTTTTGTTGTTCCGCAATCTTATTCAATCACGAAAGTGAAAGAAGGGGGTTGCAATATGTAACCAGAAAAATAACATTTGCAGCTGCTAATATTAAACTTGGGATTGCCAATGAATTACATCTAGGTTCACTTTCTGCATTGCGAGATTGGGGATTTGCAGGTGATTATGTAATGGGTATGTGGATGATGTTGCAACAAGCTAAGCCAGAAGATTATGTTTTTGCCACCGGCGAGAGTCATTCGGTCCATGAGTTTTGTGAGATAGCATTTAATAGACTGGGATTAAACTTTTCAGAATATGTGAAGCTAGATGAACAGTCATATCGAGTGGATGAGTCAATTCCCTTGGTTGGGTCGGCCGCAAAGGCTAAATTGAAGCTTGGATGGTCTCCTACTATTTCATTTAAAGAGCTTGTGGAGAGGATGGTAAATTCTGACTATAGTCATTTGAAAGACTGTCTTTGATCATACTTGAGTGGCCTTGCTTTTACTTTCGCTCCTGGATGTATCAAAGCATTGCTGGGCGTTTTATTGATGGAACAACTTTCCTAAGCTTTGGGACGGTGGCGGGTAATGATAATGCTTTAATGGGCGGGATAGATGCCACTAACTAGTGCAATACAATGGCTAAAGCGATAATCATTTGAGTATGAAAAAAAAATCAGTTCGATATTTTATGCAAAAAGTATCAAGAGCTTCGATTGCATTGGAATCCTTGATGCTAGCCTTGTTGGTTGCAATAATGACTTTACCAAGATCATATACAGCTTTAAAGCTGTCGCTCTTGATGGCAATAATCTTGTTAGCCACACCACAGATCCGTATGGTTATTGGCTTCATGAAGAAAGTTGATGTGATTGGCTTCTATTGTTCAGTCGCAATTCTTGGATGCCTATGGACAATTGTGGGCCTAATTAATGGTGGGATCATTCCATCATTAATTGACTATTTTAGATTGTATGTCGGTTGGAGTTTGGCTTATCTTATTATGGTCTCATTAATATATATCGCAGGTGGTCTTTATATATTTCATAGAGCAGCAGTTCTGAGTGCAATTTTAATTTCTTTGATAAATATTGCGGGTGTTTTGGATGTCATGTACGGATTCTATTTGATACCGGAGTCTGTAAGTAAGTCGCTAGCGATGAACATCGGGTTTCATGAAGGTTATATACAAATAACATCTTCCAATATAGGAAGTTTATTTTTTTTGGTAACTTATTTAATTGCGATATATGTTCGTAAAGATACGCAACTATTTCGAAACCCCTACACTCATATTGCTCTTGTACTCGGATTAATTTGTGCGGCTCTATCAGGGCGCCGAGCTTTGTGGGTAACAATAGCGCTGCAGCCCTTAGTTTTGCTGGTGGCTTTCATTTTTGCTGGTGGTCGTAATAGATTTAGATTTTCATTTTATTCAATTTTTCTTTATGGACTTACGATTATTTTTTTAGTTTCAGCAGTTAGTGGATTACTGGATATAGATTTTACCGGGACCTTAGAGCATTTATATCAAGCTTTTAGCGATGAGGATGTAAGGTATGCCCAAAGACAGGGCTTGATAAATGGATTTTTTGACCATTTAATAATCGGGTCTGGGTTCGGTGGAAACATATTCTCTCCAGACGATGAAAGGGCTGGAACTTATGAATCAACTTTCCATCAGATTCTATTTAATTTCGGCATCGTCGGAGTTTCTTTGATCTTATTTATATTCTTTAGATATCTAAGAATTTGCCTGGTGAACACCAAGGCTCTTTATCCGCTAGACGGGGTCTCATTTTGTCTCATTATTGGACTGCTGTCATTCCTTATTGGCGCTTATTCCAACCCATATTTAGGCTCATTTGACTTCCTTCTTTATATTGCGATTTTGCCTTTAATTGCAGGCGTCAAGTCTGCTGCTAAATTTTCGACTAATAAAGAAGCAAGTAAGTATTCAAATTCTACGAGGGCGACTGATTGAGGTCTGATGATATTTTATCGGTAATAGTAAGCTACAACGATGCATTCGCCCTTCAACGATGTGTTGATTCCGTCTTATCCCAGACTGGCTACGTTCATATAGTTGACAACAATTCAAATCCTGAGGTGCAAAATGCTTTATTGAGATTACAAGCTGAAGAGGGCTTAAGTATTTGTAAATTTCCAGAAAATCGAGGGATAGCCTCGGCATTGAATGAGGGTGTGCGAAGGGCGCAACTATTGGGGTGCAAGTGGTTGCTAACGATGGATCAGGATAGCGCGCTTGGTTTTGAAATGATTCAGTTGTATTGTGATTACCTAAAGAAGAACCCTCAAGTTGTTAGTCTCACACCATCCATTCAAGATTTAAATCGCAGGCATGTGGTTGAAGAGGGTGGAGTGGTGGAGTATGCAATTTCATCTGGTAATTTGGTGCGAGTTGATGTCTTTGACAAGATAGGCCTTTATAACGATGCACTTTTTATAGATAGTGTTGATTTCGAGTTCTCGCTACGACTAAGGGCCGCAGGGATGATGATACATCGCGTAGAAAATGCAAAAATGGCACATAGACTTGGAGGAACTGTTGGAAAAGGAAATTTTTTAAAGCGCTTTTATACTAACCACTCACCAACCCGTCGTTACTATATGGCGCGTAACACACTATATCTTATTGAATGGTATGGGATGAAATTTCCCTTGTTCATGCTTAGGCTTCTTGCGGTTTCTTTATGTAGTTTTGCAGCGATTATTGTTTATGGTCCTGAGCGAATGGAAAGTATAAGGTGTATTGTTCTGGGTGTTTTTGATTATGCAAGGCGACGCTTAGGCTCTATTCGGAGGAGATAGACTGCTCGCAATAGGCATTAATGTGGTTGATTAAGACATTCTTAATCTATGTTTTAAGGCCAGTAGGCAAATCATCCTATGACTTACCCCTCAAGAGATTATTTTTCTGGTAGATAGAAGTGTGGCTATATGAATCCATATCTTGCTTAAAGTTCTGATGTGCTAGCTACCTGTAGTGCGAATTTTCTGCTGTCTAGAAAAAGCTATACTTTAACTATTGATACACTATCTTAAGAGACCGATTAATACACCCCAATGAAATACCGCCCAGAGATAGATGGACTAAGAGCATTAGCTGTAATACCCGTTATCCTTTTCCACGCTGGTTTTAATTACTTTAGCGGTGGTTTTGTTGGAGTTGATGTTTTTTTTGTCATTAGTGGCTACTTAATTACCACTATTATTCTTGCTGAACTGGAGGAGAGCAAGTTTTCAATCATTAATTTTTACGAGCGAAGAGCTCGTAGAATACTTCCAGTTTTATTCTTTGTAATGGCAGTATGCATTCCATTTGCTTGGATTTTACTTCCTCCATTTGAGTTAGCAAGCTTCTCAAAAAGTCTAATAGCAGTTCCATTATTCCTTTCCAATTTCTTTTTTTGGAGAGAGGGCGGGTATTTTGAAACTGCCGCAGAACTCAAGCCCCTGCTACATACTTGGAGTCTTGCGGTTGAGGAGCAATACTATGTTTTTTTTCCGATATTTCTTATGTTATGTTGGAGGCTGGGAAGGCGTTGGGTATTAGGCGCAATCATTTTGATTGCAATCGTGAGTTTAATTTCGGCGCAAATAGGTTCTATATATAAGCCTGTGCCTAATTTCTTCTTACTGCCAACACGTGCTTGGGAGTTAGCAATTGGCGCATCAGCTGTTTTTTATATTTCCAACAGAAATATAATGATGCTGACATCTCTCGCAAGACAAATCTTAAGCGGATTAGGCTTTTTGCTAATCACAACATCGATTTTTGTTTTTAATAAAGATACTCCATTCCCCAGCATTTATGCTTTGGTTCCAACTATTGGTACTGTTCTAATATTGTTGTTTGCCCTACCAGATACTTTGGTGGGGAAAGTACTTGGGAGTAGACTTCTCGTTTTTATAGGACTTATAAGCTATAGCGCATATCTTTGGCATCAGCCTATATTTGCTTTCTCTCGCTACTATTTTAATTCAATCAGTGGCACATTGATGGTTATCTTGGTAATCATTACATTACTTCTAAGTGTCATAACCTGGCGATATATTGAGCGTCCGTTTAGAGATAGGACTCAAATTTCAAGAAAGACTATTTTTATCGTCAGTTTGGCGCTGAGTTTAATTTTTATTACTTTTGGCTATTTCTCCTGCAGGCTATTTGGTTCCTCGTCCAACTTTGGGGTTGAGGCGCGTATTGCAAAAGAATTATCCACAGCAAATGCTGTTTATTCCTCAAATATGGATGAGAGAAAGTTTATTAAATATAGGATTCAATTTGAGAATCTAAGCGTAGATTCAGTGGTGCTTGGCTCATCAAGAGTTATGCAAATTGGCGAGCATAATTATAGAGATAAGATTATTAATTTAGGTGTAAGCGGCTCTTCAATTGAGGACGATATTGCTATCGCTGATATGGCAATCAAAAAGTTTAAACCCTCCACTATATTCATTGGGGCTGATCCTTGGCTCTTCAACTCTAAATCAGGACAAGGGCGCTGGAGGTCTCTCAATAATGAATACATCTCTGCACTATCAAGCCTTAAATTAAGTACAACATCCATAGCTAATTTGACTGATAATAATAAGCAATCGAGATTTTTTACAGTTGCCTCAAAAATATATGATGCAGTTAATCTTCAGAAATTTAATGCCATTAATGACATCCCTGAATCTAGGGATAAAATTAGAAGAGATGGAAGTCGTGTTTACAATTTAGCATATGCTAATAAAAATCAAAAAGAGATTAGCTCTGAATTTAATGACTTATTAAATTATGCAATGACTGATTATGATTACTCCAAAGAATCTCAGGAAATATTTGGAAGATTTATAGATGCATATTCTAAAAATCATAATGTTGTCCTAGTTTTATCTCCCTACCACCCTGATTTATACGAGCGTATGAAAATTGAACGTCCAATTTATTTGGAAATTGAAGCTAATTTTAGAGATTTTTCTAAATTGCACGGAGTTAAAATTATTGGTTCTTATAACCCCTATATAGTTGGGTGTAATTCAACAGATTTTTATGATGGAATGCATCCAAAAGAGGCGTGTATGGCCAGGATTATGAAAGAATTCAAAGGTCTTGACTGATATAGGGTAAATTTCCTTTACTTATATTTTATTGACTATAAGGGCTATTTATCTTTCTTGCAAGATCGGATGAGATATTTCCGATATTATGTTAAATAATGAAGATTAAATTTTTATTTTGAATTTAAAATTCTCCACTTATTTCAATTATGTCAAATAAATATTATCCAGCGGAAAATTCCTGATATGACTTTAAATAAAATTACATTTGTTTCGGTTGTTTATAACAATATCTATGACACAGTTAATTTTTGCCAATCATTGTGTGATCAGGATTTGGGTAATACCCCCGCCCCTTAACCTGAGTTAAAAGTAGAATTTCTAAGTTGTTTGATTTAAAGGAAATTCTATGAAAACCTCCCGCTTTACCGATAGCCAAATCATGGCCATCCTCAAACAAGCCGAG
>NZ_JACVOS010000006.1 GCF_018882335.1 Polynucleobacter sp. AM-25C3
CGGCTTGTTTGAGGATGGCCATGATTTGGCTATCGGTAAAGCGGGAGGTTTTCATAGAATTTCCTTTAAATCAAACAACTTAGAAATTCTACTTTTAACTCAGGTTAAGGGGCGGGGGTATTACCCCTTCAAGCGTAGGAATGAATAATGGTTGATATAACTGTGGTTTGCGTCTTGCTCCATTCCCATATAGCTCCTTGCTAAAACAGTTGCTTGCGTGTCGCAAATCCTTACCCAAATTCAGCTTCATCTGCTCTATGTCTTTTGGGAGCTTGTGATATGGGCGATAGTAGCTTTGGGCAACTACATAATGGGTTATGTGCTTTGCTTGCTCATCTAAATAGCTACGTATGGTATTTGCTGTAATCTGCATACGTTTATTTATGCGAACCAAATAAAACCAATATATTTTTAACTAATTATTAGGTTTTTGGTGAGAATTGGTGGCAGATTTAGGTAGGAATTAGAAAAAATCAGCCATAAAGTAAGTATGCCCATTAACTTATAGGAGAAAACAATGAGCATAGTTACAAACTTGAAGTTAATTACTACAGCTAAATGCACAGCTATTTCACCAATTATGCAACGTCGTAATAAGCTACTTGCTAAAGTGCAAGAACAGCTTGAATTATGCGAAGCACAGCGTAATCAGCAAACTTATGCACCAAAACGCATAAAAACAGTTACCAATAAAGAAACAGGTGAACGTATGACTGTTGAAACAGTTAAACGTGTTAAGGAATGGTTTTGGATTGCAGAGAATGGCAAGATTAACTTAGCTGTTAAGTATGGCTCTAAAACATTACCACTTAACAAAAAAGGTGCTAATGCTATCGAATTAACTAATGGCACAGAACTAATTGGCACGTTACATAAGTTGAAAGATGCTGTTGTTGCAGGCGAATTTGACGATGCTATTAGTGAAGTTAGTGATGCTACACGCAAAGCATTTAACAAATAGTGTTGTTTACGTGCCCCAGTGTTTTAAGGATTTGGGGCACGTAAATGTAATAAAACTAAATATTGTTATGAAACGATATAAGGCTATAGTTAATGCAAGTGGGATGTGGGTTGAGACTATCTTGTATGCACAGAATCAAGCACAAGCATATAAATTATTCCAAACAATATTTGGAAGTAGCAATGTGCCACATCAGCCAACGCAACTGTGATGATATGAAAATAGAAGAAGTAATTAAACCACCTACTCCACAACAACAACGCATTAAATCTTTACAGCTACAGAAGGATAATGTAGCTAAACAGCTTAAAGCAGAGCGTGATAGGCAGAAGATCGCTAAGGCACAGCAAACTATTAATAGTGTTAAGTTGGGATAAGCAAACCATCTTTAATTGTGTAACCTGCAAATGCATTAGCAATTAGCTTAGCGTCTGTAGTGTGATAGTAAGTATTTTCTATTTGTGTAGTGCTTGTTCCAGCTATTTCACCAACTGAAGTTGGGACTAATCCACTATTCACTTTTTGCGTTATGTAATAGTGCCTAAAACTGTATGGAACAATATTACGCTTTTCTAAGTTATCAATTTCTGCTAATTTCATTACCTTATCGAAGTGATAAGCAATTGCACGATTACTAATAGCTTTGTCGCCGTTAGGACTAAAAATTATTGTATTGCCAAATTTTTTCTGTAGTTCTTTAGGTTTTGATTTTTGATAAGCTGTGATACGTGGATATTGCAAATTAAATAGTTCTGCAAAGTAGCCAATATCTTTTTCTACAATTCTGCGTGTCTTATTAACTTTGCTTATTTCAGCTCTAACAGTTAGCTTAACTAAACCATAATCTTCATTAGCAACCTTATGCTCAAACTCTTCGTAATCTCTCCATTCCAACTGCGTTTGCTCTCCTCTACGCAATCCAAACATTAAGCTAATTACCAAGTAGTAACCAGTTATAGCCTTAACTAAATTTCCAGTTTCATTAATTTTCTGTAATGCTTCTGCAATGTATGTGTCCAATACATTACGTATATCCTTAACTTCGTCATCCGTAAAACTATTACGTCTTAAACTTTCATCACCTCCATCAGCACGTTTAAGTTTTGTAAATTCAAACCCATTAATGTTTGTTTGTTGATGCTTATAAAGCCACTTCATCATTGCATTAATAGTGCTTTGTTCATTTTCTACAGTTGTGTGACTTATTGATTGTTTCTTTCCT
Source organism: Polynucleobacter sp. AM-25C3 (assembly GCF_018882335.1). Taxonomy (GTDB): domain Bacteria; phylum Pseudomonadota; class Gammaproteobacteria; order Burkholderiales; family Burkholderiaceae; genus Polynucleobacter. The sequence continues at coordinate 2,184 of NZ_JACVOS010000006.1, forward strand.
ATTCCTGCTTGTCTTGCACTAAAGTAATCTTCACAAGCATTAATACCTAACTCTTTTAACTTAGTATCTCGCTTAATATAATTAAGCCAATGCTCTAAGTGCGTCTTAATTGTGCTAAATCTTCCTTTAGTAATGTTTATACCAATATGCTTTTGTCGTTGTTCTAAATACATAGCAACGCCATCTTTAGCTGTCTTACTAAAGTGTGGAACTCCTGCATATTCTTTAGCTTTATGCTCGTAGTAGTGCTTTTTAACTTCTTCTTTAGCTGTGTTCAAGTTAGTTGTGTTTAAGCTCAAACGCACATACTTACGTTCTTTAGCTAACCATAACCTATAGTGCCAATACTCTCCACGCTTGTAAATAACAGCGTCTTCAAATACAGCAATCTCTGTTCCGTTAGTCTTAACTTTTTTAGTTGGCATTTAATTTATGTTTAGCTGTCTATTTTCATAGCTACAAAGTTGTGTAACTATTTCAACAACTGTAAATTAAATTGCTAAGGAATACAACGACTTATTGTTTTGTGTGAAACTTTTGTGTAACTCGTAAATCCATATAAATCAAGGACTTACAAGCGTGTTTTCACTCCCACTCAATAGTTGCCGGAGGTTTTCCGCTGATGTCATAGACCACGCGATTGATACCGCGCACTTCATTAATGATGCGATTCGATACCTTGCCGAGTAATTCATGTGGCAAATGGGCCCAGTGCGCAGTCATAAAATCCTGCGTTTGAACCGCTCTCAAGGCGACAACATATTCATAGGTCCTACCATCGCCCATCACACCAACAGACTTGACTGGCAAGAATACGGCAAAGGCCTGGCTAGTGAGGTCATACCAAGATTTTTGACTGGCTTCATCAATCGTGTTGCGTAGCTCTTCAATGAAGATGGCATCAGCACGTTGTAAAAGACTAGCGAATTCGGCTTTAACCTCACCCAAGATGCGAACACCAAGACCGGGTCCTGGGAACGGATGGCGATATACCATCTCACGTGGTAACCCCAAGGCAACGCCAAGTTCACGCACTTCATCTTTAAACAGCTCACGCAAGGGCTCAAGTAGCTTGAGATGCATATCTTCAGGCAAACCACCCACGTTATGGTGACTCTTAATCGTATGCGCGCCCTTTTTACCTTTACCAGCAGACTCGATTACGTCTGGATAAATAGTGCCCTGAGCAAGCCACTTGGCATTCTCAATCTTGCCTGACTCAGTCTGGAAAATCTCAACGAATTCTTTACCAATAATTTTGCGTTTGGCTTCTGGATCAGCAACTCCTGCTAGCTCAGACATAAACTTTTGAGCAGCATCCACACGAATGACTTTGACACCCAGGTTGCGTGCAAACATTTCCATCACCATGTCGCCTTCGTTCAAACGAAGTAAACCATGATCCACAAAAACGCAGGTAAGTTGATCGCCAATCGCACGATGAATTAATGCTGCGGCAACACTAGAGTCAACGCCACCCGATAAACCAAGGATGACCTCTTCATCGCCGACTAGCTTGCGAATATTTTCGACAGCCTCACTAATGTAATCACCCATGACCCAGTCTGGTTTGCAAGCGCAGATCTCGTGCACAAAGCGGCCTATGATGGCCTCGCCTTGTATGGTGTGGGTTACTTCAGGATGGAACTGAAATGCATAGAACTGACGCTCTTCATCAGCCATACCCGCAATCGGGCAAGACTCCGTTGAAGCCATCATCTTGAAGGATGGTGGCAGTGTTGTTACTGAATCGCCATGACTCATCCATACTTTCAGAATGCCATGGCCTTCGCTAGTGGAGAAGTCCTGAATGCCTTTAAGCAAATTAGTATGGCCATGGGCACGCACTTCTGAATAACCAAACTCACGGGCTTTACCCAAGGATTCAGCAGAAGCAACGGCGCCACCCAATTGGGTTGCCATGGTTTGCATGCCATAGCAAATACCAAGAACAGGAACACCTAATTCAAAAACGATTTGAGGTGCACGAGGACTACCTTCTTCCGTTACAGAGCTTGGCCCACCAGAAAGAATGATTCCTTTGCCACCCTGCTCTTGAATAAATTTACGAATAAATTCTGGATCGCAATCGTAAGAATGGATTTCAGAATAGACGCGAGCATCACGCACGCGCCTAGCAATCAATTGGGTGACTTGGGAACCAAAGTCGAGAATCAGTATTTTGTCGTGCACGAAAGAATCAGTCTTTAATTCAGCCTTAATTTCAGCTTTTATTTACTTGTTAATCAATATGGTAATTCGGGGCTTCCTTCGTGATCTTCACATCATGAACATGCGACTCACGCACACCCGCTGAAGTGATTTCCACAAAATTCGCTTTCTCATGAAGTTCATCAATCGTCTTGCAACCTAAGTAGCCCATTGAAGAACGAATACCACCAGTCAGTTGATGCAAGATGGCAAGTACGCTACCTTTGTATGGCACTTGACCTTCGATACCCTCAGGCACGAGCTTTTCTGCATTGGCAACAATATCGCTCTGGAAATAACGATCCGCAGAACCATCTGCCATCGCGCCCAAAGAACCCATGCCACGATAGCTCTTGTATGAACGCCCTTGATATAAGAATACTTCGCCGGGCGCTTCTTCAGTACCAGCAAACATACCACCCATCATCACAGAACTTGCGCCAGCAGCCAAGGCTTTTGCCACGTCACCTGAGTAACGAACGCCACCATCAGCAATTAACGGAATACCTGTGCCTTTGAGTGCAGCAGCCACATTCACAATCGCGCTAATCTGGGGAACACCTACACCCGCAACAATTCGGGTTGTACAAATAGAGCCTGGGCCAATACCCACCTTAACGCCATCAGCGCCATGGTCAGCCAATGCTCTAGCCGCATCACCAGTGGCAATATTGCCACCAATCACTTGAACATGGGGATAGTTTTTCTTGACCCATTTAACGCGGTCTAATACGCCTTGACTATGGCCGTGAGCAGTATCGACCACGATGACATCAACGCCAGCACGAACTAAAAGCTCAATACGCTCATCGTTATCAGGGCCAACGCCTACTGCCGCGCCAACGCGCAACTTACCTTCACTATCTTTGCAGGCATTTGGATGCTCAGTGGCTTTCAAAATATCTTTAACAGTAATGAGGCCACGCAATTCAAACTTATCATTAACTACCAGTACACGCTCCAAGCGGTGATGACTCATCAAGCGCTTTGCTTCTTCTAAGGAGCAGCCTTCTTTAACGGTAATTAAACGCTCGCGTGGAGTCATTTTGGTTTTTACTGGCGCATCCAAATCTTCTTCGAAGCGCAAGTCGCGGTTGGTAATAATGCCCACCACTTCTTTACCGGTGAGAACAGGAAAACCAGAGAAACCATGTTCACGAGATAGTTGAATGACTTGACGTAGTGTGACATCGGGACTCACCGTAATGGGGTCACGCAAAATACCGGATTCGTAACGTTTGACCTTGGCTACTTCCCTAGCCTGTTCGGCGGGCTTGAGATTTTTATGAACAATACCAATACCACCTTCGCTGGCCATGGCAATTGCCAATCGACCTTCGGTCACAGTATCCATAGCAGCGGACACCAATGGTGTATTGAGTGAAATATCTCGAGTTAACTTACTTGCCAAGCTGGCATCTCGAGGGAGTACCGAAGAATAAGCCGGTACAAGGAGCACATCGTCAAAAGTGAGTGCTTTTTGAATGAGTCGCATGCAAAACCCCTAGTCGCAAAAACCGATTATAGCCTCCTAGCCTTTCTTTTAGCTGCGGCAGCCTGGAATTTGGCATCCTGGTTCTGATTCGCCTTCTTTCGTCGCACGGCCTTGGGGTCTACCAGGAGCGGTGAATACAGCTCCAGGCGATCGCCCTCGTAAATAGGGCTGTCCCAGTCCTTGCGCTTGCCAAAGACGCCAAAACAACCTTTCCTAGACAGGACTGGGTCATCAGAAGCTATTGCGATTCCAGTCTTTTGAAGGGCTAAACCAACCGTAGGACTCTCATGTGGCGCTAACTCCAATGTGAAATGGCTTAACTTTGGCTCACCTTGCCTAGCATCACATATCAGGAGATTCAAGGTGGTCATGGACTTACTGCCCATCAAGGTCTTCTGCTCGCTTTACAAAGCAGTCAACAAAGGTGCCGGCAATATGACCGAACACTGGGCCGATGAGCTTATCTAGAATGGCACTTTTAAACTCCCAGTGGAGCTTAAATTCCACCTTGCAGGCATCTTCCTTCAGGGGAATGAAGTTCCACTGCCCAGAAAAATGCTTAAAAGGGCCGTCTACAAAGACCATATCGATGGTTTCAGGGCGGTGATTGATGTTGCGGGTATGAAAATACTGATTAATACCCTTGAAGTGGATATTGATTTTGGCATCCAAAACAGTCTCGGTTTGCTCAAAAATTTCCACTCCGCCACACCAGGGAAGGAACTCTGGGTAGCGCGCAACGTCAGTTACTAAGCCATACATACGTTCGGCTGATTGGCCAATTAAAACGGTCTTGTAGACGTCTGCCATAATCGATCTTGAGAAGCTAAATAAATATGAGTATCGTCGATAACAAAAAAGCCTTCTTCGATTATTTTATCGAGGAACGGTTCGAGGCAGGGCTGGTTCTGGAAGGCTGGGAAGTAAAAGCCATCCGCGCCGGTCGAGTGCACGTCAAAGAAGCGTATGTTGTCATCCGTCGGGCGGAGCTATTCCTGATCGGTTGTCACATCACCCCCCTTCTCTCAGCGTCCACCCATATCGTGCCAGACAGCACACGTACCCGCAAACTCCTACTCAATGCGATTGAGATTAAAAAACTCATTGGCAAAGTTGAGCAAAAGGGCTACACCCTAGTTCCCCTCAATTTGCATTTTTCCAAGGGAAATGTGAAGTGTGAGATCGGTCTAGCTCGAGGCAAGAAACAGCACGATAAACGCGCAGCAACTAAAGAGCGTGAATGGGAAGTCCAAAAAGGACGAATTGCTAGGGGCGATCTCAACGCCTAATTGGGCAAAACAATCGGTGTATGCTGGGACTTGGGGTGAATAGCCCTACAGCAGTCAAAGCTAAGCATTCTTGCACCAATTAAGTGCATTAAGGCACCAAGCTGCCTCATCTTCAGATTTCTTATCCAATCAAAGGCATTAGTTTGTAACTATGAAATTGCCTTTTGACGAAATGCTCGACGCCAGCGGAAAAGCGCGTCCCCATTACCAAGTTTTTCATAACTGGCTTAAGCAGCAGAGTGACACCCTCATGGGTCTCAAACGCGCTGAAGCTGACCTCATCTTCCGACGAGTCGGCATTACCTTCGCCGTCTATGGGGATGACCTCGGATCCGAGAGAACCATTCCATTCGATCAAGTGCCCCGAATCTTTACCGCCAAAGAATGGGAGCAGCTAGAAGCTGGATTGCGTCAACGGGTTAAAGCACTCAATCGCTTTCTCTATGACGTCTATCACGAAGAAGAAATTATCAAAGCGGGAATTATCCCTGCCGAGCAAATCTATAACAACGCGCAATACCGCCCTGAGATGCGCAATGTCAATGTGCCACGAGACATCTACGCTCAAATAGCCGGTATTGATATTGTGCGTGCTGGTGAAGGCGAGTTCTACGTCTTAGAAGATAACTTGCGCGTACCCTCTGGCGTCTCTTATATGGTTGAAGACCGCAAGATGATGATGCGCCTCTTCCCCGACCTTTTCCAAAAATATCGCGTTGCCCCAGTTGAGCACTATCCCGATTTTCTGCTGGAGTGCTTGAAGTCAGTTAAACCTGATGATGTTAAAAAACCGAATGTCGTCGTGTTAACCCCGGGCATGTACAACTCAGCTTATTTTGAGCACAGCTATCTCGCACAACAAATGGGTGTGGAGTTGGTAGAAGGCAAAGATTTGTTTGTGAAGAACGAGCAAGTATTTATGCGCACGACTCAAGGGCCTGAACGTGTTGATGTGATTTATCGCCGCGTAGATGATGACTTCTTAGATCCCCTCGCCTTCCGCTCTGATTCAACATTAGGAGTTGCTGGATTACTCGCTGCACATCGCGCTGGTAACGTCACTTTGGCCAATGCGATTGGTACCGGCATTGCGGATGACAAATCCATCTACCCGTACGTTCCAGACATGATCGAGTTCTATCTCGGTGAGAAACCCATTCTGAATAACGTACCGACCTACCAGTGCCGCAAGCCGGATGATCTCGCTTACACCTTAGCGAACTTAGACAAGCTCGTTGTGAAGTTGACGCATGGTGCCGGTGGCTATGGCATGCTGGTCGGTCCAGCAGCCAGCAAGGCAGAGATTGAGGAATTCCGCGGGCATCTGATTGCCAATCCGGATAAATATATTGCCCAACCAACGCTCGCGCTTTCCACCTGCCCAACTTTTGTTGAGTCCGGTGTTGCGCCACGCCATATTGATTTGCGTCCTTTTGTGCTCTCAGGCAAGACGATCAAGATGGTTCCAGGTGGACTCACCCGCGTTGCTCTTAAAGAAGGCTCTTTAGTAGTGAACTCCTCTCAAGGTGGCGGCACTAAAGACACTTGGGTGCTAGAAGAATAAAGGGATAAGTAAATATGTTGAGCCGTACCGCCGATTGCCTGTACTGGATGGCCCGCTACACAGAGCGTGCAGAAAATACTGCCCGCATGCTGGACGTCAATCATCAGACCTCCCTATTACCTCAGCCCGCAGAATTTCTGGAGCAGAGTTGGAAGAAGTTGCTCACGATCTCCAAGCTAGAAGAATCCTTCCTAGAGAAATACGATGTAGTCACTCGTGAAAATGTTTTGGATTTCATGATTTATGAAACCAGCAATCCGTCCAGCATTGTGTCCTGCTTATTTGCTGCCCGTGAAAATGCACGTGTCATTCGTGGAAGAATTACCTCGGAAGCATGGGAAACCCAAAATACGACTTGGCTAGAATTACAGCGCATTCTCGAAGCGAGAAATCAAGCAGACCCGAGCCGACTACTGGAGTGGGTAAAACATCGCTGTCATTTGTTCAGGGGCGTAATGCACGGCACCATGCTCAAGAATGAAGCTTTTTACTTCATGAATGTGGGCACACTTTTAGAGCGGGCCGATAACACTGCTCGTATTTTAGAAACAAAGTATGAAGACCAAGCAACTCTGAAAGTATTGCGCACAGATAAAAAAGTTGAAGCCGATGGTGCAGACGGCGATTTCTTTGACTTCTACCATTGGGCCGCCCTACTTCGCTCAGTATCTGCTTTTGAAATCTATCGCCAAATCTACTCTGACCAGGTTACTCCAAAGCAAGTGGCACAACTCTTGATTTTTAATAAGCAAATGCCTCGCTCCCTGGTTAGTTGCGTGAATGAACTGATTCCATTGATTTCAGAAGTGAAGAATCAACAATCCAAGGAAATCGAACGACTACTTGGAAAGCTCAAAGCAAACTTAGATTACTCAGACATTGATGAGGTTTTCTCTCAAGGCCTGGAAGAGTTCATTGAAGAATTTTTAGAGCGCATTAATCACATTGCTGATGAATTCAGTAATGCCTACCTTATTCCATTGGCAGTAGCCTAAAGATCGCCATGCACCTCAAGATTCGTCACCGTACAGAATATCGCTATGAAACGCCAGTACGTTACTCTATTCAAGAGTTGCGCCTCACACCATCTGATGTAGCCGGTCAAACAATTGATAAATGGAAAGTGAGCACCCCCATCAAGGCAAGCACCTCTTATGATGCCTTCGGAAATCTCTGTAGCGTTTTTGCACAAGAAACCTCCTATACCTCGATGATGATTGAGGCTGAAGGTGAAGTCCATACGCAAGATGCCTATGAATTTATCGATGCGCCTAAAGCGGTGTCTCCCTACCACCTGCTACAACAAACGAATTTGACGGAACCCACACCAGAAATGCTGGAATTTTTCTCTGAATCTCTGCCCAAGAAAAACTCTGTCGATGAAGTCATGGCATTAGCTGCAGCAGTGCAAAGCGCCATCCTGTACTTCCCCGGACAGACCAACTTTGCCACCACTGCAGCCCAGTCTTTTGCCATGAAATCCGGCGTCTGCCAAGATCATGCACACATCATGCTCGGCTTGTGTCGCGCCTCAGGTATTCCGGTACGTTACGTTAGTGGTTATTTCTTCGCTGAAGACTCGCCAAACTTAGCCAGCCATGCCTGGATTGATTTCTGCGCTGACATTGATAAAAAGCTCTGGCTTAGCGTCGACATCACCAACGCCTGCTTTACGGATGCTCGGCATATTCGCCTCGCTATTGGTAGAGATTATTACTCAGCAGCCCCCGTTAAAGGCGTCCGCTCAGGCGGCGGAGGTGAAGAACTGAGCGCTAATATATCCATCACCCAACTGAACTAAAGCGCCCCACTCAAGCCAAGTAAGAGATAATTCCAAGGAATAATTAAAGGGGTTGCAGGATGACGTATTGCGTTGGGCTTTGCCTAAAAGATGGTTTAGTTTTTTTATCAGACACACGCACCAATGCGGGCGTAGATCAAATTGGCACCTTTAGAAAGATGTCTTTATTTCAAAAAGATAAAGATCGTTTTTTTACCTTAATGAGTGCCGGCAATCTTGCTATTACTCAAGCCGTTAAAGAAATCCTATTACAGGGCCAACTCCTCAACGGAAAGAATCTGTGGAATGTGGAAAGCACCCATGATGCAGCCGTAGTTATTGGAGACGCCATTAAACAGGTTTATGACAGAGATCACAAGGCACTAGAAAAAGCAGGGATTGATTTCAATTGCAACCTGATCTTTGGCGGTCAAGTGAAGGGCGAACGCCCAAGGCTCTTTAATATTTATTCAGCCGGCAACTTTATTGAAGCTACACCAGAAACTTGTTATTTCCAAATAGGTGAATCCAAATATGGAAAGCCGATCTTAGATAGGGTGATTAGCTTTGATACCCCCCTCAATTTGGCAACGAAGTGCGCATTGATTTCAATGGACTCCACTCTGAATAGCAATATTTCTGTTGGCCTACCACTAGATTTACTCGTCTACGAAAAGAACTCTTTGCAAGCCAGCAAACTAGTCACCATGGATGAATCCAATCCCTACTTTCAGATGATTCATCAACTCTGGGGCGAAAAATTACGTGCTGCGTTTAACTCAATTGCGGAGCCAAGCTGGTCAGGAGAAACACCATCCAAATCTATTACCTCCCCCGCCAAGAAGATGGGTGCTGTGCCGATTTATCGCGCCAGCAAAGCAGTGAAGAAGGTGGCTACACCCACCAAAACTGTAAGCAAAACGATCCCAAAGAAAAAGGTAACTTTAAAGGCTAAGCGCTAATTCAGCGAGCTCCCACAAAGCAAAAGGCCTAGATCAAATCTAGGCCTTTTTTGCATCTACCAAGCTTTGCTGGCATACCGCCAGCATGCATTAGGCTTCGTTTTTACCCAACATTTCCCAAGTAGCTACTACGCTATCTGGATTAAGTGAGATTGAGGTAATACCCTTGGCAACTAACCAACGCGCAAAGTCTGGGTGATCTGAAGGGCCTTGACCGCAAATACCAACATACTTGTTTTGCTTACGGCAAGCCTCAATAGCACGAGCAATCATGAACTCCACTGCAGGGTCACGCTCATCAAAGTCAATGGCTAGCAACTCCATGCCGGAATCACGATCCAGACCCAGTGTTAACTGAGTCATATCGTTTGAGCCAATTGAGAATCCATCGAAATGCTCGAGGAATTGATCGGCCAAAATCGCATTTGATGGAATCTCGCACATCATGATCAGGCGCAAGCCATTTTCACCACGCTTGAGGCCCAAGTTCGCCATCATCTCAATCACGCGCTTGGCCTGATTAATCGTACGCACGAATGGCACCATGATCTCTACGTTATCTAGACCCATATCTTCGCGAACACGCTTCATAGCTGCGCACTCTAAGGCAAATGCTTCACCAAAATCTGCTGATACGTAACGGGATGCGCCACGGAAACCCAACATTGGGTTTTCTTCATCTGGTTCATAGCGTGAACCGCCGATGAGCTTCTTATATTCGTTTGACTTAAAGTCTGACAAACGTACGATGACTGGTTTTGGATAGAACGCAGCAGCAATCGTTGCAACGCCTTCGACCAATTTATCTTCGTAGAACTGACGGGGGCTTGCATAGCCACGAGCAACGCTCTCTACCGCACGCTTGAGATCAGAATCGATGTTTGGATATTCCAATACAGCACGTGGATGCACGCCAATGTAGTTATTAATAATGAACTCAAGACGAGCTAAACCAACACCGGCATTCGGGATTTGACAGAAATCAAAGGCCAGCTGAGGATTGCCAATATTCATGGTGATCTTCACTGGAATCTCCGGCAATACACCACGAGAAACTTCAGTCACTTCAGTCTCAATCAAGCCATCGTAGATATGACCTTCATCGCCTTCTGCACAAGAAACGGTAACCATCATGCCGTCTTGCAAATGCTCAGTCGCATCGCCGCAACCCACTACCGCAGGAACACCTAACTCACGCGCAATAATCGCAGCGTGGCAAGTACGACCACCACGATTAGTCACAATTGCAGAAGCGCGCTTCATCACGGGCTCCCAGTTCGGGTCGGTCATATCAGCCACCAATACATCACCAGGCTGGACGCGATCCATCTCGCTCGGATCACGAATCACACGAACCGGACCTGCACCAATCTTTTGACCAATTGCACGACCTTTGGCGAGAACTTTAGAAGTGCCCTTCAATTTATAGCGCATCTCCACTTGGCCAGCAGCTTGGCTCTTTACTGTTTCTGGACGTGCTTGCAGGATGTAGATGCGACCATCTTGACCATCCTTGCCCCACTCGATATCCATTGGACGACCGTAGTGCTTTTCAATAATCACAGCGTATTTTGCTAATTCTGTAATGTCAGCATCTTCCAATGAAAAACGATTGCGCTTTTCTGGGGCCACATCAACAGTTACCACCTTCTCAGCAGAGCCAACTGGCGCAAATTGCATCTGAATCAACTTGGAGCCTAAAGAGCGACGAATAATCGCCTTCTTATCTTGCGCCAAAGTAGTTTTGAAAACATAGAACTCATCTGGATTCACTGCACCCTGCACTACCGTCTCACCCAAGCCATAGCTTGAAGTAATAAATACGACATCTTCAAAGCCAGACTCCGTATCCAAAGTAAACATCACACCAGCAGCGCCCAGGTCAGAACGCACCATGCGCTGAATACCAGCGGATAAGGCCACTTCAGCATGAGCAAAGCCTTTGTGAACGCGATAAGAAATCGCACGGTCGTTATACAAAGAGGCAAATACTTCACGAATCTTCAGCAAAACGTCATCAATACCTTCAACGTTCAAGAAAGTTTCTTGTTGCCCTGCAAATGAAGCGTCAGGCAAGTCTTCTGCCGTTGCAGAAGAGCGCACTGCAAATGAACCTTTGCCGGAATCATCTAACTTCTTAAATGCAGTACAAATCTCTTCATCAAGACGCGCCTGGAATGGTGCAGTCTCAATCCAGCCACGAATCTCTTTACCAGCTTCAGCCAGCGCGCGCACATCATCAATATTGAGATTTTCTAAACGCTTCTGAATGCGCTCAGTCAGATTGTTGTGCTCTAAGAAATCACGAAATGCCAATGAGGTGGTTGCAAATCCAGTAGGTACACGAACACCAGTGGAAGACAACTGAGAAATCATTTCGCCTAATGAGGCATTTTTACCGCCAACTGACTCTACGTCAGTCATGCGGAGTTGCTCAAAAGGCAAAACATAGGCGTTTGTTACATCGCTACTTTGTTGCTGTTGGTTGGACATAAAATACTCTCTAAAGATAAGGAAACTGGTCGAGCGGCCGAATAAAATACGGCATACTTCATTAACTGCATATTGTAGTGCTGACCACGACTTTTAGGCCAATCTCATGTCTACCCAAACCCGCATTGTTTTTATCGTTTCTGACGGCACCGGAATTACAGCCGAGAACTTCAGCCAGTCGATTTTGGCGCAATTTGAGGCCACTTTTAAGCACATTCGAGTGCCTTTTGTGGATAGTATTGAAAAAGCCCATGATGCCGTTTCTACCATCAATCAAGCGGCCTCCAAATATGAAGTTCAACCGATCGTTTTCACCACTTTGGTGAATCCCGAACTGAACCAGATTGTCGGTAAGGCTAATGGCCTTATTTTGGATATGTTTCAGACTTTCGTAGCCCCTTTAGAACAAGCTCTTGGGGTTAAATCAACCCATGCCATGAATCGCCTCCATCACAATGCTGACACAGAGGCCTACAAAAACCGCATTGAGGCCATTAATTACTCCCTAGCTCATGATGATGGTCAGTCCAACAAAAATTTGGCTGAAGCAGATGTCATCTTGGTGGGCATCTCCCGCGTTGGCAAAACGCCAACCAGTCTTTACTTGGCGATGCAATACGGTATGAAGGCAGCGAACTACCCTCTCATTCCGGAGGATTTTGAGCGCGGTCAATTACCTAAGGATTTGGTTCCGTATCGCAATAAGATATTTGGCCTCATGATTGATGCTGAGCGACTATCAGAGATTCGCAATGAGCGGCGCCCAGGGAGTAACTACGCGAAGTTAGAAAACTGCCGCTATGAAATTAATGAAGCCACTGCCATGATGAAGAAAGCGTCGATCCCATGGGTAGTCACTACTAGCAAATCCATTGAAGAAATTGCGACCACAGTCTTGCAGTCCATTAAGTCAGATAAAACAATCTTAGGTTAAAGACCTTCTTTATCCGTTTGAAAATTCTGGATTAAAGGTTTGGAAGAGGCTAATTACCAATAGCGCTATCAGCAGCATCAATGCAATGAAGTTGGTAGCTCGCTCTTTTTTGCTTGTCCAAGCCCAACCCAGAAAACCAATGATGGCCAATATCACCGCCAATACAGCCAACTGAGATAGATTAATCAGCAATAAGGTTGCCATGTTCCAAAAACCTGTAGCGCCTGGAACCAGATCTTGATTAACAATGTATTGCTCTTTTCCGGCACCAAAAATGCCGACAAATAAAGTGCCTATCCAATTAGCCCATAGGGAGACATAGAGGCAAAAGGTAGCAATAGCCTTGGTAAATTTGGGGAGAGATAACTGGGGCCACATCCAAGCAAAAGAAAAGAATACTAAAGCTTGTACTGCTCCAATTAAGTGAGCCTGCAAGAGGCCTATTTTGGCTAGTGCATACGGCGAGTAAATTGGCGCTACAAGCCCAAGAACCAACATAATGAGTCCAGATATTAAGAATCTTTTGTCGTATTGGAAGCTCATTCAATCCTAAAAAAATATGGTGTTAGCAATACTACTTCAGTAATCAGTTAACTGCGTCTAACGCGCACAGCTTCAAACAGGCAGATCGCCGCTGCCGTGGAAACATTCAGGGATTCAACTCTTGGATCAATCGGTATAGAAACGCCTTTAGCTTGGGCCATCAGATCTTCAGAGACGCCTTGGCCTTCACTTCCCATTACCCAGGCAACCGGATGAATCAATACCTTAGGCATATTGAAGAGCTCTAACTCACCATCAGCAGTAGCGGCTAGTAAAGGTGCGGTCACAGCGCTTAACACTTGCTGTGTTGACCAGCCTTCATAAAGATCCAGCAATCGGTGAGCGCCCATACCAGCGCGCAATACCTTGCTTGACCACAAGTGGGCGCAACCCGTAAGTGCAACGACCTGAGTAAAGCCAGCTGCTGCTGCAGTGCGCAAAATCGAGCCAACGTTACCTGCATCTTGTATGCGATCCAAAATAATCACATCGCCAGAAATCGTCGCAACCGACTTTTGTGGATTTAAAGCAGTTTGAGGAAGATCCAATAATCCCGCAATTTGTGGAGCATTCACCAAATCACTCAGCAAATCCCATAGGCCTTTATCCAATTGATACACGCGCGTCTCGGGACAAATTTCTACATGGTCATAGACGGCTTGGGCAATCTCTGGATTTTGCAATCCCAGCTCTGAGGTAATTAAGGTTTTGAGCGCTGGATCACCTACCCAGGTTTGAACCAAATGAATGCCTTCTAGCAAAGCCTGGCCGCAAGCAAATCTTGCCTTTTGGCCTTTAGGGCCAGTGGCTTGCAATTGACGAACCTCCCTAAACAAGGAATTGTCTTTTGAGCTAATAAATTCAATTTTCATAGCTTGGATTATCGACTATGAAGGGCTAAAACATTGCGAACAGGCGAGAAGCTACGACGATGCTCTGAACATGCTCCAAACTCTTTTAAGGCGGCAAAATGCGCTTCCGTTGGATAACCCATATGTTGAGCAAAGCCATACTGAGGATGTATCTCGTGCAAAGCCATCATTTGACGATCGCGCGTTACTTTAGCCAAAATCGAGGCCGCCGAGATAGCGGGCTCCTTGGCATCCCCTTTGACAATGGCTTCTGCGGCAATCGGCAACTCTGGGCAGCGATTACCATCGATTAAAGCCTTCTCCGGCCAGCCGCCTAAACGGGTAGTCAAATCTTCAATCGCTCGGCGCATTGCCAGCATCGTTGCTTGCAAAATATTAATCTGATCTATCTCTGCAGGACTGGCTTCACCGAGCCCCCATGCTTTTGCCTTTAATTGAATTTCCCCGAACAAAAACTCACGTCTTGCGGCAGATAATTTCTTGGAATCCTTTAATCCGGTGATGGGGTTCTCTGGATCAAGTACAACTGCACCAGCGACCACCGCTCCCGCCAAAGGGCCACGCCCTGCTTCATCGACACCGCAGATCCAAATCACACTCACGCACTAATCCGATTTTTACCAGCAGCAATAGTTTGTGCAACAGCCTGCGCCACCAGCAAGCCCGTTGGTCTGCGTAAGGTCTCATGCATCTGTGCAAAACGGGTTTTGAGTTGATTGACTTTATTGGGATGATTTAACCAATCCAACAAGGCGTCTGCCAATTTACTCGGAGTAGCATCATCCTGCAAAAGCTCCGGGACAACAAATTCACCGCATAGAATATTCGGCAGGCCGACATAAGGAAGATAACCTTGGCGCTTCATAATCTGAGCAGTGAGCCAAGGCACTTTATAGGAAATGACCATCGGTTTTTTCCAAAGCGCAGCTTGTAGAGCAGCCGTACCGCTGGCGATCAACACTACATCAGCAGCCTCCAAAACGGCATCAGCCTCACCATCAATCAAATGAATATCAAGATCTGGATTTTGCTCTAGAGTTTTATTGAGCAAGGCTTCAAGCGGCGCACGCAAACGTGGCGTTGCCACCGGAATCACAAAGTGCAGTACCTGCCCCTGCATACGCTTCGCAAGTTCGGTCATCGTCTCGAAAAAGATAGGGGCAATGAGTTCAATTTCTGAGCCGCGGCTACCAGGCAATACAGAAACAACAATTCCATTTAATGCGTTGCTAGGTAAATTTAAGATTATTTCGATTCTTTGTTTGGCAGACGCTGGGTTTGGCTCTAGAGGAATCTCACTTGCTAGTGGGTGCCCAACGTAAGTCGCACTGATACCTGCTCGCTCATAAATCTCGGTTTCAAATGGAAAGATGCACAGCATTCTTTCGACAGCTTGCTTAATCTTGGTAATGCGCCCAGCTCTCCACGCCCAAATAGATGGGGAGACGAAATGTAAAGTTGGAATGCCTGCTTTACGCAAGGCCAGCTCCACTCCTAAATTGAAATCCGGTGCGTCTATCCCGAGATAAACATCGGGGCGACCTTCGCCCAGAAGATTGGCGATTAACTCTTTACGGAGTTTCAGAATGGCAGGTAGCTGTTTGATTGCCTCAACATAACCACGGACACTCAAGGTCTCCATCGGCCAATCAGATCGCAAGCCTTCAGCCTGCATGCGTGGGCCTCCAATACCGTAAACCTCCAAATTGGATGTGTCGGGGATCTGCTTTAAGGCACTCAGTGCTGGTGCAGCCAGTAGATCGCCCGAAGGCTCTCCGGCAACACAAGCGAGTTTAGACACTAGGCTTACTTTATCGAATGATGCCGCGCGTAGAGGCGGCAATAAAGTCATGGAACTCAGCGAGCTTTTCCGCGGTAGCAACATCTGAAGCGCTAGCGATCACCATCTTCTGAATCTCCACCTTAGCCTCTTCAAAGCTCAGACCATCTTTGTAAAGAACCTTGTATGCCTGACGCAATGCAGAAATAGTCTCGCTTGAAAAACCCCGACGTTTAAGGCCTTCCACATTAATACCATGTGGAGAAGCTTTATCACCAGCAGCAATCACAAACGGTGGAATATCTTGCACTAAAGCAGAGGCCCCACCAAGCATAGCGTGCTGACCAATGCGCACAAACTGATGTACGCCAGACATGCCACCCATTATTGCCCAATCATTCACTTGAACGTGACCAGCAATTTGTGCATTGCTTGAGAAAATCGTGTTGTTACCAATCTGGCAATCATGTGCAATATGCACATAAGCCATAATCCAATTGTCATTACCAATACGGGTAATGCCCTCATCTTGAGAGGTCCCCGTATGAATGGTCGTGAACTCACGGATCGTATTGCGATCGCCAATAATCAATTGGGTAGGTTCGCCACGGTATTTCATATCCTGTGGTGCTCCACCGATAGCTGCAAAGTGCGCAAAGGTATTTTCTTTACCGATGGTGGTGTAACCCTCAATCACGGTATGAGAGCCTATCTTAGTACCAGCGCCGATTTTGACATTTGGCCCGATAACTGAATAAGGGCCAATCTCAACATCGCTAGCGATTTCGGCCTTGCTATCAACTACTGCGGATGCATGAATCCGAGTCATTACACGCCTTTCGTACGAACGGCACAAGTGATATTGGCTTCAGCTGCAAGCTCTCCATCAACTGTCGCTTGTACTTGGAACTTGTAGATGCCAGCGCGCTCACGCTCCAACTTTGCAGTCATGATAAGTTGATCTCCCGGCAATACCGGCTTCTTAAAGCGAGCACCATCAATGCCAGCAAAGTAGTAAACAGCATCTTCCGCACGCTCTTCCGAGAACGTCAATAAAGCAGCCGTTTGAGCTAGCGCTTCAATAATCAAGACACCAGGCATGACTGGAAAATCCGGAAAATGGCCCTGAAAGAATGGCTCATTCATTGTGACGTTTTTGAGCGCAGTAATGCTTTTACGCGGCTCAAGCTCTAATACGCGATCAACCAATAAAAAAGGATAGCGATGCGGCAATAATTTCAAAATCTTATTAATGTCGATGGCGATGGGTTTGCTCATGGTTTACCTGCTTATTTGAGTTACTAAGGATTTGGATTCTATTATTTTAAGACTAGGAGTTTTTGGATTTATCCAATAAACGCAAGCGTTGGCGTATTTTATCGAGACCCCGCAGGATAGCTGCATTTTTCTCCCAAGCGCTATGTAGCATTGAGGGATAAACGCCTGTGTAATGCTGGCCTGGCTCAGTAATGGAGCGGATTATCGAGGTATTACCAGAAACTGTAGTTCTATCAGCAATCGTGAGATGTCCAGCAAAATTCGCTGCGCCACCAATGATGCAGAAGTTACCAATCTTGGTGCTTCCTGAAATAGCTGCACAACCCGCAATAACGCAACAGTTACCAATCACTACGTTATGCGCAATTTGTACTTGATTATCAATTTTCGTGCCTGCGCCAATGATGGTGTCGCTCATCGCGCCACGATCAATCGTGCTTGATGCGCCAATTTCCACATCATTGCCAATCACTACAGCCCCAGTTTGCGGAATCTTGACCCACTCACCGCCCGTAGCGGAAAAATCAGGGGCAAAGCCAAAACCATCGGCACCAATCACCGCGCCACTATGAATGATGCAACGCTCACCAATCGTGGTCTCTGAATAAATAGAGGCATTGGGGTAAATCAAAGTGTCACTGCCAATGGTGGAATTTCTTGCTACAAAAATATTGCCTAGTAATGTAACGCGCTCACCCAACTTAACGCCAGGGCCGATTTGTACAAATGGTCCGATATGGCATGAAGCAGGAATATTTACAGTGGGATCTATTGCTGCGCTTGGATGTATGCCGGGAGCATAAATGGGTGCAGATGCCTTAGCAAAATACTGCGCCATTCTGGCAAAGCTAGCATAAGGATTTTTTGAGACAAAGTAAACGCGTTTCGCTGAATCCGCACTAGGCATTGCCTGAAGAAAATCCAGATCCGCTTGGCTAACAATCAATCCCCCCGCAGCGCTATCGCTAGCCTGCTGGCGATACAGCGGATTTGAGAGAAAGGAGATCTGGTTAGACTGGGCCCGCTCGAGAGGAGCGAGGCCCTGAAGCGCGAGGGAGCCATCCCCCACCAAGCTTACTTGAAACTGTTCGGCCAGCTCGATGGCGGTGGGCATAAAACTTACTTGAGACTGTTCAAGGCCTTGATGACATCATCAGTAACGTCAACCTTTGGATTGGCATAGGCTGGGTCTTGAATAATGACATCAATTTTTCTTTGGTCAGCAATTTGCTTGAGGGCTTGGTTTGCTTTTTCAGCAATCTTGGCACGCTCTTCAAAGTTACGCTGATTGAGATCTTCTGTGTATTCGCGTTGCTTGCGTTGCAATTCGCGATCTTGGTCTGACAACTCACGTTGACGACGTACACGATCCGCTTCAGACATCACCGCTGAATCACGATCCAACTTTTCAGCAGCCGACTTAATTTTTTGAGCGCTTTCACGAATTTCATTCTGACGCTTCATAAACTCATTTTGCAGCTTAGTCTGACTTGCCTTAGCCATATTCGATTCGTTGAACACTTTTTCAACGTTAACAGCCGCAACCCGAGTTCCAGCTTCTTGAGCAAATGCCTGTGGCAAAGCAATAAGAGATGAAACGGCAATTAAGCCGTATTGAATCCATTTAGAAGATTGATAGAGCCTCATAAAACTTTCCTTAAACAATTAAAACGCTGTACCCACTTGGAACTGCAAACGCTGAATATTATCTGTTGGTAACGATTTGATCGGAATACCATAACTAAATTTCAGTGGGCCCAGTGGTGATATCCATGATAAACCCAAGCCATAAGAATATCGCAAGACGAGATTGATATTTTCGTTATAGACATTACCACCGTCTACGAAACCAAATACCCGTAAGGTTTTATCGACGCCAGATCCGGGAACCGGAACGGTATATTCAACGTTAGTCACAATTTTGGACTGTCCACCGGTTGGCTGATTTAAGCCGGTATAGGTATTGACATAAGTAGGTCCAAGAGAGCCTGGAGAATAACCTCGAACCGACCCGATACCACCCACATAGTAGTTTTTGGTAATCGGGAACGGGTACTTGCCGTAGGCCTCACCATAACCAACCTCACCATTAAAGGACAAAATATTGCCTTTTGAGAAAGAGTGGTATTTCTGATATTGCCCAAATAAGCGATAGAACATCATGTTGCCTAAAGGAGTACCCACTTCAGCATTCAATTGCTGCAATGATCCAGTTGATGGAATCAAGGCGCTATCACGACCATCGCGTGACCAACCCACAGTAATTGGAACGTTGTAAGTATTCAGTGTCGCAGGATAGCCAGGCGCTGCAATGCCATAGTCCTGCATGTAATTTAGATACGGAGTTGGCGTATTGATACTAGATTGAATTTGGAAAACCTCAAAACCAGAGCCAAAGAAAACACGATCCACTTCGGTATAGGGAACACCAAACTTAATATTGCTACCAACTGACTTGATCTGATAGTCCGGATCACCGGTGTAATACAGCGGCTTGGAAGAGCGGTAGTACAAATCGGTGTAGCGACTAATGCCGTCTTCCGTGAAATACGGGTCGTAGTTTGATAAGGCCAAACTTTGATTAATCTTACCAAGAGAAAAATTCAGACCTACCGCTGTGCCAGTACCAAAGGCATTTTCCTGGTTAATACCTGCAGACAGGATCAACTTCTCAGTAGATGAAAAGCCAGCACCTAAGGTAATTGCGCCCGTTGGCTTCTCAGTCACCTTAACATTCACATCTACTTGATCGGGGGATCCAGGAACGTCTTGCGTAGAAACATCAGTCTCAGTAAAGTAGCCCAGACGACCTAAACGCTTTTTAGATAAATCAATCTTCTCACTATCGAACCATGAACTTTCAAACTGACGCATCTCACGACGAATCACCATATCGCGGGTCTTGGCATTTCCAGTGACATTGACTTGGCGCACATAAACACGACGACCTGGATCAACTACGAGCGTCAAATCCACTTCACTTAAGTCGCGACGGATGTCTGGCTGGGGATTAATCGTTGCAAAGGCATAACCATAGGAGCCGAGAATTTCTGCAATTGCTTTAGTGCTTTCGGTTAACTTAGCAGAGGAGAAAGTGTCTCCTGGCTTCAGTTTTACCAATTGAATCAGTTCGGCCTCTTTGCCTAGTAAATCGCCAGCCAAGCGGACATCTTTCACCGTGAACTTATTGCCCTCACGAATACTGATGGTCAAGTAAATACCTTTTTTATCCGGAGTAATCGATACCTGGGTAGATTCAATGACAAATTCAAGATAGCCCCGATTGAGATAGTAAGAGCGAATATTCTCTAAGTCAGCGGTCAGTTTTTGCTTGGAATACAGATTATCTTTGCTATACCAAGATAGCCATCCACCGGTCTTGAGCTGCATCTGGCTTTTCAGGGTGCTCTCGCTGAATACGGCATCACCGATGAAATTAATCTCCTGAATCTTCGCTACAGGACCTTCATCGATATTGAAATAAATCGCTACCTGGTTACGCTCAACAGGGGTCACTGTTGCAACCACTTCTGCCGCATACATACCTTTACCGACATATTGGCGCTTGAGCTCTTGTTCTGCTTTGTCAATTAAGGCCTTGTCATAGAAGCGGGCTTCAGCAACGCCAACTGTTTTTAAGGATTTGCGTACTACTTCCTGGTCAAACTCTTTCATCCCAGTAAATTCAATGCGGGAGATAGTGGGACGCTCTTCAACAATCACAATTAAGACACTACCTTGCGCCTGAATCTGCACATCTCGGAAAAAGCCAGTGCTATACAAAGCTTTGATGGCTTCAGCACTTTTCTCTTCTGTGAAGGTATCACCCACTTGCACGGGCAAGTAACTAAACACGGTGCCTGGCTCAACCCGCTGCAAACCCTCAATACGGATATCTTTGATAACGAAGGTTTCTGCTGCTTGAGCATTTATACACAGACCGGCAGCAATAATCAGGGCGATTTGGGCAACAAATCGAGTTACAGAGCGAAAAGAAGGGTTCAAAAAATTCAAGGTGAAAGGTAGCGTTGCAAATCGTTAAACAAGGCTAACAAGGAAAGAGATATCAGTAGCAAAAAACCCACTTTTTGGAGCTTTTCCTGCATCGATAATGAAATTCGCTTGCCAACAACCAACTCCCATGCATCATACAGGAGCTGACCCCCATCTAGCATTGGGAGAGGCACCAAATTCAAGAGTCCGATACTGATACTCATGAGGGCCAAAAAGGCTACAAATGGCTGCCAGCCCACCTGAGCAGACTTCCCCGCCATATCAGCAATGCTTAAGGGTCCGCCAAGCTGCTTTAAGGTCGTTTTGCCGGTAAATAAACCCAGCATTAGCCGCAGGGAGACCTTGGTAATTAAAAATACCCGCTGACTGGCAAAGCCCAGGGCATCTATAGGGCCTAATTTGAGCTCTTTCCACTCCGAAGGTGAGCTGATTACTGGAAGCAGGCCTAGCGCCTGAAAGGGGTCAGATTCTGGCGCTACTTGCGGTAAATCACCCCGCTTGAATGATTTGACGTGGCGACCACCAGAAACATCTTGCATCTCGAGAGCAAAACCCTGCTCCCCAGTGATGGCATCCAATAATAGCCAGCGCAAGGCATTCCAACTGGGAACAGGATCAAAATCCTCAAGGATTGGGGCGCCACCCTCATCAGATGACAAAGATTGCCAGCCGATGACCTGATCACCTGCTACTACGCCTAATTTGGCAGCAACCGATTGCTCGGGCGGAGCTTGAAGTCGAGCAGGCAACTGAGGCACACCCGAGACATAAATCACAGAGAACAAAATCACCGCCAACAGGAAATTGGCAAAGGGTCCCGCTGCTACGATCAAGGACCGCTGCCAAAGCGGCTTTACATCAAATGATTCTGGGCGATCTGCAGAGCTGATCGATTGCTGACTATCGCGCCCGTCCAGCAATTTCACATAACCGCCCAAGGGAATGGAGGCAAGGACCCATTCGGTTCCGTTGCTCGCACGATGAGTAAATAGCGGCCTGCCAAATCCCAGGGCAAAGCGAAGGACTTTAACGCCACACAAACGTGCAGCTAAAAAATGGCCATACTCATGAAAGCTAACCAGCACACCTAGCGTGACCAAGAATGCAGCAAGAGTAATTAAAGCCTGCACAAAATTACCGATCTCTCACCTGATATCGCGAATGAAATCACTCGCAATCTGACGTGCTTTCGTATCTGCACTAAGAATGGTCTCCAGAGAGCCCGCAGAAACGGAGGGCACCGCGTTTAATGTGCGCTCCACCACTTCCGCAATCTTTAAATAAGGCAAACCTTCATCTAAAAAAGCGGCGACTGCGATTTCATTAGCGGCATTGAGTATGGCGGGTGCAGTGCCGCCCGTTTTAGCAGCTGCAAATGCCAAGCTCAAACAAGGAAATTGAGCGAGATTGGGTTCGGAAAAACTTAGTCCAGCTAACTGCGTCAGATTTAATGGCGCTACGCCAGCATCGATACGCTCGGGCCATGCCAATCCATAGGCAATGGGTGTGCGCATGTCAGGCTGACCCATTTGCGCTAGCACTGAACCATCACGATAGCGCACCATCGAATGCACCACGCTCTGCGGATGAATCAATACCTTAATTTGATTTAGCGGCAAACCAAACAACCAAAAAGCCTCGATCACCTCAAGGCCCTTATTCATCATCGTCGCAGAATCTACTGAAATCTTTCGACCCATCACCCAGTTAGGATGCGCGCAGGCTTGCTCCGGTGTGATGTTCGCCAAATCTGTTATCGGCATATCTCTAAATGGGCCACCAGAGGCCGTTAACCAAAGCTCTTCAACCCCCAAATGATCTAATGGGTTTTTGGTAAAACGATCAGGCAGGCATTGGAAAATAGCATTGTGCTCACTATCGATCGGCAATAGCTCACCTCCACCGGCTTTCATGGCTTGCATAAATAAATCGCCTGACATCACGAGCGCTTCTTTATTAGCTAGCAATACACGCTTACCCGCTTGCGCCGCAGCTAAGGCTGGGACCAGGCCAGCCGCACCGACAATCGCGGCCATCACGGTGTCGCATCCAGATTCGGTCACTGCACTAACTAAGGCTCCAGGTCCATAGAGGACTTGAGTGGATATCTTCTTTTCCTGCAAGAGTCGACTCAGCTGAGCAGCGCCGTCAGCGTCAGCAACAACTGCAATAGCAGGATTGAACTCAATACATTGCTCAGCTAAACGTTCAATTTGTTTTGCGGCAGTGAGTGCCACTACCTGAAAGCGATCGGGATGTGCACGAATCACATCTAGAGTATTTACGCCAATTGATCCCGTCGACCCGAGGATGGCAACTTTCTTGACCGACATTAAATAAACCCGGCAAGCAGCGCAGCAATCGGCATGGTTGGAATGAGTGCATCAACACGATCCAAAACACCGCCATGGCCAGGCAGCAAATGACTGCTGTCTTTAACGCCAGCCAAGCGTTTTAACTGAGACTCAAATAAATCACCGAAGACGCTAAATGCAGCCAATACCGTCACCATCAAGAACATGGGAACCCAACCAAACCGAATCGCCCAAGCTCCAAACAAAGTATCCCCAAGCGGTAAATACACCACGCACAACAATGCATAGAGATAGCAAAGCACTAAGCCACCCAGCGCTCCTTCAATCGATTTTCCGGGGCTAATTTGCACGGCTAGTTTATGTTTACCAAATGCCTTGCCAACGAAATAAGCACCAATATCAGCCACCCAGACCAAGGCCATACTGCTTAATAAAAATACCAAACCCAGTTCACGTAAGAAAACCAAAGCAAACCAAGTCGCTGGAAGAATGATAAGTCCGAGAATGCTGTAGAAAGGCTTAAATTTCTGCAGGGAGAGATTCATACCGTTTGCCAAAATGAATGGCGCAAGAAAGAACCAAAATAAGACAGCCATCATCAGCAAAGAAAACTGCCATGAGATGGCTTGCATACCCAACAAAAATAAAATGATTGCTAAGCAAAAAGCGGCGTAGAGCCATGCGGCTAATTTCGCTTCAGGCGCAATCATGCGGCTCCATTCCCAAGCGGCAGCTACCAGCGCAAGTAGGAAAAAAGCACCGAGATAAAACGGTGGCAATAAAAATAAGATGGGCAATAGCACTGCCATCAGAATGGTGGCAGTAATGATTCGGGTTTTTAACATAGGGGGATAAAGGGCTTAGACTGCGTCGCTCATTGGCTCGGAAGCTAGCTGAGCACTCGTACGCCCAAAACGACGCTCACGCTGACTAAACCAATCAAAAGCCTTGTGTAATTCAGCCTCATCAAAATCAGGCCAGAGTATGTCCGTGAAATACAACTCGGTATAGGCTAGTTGCCATAGCAAGAAGTTGCTGACGCGCTGCTCACCACCAGTACGAATAAACAAATCTGGCTCTGGTGCATAGGCCATCGACAAATGAGGCTGAAGCAATTCTTCGGAAACTTGCTCAGGCTTTAAGTCGGGATTGGCAACTAAACATTGGCGCATGGCCTGCAAAATATCCCAACGTCCGCCATAGTTGGCGGCGATAGTAAAAGTAAGCCCCTTACATCCAGCAGTTTTTTCTTCAGAAAATTGCACCATCTCTTGAATCGCAGAATCAAAGCGACTCAAGTCGCCAATGAGACGCAGAGAGATATCGTTTTCAGCAAGGCGGGAGACTTCGCTTTTCAATGACTTCAAAAATAGCTTCATTAAAAAACCCACCTCTTCCGGTGGGCGGCGCCAGTTCTCGGAACTGAACGCAAACACGGTGAGGTATTCCACACCAAGGCGACGGCACTCTTGAACAATTTTACGTACTGAGCCCAAACCTTCGGAGTGACCTGCTACGCGCGGCATGAAACGCTTACTAGCCCAGCGCCCATTGCCGTCCATGATGATGGCAACATGGCGTGGAATAGCGCGAACCTCCGGAACAACTAAGGTGGAACTAGTATGGGGAGTCATTGATCTTGATGTAGAAGAAATGGATCTGACGACTAAACCGTCATGATCTCTTTTTCTTTTTCTGAAACGATCTTGTCGATATCTACCACGGCACGATCAGTCATCTTCTGAATCTCGTCTGTCGCACGACGCTCATCATCCTCGGAAATTTCTTTATCTTTGGTGAGACGCTTTAAATATTCGTTTGCATCACGGCGTAAATTGCGGACAGCAATTTTGGTATCTTCGCCCTCGTTTCTCACAACCTTCGTCAAGTCACGACGACGCTCTTCAGTTAGCGCAGGCATTGGTACACGAATAACGGTACCTTGGGATGCGGGATTGAGACCTAAATCAGAGTCACGAATGGCCTTCTCAATTGCGGCAACCATGGTCTTTTCAAATGGTTGAACATTAATCGTTCTGGCATCAGCCAAACCTAAGCTAGCCACTTGGCTCAGCGGCGTTGGATTACCGTAGTAATCGACTTGGATATGCTCCAAAATTCCAGGGTTTGCACGACCAGATCGGATCTTCGCCAAATTGGTCTTCAAGGCCTCAAGAGACTTCTGCATCTTTTGATCGCTAGTGGTTTTAATTTCTGCTGCGGACATCAAGCCTCCTATTAAACGTGTACTAAAGTACCTTCAGACTCACCCTGAACCACACGCATCAGAGCGCCTGGCTTGAGGATCGAAAATACTTTGATTGGTAATTTGCGATCGCGGCACAACGCAAATGCCGTTGCATCCATGACCTGTAAGTTTTTGATGATGGCTTCATCAAAAGTAATGGTTTTGTAGAGGGTAGCCGTTGGGTCTTTCATTGGATCGGCGCTGTAAATACCATCGACCTTGGTAGCTTTCAACACAATCTCCACACCCATCTCTGCGCCACGCAAAGCCGCTGCGGTATCGGTAGTAAAGAAAGGGTTGCCGGTACCCGCCGCAAAAATCACCACCTTGCCCTCACCTAATGCACGAATGGCACGCGGGCGAATATAAGGCTCAACCACTTGATCCATTCTTAAAGCGGATTGCACGCGGGCCTCGACGCCTTTTTGACGCAAGGCATCTTGCAGCGCAAGAGAATTCATCATGGTGGCAAGCATTCCCATGTAGTCAGCCGTTGCACGATCCATACCGGCCGCACCACCTGCTACCCCACGGAAAATATTTCCGCCACCGATCACGATTGCTAACTGAACGCCGCTGTTCACTACATCGGCAATTTCTGTGACCATGGAATCAATAGTGACTGGATTGATGCCAAAAGCATCATCCCCCATCAGGGCTTCACCAGAAAGTTTCAAGAGAACACGTTTGTAGGCTGGCATCGTTTTATTTTCCGTAATTAGCCAAGCAATTTACTTGCTTAGCGTATTGATCTTTAAGTACTTTTTAATATCTTGCCCAAATTATAAAGGGCTTGGGACAGATCAAACAAAAGGGCATAGAAACCGAGATTCCTATGCCCTTTTGAGGATTACAGCCTTACTGGGCAAGCCCAGCAATATTGGAGCTAATTAAGCGCCTTTAGCAGCGGCAACCTGAGCAGCCACTTCAGCTGCAAAGTCGTCCTGACGCTTCTCAATGCCCTCGCCTACAACAAACATGGTGAAACCCTTGATTGTTGTATTGGCAGCCTTGAGCATTTGCTCAACGGATTGCTTGTCGTTTTTAACGAAAGTTTGGTTCAACAAAGACACCTCTTTGAGGTACTTCTGAATAGAACCTTCAACCATCTTCTCAACGATTTCTGGTGGTTTGCCAGATTCAGCAGCCTTTTGAACCGCAACACTACGCTCAACAGCAATTGCTTCAGCAGGAACATCAGCCATCGACAAAGCCACTGGCTTCATTGCAGCAATATGCATTGCTACGTCTTTAGCTGCAGTTTCGTCGCCTTCGAACTCAACCATGACACCGATACGAGTACCGTGGAGGTAAGAAACCAACTTGTTGCTACCAGCAAAACGCTTGAAGCGACGCGGCATGATGTTCTCGCCGATCTTACCGATCAAGGCGCTACGAACTTCGTCAACTGTTTGACCGCTCATTGGCAATGCAAGTAATGCAGCAACGTCAGCTGGATTCTTTTCAGCAACCAATTTCACGCACTCATTCGTAAATGCCAAAAAGTCATCGTTCTTAGAAACGAAGTCAGTTTCGCAGTTCACTTCAAGCAAAGCACCGTTAGTGCCGTCGATGAATGAAGCAACAATACCTTCAGCAGTAACGCGGGACGCAGCTTTACCAGCCTTACTTCCCAGCTTTACACGCAGAATCTCTTCTGCACGAGCCATATCGCCATCAGCCTCAGTCAAGGCCTTCTTGCACTCCATCATCGGAGCATCAGTTTTGGCGCGTAACTCGCCAACCATTGCAGCGGTAATAGCAGCCATTATTCAGCTTTCCCTTCTTCAACAAACTCTTCTTCGCCTTCTTTAACGGCGGTCAAGATTTCTTGAACAGAGTTTGATTTACCTTCGAGGATTGCATCAGCAATGCCACGAGCGTAGAGAAGAACCGCTTTGCTGGAGTCATCGTTACCAGGGATGATGTAATCAACACCTTCTGGAGAGTGGTTGGTATCGACTACAGCGATAACTGGAATACCCAGCTTGTTCGCTTCGGTAATAGCAATCTTGTGATAACCAACATCCACTACGAAAATCGCATCAGGAACGCCGTTCAAATCTTGAATACCGCCAAGCGCTTTTTGCAACTTGTCGAGATCACGATCATTAGTCAACGCTTCTTTCTTGGAAAGCTTTTCCCAATCGCCAGCTTCTTTAGCAGCTGCCATGTCCTTCAAACGCTTGAGGGAACCTTTAACAGTTTTAAAGTTGGTGAGCGTACCGCCCAACCAACGGCTGTCGATATAAGGCATACCAGCACGAGCAGCTTCTTCAGCAATGATCTCGCGTGATTGACGCTTTGTACCAACGAATAAAATAGTTCCACGATTAGCAGCAATTTGTTTTGCAAATTTCAGGGCATCCTGAAACATTGGCAATGTTTTTTCCAAATTGATAATGTGAATTTTGTTGCGATGGCCGAAAATGTAAGGGGCCATTCTTGGGGACCAGAAACGGGTTTGGTGACCAAAATGGCAACCGGCTTCCAGCATTTGACGCATAGTTACTGACATAACTTCTCCTAAGGGTTAGTTTCTAAGATTGAGTCCTAGCTGCGCTAAAAAACGCCACCCTGGAAGGCTCAACCCGCGATTTCAGATCAAAATTGACCTGAGAACGAAATTATAGCTTAAATATCAATGATCTAGCTAGCTCTAGCCCAGCATCAGACTGGGGGGTGAGGGGTAAAAGCACTCCTGAGAAGGCTTTAAAGGAGGGGATTGCCTAAATTTTAGGCATTACACCCCTGTCAAAAACCGCCAAGTCGTTGATAATCAAGGCATGAATAGTGTATTTACCGCCGAAAAAGACATCCAAGGGATGCGCGAAGCTGGCCGCTTAGCTAGTGAAGTTCTTGATCATGTAGCTCCACACGTCAAAGCAGGCGTCAGTACGGCTGAGTTGGACCGCATCTGCCACGAGTACATGCGCGATGTCCAAAAGACCATTCCAGCCCCATTGAACTATCAGCCTCCAGGCTATCCACCCTTCCCGGCATCGATCTGCACTTCTGTGAATGATGTGATCTGCCATGGCATTCCTGGTGAAAAGATTTTAAAAACTGGCGATGTCGTAAATTTGGACATCACCGTCATCACCCCTCATGGCTACTACGGCGATACCAGCCGCATGTTCATGGTTGGCGAAGTTTCGGTATTGGCCAAGCGCCTGACTCAAATTACTTTTGAATGCTTGTGGCTTGGCATTGCTCAAGTCAAACCAGGGGCCTCACTAGGCGACATTGGTCATGTCATTCAAACCCATGCTGAAAATGCTGGATATTCAATCGTGCGTGAATATTGCGGTCATGGCATTGGGAAAGTATTCCATCAGGATCCACAGATTCTTCACTATGGTCGTCCTGGCACTGGTGAAAAATTGAAAGAAGGTATGACCTTCACAATTGAGCCGATGATTAATGCTGGCAAACGAGATATTCGTACGATGCCCGATCAATGGACCGTGAAGACTAAGGACCGCAGCCTCTCCGCGCAATGGGAGCACACCCTCTTGGTCACGGCAACTGGCGTAGAAGTATTGACTTGGTCAGAAGGAAGCAATCCGATCCCCGATTGCGTTAAAGGTCTTTCGTTTAGACCAAACCTGGCTAACGCCTAACCCTTAAGCACTTCAATTACCTCAAGCGTAATGGGTCACACTCTCGCAGGAAGTAATCCGATTGCAGATATCGCTAGTTTACGAGCTGCACGAGAATTGGCTTATGCGGATTTTCGTGAGAATCAAGTTGTTGGAAGACTAACTAAGCAACTGAGCAAGCTCAGTGATGAGTTACTCGTCAGCCTGTGGAATTCCTGTGAGCTTAAATCCGATGCTGCGCTAGTAGCGGTAGGCGGATTTGGCAGAGGTGCACTCTTCCCCTGCTCCGATATTGATATATTGATCTTGTTGCCAGCGGATAAACAATATTTTGAAGAAGTATTGGCTAGCAAGATTGAAAAGTTTGTGGCGCAATGCTGGGATACTGGCTTGGAGATTGGCTCCTCCGTGAGAACAGTCGCAGAGTGTATCTCCGAAGCCGAGCAAGATATTACGGTTCGAACATCCTTGCTTGAATCCCGACTCATCTGTGGCAAGAAAGCCCTCTTCAAAGAATTTGCTTCTGTTTATGAAGAGACTTTAGATCCAAAGACATTCTTTCAGGCCAAGCTCGCTGAGCAAATTCAGCGGCACTATAAATATCAAGATACGCCCTACTCTCTAGAGCCTAACTGCAAAGAGAGTCCTGGTGGCTTACGTGACCTACAAGTAATCACATGGGTGAGTCAAGCAGCACACTTAGGCAGCACCTTTAAAGATCTCAACATTACAGGTCTCGTTACTCAACGAGAGCTAACTGAGCTTAATCGCAACCAACGTTTTTTAGAAACTTTGCGCGCTAACTTGCATCTACTAGCTAAGCGCAGACAAGATGTATTGGTGTTTGACTTGCAAACACCCCTTGCTGCGGCCATGGGAATTAAAGAAGATTCCTCTAGGCTAGCAAGTGAAGCCATCATGCGTCGTTACTATTGGGCCGCCAAAGCGGTTAGTCAATTAAACGATGTGCTGCTACAAAATATTGAGGCCTTACTCTTTCCTCAAGAATCCAAAACAACTCACGCTATTGCCGGCGAGGGAAATGAAGGCTTCATTGAGCGTCAAGGCGTCTTGGATATCACCGATCCACAACTGTTTCAGAAACATCCTGAACAGATTCTGCGCACTTTCTTGGTTTTTGCGCAAACTGCCAACGTCAAAAGTCTTTCAGCCACCATCTTTAGAGCGCTGTATAACGCGCGCCAGAAGATGGATAGCCAATGGCGCAAAGATCCGGTTAATCGCGCACTCTTCATCCAAATACTGAAAGAACCTGAGGGCGTTAGTCGTGCATTTCAGCTCATGAATCGCTCTAGTGTGCTGGGTCGCTACATGCCCGCCTTCAGAAAAATTGTTGGCCAGATGCAGCATGACTTGTTTCACGTGTATACGGTTGATCAGCATATCTTGATGGTCCTGCGCAATGTTCGCCGCTTTATGGTGGTTGAGCATACCCATGAATTTCCATTCTGCAGCAGCCTCATCGCCCATTTTGAAAAGCCTTGGTTGTTAGTCATTGCAGCACTCTTTCATGACATTGCTAAAGGACGTGGTGGAGACCACTCTGAACTTGGCAAAGCAGACATGCGTAAATTTGCTAAGGATCACGGCTTAGATAAAGCAGATACCGAGCTTCTAGTTTGGTTAGTTGCAGAGCATCTCAACATGAGCCAAGTAGCTCAGAAGCAAGATATTACCGACCCAGAAGTAGTGCAAGCTTTTGCTAAAAAGGTGGGGGATGAACGCCATCTAACTGCACTCTACTTACTCACAGTTGCCGATGTCCGCGGTACCAGCCCCAAAGTATGGAATGCCTGGAAAGGTAAATTACTAGAGGATCTATACCGCGTGACTCTGCGTGTATTGGGCGGTGCAAAACCAGATGCCTCATCTGAACTTGCACAGCATCAAGAAGAATCTCGTGCCCAGTTACGTCTTCATGGTATTGAAGATGCCGCCTACGATAATCTCTGGAAAAAATTGGATGTCGCATTTTTCTTGCGTCAGGATGCGGGAGATATTGCTTGGCTTACGCGCCATCTGTTTAATAAAGTGGATAGTGAGACTCCGGTAGTGAGAGCTCGCCTCTCCCCAGTTGGTGAGGGCCTACAAATTGCCGTCTATGTCAAGGACCAAGAAGATTTGTTTGCCAGAATTTGTGCCTACTTTGAACGTCACGGCTTCTCGATTTGGGATGCGCGCATTCATACGACAAAACATGGCTACGCTCTCGATACCTTCCAAATCTCCGGCAGTAATTTAGTGGATGAAGGAGGAAGCTATCGCGACCTCATTCAGCTGGTGGAATATGAACTTACAGCAGCCCTGCAAAATAATGGGCCTCTGCCATCGCCAAGTATGGGGCGCCTTTCAAGGCAATCACGTACCTTCCCGATTCAACCTCGAGTGCATATGACTCCAGATGAGCGTGGGCATTACTATGCGCTATCCCTATCAGCAAGCGATCGTACCGGCCTACTCTATGCAATCTCCAGAGTATTGGCCAAGCATCAGGTCTCACTTCATACTGCCCGCATCAACACATTGGGCGAGCGAGTGGAGGACGTATTCTTGTTGGATGCGGCTAACCTGAGCAAGAATCCCAAGTTACAGATCTTGCTAGAGACGGATTTACTAGAGGCGTTAGGGGCTTAATGCCATTGGCCACTCTTTATTTTTTGAAATAAGCTAAACCCTCCAGGCAAGCTTATTCTGAATAAGTTTTTTGACGCTTTTCTCGCATAAAGAACGAACGCGCTGGCGCTCAGCCTTAAGCCAGCCTAGAGCAAACAACAACGTTGGATCACCCTTAGTCAAGCTTTCAATTCGACTAATGGATACACAAATATCATTAAACAATCCGAAATGATCCAGCGTAATTGATATTGATTTAAAGAATTCACGATAGTACTTTTTATTGCAATAGTCTTTATAAAATTCAAGTGAGTAACGCATGAATTTCATCTTTTTTCGTAAGGTATGAATTGCTTCATCCTCTAATACTGAAAATCGCGGCACCTGTGTAGCGATAAAACTAAAAGTGCTGTCGAGTAATTTAACTGCCGTCTTTTTAATAGCGCCTGAACTCTCTTTGGTATTTTTTTCTTCCAGCGGATCGACAAGCGCAGGAATTTCAAGAGACATTATCTCAATCAATAGAAGCTGGAAGTCTTTATTTCTAGTGATATGGGAAGGGTTTGGCAAATCCCGAATGGCGCCCAGCTTAATCTCTGGCCCACCTAGAGATTGGAGGATGGGATTCAAGACACCAGTAAGGTAATCGCTATCCCGATATTCGCCAAGCGCATCAAAAGTTTTTTTGAAAACCTCCAAGCCTGCTTCACCAACGCAAACATCATGTCTTGCTAAATACTTAAACAACACTTTGAGACGCCTCAGACCTACCCGTAACTGGTGAAGATATTCAGAAGGATTGACGGATTCAGAATTTAGAACACTTTGATTTGGTAGAACCTGACTCAAGCAGGAGTGAATCAACAAGTTTATCGTTGACCTATCACTTTTAATATTCCTAAGGGATATAGACTTAGCTCGAACTGGGGGGCTCGCTTGAAGGCTACGCGCCAACAAAAAACCGCGCTCAGATTTGCTTTGCGTATCGATGTAAGCCCCGTATCTCTTGATAATATTTTGCGCATGCAGAAGAAGGCCGCTTGAGGGCCCCGCTTTTAGCTCAATTTCTAGCTCTTGAACAACAGTCTTACTTGCTCCAGTAGACTGATTCGACTGAATAAACCCCAAATCCAATGCATATTCAATCAAGCCAGAGCGGGTTTTTACCAAAGCTTTTCGACGCCATATATCCGTCTGATAGGAGGCCTGTAAATCCTTAGCTTGTAATTTCGGGAGGCATTTCTTTAAAGCGTTTCCTGCCTCGTGGTCTTGGTGAAGCTCAATATCCCAATTAGGAATCGCACTGCCAGACACGCTCAAGGTAACGTTATGTTCAAGTCGCTCAAGTAGATTGGGGGTAGAAACCTTTAAGGTTTGAATCCATTGCCTACCCTCTTTTCGCAAGCGAAAGGCAATGCCTGACTGAGTAAGCAAAAAATCAGGGGTATCAATGTAAATAGCCTGTAAATGTTGTCTGCGAATACCCCCTTTCGAGACAATAAACTTTTCAATAGCCTCAAGCTTATCCTCTGTAAAGAGAAACTTCATTTCGAATTCGCTACTGTTAGTGGGCATTATTTAATAAATAAGATGTAAGGAGGACTGGAGGTGAGGGAAGCTGCTTAATTTAAAAAATTAAATTTTGATGCTCTCTCCGTCAATATATGATGCCACTCTTTAAAATCAAATGAAAACTTAATTAAAGAACATGTCGACAATGAGATGGGCTCACCCGCTATTAAAGATGCCAAACTCATTAATCCAGGATTGTGTCCAACGACCATTAGCTTGTCGATCTTTTTCGAAACCGAAGAAATTACTTTTAATAAGTTCATCGCTTCAGCAGCATATAGTGAATCGTTAACCACTAAATGTGCATGCGAGATTTTTAATCCCTTTGCAATAATTTGAGCTGTAGAAATAGTACGAACAGCTGGGCTAGTAATAATTAATTCAAAATCAAGATCTTTTTTTGATAACTTATTAGCCAGCTTACCAACATCTTTAACCCCTTTTTCAGACAAGGGCCTATCTTTATCTGCAATCAGAATTCCTCCAGCAGCTGCTTTGGCGTGACGCAATAGGAATAGTGATTTTGAGCCCATTGAATTATGTAATTTGCTCAATATGCGGTTGATACACCAAGTCTTTAAGGTGCGTCAGGAGATATTGGGCTTATCTTATTTATCTTTCTTTTCTTTACCCAATTTATCCAACTTGCCATTTCCATAGGTGCACCAATATCGAATATCGTCACCTAAATTATCTATCTCTTTTCTAGATAACTCTCTGTATTCCATTAGATCGAGCATCCCAGTTTTTCTAAGCTTCTTTAGGATATCGTTATATAAACTCATACATTACTCGCTTTATTTTTGACGGTTGTATTATTACTTAATTCAAGTGTATGCCTAGCAATTATGCGCTCTTCATCCGTATGGATCTTTAAACATAAGACCCTTGAAGCATCCGATGAAATATTCACTTCACCATTTAGATTTCTATCCTCATCTAAATCAATTCCAATCCAAGCCATCTCCCTTAAAATTCTTCCGCGAATAGCGGCAGAATTCTCACCAATACCGCCAGTAAAGACAACCACATCCAAGCCGGCCATCAGCGCAGTTAATGCACCAATCTCTCGCTTAACTTCTTTAACGTAATAATCAATGGCTTCTTTTGCCTCAGGAAGATCAGACTCTTCTAGGGTGCGCATATCATTTGAAAGGCCGCCAGATAGACCTTTTAAGCCGGACTCTTGATACAAAATTTGTGCAATTTGTCCAGCATCCATACCTTCATGCTGCATCATGTAAAGCAACACACCAGGGTCGATTTCACCGCAACGCGTACCCATTGGCAGCCCATCTAAAGACGAAAATCCCATGGTGGATGCAATTGAGTGGCCATTATTTAACGCTGTCATAGATGCGCCATTACCCAAGTGCGCAATAATCACTTTCTTAAGAGCTTCCTTTGGATACATCTGAAGTAGGCGATCGGAAATATATTCATATGAGAGCCCGTGAAATCCATATCGACAGACCCCTTTTTCATAAAAATATCGCGGAATCGCATAGCAATCATCCACAAATGAATGGGTGCGATGAAAGGCAGTATCAAAACAGGCTATTTGTGGTATTCCACCAAAACTTTCTTGTGCCGCTCTGATACCCGCAAGATTATGGGGCTCATGTAAAGGCGCAAGAATCATCAGTGCGTCTAGCTCCTCCATCACCTCATCGCTAATTAAAGTAGGCGCGCTATATTTCTGGCCCCCATGAACAACGCGATGCCCTACCGCAACCACTTCAATATCTTTTGCGAATTGATGCAACCAGTCAATCAAGAAAGATAGCGCCTCACGATGATTCTGGGGTCGAGATGCACTTGGCCAGGCAATGGTTTCTTCAGTGCTTTTTGATGCTAACTTCACTTTAAAGCGAACCTCGCCACCAATACCATCAATCTGACCGGCAATAATTTGGTTAAGTTGGGGAACTAAGAATAAGGAGAACTTAATGGATGAAGAGCCAGCATTGATAGTGAGAATAGCTTGACCATGTAAACCTGTTTGCATATCCATGATGAAAAACCTTAGGTCTTGGTATTGCTTAAACTAAAACTTGAATATCCATTTTGCTGAAACGCATGAAATAGTTGCGCCAAAGCACAAGAAGCCAATCTAGCGCGTTCATTATCAGCACGACTAGTCAACATGATTGGTACTTGCGCACCCAAAACTAGACCAGCTGGCTGCGCATGCGAAATAAAAGTCAGCTGTTTGGCCAACATATTTCCAGCCTCTAGGTTGGGAACGACCAATATTTGCGCCTTTCCTGCTACTGGAGAGGTTAGGTGTTTTGTTTTAGCTGCACCAACATCAATCGCATTGTCCATCGCCAAAGGTCCATCAACCAAGCCACCAGTAATCTGACCGCGATCGGCCATTTTGGCAAGAATTGCAGCATCCATTGAGGATGGAATATTAAAGCTGACGGTTTCAACAGCAGAAAGAACTGCTACATAGGGCAATGTAATGCCGCAAGCCCTTGCCAGATCAATCGCATTTTGGATGATGTCCACTTTCGTAGGCAGGTCTGGAGCAATATTAATAGCAGCATCCGTAATAAATAGTGGCTGCTCTAAGCTCGCTACATTTAACACAAACACATGGGAGATGCGTCTTAGGGTTCTTAAGCCCCCCTCCTTTTTTACCACCTGGGAGAGCAGCACATCTGAGTGGAGATTACCCTTCATGATGGCTGTTACTTTTCGCTGATGCACCAACTCCACTGCTTTAGCAGCCGCTTGCTTATGATCGGCAATATCAATCAGTTCTATACCAGAGAGATCTAATTGCGCTTCTTCGGCCGCACTTTGAATTTCTTTTCGCGATCCTATCAAAACCGGTTTAATTAAACCCTCTGTCATTGCTAAAAATGCTCCCGCTAACGACATGGCGTCATCAGGGCAAACAACTGCTGTAGGCATCGGCTCCAGTTTTTTAGCCTCAGCAATGAGTCGATCGAAATGATCGTGCTCATCCATGAGTAAACCTGGCAAATCATTAGGTCCTAGGTAGATATTCTCCAATGGGGCGTCAACAATGGCTGTACCAGATGCTATACAGACTCCATTACTATCTGAAACGGTAGTATGAAAAACAGCACTCGGGCTTTCCCACTTCTCGGTAAGGGTCACGGTGATTTTCAAAAGATCGCCAACGTGCGCTCTACCCATAAACTCAAAATTCTGCGAACGGTATAGAGTTCCCGGTCCCGGAAGAATATTGCCCAACACGCTTGAGATGAGGGATCCAAGCCAGATGGATGGCGCAACTACTGAAGTGCTTCCTTCATTTTGCACATCAAGATGGGGGATATTTAGAGGATTCATATTGCCTGATGCATGGGCAAAAAGAAATAAGTCCCGAGCAGTAACGCGCTTCTCAATAGAGGCTTTATCCCCTACTTTCAGCTCATCCCAGGTCCGATTCTTCAATCCATTCACAGGCGCATTCATGATTATTCAGCCTTAGAATCGAGCTCTTGGGCAACGATTACATCCTCGAGGGGCGCTTCATCAGCGTGAGCCTTCTTATGATGAAGGAGATCTTCAATTTGCCCATACATTTTTAAAGCAAATGGGTGCATGGTCTCACGTGGTCCAGCTATGCCCATGACTAGCTTGAGCGCTTTCTTTTGAGCGTCAGCAGTATGAAGAAGAATTGGTAATGAGTCGATTGCTAATTTAGGCTCAAAGTCGACTATTAACGCTTGCTGATGAACAATCTTCACGATATCCTCATGATCCATGTCTGGAAATAACTTAGAGTGACCTAAAGCGATCAACTCACGCTCTAATCTTGTTCTACGAACGTAACCACGAGCATCATTTAATAAATGCAAGATTCGGACTACCCCTTCAGCCAGGCCACCTTTATCCACAAGAGCCAATGCATTGTGAACTTCAGGCATTTGACGAACATCAACCATTGAGTGTTTAGGTAAACCAGAATCTTTGGGGCTAATGATGGCTTTAATCAACGGAGAGGTATAGATGGAGAAGAAGCTAGTTTCCGTCATGGAATCACGCATGCTGCGGTAGAGATTGAGCTGAGTCTCGATTAATTCACTGGCAACTTTTTCTGCCATGATGAAGGGATTATCTTTGCTGGCGGGCTTTCTCTCTTGGGTAATAGATTCCGCTGCCTTATCTAACATCGGCATGATGGGATTCTTATCAGAGAACATGACTCGTTGTGTTCGCAGCGGATGAGATTCACGCATCAAGGCTGCAGTTTCAGGGGTTGACATATTTTGAATCGCGGGACGGACAAAGCGGTCGTATATTTCAGTATTGATATTAGACATCTGAGCTACTTCGGTAAACAACTCCTCATCATCCCTGCCGTCACCTAAAGCTAAAATATCACCCATTCCACGTGGCTCAAAACGAATATGAACACGATCTTCTTCATCGTCCAATTTCATTTCATACAGTCCTGGTGATAGCGCTTCAATCGCCCGCACAGTGTCGGTAATCGCTACGTGTTCACGACCAGCAATTTGACTAGAGACAAAAATGCCTAGATGCCCAATGGAGTCATGCAACATATACACAATTCGCTGACCTCGAGCTTTGATCTCTTCTACGCTGGCGTATAAGTCAGGAATCCAATTTAATGCCTGCTGTGGCGGCGTAATATTGTCACCGTGGGATGCAAACACAATAATGGGAGATTTGATTGCCTTGAGATCTACTCGCTCCATTCCCAGAATAGCTTCACCAGTCGCTAACTTATTACCAATAAATAAATTATCAAGAATCCAACGCATCTCAGCTTCAGTCATGAAGCAATATCCGCCCCACCACTTTTCAAAATCCAAGAATCGTTGAGCTTCCGTATCTACATTGGAATATAAGTTGTAATATTTTCCAAAAAAACTATTACCTGGATTTAAGGCCTCAAAATTAGCTACTAAATTTGCGCCATCAAACAAGCCATTGCCCATATCCGCCAGCATTAAGGCAGACATTGCACCACCGCGCATACCACCGGTATAGCGCATTGGGTTATCCCCAACCTTGCCCGCCCAATAAGACATTGGGGAGCCATTGAGCACAATTGGGCCCATCAGATCAGGAACTGCCGCAGCCAATAACATGGCCGCCCAACCACCCTGGCAATTGCCAACCACAATGGGTTTTGGTGAATGGGGGTGTTGCTCAACAATATGTTTTAAGAATACGATTTCAGCATCACGAACATCAACAATCGTTTGAGTGGGTTCTGGCATTGGCCTAAATGCAACAAAGTACACCTGATGACCATCCGCAAAAGCCTCGCCCACTTGACTATCAGGCTTGAAACCACCAATACCTGCACCGTGACCAGCACGTGGGTCAATAATCATGACTGGAGCGCGCTTCTCATCAATCACAACACCCTTTGGTGGCTTAATCTTCAGCAATAAGTAATTCACAGGCGTGCTTAAGTCATGCCCATCAATGATGACTTCGTATCCAAAATCTAAAACTGGTGGCATGCCTGATTCAACATGATCTAGATATACATTGCCACGCTTGCGTAGCGTTTCAAAAACCATCGCACTACGCTGAGTAGAGTCAGTTAAGTATTCCCGCCACATACCCCATAGGGCAGTCGGCTCTGAAGCCATCAGTTCAGTTGCTTTTTCTTTGGTTTTTTCTAAAAGATTTTCAATCTTTTTGGATTCAGTGAGCATGACCCCCTGAAGCTTTTGATTATGTATGGAGCTTAGCTCTGAAATCTTATGTAAGGATTGCTTTTGTCCTTGACGAGATAGTTGAGCGGCCTGCATATTCTTTTGGAGAATATTTCTATAAGAACTCATGGGACTGTATTGGCTAAAATTAAACATTGCTGCCTCTCGCTGGATCGAATCTTCGTAGTTGACCTATCAGTCTAGTTATCATGCGTGTCAACTTCATGTAAGTTTTGTGACAATTCGGGTATAGCTGATGATTTAAGCCGTGGAATTGGTAGCTATATACATCTTGGCATCGTCTTCATCAGTATGTAATTCGTAGCCTAGATGACGCATCAACACCAACATATCGTGATTCTCTTTAATTACGAACCCATAAATTTCAGATAAGCCATTTAATCGCGCACAATCCAATATTCCCTGCATCAAATGGGATCCAATGCCTTCATGATGGTAATCATCACTTACCGATAGAGAAAATTCACCTCTAGTGCTATTTGCATCACGAACATATCGTGAAATACCAACCAAACTTTCTGTGGATTCACCCTCCTGCCTAATGAAAGCAGCCAGGGCAAAATCATTGGGATTTGACGCGTGAATAATTTGCTCTAGCAAATCCTCAGGCAGGGTTGACATTGCGTGGGCATATCTAAAATATCGACTTTGAGAAGATAAATGTTGAAATAAATCTAACACTGCCTCCCGATCATCTGGTGTGATAGGCCTAATCTCATACTCTCCACCATGAACCAGTGACCACTTCTTGATGAAGCTCGATTGCAATGCGTTGTTAATCGATATTGTGTCCATTGTCTTTAATCCCCCTCCAAATCCATTTCATGAATATCTTCTGAAATAATCAGATGCGTACCGGTTGCTGTAATGACTTGATCTACCGTTACTCCTGGAGCCAGCTCTCTTAATACCAAACCCTCAGGCGTAGGCTCTATGACTGCCATGTCAGTCACAATCAAGCTTACTGGGCGAGTAGCGGTAAGCGGCAAGGTGCATTCCTGAACAATTTTGTGCGCACCCTTAGCGGTATGTTGCATGGCGACAACCACTTTTTTAGCGCCAGAAACCAAGTCCATAGCACCACCCATTCCGGGTGCCATCTTGCCGGGAATCATCCAATTAGCCAATTTTCCTTGTGCGTCTACTTGCAGACCACCAAGAACCGTCATATCTAAATGTCCGCCGCGAATCAATCCAAATGAGAAAACAGAATCAATTCTTGCGGCCCCTGGTATCGCCATTACTGGAGTGCCTCCAGCATCGGTTAAATCATCATCCTCCATACCCTCAGGAGGACGCGCTCCAAGTCCAATGAGGCCATTTTCTGACTGCAAAAAGACGGTCATATTTTTTGGTAGGTAATTGGCTACTTGGGTAGGCAGTCCTATTCCCAAATTCACCAACATGCCGTCCGATAATTCCTTGGCAACACGCCTGGCAATTATTTCATTAGGGGAAAGTGTAGTCATGATTAATTGCTTTCCTAGTGGTGCTTGTGAGGCATTGAAATCAGTTCGGTCACAATGGCTCCGGGTGTGATGACATCATTTGGAGAAATCATGCCAACGGGAACAATTTCATTGGCCTCACACAACACTACCTTGGCAGCCATTGCCATGACTGGGTTGAAATTGGTCGCAGTGAGTTGATAGGCCAAGTTACCGAGATAGTCAGCTTGATGTGCGTGGATAAGTGCAAAATCTGCAAATATCGGCAGCTCTAATAACCAATCCTCCCCATCAATATCGATGACTCGCTTACCCTCTTCAACTAGTGTGCCGATGCCAGTCTGGACCAATACGCCCCCCCAAACCAAATCCTGCTGCACGTATCCGTTCCGCTAAATTGCCTTGAGGCACTAAATCAACAGTAATGTCTTTGCTAAACATTTTGGCCTGGGTTTCTGGATTTAAGCCAATGTGACTAGCAATGACGTGCTTTACTTGGCCGGTGGAAATCAGTTTTCCAATGCCATAGTTTGGCTTACCCGTATCGTTAGCTATAACGGTTAAGTTAGATGTGCCAGCCGCTACCAAAGCGTCGATCATGCGATGGGGGGAGCCGATTCCCATAAAGCCACCAATCATTATGGAGGCGCCATTAGGGATAAGCTCAACTGCTGCTTCAACTGAAATTGCTTTTTTCATAATGAATTACTGTTCTTCCGCATGGTGATGACCCAGATTAAGTCTTTGAAAAATCTCTTCCTCTAAGGGGCTCTTCCCATCAGGAACACCATGCTCTGCTCTCAACTGATGTATGTGCCCTCTCAGTAGGATGAGGCCTTTTAAGGTGGCTAACTTATAAAAATGCTCATGATCATCCGGTAGATTTTTTTCTAAGAGTTCATCAACAACATCGACTCGCTCAAGATCGACATTTAAAAAATAAGCCAATCTCACTATCTCCTTATTAAGCTCATGAATATCTTCATTTAATCGCAGATCTTCTAATGCACTTTCGGGAAGCATGGCTATGCCACTGCATGGCAACCGCCATCCACATAAATCGTTTGCCCTGTCATACCACTAGAGCCATCGTCACATAGGAAGGCCGTTAAATTAGCAACCTCCTCCGTGGTGACCAACCTACCTAAGGGTGCTTTTTCAATAGCATGCTTCATAAGGGCATCAAATTCTTCAATACCAGAGGCGGCACGGGTCAGGATGGGGCCTGGAGATACGGCATGAACGCGGATCTTTTGTGGCCCCAATTCCAATGCCATGTATCGAACCAAAGATTCTAGCGCCGCTTTTACCGGACCCATTAAGCCGTAATGAGGAACCGCTTCGTCAGCACCGATGTAAGTCATCGTTACCATGCTCCCCCCATCCATCATATGCGGAAGGCATAAATGGGCAATCTCCGCAAATGAATGGCAGGAGACTGCCATAGCCCTAGAAAAGCCCGCACTAGAGCTATCAATGACCTTGCCATGCAAATCTTCTAAAGGAGCCCACGCGATGGAGTGAACGATAAAATCAAATTTACCAAGACGTGTCGCTGCTTCATCAATGAAATTTTTTAACTGCTCAGGATCTTCCACATTGCAAGGCTGAACGGAAATGTCCACCGCTAATAAACCCGGGGAAACAATGTCATAAGCTTTTTGGTTAAGGCAAGAGGCTGTTACAAATGCGCCATCTTCACCCAGTTTCTTGGCAACAGCATATGCAATGCTCTTGTCATTAGCTACCCCAAAAACAATTCCTTTTTTACCCTTAAGCATCTTCATTTCCCGAAAAATTACCAACGGTTCATATTGCAGGTGCAATATGACAATATGAAGGCTGATTAAGCTAATCAGACATGCTCTATTGACCCAAATCAAACGCCCCAGTCATTTCTAACTGGGGCCATAGACCTAAAGCCGACAACTAATGCTAAGTGAATTACTTTTTAGCAGCTACACGCTTAGTAGCAGGTTTTTCAACAGCAACATCTGTTCCAGCAATCTGATGAATTGCTTGGTCTGCATTGTCAATGGCATTATTTACTAACTTGCGACCCTCTTTAAATGCTTTGGTACCTGCATCAGATATATCGCGCACTACTTTCGCCAATTTATCGCCACCAATAGGCATCTTCTGCTCAGCATCATCGAGCCAGTCAGATAACGAATCTCGCGCCTTATCTAAATGCTTTTCAGCCTTGTCAGCAACATCATTACTCAAGTTAT
Organism: Polynucleobacter sp. AM-25C3; assembly: GCF_018882335.1. GTDB lineage: Bacteria > Pseudomonadota > Gammaproteobacteria > Burkholderiales > Burkholderiaceae > Polynucleobacter. Next base: position 45,148 of record NZ_JACVOS010000006.1, read on the forward strand.
TTAATAAAGTTTTAGCTTTTTTATGGTAAACAACCATTCGTTTTCTGGCTTCTACAGCAGCACTCTTTTGCAGCTCATCCAATTGCTTTAAGTCATTCTGGGCAGCGCTCTTAGCCAAATCCATTGCATGTGTCACATGAATGCGCAACTCTTCGGCATGGTATTCGCCTAACTGTTTTGCTGTATCCAATAATTGATGTGAAAGCGAAAATAGCTCTTCTGCTTTTTGTTTATTCCACTCATGCATATCGATCTTTTTCATTTACTGCTCCTTATATTGAGGGTCAATAGATCCGTCTAATTCAACAACAATTTGACTTAATATAAGGTTTTTTCATGACAGTATTGTCACAAAACAAATATTTATTCAGTCTTGGGACTACCTCCAATGATCAGAATGGAGGATCTACAAAATAGTAGATTTTTTACAATCTGAATTTGGATCAGGCTTCTGCTGTGATGCGCGCTCAGCCATTAGCTCAAAACGCCTAGTGGCACTATTTTCTAGAAAATGCTTAATCAAAAAAAGTGGAATAGCTGTCTCCAGCTCAAAAGTAGCGTGGTGCTTAAAACGCGTGCCATTTTTCTCAGGCTCAATCACCCAACTCCCTTTATAGGCCTTGGCATCTCCTTCAAGCTGAGTAAATTCGAGTCGTCTGGGTGACACCTCTGAAAACTCAAGAATTGAGCGTAGGTTAATGGGGAAAAATAATACCCTCTCCTCTACGACTCTCTCGACTTGAACCTTATTGCCGACACGATCAATGACCTTTGACTCTCTGATTCCCGGAATAGTTTTGGCGCCCTCATAATCAGTTAAAAACGCATAGGCCTCACACTCGTTAACAGGTGCAATATAACTTGCTTGAACTTGAAAACCGGCGCCAGATCTACCTACAAAAACCTGTAAATCATAGGGAGTAGGCTCAGCTGCAACACAATATGTTTGAATAATTGCCAGAAGAAGTGAGCAAATAATCCCTTTAGCAAAAATAATCATCAATGCTCCGAAGTGTTTATTGTGGCTTTGATTTTGAAGGTCTATTGTGACTATTTGAGGGCACTGCAATGGGCTGAAGCTTCACCAATCAGTTTGATTAAACTAATCCACTGCCAAAATGATCCGCCACCCAACTCTCCCAACCGAATATCAAAGTGACTTGCTATTCACAGCATCTTTAAATGCTGAGCCCGCTCTAAACTTGACTGATCTGGAGGCCTGAATCTGTACCGAGGCACCAGTCACCGGGTTTCGACCCATCCTCGCACTACGCTCACAAGGGGCAAAAGAGCCAAAACCAATGATTTGAACAATTTCATCGTTTGAAACGCTATGTATCACATGCAGGATGAAAGAATTTAAAACACGCTCGGCTGCAAGCATTGAAATATCTGCGCCTGCTGCAATTTTCTCAATTAATTCAACTTTATTCATATCAATGTAGATCAATTCGTTTATTTATGAATGAAATTTAGCATGAATAAATTACAAGAAAAAATTACGCATCATCTAATTGTCACAATGGAATGCAAGAATACGCACATGCCTTGGCTCCACAAAATGAAGGAGTGCCTAGATGCAATACCAAATCATCCCATTAGAAATTGGCTCCATTGTCGATAGAGAAGTCTTCCAAAACAGCAATATGGAAATTAAATGCGGTCTAGTTTGGAAGCTAGGCTCTGTGGTCACCGATTTCAAACCTAGTTTTTTAAAAAATTATGATCCGGATATTGGCATCTGCATTGCTGATATTAAAGGCGCTCATATTAGCGAAACCTACAATGGTGAAAAGGTCATCTATTTTTCACAAACTGTTCCAGAAGCAATGGAAGAGGAGCTCACCGATATCTTTTACGGTATTTCAAGAAAATTCTCCGGCCCCTATCAAGATATTTTTCAAGATTTAGAATGGCAATTGGTTCGATCAGAATCTTTTATATTTGGGCAACTGGAAGTGAAAGAAATAAAAGATCCCTACTTGTCTTACAAGTAATTGCCCACTTGCCTTTTGAATCTAGTAAATCTCGGGCTAATTGTGACGTATTTAAGTATTCTTAAATTTAATCATCATTCATCAAATTGCCACAATTATCCTGCAATATGAAGTGGCTTTCTAAATGAAGCTCCTTTGTCATTACGACTTATCCCAGCTTCGGCTGGGATTTTTTTAGACTGGCATTTATGAAATTGAACAGCGGTGATCCAAAAGCCTTGGTTGAACCTGAATATAAGCCAGACTCAATCCCTGAGAAAAAGATAATTGAAAAAAAGCAGGGCAAGACACGCTCCAACCTAGGAAAAACATTGGCCGAATTAAAAAATGGCATGTATAGGCTAGAGCGCCTGCCCGAAGACTGAAAAAGCCAAGCTAGCTATGGTTTATATGCCCATCTCAGATTGAATGAATCCACAAACCAGAAGATTGAATGGCGCCGGATGGCCTGAGTCTGCAACCTCAAGCGTACTGAGCTTAGGAATAATGCTTCTAGCCTCTTCAACCCGCTGCTGGGTGCATATTTTGGATTGCCCCCCGTAGATCAGCCCCACCCTACCCTTGTAACCCTCTAATGCTTCGTGGAAATTCATGCCCCAGACATCAGCGCGGAAGGAAAGGTCAAAATGTCCCGGGGACTGAACACCTGAAATTGCCCTCTCATCCACTTTGAGATCCTTAGCCAACTGTCGCACCTCTTGAAAACCTACATCATTTTTCATGGACTTATATAGCGAGTATAGGGATGTCCAATTCACAGTTAAGGCAATATCATTAAGAATGATTTCGAATATTTTTTTACCAAATATTTGAGTCAAGTACATCGCCAAGACCCCACCCATACTAGTTCCAAGAATGGTCAGCTTCGGGCGCACCTTATCATTGGTCAAGATAATTCCACGAATCAACTGATTAATATCGGAAAGGTATGAGGACATCTTGTATGTATCAACATCATCGAGATGATCGGACTCACCCCTACCGGAAAGGTCGATGCTAATGACTTTGCAATTTTTAAATTTCAAAAAATAAGCATGAATCACTAAAAATGTTTGTTTGGTTTCCAGCAATCCTGGTAAACACAATAAAACATTCTCTGCATCCACATCACCTGAAATTGTGTAGGCAATCTTGCGTGATTTGTCACCATCCAGGATCTCAAAATAACGTGTTTCTGGCGCGGTACTCTCAACCCCTTTAGCTGCTGGCTGAGATTTAAATGAGGCACCATCAGGAGGCGTTACTTTCGAAGCGGGCTCCAGAATGATGACATCGCCACCCTGATCATTGGACGTCAAATGCTCTGGAGGACGCATACCAGAAGACTGGTCAGATCCAAAAAAATCGGACTTCATATTTCGCAACAGATCAAAAAAATTTCTTTTCATTCAGTAATATCTAACTATAAGTATTTGGGGATATAAACCAAGTCTATCCACTGTATAGAGTCTTGATGACAGTAATAATTAAAATGCACCAGATTGTGAAATGACTCGATCAAGCCACTTTTTGCGGGGTGCGCATTCTTGGCCTTGTTAAAGCCTACATGTCCATACTACTAGCCCTTGGGCATTCTCGTATGTTTATATTTTTGAGAATTATTGCTGATTCAACAAGGCCACCATGGCTGCTTCATCAATGACTGGGATACTCAGTTCTTCTGCCTTGGTGAGCTTGCTGCCAGCATCTGCACCAGCAACCACATAGTCGGTTTTCTTGGAGACTGATCCAGCGACTTTAGCGCCTGCTTTTTCAAGGAGATCTTTAGCCTCATCCCTTGTCATGGTCGGGAATGTGCCTGTGAGTACAAAGGTTTTTCCAGCGACTGCTGCGCTGATAATTTTTTCCTCTACAGAGAGTTGCATCCCTGAAGCCAGGAGTTGCTCAATCACCTCGCGGTTATGTGCCTCCTCCATAAAGCTGGTGATGGAGTCAGCCACTACAGGGCCTACGTCTTTAACGGTGAGAAGGTCTTCGAGTGTTGCATCCATGAGGGCGTGCATTGATTGATAGTGATTGGCTAGATCTTTTGCAGTGGTTTCACCCACATGCCGAATACCCAGTGCAAAGATAAATCTAGCTAAGGTGGTATTTCTGGATTGGTTAATTGCTGCAATCAGGTTGTCAGCTGACTTATCACCCATACGCTCTAGGTTAGCTACAGCAGTAAAGCCCAGGCGATAGAGATCAGCTGGCGTTCTAACTAGATTTTGATCTACCAACTGATCCACAATCTTTTCACCTAAGCCCTCAATATCCAATGCACGTCTATGTGCAAAATGAATTAATGCCTGTTTACGCTGGGCGCCGCAGAACAAGCCACCGCTACAGCGAGCAACCGCTTCATCCGCCAAACGTTCAATATGCGAATCACACACTGGGCAACGGGTAGGCATGACGAACTCTGATGCATTAGCTGGTCTACGATCTTTGACTACAGAAACCACTTCTGGAATGACATCTCCCGCTCTACGTACTGAAACGGTATCGCCAATACGGACATCTTTGCGTTTAACTTCATCCTCATTGTGCAAGGTAGCGTTAGTAACTGTGACGCCACCTACCTCTACTGGAGCCAATCTAGCAACTGGCGTGATGGCGCCAGTGCGGCCTACTTGTACATCAATACCGAGGACGGTTGTTAAAGCTTCTTGGGCTGGGAACTTGTGAGCCAAAGCAAAGCGTGGTGCCCTGGATACAAATCCGAGTCTTGCTTGTTCTGCAAAAGAATTGACTTTGTAGACCACGCCATCAATGTCGTAAGGCAAAGAATCGCGCTTAGCGCCAACTTCGTTATAGAAAGCCAGAATCTCTTCGACTGATTTGAGAACGCGGCGCTCCGAACACACTGGCAAACCCAGTTTGACGTAAGCATTTAGCAAATCTTCATGGGTTTTTGGCAACCAGGATTGTGGCTCCAATGCCCCAAGTCCATAGGAAAAGAACGATAGGGGTCTCTTGGCGGTGATCTTGGAATCGAGTTGGCGCAAACTTCCTGCCGCAGCATTACGAGGGTTGGCAAACTCTTTCTCACCCAGTGCTGCAGCCTGCTCATTCATCCTCTGAAAGTCTTTGAGATACATAAAGACTTCTCCACGTACCTCTAATACAGCAGGAATATTGTCCCCGGATAGTTTTAGCGGAATGGCACGAATGGTTTTGATATTGGCAGTGACATCTTCACCACTAGCCCCATCACCACGCGTAGCAGCCCTCACTAAGGAGCCGTTCTCATAACGAAGGGATATTGCTAGGCCATCAAATTTAAGCTCGCCAGCGTAATCCACTTGCTCAACATGCAGACCTTCACGGCAGCGGCGATCAAAAGCAATGAGTTCTGCATCTTCAAAAGCGTTGTTTAAGGAAAGCATGGGTACTACATGAGTAACCGAATCAAATTCTTTGAGTGCGCTACCGCCCACTCTTTGGGATAACGAATCAGATGTGATCCATTCGGGATGAAGTGCTTCGATCTCGATGAGCTCTCGGTACAGGCGATCGTACTCGCTATCAGGAACTATGGGGTTATCAAGAACATAGTAAGCATGCTCTAAGCGTGCTAACTCAGCTTGCAAGAATGCGTAGCGATCCGCTAAATTTGTCGGACTAGAAGACGACAAAGTAATTCCTTAACTAAAGAGTCTGCTGGCAGTAGAAGAGCCTGCTGAAACGCCGCCCCTCTCGAGATTGGCGTACAAGCCATCTAGATGCTGACGAATGCTAATCACAGCGGCTTCAGTCAGATTGATGCCATTGTCATCAACTAGACGACCGTGAGCTGATTGGGCGATTTCAATACCCTCGCCCAGCATGCGCTCAAATGCACGCTCATCATGCGATACCAAGGGCACCTCAAGCAATAAAGTGAGTTGTTTAACAGGTGCGTTAGGATCAATCTCAGCGCTAGTAAAAATTAGTGCGCCATTGCTAAAGAACTCATAGGCACGGCCATTACGAGACAGTCTAAATCCTCTTTTGCGCATCAAGGCATCGAAGTTAGCACCAGGAGTTTCCTCATCAAATAGCACATTGATGCTCAATTGAATATCACTCTCAGCTGCCATGGCATCAAGCTCTTTGGCGCTCTCTAGCATTGTGTTTACACTCGGCATATCAATCTGGGAACCCAATGTTTCTGCAAGCGCTTGCGCGCGTGAACAAAAATCAGATAGCTCCAGTACGCCAATGGGTCCGCGACGGCTAGCTAGCTGAATTGCCAATTGCAACTCGGAGTAAGTGGCCTCGGAACGCAATGTCTCCCAATCCTCAGCCGCGTCGACATCAGCATTTAAGCCTTCGCACATCCAGCGTGCGGTTGAAGTAGCAGGAACATCATTCCATGCATTGATCTCTTCTAGAATTTCAGCGCCACTAATGCTTTCATCAAAACGTAGCGTGATGACGCAATCAATCCGAGGATCAATTGAAAAACTTTCTGGGACAGCAGGGGTAGAGAATCCAGCATCCCCAAAGGAAGGCTCAGCCCTATCCTCGGCTTCAGCAAAACCTTGGCCAAAGGAAGGCTCTCTTGAAAAACGATCGTCTGTAGAAATGTCACTATCTTTTGCCTTACGGCGTGCGCGAGCGTATTTGACATTCACTATAGCCACTGATATCAAAATCAATAGACCAATTACAGCCAAAGCGAACTGCAAGTCAGACAAACCCAACATTGTCATGATTTGCTCTAGATCCACTTAAGCTGCCTCCACCATGGATACCGCCGAAGAAATATCCACCGCCACAATACGGGATACACCCTGCTCTTGCATGGTGACACCAATCAACTGATGAGCAATTTCCATAGTGATCTTGTTATGTGAGATGAACAAAAACTGTGTCTTGCCTGACATTTTGGCCACTAGCTGCGCATAACGCAAGGTGTTTGCATCATCCAATGGTGCATCAACCTCATCCAATAAGCAGAATGGCGCAGGATTCAGGAGGAATAAGGAGAAGACCAGAGCAATCGCGGTCAAGGCCTTTTCGCCACCAGAGAGCAAGTAAATAGAGCTGTTCTTCTTGCCTGGAGGCTGAGCCATCACTTGTACGCCAGCATCCAAGATCTCTTCACCAGTCATCACTAACTCCGCATGACCGCCACCAAAAAGCTCAGGGAATAGTTTTCCGAAATGGATATTGACCTGATCAAAGGTGCCTTGCAAGAGATCACGGGTTTCCGCATCAATCTTCGCAATTGCATCTGTCAGAGTCTGCATGGCTTCATTCAAGTCGGCTGACTGTGCATCCAAGAATTGCTTGCGCTCACGTGAGCTAGAGAGTTCGTCTAAGGCAGCCATATTGACCGGGCCTAAAGACTGAATCTCATTACCCAGACGAGTCACTTCGCTTTGCAAAGCGCCTACCTTGAGGTCTGGGCTAAAGTTTGCTTCTAGCGCAGTTAAGTCTGCTTCGGCATCTGACAGCAAAGTTGCAAATTGTTCAAAGTTCAAGCGGGCAGCTTGTTCACGCAATTGCAAGTCGACAACCTTGTCACGCATTGGCTGAAGGCTGCGCTCAATCTGCATACGCACTTCATCGGCTTCGCGCAATTGATGTAATAAAGCATCTTGCTCTGTGCGCGCGTTAGCTAAGGCGGCTTCGCGAGCACTGCGGGCAAGTAATAGGCCCTGTAATTTCTCTTGCGCCTCTTCATCACTGAGAGTTTCAAGCTCTTGTTCTGAAGTGGCTTGCTTATCTTGAATCTCCATGATCTGCACGCGAGCAGTACTTTGATCGCGTTGCAAGTCAGCAATACGTTGCTGCAAAGAGCGAGTTGCAAAGGCTGCCTCTTGAGCTGACATTTCAGAAGAACGTAAAGATTCACGCAGGCGATCGCGCTCTTGCGTGGCTAACTCGAGTTTTTCTTGAGCAATGGCAAGATTTTCTTGCAAGCCTTGCTTAGATTCTTCTGACTGAGCGAGCTCTTCTGAAGATTGTTCTTGAGTTTGACTCAACTGCGCCATCTGCTGACGCAACTCACTTAACTCACCCTGAATTTGTTCGGCGCGCTGGCTGTACTTTTCTTGAGCTTGAGTTAACTGCATTCTTTCAACTTCAAAACCGTGCACTTCTTGAACTGCTTGTTCAGCATAGATGCGAGTTTGCTCAGCAGCCTGATGGGCGGCTTGGTAATTGGCAACGCATTGATCCAATTCACCTTGCAATTCACTTTGAATGAGTTTTTGCGCACGCAATTGCTTCTCGAGACCTTCCATCTCTTGTGCACGTGCCAACATACCAGCTTGCTCGGAGTCTGCTGCATACAGCTGAACACCAACGCGGCTGACTAAATGGCCCTGTTGAGTGACGAATGCACCACCTGCGGGTAACTTTTCACGGCGATGCAGTGCATCTTCCAAGCTATTGGCAATGTAAATGTTGTCCAGCCACTCTTGCAATACAGCAGCAACGCGCGGTGCGCCCGCACTTTGTACGCGAGTGAGCAAAGTAGTGAAGTCTGCCGGCACCGTAGTGTGCGCAGGAGAAATGTCTTCAGTCAACAAAATAGCTAAACGGCTTGGAGGCGCATCATTAGCCAAGGCTAAAGTTTCTTGAACACTCTTGGCCGTAACAGCAGCTAAACGCTCGCGCAGCACTGATTCCAAAGCAGCTTCCCAACCGGTCTCCACTTTGAGCTCTTGCCACAGACGCTTGCTCTCTTTTAAGCCTTTGCTCTCAAGCCATGGACCAATCTTGCCCTGAGCCTGAACGCTTGCCTGCAATGCAGTTAAGGCTGTCAGCTTGGCTTCGGTTTGCGCCAATTCTTGATTAGCAGCCTGAATCTGTTGTTGTGCGGTATTACGCGCTTCATCGGCAGCTGGCACGCGTTGTTGTGCATCACCTGCTTTTTGTCTTGCTTCGTCAACTTTACGCTGCGCCATAGCATGACGATCAATCGCCGTTTGCAATGCTTCAGCATCAGGTCTACGCATACCAGCAAGCTCAGCTTCAAGACGTGTATCGCGCCCTTTGAGCCCTTCTAGTTGAGCCAAGATTGCTTTAACGCGCTCGCCCAAACTGGCTAAACGCTGGTCAATCGTAGCGAGGTTCTCACGGGCATCATTGAGTTCGCGTGCATGAACTTGATAAGCCTCTTCGCGAGCTGGCATTTGTTCTTGCAGGCCAGATAAATCCGCTAACAATGTTTGTTCTTTTTCGGCAGCTAAGCTCAGTTCGTGCTCAGCAGTGCGCTGCGCTTGAGCAGCATCTGTCTCTTGAACAGTCCAGCGCTGTAACTGAGCCAATAAATCTTGTGATTGCTGCTGTAGACGCTGACGTGCTTCTTGCACGTAACGAATTTGTGATTCCACTTGGCTCACATCAGCATTGGTTTGATACAAATCGCCTTGAGCTTGAGAAACCTTGTCTTGCAAAGCGTACTGTTCGGTGCGCATGGTTTCAAGTTCAGTTTCAGCATGACGCATTTTTGCAGTCTGCTCTTCTAAACTCACTTGAGTATCACGAATACCATTGGCATGGCGCTCTTGCTCTTTGCCAGCCTCGGTCTGACGCACAAACCAGAGTAACTGTTGTTGTGACTTCATTGCAGTAGAAAGTTCTGCATGACGCTCGGCGACAGTAGCCTGCTTCTCTAAACGAGTCACCTGCTGATCTAACTCACGCAGAATATCTTCAACGCGAACTAAGTTCTCTTTGGTATCCTCAAGACGGGATGCGGTTTCTTTACGACGCTCTTTGTATTTAGAAACGCCGGCAGCTTCTTCCAAGAAAACACGGAGTTCTTCTGGCTTAGCTTCTAAGATGCGGTTGATTGTGCCCTGTCCAATAATGGCGTAACCTCTTGGACCCATACCAGTACCCAAGAAAATATCTTGAATATCTTTACGGCGCACGACTTGGTTATTCACGTAATAACTAGAGTTGCCATCACGCGTGAGAACACGTTTGATGCCTAATTCTGTAAAAGCACTCCACTGACCTTGAGCGCGTCCTTCTGAATTATCAAAAATGAGTTCAACGCTGGCACGACCTGAAGGCTTACGTAAACCAGAACCGTTAAAAATAACGTCCTGCATCGATTCGCCACGTAACTCACTGGCACGAGACTCACCCAAAACCCAGCGTACAGCGTCAATAATATTCGACTTTCCGCAACCGTTAGGACCCACAACACCGATCAATTGACCTGGCATTTCAAAATGGGTTGGATCGACGAACGACTTAAAGCCGGAAAGTTTGATGGATTTCAGTTGCACGGCGTACTTTGCAGGGAAAAAAGGGGTTCAAATAAGGGGGTAAAAATTAATACTAAAGTGGGAAGATGATAGCAAGCTTAGGGCTCCCCGCACGGGTTTTTGCCCCACCGATATAATGATAAATCGACATCCAGGGCCAAAACCCCTTAACAATCTGATAGTTAACTGAAAAGTATGAGCCAATCACCACAAAGCATCATCGAACAAGCCTGGGAAAACCGCGCAAACCTGTCTCCTGAGGCCGTTTCCGCTGAAATCCGCAATGCCGTTAGCGCGGTCCTCGAAGGCCTTAATACGGGCGATATTCGCGTGGCTGAGCGCCGTAGCGTCGGCAAATGGGAAGTCAATCAGTGGGTCAAAAAGGCAGTTTTGCTGTCTTTCCGCCTAGAGGACAATAAGCCGATGGGTGCTGGTGGCTATACCCAGTTCTACGACAAGGTGCCTAGTAAGTTTGAAAACTACACCGCAGAAGACTTCGCCAAAGGTGGCTTCCGCGTAGTTCCCCCTGCCATAGCTCGTCGTGGCTCATTTATTGGCAAGAATGCCGTTCTAATGCCCTCTTACGTCAATATTGGCGCTTATGTAGGCGAAGGCACCATGGTTGACACTTGGGCTACTGTAGGTTCTTGCGCTCAAATCGGTAAAAACGTTCACCTTTCTGGTGGAGTCGGTATTGGCGGTGTTTTAGAACCAATTCAGGCTGGCCCCGTCATTATTGAAGATAACTGCTTTATTGGCGCCCGCTCTGAGGTTGTCGAAGGCGTAGTCATCGAAGAGAACGCCGTACTCTCCATGGGCGTGTACATTGGTCAAAGCACCAAGATTTATGACCGCGAGACTGGTGAAGTGCATTACGGCCGAGTACCAGCAGGTTCAGTTGTCGTTCCAGGCTCACTTCCATCTGCTTGCGGCAAGTACAGTCTCTACGCTGCGATCATTGTGAAGAAAGTGGATGCTCAAACTCGAGCAAAGACTGCGATTAACGAACTCTTACGCGATTAAGCCAAACCTATGAGCGCCACCCTTGAGCTAACTGAAGCCCTCATCTCCTGCCGCTCGGTAACCCCGGCGGATGGCGGTTGTCAGGAGCTTATTGCTGAGCGCCTGCAAGCGATTGGCTTTCATACTGAGAGTGTTATCAGCGGTCCTGAAAGTTTCCAGGTCACCAATCTGTGGGCAATCAAAAAAGGTAGCACTGGCGATCAAGGCAAAGTCTTGATGTTCGCCGGCCATACTGATGTTGTCCCCACTGGCCCGCTTGAGAAGTGGACCAACGATCCATTTACTCCAACCATTCGGGATGGCATGCTCTACGGTCGTGGCGCTGCGGATATGAAAACCTCTCTTGCAGCCTTTGTCGTTGCAACAGAAGAATTTGTTGTTACCCACCCTAATCACAAAGGCTCTATTGCCTTTTTGATTACGAGCGATGAAGAAGGTCCCGCAAACGATGGCACGGTCATCATGTGTGAACGTTTGCAAAAGCATGGTCAGCGCTTGGACTACTGCGTCATTGGTGAGCCAACTTCAGTAGATCAATTGGGCGACATGATTAAAAATGGTCGTCGCGGCTCCCTCTCTGGGAAGCTTCACATTAAAGGCATTCAGGCACATATTGCCTACCCACATCTTGGCAAGAACCCGATTCATATTTCTTCGCCAGCGATTCAGTCGCTTGTAGAAACCGAATGGGATAATGGCAATCAATACTTTCAGCCTACGAGTTTTCAGATCTCTAATATCCACGCAGGCACTGGTGCCAATAATGTCATTCCTGGTGAACTCAGTATTGACTTTAACTTCCGTTTCTCTACTGAGAGCAAGCCAGAAGAACTGCGTAGTCGCCTAGAGAAAATCCTTACTGACGCAGGTCTTGAATTTGAAATTGATTGGGTCTTAGGTGGAAGCCCATTTATTACGGGTGACGGTGCCCTTGCTGGCGCACTACGCAAAGCCATCAAAGCGGAAGCCAAGATTAATACAGAACTTTCCACCACTGGTGGGACAAGCGATGGTCGTTTCATCGCCAAGATCTGCAAAGAAGTAGTGGAATTCGGGCCACTCAATGCCACGAGTCACAAAATCGATGAGTGCGTCATCGTTGATGATGTCGTGCCACTCAAAAACATCTATCGCAAAACTCTCGAGCAGTTGATTGCTTAATTCATTCATATAAGCCTCATGGACCCTGCGCCTCAGCAATCTCTTACGCTTGATCAATGCATTGATCAGATCGCCCAACGACTTGAAGCTGCGGATTTACATTATGGCCATGGCGCCATTGATGCCCAGAGCGAGGCCTTATGGATCGCCAGCAAACAACTGGATCTCAGCCCTACTGATGCGCTAGATCACCTAGACCAAACTATGGGTGCCCAGCAAATTGGCAAGGCATTTGAAATTACAGAAACCCGCATTTCCACTCGCAAGCCTTTAGCCTATATTTTGGGCGAAGCTTGGTTAATGGGTGTGCCTTTTTTCTCCAGCGAGCAAAGCATTGTTCCTCGCTCATGGATCGCTGAGTTAATTGTGGATGGCTCACTAGAGTCTTGGCTGCCTGCCGATGGCAAAGCGCTGGATCTGTGCACTGGCAATGGCTCTTTAGCCGTTTTACTGGCTATGACTTGCCCAGATATTCATGTGAGCGCCTGTGACATTAGTCTGCCGGCCCTAGCGGTAGCCGCACGCAATCTTGATCGCCATGGCCTGACTTCACAGATTGAGCTTTTTGAAGGTGACCTTTGGGAAGCGTTGCCAGAGCCGCATGATGACAATCGCTTTGATCTCATTATCTGTAACCCGCCTTACGTTAACGCCAACTCCATGAATGCATTGCCAGCTGAATATCATGCAGAGCCTGCTCTTGCATTAGCTGGTGGTGACGATGGTATGGATCTGATTCGCAAAATCATTGCCGGCGCCCCTGACTACCTCTCTGAGCGTGGCGCCATTCTGATTGAGATTGGCAATGAGTATGAGCACTTTAAAAAAGCGTTCCCCCAGATTCCAGCAATTTGGATGGAGGTCTCTGCTGGGGATGAGCAGGTGTTACTTATTCAAGCCGAGGACCTGCGCTAAGCAGCCATCTAAAGACTTAGGTCGGCAATTTACTCAGAGTTCCGCAGCCGCTGCAATTGCCTGATCAATCCGTTCGACCGGTATCACTCTTAATCCTGGAATCTTGGTCTTAGGCATATTCGCCTTGGGAATAATCGCCACAGTAAAGCCAAGCTTTGCGGCTTCTTTTAAGCGTTCTTGACCGCGCGGGCATGGACGAATTTCTCCAGCCAAACCAACCTCACCAAATACGATTAACTCTTTAGGTAAAGCCTTATTACGGATTGAGGATTGAATTGCTAAGAGCACAGCCAAGTCAGCCGCTGGCTCCGAAATCTTCACACCACCTACCGCGTTTAAGAAGACATCTTGATCAAAGCACGCTACGCCTGCATGGCGATGCAAAACCGCCAAGAGCATGGCTAAACGCGCTTGCTCTAAGCCAACCGCTAAACGGCGTGGGTTTGGAATATGTGCTGTATCCACCAGCGCCTGAATTTCTACCAAGAGAGGGCGACTACCCTCTTGCGTAACCAATACACAAGCACCGGGCACCATCTCCGCATGCTGCGATAAGAAAATAGCGGATGGATTGGCGACGCCACGTAGACCTTTTTCAGTCATGGCAAATACGCCCAACTCATTGACTGCGCCAAAACGGTTTTTAATCGAGCGCACCAATCTAAACGAAGAATGGGTGTCACCCTCAAAGTAGAGCACGGTATCGACAATGTGCTCAAGGACGCGAGGACCAGCTAAGTGACCGTCTTTAGTTACGTGACCCACCATCAATACACAGATACCGCTAGACTTTGCAGCCCTAGTTAACTGGGCCGCACACTCCCGCACTTGCGCAACCGATCCCGGGGCAGAACTCAATACTTCTGAATACAAGGTCTGAATAGAATCTACCACCAATACCTGGGGCCTTACCGTATCCATGATGGATAACAGTTTTTCTAACTGAATCTCAGCCAGCACTTCCAATTGAGGTGCGTCTAATGCAATACGTTTTGCTCGCAATGCAATCTGAGCGGCCGACTCTTCGCCGCTGCTGTAGAGGACATTCATACCTGCGGCACTCATCTCGGCAAGGGCTTGAAGCAACAGAGTAGATTTACCAATGCCTGGGTCACCACCCAACAAGACCACTCCACCAGGCACCAAGCCACCACCCAGTACGCGATCAAACTCTTCTACACCCGTACTGAATCGTGGCAGATCTTCTGCACTAATGGCGGAGAGTTTTTGGCGAGGCAACGATTGCGCTAAGCCCTGAAAACGGGTATTTGAGCTCACTTCAGGTAAGCCCTCTTCCAGCGTATTCCAGGCCTGACAAGATGGGCACTGTCCCTGCCATTTGGCAGAGGTACCGCCGCAGGACTGACAGATATAGATGGTTTTAATCTTGGCCAATGTATTACCTAGTAAATTAGTAAGTGAGTAAAGCAGTAAAAAAGATTAATCGAGCTGAGTGCCCGCTTTGTTTTCTTGAGCGCGCTTAGGCGCATCTTTGCGACGTTGCTCTAGATCTGCTGCACGAGCGGCGGCGGCTTTTTGTTTTTCTTCAAATTCTTTTTGATTGGCAGCACGCTCAGCAGCTTTTTCAGCTGAGGCACGCTCAGCAATCTTAGCCGCATCTCGTTGATCCTTAATGCTGGCACGCAACTTTCGTTGCACTTCATGCAACTCCACCTCTTGCTTGCGTATGGGATCAATCTCTTTGCGGTAATCGGCACGAGAGTCTTTCAGGCAGCTATTAACCCAATACTTTTGATAACACTCGGAGTTCGTTTTATCCCAACGGTATTTAGCCCAATCGCGCTGCAGCTCCAACTCTTGCTCAATCTTATCGAGCTGCTCCAACTGAGCCTCTTCGGCAGGCGTAGCAAGAACTAAACTGCTGAAGGAGCAAACCAGCAGGAAAGCACCTAATGAAACTAAGGAGCGCAAAGAAACTGGCTTTCTCAAATCTCAACCTTTGCACCCAGCTCAACCAAACGGTTAGCAGGAATCTTGAAGAAGTCAGATTGACGGCCGGCGTTCTGATACATCCAGCAGAACAGACGCTCACGCCACATTGCCATGCCTGGAATGGCGGATGGAACGATCGTATCGCGGGAGAGGAAGAATGAGGTATTCATTAAATCAAATTTCATGCCGAAGGTCTTCTCAATCAAATCAATGATGGAGCCCATATCTGGAGTTTCTTTAAATCCATAGATGGCACGAATAACATGGATATTGCCGCCAAGATCCCTCATGGTGAGGCGCTCAGCATCGCTGACATAGGGCACATCCCAAATACTGACCTTGAGGAAGAAAACCCGCTCATGTAGAACATGATTGTGCTTCAGATTATGCAAGAAAGAAACCGGCAAGTAATCTACGTGCGCAGTTAAGAATACGGCAGTACCCTCAACTCGATGCGGCGGATGCTTGAGCAAGGATTCAATAAAGCTTCCCAACTGAATACCCTCTTCCATAGCGCGCTTGCGCAAGATCTGACGACCCTTAAACCAAGTAATGAGGCAGGTGAAGCACAGCAAGCCGAGCGCCAATGGGTACCAACCACCATCTTTGATCTTAATTAAATTAGCAGTCCAGAAAGCAAAGTCAATAATTAAAAAGGAAATGGTGATGAACGCAACCAGTAAAAAATTCATCTTCCATTCACGGAACATAACCACTGCCAGTAGGATGGTTGTAATCAGCATGGTTGAAGTCACTGAAATGCCATAGGCTGCCGCCAAATTCAGGGATCCCTTAAATGCGATGACTGTTGCAACCACCATAAACAGTAACACCCAATTCACAATCGGAATATAGATCTGCCCCTGCTCTGAATCCGAGGTGTGCAAGATATTCATGCGAGGCATAAAGCCTAGCAAAATTGCCTGACTAACCAATGAGTAAGCGCCAGAGATCACAGCCTGAGAGGCAATTACTGTTGCTGCTGTGGCCAAGCCCACTGTTGGCCATAAAGCCCAATCAGGCACCATTAAATAGAATGGGTTTTTAATGGCTTCTGGATCTGAAAGCACCAAGGCGCCTTGACCCAAATAGTTAATTAATAAGCTCGGTAGAACCACAATCAACCATGCATAGCGAACTGGGGAGCGGCCAAAGTGACCCATGTCCAAATACAAAGCCTCAACTCCGGTCACTACAAGCACTACAGCTCCCATCACAATGTAAGCTGTTGTAGGGTGATCAATAACAAAATTAATGGCATACGCTGGGTTAAAGGCCCCAATGATTTGAGGAGCATCTCCAATATTGATTGCTCCCAATAAGGCAAGGACTAGAAACCAAACCAAAGTAATGGGGCCAAATAATTTACCAACCGTTGCAGTACCGTATTTCTGAATCAGAAATAAAGCCGCCAAAATAATCAGCGATATCGGAATAATGAATTTATGCAATGCTGGGGCTGCAATCTCAATGCCCTCAACCGCTGACAAAACAGAAATTGCAGGTGTGATGACAGACTCGCCCAACAACATGCAAGCGCCCAACATACCCAGGATCATGAAAAAGAAATAGCTCTTTGACTTGTTGTCGAAGGAGCGCAGCGCCAAGGCCATTAAAGACAGAACGCCGCCCTCACCTTTGTTATCTGCGCGCATCACAAACAATACGTATTTAATGGTAACAACCAAGATCAGCGCCCAGATCATCATAGAGATCACGCCAAAGAGCGCCTCTGGGGTGTATGCAATACCGTGATGCGGATCGAAACACTCTTTCAGCGCATAGAGTGGACTAGTACCGATATCACCAAAGACCACTCCAATTGCCGCGAGCATCATGACGCCGAGGCTTTTTTTATGCTCGCCGCCCGTTCCGTGAACCTCAACAGGGTTCAAAAGTGTGGAGCTGGAAAATTCTGGATTGCTAATGGACATCTCAAAACCTTAAGGTGATGTTGCACGGCAATATGTTACTCCTTATACAGGCTGACTTAAGGCTCATATTTACCCCTCAAAACCCCTTATTCCAGCTCTATTTAAAGGAATACCTCGACAGGGAGGCCTAAAAAATGGTAGAATTTCAGCTTCAGACGCGGGGTGGAGCAGTCTGGCAGCTCGTCGGGCTCATAACCCGAAGGTCGTAGGTTCAAATCCTGCCCCCGCAACCAAACAGTAGAAGGCTTCTAGGTCAATTGACTCAGAAGCCTTTTTGCTTTTCTGGAGGCCTGAGGTGTGATCTGCGCCCCAAATTAGGGAAAAGATCATTTTCAGTGCCCTAGGTCGTCTACTATTCTCAATACAGGGAGGAATCATCAATTCCCATGAATTGCCTATTTTGGAGATTAAGTAATGACATTAGTAAGCAAATTGATTGCGATAGCCTGCGGCTCTCTAATTGGCTTTGGTGCAATAGCCCAAACCTACCCTAGCAAACCCATCAAGATCATTGTGCCGTTTGCGCCTGGTGGTAGCACCGACATCATTGCGCGCAGTATGGCTGACCCTTTGAGCAAGCAACTAGGCCAATCCGTGATTGTGGAAAACAAAGCTGGCGGTGGTGGCTCTGTTGGTGCACTAGAAGTAATACGCGCGCCTAAAGATGGTTACACCTTAGGCATTGCAACAGTGTCTACTACGGCGTCCAATCCAGCGATTAATGCCAAGATTGGTTACGACCCGCTCAAGGATTTCACACCCATTACCAATATTGCCGCGACACCGAATGTCATTGTGGTGAACCCATCCTTTCCTGCGCGAGATTACAAAACCTTTATTGAAGTCATCAAAAAGAATCCCGGCAAATATTCTTATGCAAGTTCTGGCACCGGCGGCATTGGTCACATGCAAACAGAGCTCTTTAAGAGTCTGACTGGTACCTTTATTGTGCACATCCCATACCGCGGCGCAGGTCCTGGCCTCATTGATGTCGTAGCAGGTCAAGTTCCCATCATGTTTGATAACTTACCTTCTGCCCTCCCCTTTATTAAAGATGGCAGGCTTATTCCGATTGTGATCGCAGCGCCTAAGAGACTTGCGCAGTTACCAAACGTTCCGACATTTGCAGAGGTGGGCTTAGCGCCAGCTAACAGAATGGCTTACTACGGCCTACTAGGTCCAGCGGGCTTGCCTAAAGATGTTGTCGATAAGATTTATGCGGCAGCTCAAAAAGCTGTTTTAGATCCTGCCGTGAGAAAACGCATTGAAGATACTGGCTCGATCATTAACGTCAATGGCCCAGAAGCCTTCTCCAAAGAAATGGCTACAGAGTACGCAACCTATAAAGATGTAGTAACCAAACAAAAACTAGAGATAGAGTAATCGACTTGGTCGGTACTCAAATCCGAACTTAAATCAGTACTCAAGCTTGAATTATTCAAAAGGAACCTCGTTGAACTTACCAAATCATCAGCTCACCATGACCATCTTGATGACGCCTGATAAAACGAATTTCTTTGGCAACGTTCACGGGGGCGATGTTTTAAAGCTCCTAGATCAAGTAGCTTATGCCTGTGCCAGTCGATATGCTGGCAGGCATGTAGTTACCCTCAGCGTAGATCAGGTGACCTTTCGTCAACCGATTCATGTAGGTGAATTACTGACATTTTTAGCTTCTGTGAATTTCACAGGCAATACCTCGATTGAGGTTGGTATCAAAGTGATCGCAGAAGATATTCTGACTCAAGAAACTAGGCACGTGAATAGCTGCTTTCTGACGATGGTGGCAATGGATGAGAACCGCAAACCGGTTCATGTGCATACATTTATGCCATCTACTGCCGATGAAGTGCGACGCCACAAAGCCGCAGAACTCAGAAGAGAGATGCGTCGCCAGTTCGAAGAAAAGTTTACTCAAATCCGAAAAAGCGAAGCGGTTTTATAGCTAGCCATCAAAAGTTGTTTTCTGCCTTGCGTAAAATTGCGGGGTCTTCCCGCTCCCGGCCAACTAAATCCAAGTTGGTGCAGATACTCCGCGAAAGCGTGCAAGGAGTAATTTGATGCTAATTTTTAGTACTTAAGATACGGCATGCGCATCAAAATTACCAAAGGCTTAATACTTAGCGCCTACTCCACAACAAGAAACAATCTTGCAGAGATTTTATTTCCTGCGGGAGAGTATTTGGCAACACTCACCCCAGAAGGTCAAATTGAAATCCTCAACTCGGGTGCCAGCAAGGCACAGTTTTCTTTCTCTCAATTTAGAGAAAAACTTTCTCTTGGAGAGTTTGTTCTTTTAGAGGCTTAACAATAAAAAACCGCCCGAAAGCGGTGTAACAAATACTGTTGATCAATATTTAATGTGGATGGCCTTGTGAGTTCATCGGTATTTTCCCACCATTCATCATTTGCTGATGCATCTTTTCATGCATTGCCTTCATATCTCCATGCATTGCTGGATCGCAATATTCATGATTGGCTCCACCGCTAGCGCCACCCATCTGATGGGTATCAGCCCCTTTGTAACCGAGCAAAGAGGGGTCAAGCATGCCAGCAATCATCGCAATATGCCCAAACACCAGAAACAATGCAACGCAAATTGCATGAATCTTGAGCTTACCCATTTGGTCTAAGGCTTTATTCACAAAGCCAAACTCTTGCAAGGCGATCCAGATTAAAGGCAGGCCTCCAATTAGGTAGCTACCTACCGCAATCACATCAATAATTGTACGCCACTCATTGTTTTTGGTAATAGGCAGCACTGCAGTGGCCATCAAATAAGCAATGATGCCAATGAAATACAAGCCCACCGCGGTTCCCGCAAAGCGATTGAGATGATAGACAAAGCCATCAAACTTACGCGTAAAAAGGATATATAGCTCGGTGATTGCTAAAGTCTCGGCGAGCACCACCGGTATAGCCATAAAAATCAATAGGTTCCAAGGCTGATTGTCAGCCAACAACTGCATATAGTGAGTCATGTTCATTACGATTCTCCAAAACGGAAATTATCAAAAGGCATATAAATGCCACAATCAAAAGTGATTACAGATAATTTCTGGGAGGTTTGTAAATAGACTCGGCAATATTGGATAAAGGTATTGCAATATCGCTCAGCAAGTACACGTCCACTTGCGTGAATTGAGAGAAAGCTGGCGAAGTAATCAGAATCGCCACTACCGCACAGCAAGAGTGAATAGCATTAGTGCTAGCGCTTGATTTGCTGCTTTCATGATGGCTGACTGATGCGCCCTCTTGGCAATGGTCATGACCAGATGCCACGACCGAAATGCTCGCCTTGTTTAAATCCACGGGCATCGTCGCAGCATTGATTGTGCTGACAAAAAAACTTAGAAAGAGTAGTGCAGCGATCTTCTTCATACTTCCAGTTTACGCTGAATATCCCAGTTAAGAGCTATCAATGCTCAATTGAGGACTTCAGGCAGTTAAAGCCAAATGAGCAATAAATGCAGATCTGTTTTCTCCTGCTTTTTTTGCTTTTGCGTCCAATCTAGCTAACACTCTTTTTGGGAGGGTGATATTGATTCGCTCTATATCGTCCGATAACAAAGCTGGATCAACCTCAACAATTGCCCACACCCACCCTTTGTATTCTTTTTGCTTTTGCAACTCCTTTAAAGAACTTGGCTTCGGTATTTCCTGATCCCCATCTAAGGCCATCTCAATCCAAAGCTCTATAGCCTCTTTAGCTTTTTCTATGGCTTCATCCAAGCCGCTATCGGCAGCAGAAAAACAGCCGGGCAAGTCCGGAACAATTACACCCCATGCATTTTTCTCATTTCCTGGCTCTATAGCTATTGGATATTTCATTTAAGACCCCCTCTTTAAATCAGCATGTTTCAATATTTTTTCTACTAAACCTAGTCCCAAGTCTTTTCTTGGGTGCGGGATGGAGATGTGTCCAGACTTTGTTTTATGACTAAAAATATGATGTGATCCTTTAGTTCTGCTTAATGTCCATCCATCTCGCTTTAATAGCTCAATTAATTTTTTGCTTTGCATTGATCTCCTTTTAAATTATACATTTAATACACACCATACACACTTTTTAATGGGATCATGGGGGCCCTCGATTCCATAAGCGCTTGCTATGCCGTCGCCAAAAGAGCGGTTCACCCGCGCTAAGATCCGGTTTAGATAGAAATTCCCATATCTGCGCACCTGTAGCGGGGGTTTGATAAAAAGGGATATTCATAGCTTGATATCGAGCGCTGACGGTTGGATGTGGATGGCCATAGCGATTGCGATACCCATTTTGTGCAAAGGCTATATCTGGAGTTAAAGCTGATAAGAGTTCTTGGGATGAAGATGTTTTACTTCCATGGTGTGGCGCCATAAATATCAGACTCTTATCTCTTAAAACATCAAGGGATGCTTGAGTTAAGCGCTCTGTCATTTCAGCCTCACCCTGCTTTTCTACATCGCCCGTTAACCAGAATGCTGTTGTGTGATTGCGCACCTCAAGTACGCAACTCACTTCATTGGGCTTTCTGGGATGGTGATCCTCAAATACGGTGTGCTCATGAGGATGCCAAATATGAAATTCCACTCCATCCCATGACCATCGCTGACCAAAGCGACATGGAATGCTAGGCACCTGTCTTATCGCTAGGTTGCTCAATAGTGGGTTGGTACTTGCCAAAGACCCCATCATGGAATCAAAAGCAATTTCTTTAAGCAGAGTTGCGGCTCCGCCAATGTGATCGCTGTCACTATGACTGATCACCATGCGATCAATGTGGGTGATCCCTCTTCCCCTCAAATACGGCAGGATGATTCTTTGGCCAGCGTTATCTTTACCCTGTATAGGACCAGTGTCATAGAGCAATCTTTTTGTTTTGGTTTCAATCAGGACTGCCGTGCCTTGGCCAATGTCTAATACCGTTGCCCGAAATTCTCCATTGGCCAAATTCATAGTTGCAATTGGTTGAATAAATAGACCGCTACATAGGGCAAGCCCAGCTGTTCTAGATACCCAACTCTGTCGAATAGATCCAGGTCGAATCGCTATGACGATGCCGATAGCTGACAAAATTAGCGCCCACCATGCAGGTTGATTGGACCAAGCAATTGCCCATTTCCAGTTAGCCATCCAAGCAAGCATGATTGCTAGGTAGTCCATCGTGGCATGCGCTGGTACCAACAACCATTTACCAATGAAATCAGGCAACAAAGCACCAGCAATAGCCAGAGGCGTCACTATATAACTCACTACGGGGATAGCAACAGCATTGGCTAATGGAGAGACTATCGAGACTTGGTAGAACCAATATAAGGTCAATGGTAAAAGCGCGATAGTAACGACGGCTTGCACCCGACAAGCCTCACGAAGAGCATGAATGACCCTATGTCGCCAATCAAGCTCAAGCTCTCTACCAGTAGGGAGGCCAAGTAATCCATCCGAATCTTGCATCGCATATAAGATCGCTGCTACCGCTCCAAACGATAACCAGAACCCTGGCGTATAGGGCGCCATTGGATCAATCAATAGTACAAAGGCTAAAGCCCACCACCAAATGTCAAAAGATCGAGGGGTTCTGCCAGACCATAAAGCAAAGGCTACTACCCCCACCATATACATCGTTCTTTGGGCTGGTATCTGAAAGCCTGCCAACCAAGCGTAAACAAACGCTGTCAGAAAGCCAACCGCAGCAGCAACTTTGCCAACAGGTATAAAGAGTGGCAGTGAATTTCTGCGCCATAAAAATGCTGCAAGCATGGCACCAAACCCAGCCAGCATAGTGACATGGAGCCCTGATATAGAAATCAAATGCCCAATTCCGGTAGCATTAAATACGCGCCAGTCCTCTTGGTCAATCGCATTTTGATCGCCCATCACCAGAGCCGCTATCACCCCACCATAGCGCGCATCCTTTGGAAGTAAATACCGGATCTTCTCTCTTAACTTCCAGCGCTGATATTCCATTGCAAGAGAAAACTCAGTAAGACCAATATCTTTCTCAAGCAATAAGTCACCAGACCTCACAGACCCACTAGCGCCAAAGTCCTGATGAAACGACCAACGCTCGAAATCAAAGGTATGCGGGTTTAGTGATCCATATGGTCGCTTGATCTTGACTTTGAACTCCCAACGCTGACCTGGAATGACCTGCGGAATATCTTGAGGATTACGCCAAGCAGGTTGCCAACTCAAATACACCTGCTTAGGAAATGATTCAATTCTGTCGCGACCCAAAAAGGCATGATCTACTTCAAATGAAAATTTCGCGCCACTGGAAACGCTTTGCGGCAAAGCATTTACTCGACCCTCCAGCAAAAGATCTTTGCCCTCATATTCAACGGGCAAGATATTGTTTAGGCGGTTTTGTGCGTAATGCGCATTCCAAGCAAAACCAAGAACGAAAAACAACACCCCAATAGATATCTTGCTTGCATGAGGGTATTTAAGTACCCGCCAATTACAGTAGCCACCAAGAATACAAATCAATAAGAGAAATACGCAGATGCCTAGCCAGTCTTCTGGCACCGCAGGCAAAAATAAAAGGAGCGATCCCCCGGCGATGAACGCCGCAATATTGATGCGCAAGTTCTTAAGAGGCGGATTGTGGGTTTGAGTTATTGGCCATTAATGATGACCAACGGGGTAATACTTGCGGGGCATTTTCCCAAACCGCCTTTGAAAATGCCTCGTCACTCATGCCGCGAATATCCGCTAATTGCAGTGCAATTCTGGGAAGCAAGGCTGGCTCATTAAATGCACCGCCCTCCTCTTTGAGCCATGCCGGTGGGATATCGGGCGCATCCGTCTCAGTAACAATGCTATCGAGTGGCAGCTCTTTTAAAAGACGACGAATCTGCAGTGCTCGATCATAGGTTGCTGCGCCACCAAATCCTAGCTTGAAACCCAGTTCAATAAATTGCTCAGCTTGCTGATGACTACCATTAAAGGCGTGAGCTATTCCGCTGGGGACTTTTCTTTTTCGTAGAGCTTTGAGGATGGCATCTTGTGAACGGCGTACATGCAAAATTACTGGTAACTGATGTTGCTCAGCCAAATCTAATTGCGCATGAAAGAAATGCTCTTGAAGCTGGGGGTCAAGCCCTTCAACAAAGTAATCGAGACCAATCTCTCCAATACCAACAAAGCGAGGATCGCTCAAGGATTTCTCAATGTAGGATTTCAGAAGATCAATGTCGCTCTCTTGAGCTTGCTTGATATACAGCGGATGAATGCCTAGCGTGTAAACCAATCCGGGAATTTGCTTGCCGTACTGGTTTACCAAGCATTTGGCTTGTTCCCAATCAGCAGCTTGAACGGTAGGCAGCAAAATTGCTTTAACTCCCCTACCCACCGCTCTTGAAACGATCTCTGGAAGGATGTCTCCAAACTCTGGAGCATCTAAATGGCAGTGGGTATCAACCCAAGCGAGGCTTTTGCTAGCGTCGCTCATTGCGCAAAAGTCTTTAATACTCCGCGCTCTAAATGCAAAATCCGGTCACAACGTTTGGCGCGTATAGGATCATGAGTAACAATCACAAATGCAGTGCCTTGCTCACGAGCAATATCCAACATCAAGTCAAATACCCCATCCGCGGTTTCAGTATCGAGATTGCCTGTAGGCTCATCGGCTAATACACAAGAAGGATTACCTACTAGCGCACGCGCTACTGCAACACGCTGACGCTCACCGCCAGACAACTCGCCTGGTGTGTGCTGCACTCGTTTGCCCAAGCCAACTGCATGCAACATCGTGTTTGCACGCTCCATGGATTCATCATTGCTAAGTCCACGAATACGTAAAGGTAAGGCGACATTCTCAACAGCACTGAATTCATCTAAGAGATGATGGAACTGGTAAATAAAACCCAAGCTCTGATTGCGTAATTGATCCAACTTACCAACAGATAATTTATGGAGATTTTCTCCGGCCAGCATGACAGTGCCAGCACTTGGAGTATCTAAGCCACCCAATAGATGCAATAGGGTACTTTTACCTGAGCCAGAAGAACCGACAATCGCTACCTTCTCAGAGGCGCTGACCTCTAAATCAATTTCTTTCAGCACGTCGACCGCTGTTGGTCCTTTGCCGTAGGTCTTTGCAAGACCAGATGCACTCAGAATGACTGTATTAGCCAATGCATTGTTTAAATTATTCATAACGCAATGCCTCCGCAGGCTGAACTTGCGCTGCACGTCGACTTGGATACAGAGTTGCCAACACTGATAAACCGAAAGCCATCAAACCGACGGTGACGACATCAGATAGACGAACATCAGAAGGCAACTCACTAATGAAGTAGACATCCCGTGGCAAGAAGCGCACGCGAAAGATAGCCTCGATTGCCGGAACAATCACATCGATGTTTAAGGCAATCAGAAGACCTAAGCCGACACCAGCTAGAGAGCCTAGCAAACCAATCGCCAGCCCTTGCACTAGAAATATCCGTTGAATTAATCCTGGGCTCGCGCCCATCGTTCTTAAGATTGCTATATCAGCCTGTTTTTCATTGACGGTCATCACCAAAGTAGAGACCAAATTAAATGCAGCCACCGCAATAATGAGCGTCAAGATGATGAACATCATCTTTCTTTCGGTTTGCACGGCGGCAAACCAATTGCGGTTAGAGCGTGACCAGTCTGATACCCAAAGAGCTTGTGGAACTACCTGGGCTAGCTCAGAAGCAATCTCAGGCGCACGTTGCATGTCATCCACCTTCACACGCAAACCGGATGGGTCTTGTAAGCGCAATAGAGCCGCAGCATCTTTCCAATGCAGAATGGCAAGCGAGCTGTCGTATTCATAATGGCCACTATCCACAATCCCGACTACTTGCAAGGTTCGCATTCTGGGCATAGCACCTGCTGGAGTCAGATCACTCTCCGGCACGATGAGGTTAATGCGATCACCCACGCGTGCACCAACCATGTTTGCCAACTGGGCACCCAAGGCAACGCCAAAAGCACCCGGCTTGAGATCTTCAATACTGCCTGCGACAAATTGCTTGGGCAAATCCGAAACCTTGCCCTCTTCACTTGGCAAGACTCCACGAATCGCTACGCCACGCATGACATTCTCACGACTAAGTAAACCTTGCGAACTGACCATTGGAGCAACACCAACCACATGGGGCTGTGCAGCTACCTTGAGGGCAATCGGCTCCCAATTAGTCAAACCATCTGGGGCGGTGATTTCTATATGAGAAAGAACAGAAAGCATGCGATCGCGCACTTCCTTCTGAAAGCCATTCATGACAGAGAGCACTACAATGAGGGCGGCAACGCCTAGGGCGATGCCTGCGGTCGAGATTCCAGAAATAAAGGAGAGGAAGCCATCGCGCTTACCCACCGTCTTACGACGCTTGGATCGGGTGTAGCGCAGGCCAATTTCTAGCTCAATAGGAAGTCTCAACATAGCCACAGTTTAGTGAATTGCACGGGCAAACTGATGGATTCTGTAAATGCCACCTAAAATCAGGGGAATGACTGTCAATTCCACCCCCCAGCACAGCCCACTGCGGCGCTTTACCCTCATGCTGCCTGGGGAGGACAAATTTGACCCGGACCAAGATGAAAGCACCCCTCCCAAGGGGCTGCCCCAAGAGCGCTTCCTACTCGGAGATAAGTTACCGATTGCCCCCGTCTTATTGCTAGGCCAAAGTGGCTTGCCAGTAAACCCCAACGAGGTCATAGCCTGCCTTCAACCAGTTCACTTTCATGCCACTCGAGATCATCTGATTTTGATGGCCCAAAGTCAGATTGATCTGACTGCTGAAGAATCCACCAAATTACTCCAAGTTGCCCTTCCCTTTATTGAAGAGGATTTTGGCAACAAAGTCTTGTTTCAAGGACAGCGTGATTGGTTTATTCCAGCCGGACCCTTTGCTAACTTGGCAACACACTCAATAGATCAGGCCCATGGCCGTAATATCGACTGGTGGATGCCACGCGATACAAGCGAGTCGGGGATCGCTAAACTCTGGCGCAAACTCCAAAATGAAATTCAGATGCTGTGGCACATTGATCCCGTCAATGAAGCACGCGAGCAAAGCGGGCTACCGAGCATCAATTCGCTGTGGATTAGCGGTATCGGCAAACTAGAAGATATTCGGACGCCAGATTTATTCCAAAGCGTTACGCGGATCTATGGCGAACATCCCCTGCTATCCGGATTAGCAAAGCATCTCGGCATTCCCCAACAGGGTGAGATTGATTTTTCAAAATTAGTGGGCAGCTTTGCTTACCTAGATAGACCAGAGAACGCCTGGGATCGATTGAAGAATGCCTTACTGAATAAAGAGCTAGATGAGATTGAAGTCATCGACTTTCCCAAAGGTAAAGCACGCCACAGAATTTTCACAGCCAAAGACTTGTATAAAAAATCGTGGGTCTTCTGGAAAAAATCTGAGCCTTTGACTTGGAAAGAAATGATTGCATCATGACGATGAGCATATTTTCACAACGTCCTTTCTCTGATCGCACCGCCACCTGGTTGCAGCAAACTGGTTTACATCCATTGTTAGCAAGATTGTTTGCAGCCCGAGGTATCGACAAGCCAGATGAGCTCTCTTTAGATCTCAAGCAACTACTCTCACCAGTCGAGCTCAAAAATTGCATCAGCACTGCCGCTCTGCTGGCCGATATTCTGGAGCGCAAAGAGCCGATGCTGGTGGTAGCTGACTATGACTGTGATGGTGCTACTGCTTGTGCAGTTGCTCTGCGTGGCTTGAAGATGTTGGGCGGTCCGGAGACTGCCATTCAATTCTTGGTACCAAACCGCTTTACGATGGGTTACGGCTTAACGCCAGAGGTAGTGGAATTAGCCGCCCTACAAAACCCAAAACCTAAATACCTCATTACCGTTGATAACGGCATTGCCAGTGAAGCTGGTGTTGATCGAGCGCGAGAGTTAGGCATGGAAGTCATCGTGACTGACCATCACCTGCCAGGCGATCGGCTGCCAAAAGCCACTGCGATCGTAAATCCCAATCAACCCGGTTGCATCTTCCCAAGTAAGGCGCTTGCAGGCGTTGGTGTGATGTTCTATTTGCTTGTAGCGCTGCGCGCTGAGCTACGCAAACGCGGCAAATTTACCGCTGAGACCCAGCCTAAGATTGAGAACCTATTGGATCTCGTGGCTTTGGGGACGGTAGCAGATGTTGCGCAACTGGATCGCAATAACCGCATCTTGGTTTCGAATGGATTAAAGCGTATTCGTGCCGGGGTTTCGCAAGCCGGTATTCAAGCGCTCTTTCAGGCAGCTGTACGCGATCCACGCAAAGCCAATACCTTTGATCTAGGTTTTGCTATCGGCCCTCGCCTGAATGCAGCAGGCCGCCTCGCAGACATGACTTTGGGCATCCGCCTCCTACTCAGCGATAAGACGGATGAAGCTATTGAGTTGGCTTATGAACTTGATCGCATTAATCGAGAGCGACGTGTGATTGAGGGTGGAATGCAAGAGGCAGCGCTCGCCCACCTCGCTGAAGATCAACTTGCAGGCACTATGGCAGAACGCTCGAGTATCTGCCTTTGGAATCCAGAATGGCATCAAGGCGTTGTTGGCATTGTGGCCTCGCGCCTCAAAGAACGTTTTAATCGCCCTGCAATTGTATTTGCTCCCGCGGATGGCGCTACTGGAGAAGAATTGCGCGGCTCCGGCAGATCGCTTACTGGCTTTCATCTGCGCGATGCACTGGATATTGTTTCTAAACGTGAACCTGGCTTGATCCTCAAATTTGGCGGTCATGCGATGGCAGCTGGCCTGAGTATCAGAAAGGCCGATTTTGAGAAGTTTGATGCATTGTTTCAGCAGGTTGCCAATGAATTACTCAATGATGAACTGCTAGAGCGTCGCCATATTCACGATGGTTCTCTCGCCCTATCAGAATTCACAGCAGAAACTGGCGATCTGCTTGCCGAAGAAATCTGGGGCCAAGGCTTTCCCCAGCCGATTTTTTATGGAGAATTTGAGGTTGGCCAACAAAGCCTCATGAAAGAGAAGCATCTTCGTCTGCAGCTTCGCCCCATTGGGGATGGTCAACTGGCTAGCAAACCATTTACCGGGGTTTGGTTTAACCGGACCCAGCCATTACCAGCCAAGGCCAAGCTTGCCTACCGCTTGGTGACCGACCGCTTTCAGGGTCAGGCTCGCGTGCAACTCATGATTGAGGCCCACGACGAGGGCTGAGCAGTAATAACCCCCTTATAATCAGGGGATGGAAGCCGAACAACTCAATACTATTTCAAATACCCTCTCCGATCTGCTCACCCGTGAGCAAGCACTTCGGGGGTATCTTTGACTTCGAAGTAAAGTCACGCCGCCTTACTGAAGTTAACTCGATTCTTGAAGATCCCACCATCTGGGACGATCAAAAGAAAGCACAGGCCCTGGGCAAAGAAAAGAAATTGCTCGATGGTGTTGTTGCCACTCTCACTGATTTAAATAGCAATCTCACTGGTGCCCTCGAGTTATTCGATATGGCCAAAGAAGAAAGCGATTTTGAAACTATTAGCGCCATAGAACAAGATGTCGAGAGCTATAGCAAGATCATTCATGATCTCGAGTTCCGTCGCATGTTCCACAATGAGATGGATCCGTGTAGTTGCTTTATTGATATTCAAGCAGGTGCTGGTGGTACTGAAGCTTGCGATTGGGCCAGCATGCTCTATCGCCAATATTTAAAGTATTGCGAGCGCAAAGGCTACAAAACTGAAATTCTGGAAGAATCTGATGGTGACGTTGCTGGTATTAAGAGCGCCACTATCAAAGTCGATGGTGAATACGCTTACGGACACCTGCGCTCAGAGACAGGTGTACACCGCTTAGTGCGTAAATCACCATTTGACTCTTCCAATGGTCGCCATACTTCTTTCGCCAGTATCTATGTGTATCCAGAGATTGATGACTCGATTGAGATTGACGTTAATCCAGCCGATATCCGTACGGATACCTATCGCGCCTCTGGTGCGGGTGGTCAGCACATTAACAAAACTGACTCTGCCGTACGCTTAACCCATCTCCCAACCGGGATTGTGGTTCAGTGCCAAAACGATCGAAGTCAGCATCGCAATAGAGCAGAAGCGATGACGATGTTGAAGTCACGCCTGTATGAACACGAGATGCAAAAGCGTCGTGTGGAACAGGACAAATTAGAGGCCAGCAAAACGGATGTGGGCTGGGGTCACCAGATCCGCTCCTACGTGCTTGATCAGAGCCGCATTAAAGATTTACGTACGAACGTTGAGATCTCTAATACCCAAAAAGTGTTGGATGGTGATCTTGATGCCTTTATTGAAGCCAGCCTGAAGCAAGGCGTCTAATTCATTACCCCTATTCCAGTTATTAATACTCCATATGAACGATCAAGTGAACTCCAATCCTAGTCAAGCCTCCGTTACCGAAGTCGTTGATGAAAATCACATCATTGCCGAGCGCCGTGAAAAGTTAGCCAAGTTGCGTGAAGGTGGTGTGGCATTTCCGAATGATTTTGTACCGACTCACTTAGCTGCAGACTTACATACTCACTACGACAGCCTCACTAAAGAAGAAATGGCCGCCAAAAAGGTGCATGTCAAAGTAGCCGGTCGCATGGTGCTTAAGCGGGTGATGGGTAAAGCCAGCTTTGCAACCATTCAAGATCGCAGCGGTCAGATTCAGTTCTACATCAATGATGAAATCAGTGGTGCAGATATCCACGGTGCATTTAAACACTGGGACATGGGTGACTTTATCTCTGCTGAAGGCAATTTATTCAAGACCAATAAGGGCGAGCTCTCCGTTGAATGTAGCAATCTGCGCTTACTGAGCAAGTCTTTACGCCCGCTTCCAGATAAATTCCATGGCCTTTCTGATTTAGAGACCAAGTATCGTCAACGCTATGTTGATCTGATCGTCAATCCAGAAAGTCGCAATACCTTTAGAGCACGCAGCAATACGATCGCTTCTTTGCGTCGTCATATGCTTGATGCAGACTTTATGGAAGTCGAAACACCGATGCTCCATCCGATTCCAGGTGGCGCTACCGCTAAGCCATTTATTACGCACCACAATGCTTTGGATATGCAAATGTTCTTGCGCATTGCGCCAGAGTTGTACTTGAAGCGCTTAGTGGTAGGTGGCTTTGAGCGCGTCTTTGAAATTAACCGCAACTTCCGCAACGAAGGCGTTAGCCCGCGTCACAATCCAGAATTCACGATGATGGAGTTCTATGCAGCCTATACGGATTACCGTTGGTTGATGGACTTCACAGAAGGCTTGATTCGCGCAGCAGCAATGGATGCGCAAGGTACGGCCGTTCTGACGCACCAAGGCCGTGAACTCGATCTGAGCAAGCCTTTCCAACGCTTGACGATTACTGAAGCCATCCTGAAATACTGTGGTCAGTCTAATAAAACTTACGAGCTCGCTCAATTAGAAGATGCTGCATTCATTCGCGCTGAATTAAAAAAAGGTGGCGAGAATCCAGACTCCCCCGCTCTTAAGAACGCCGGCATTGGTGCGCTCCAATTGGCTTTATTTGAATTGGTTGCTGAAGCCCATCTTTGGGAGCCAACCTACATCATTGATTACCCAATTGAAGTTAGCCCCCTCGCCCGTGAATCCGATACGCGCCCTGGCATTACCGAGCGCTTTGAACTATTCATCACTGGTCGTGAAATTGCTAACGGCTTCTCCGAGTTAAACGATGCTGAAGATCAAGCCAATCGTTTCCGTAAACAAGTGGAGCAAAAAGAAGCGGGTGACGAAGAGGCAATGTACTTTGACCATGACTTCATTCGCGCGCTAGAGTACGGCATGCCTCCAACGGGTGGTTGCGGTATCGGCATCGATCGTTTAGTCATGTTACTCACCGATGCACCCAATATTCGTGATGTGATTTTGTTCCCACATCTGCGTCGCGAAGAAGAGTAAGCAAGCTCCACTCGCTAGAAATGAAAAAGCCGCAGACTCTGCGGCTTTTTCTTGGCTGGGCATTTCACTGAGAAAACCTACTCTCCAGCGGACATCTTCCTCAGGAAGAGTCGAGTAAAAAATATAGCCATACCGATAATAGTTACTATGACGGCTAAACTTAACTGGCCTTCAAATGTGCCAAATAGCTCTCTTAACATCATCTTCTCCTCTTGAATTTCCTCCCACCACTCTAGGCTTTTCAAGGATTGGGGATTTGACCGAAATCAAAAGAATGTGCTATTTCGCTGGGAAGAGTTGCGTATTTTCACTATCAATGACTGTCACATTCACCGGAATTCCAGCACTAACACTAGAAGAAACAGTACAGAAATCTTGGAACTGCGCCAATACGCGATCTAGATTCTCCAGAGTAGTGCCTGGAACACCAATACGGATCTCGACCTGAATTGCCAGAATGCGTAAACGGTTTTCTGCATTCCTACCAATCTCACAACTAGCCTTGGTTTCAATCGGCTCAGGATTTTGCTTAAATTTTCTTAAAGCAAATAGCAAAGAGTCGGAGAGGCAGTTGGCTACACCAGCCAATAAGAACTGAGAAGGAGTTGCGCCTTGCGATCTTCCAAGTGGTGGCGGTTCATCGCCATAAATGGGGTCTCGCTCTTCGTTGTAATAAATCGCAAATTGATAATCAGATTGCTGTACTAGTCGTACGGATGGCTCGCTACTCATATATCTCCTTATCCTGAGCGTTTGAAGGAAATATACCTGAAAATCATATAGAGAATAGCGGGATGCCCATAAAAAAAAGGCCCTGTAGGGCCTTATTGGGTTTGCCACTAATGGCACTTATGCGGGCAAACCTTGTTCATCAAATACACCTTCAAACAATGCTGAGCTTAAGTAACGCTCTGCGGCGTCCGGCAATACAACCACAATGGTCTTGCCGGCATACTCGGGTTTCTTGGCAAGACGAACCGCCACAGCAGCAGCAGCCCCGCAAGAGATACCCACTAGAATCCCCTCTTCTTTTGCAATGCGGCGTGCAAATTCAATGGCCTCCTCATTGCTAACAAGCTCAACCCTATCCACCACAGATAAATCTAAATTATCCGGAATGAATCCAGCGCCTATTCCTTGAATCTTGTGAGGGGCCGGTTTAATTTCTTCACCATTCAATTTTTGGGTAATAACTGGACTTGCAGTGGGTTCAACTGCTACCACCTCAATAGCTTTTTTCTTAGTATGTTTGATGTAACGGCCAACACCAGAAATCGTGCCACCCGTTCCAACACCGGCGACAAAGACATCAATCTTGCCGTCGGTGTCATCCCAAATTTCAGGACCAGTAGTCTTTTCATGAATGGCTGGATTCGAAGGATTACTAAACTGTTGGAGTAACACATACTTACTGGGATCGGATTCGGCAATCTCTTTTGCCTTGGCAATTGCGCCATTCATGCCTTTTGGACCTTCAGTCAAAACAATCTTGGCACCCAAAGCTGTTAATAATTTGCGTCGCTCCAAACTCATCGTTTCTGGCATGGTCAGAGTCAAAGGAATTCCACGCGCAGCAGCTACAAATGCCAGAGCAATGCCAGTATTGCCGCTAGTTGGCTCAACCAGCTCTTTGCCAGGACCAAGCAAACCCTTTTCTTGTGCATTGTTAATCATGGAAACCCCAATACGACATTTCACCGAATAAGCTGGATTACGTCCTTCAATCTTGGCCAGCACGGTTGCCTTCGCGCCATCTGTAACACGGTTTAAACGAACCAATGGTGTTCGGCCGATAGTTTGGGAGTTGTCAGTAAAGTAAGTCATGGTTATTCCTGCTGATGGTTTAAGAGTTAATTGATACCGACTATCTTAGGGCATGGGTATTGGCATGTAAAACAAACTCTGTGAATAAGCTTATCAACTAAAAGACTAATGAAAATCTTAGATTAGTCTAATATTTAGTGATTAATTTCACTTATAAGATCATCCATGAGATCCGCTCTATTTATACCCCTAATTTCCTCCGCCCTCGCCATCATCTCGGCAAATGCAGCTGCCCAGGCACAAAACCCAAACACCCTATTAAATGTCTCATACGATGTATCCCGGGAGCTTTATAAAGAAATTAATCCTGCCTTTGCAGCGGACTGGAAAGCGAAAACTGGAGTGCAGCCCACGATTAATCAATCCCACGGCGGATCCAGCAAACAGGCTGGCGCGATTATTGGCGGTCTGGAAGCTGACGTTGTCACAATGAACCAGTCCCCTGATATTGACATTCTGGTTGAACGCGGAAATCTCGTGAGCCCAAACTGGAAAAATGCATTTCCAAAACAAGCCTCACCATACTCATCAGTTACTGTTTTCTTGGTACGAAAAGGCAATCCAAAAAATATCAAAGACTGGTCTGACCTAGCCAAGCCAGGCACACAAGTCATCATCCCTAACCCAAAAACTTCTGGAAACGGCCGATACACTTATTTGGCAGCCTATGGATATGCCCTGCAAAAGACAAAGAGTGAAAAACAGGCAAAAGAATTTGTAACAGATATTTTCAAAAATGTTCCAATATTAGATGGTGGCGGACGCGGAGCAACTACCACCTTTAGTCAACGCGACATTGGCGATGTATTGATAACTTTTGAAAATGAAGCAGAATTAATTGGCAAAGAAGTTGGTCCTGGCAAATTTGAGGTCGTCTACCCATCCATTACGATCGAAGCTCCAGCACCCGTTGCAGTAGTTGATAAGTATGCTAAGAAGCATGGGACTGAAAAGCTTGCCAAGGCTTACCTAGATTACCTCTACACTGAAACTGCGCAAGATATTATTGCTAAGCATTACTTCAGACCGCGTAACCCAACGCCAGCTATCACCAAAAAATATGCAGCTAATTTCCCAGAAGTAAAAACATTCTCAGTCGATACAGTTTTCGGTGGCTGGAAGAAAGCTCAGAAAGAGCAATTTGATGATGGCGGCATCTATGATCAAGTCGTGATTGAAGCATTCAGCAAGAAACGTTAAGAATCTCAAAGGCCGCTAAATGGGTATCCCCAGTAAAACCCGTCTATTTATAGATAGCCTAAAAAGTGGCCCTAGCAATGGTAATCGCCCACTCTTTCTTAATGAAAAGGGGGCGATTGAGGCCAAATGGAATAACCTGACGCTGTCCAGCGTCTTTCAGCCCATATATAAATCTAATGAATTAACAAAGGCTTTTGCTTACGAGGCTTTTGTACGATGCGAACATGCAAACGGAAATCAAATTGGCGTTAATGACTTATTTTCCAAGAACGCAAACCAAGATGAGATTACCGGCCTAGATAGACTCTGCAGAACTCTGCACCTTTTAAACTTCACACTTCACGATGAGGAACATGCACTACTTTTTCTTAACGTAAACGAAGGATTAATCTCAGCGGTGGGCGAGAACCATGGTGCCGCCTTCAGAAAAGTGATTGATGCGCTAGGATTTTCACCAAGCCGTATCGTTATTGAGCTTCCAATTTCACTAGTGAAAGATAGTAAGCGACTTCACTTCGTATTACAAAACTATCGACTTAACTCTCTTGAGGTAGCGGTCAATATTGAAGCTAAAGATGATCTTGCTAGCCTTGCTGAAAGAGTGAATATTCGTTACATCAAAATTGCGAGATCCTCATTACAGACACACGGAAATCTCACCGAGGAACTTGAAAAAATTTCACAACTAAGTGATTCAGCAAATATCATAGTCACTAAAAATGATGCTCTACTTCAAGAGGCCGCCAATCCAAAAATATTACTTCAGGGCAATGCCTATCGAATTGCATCCGGATTTCAAGAAAATGCTTTGACTGACGCTAGCACTACCTCCCCAAGACTGTTCATATCATTGCATGTAGGCGGTTAATCACAGCTACAACTCAAGCCGATTCAGCACCCAGATTCCTCCTTGGAAAAAAGCTCACAAGCAAGGTTACCAAGATAATTGCAAACCAAACTAAAGACCACTCAGGCACTTGTAATCCCAGGATTGCCGGCAACTTTGCAGAACACATCCCGTCAGCTTTAAACAACCAGGGCAATCCTTTAGCTAATTGAAATTGATTGATCCAAGTTTCTAAGGGATCAATGCCGCAAGATGTTTCTGGATGTGAGACTAACCAGACTTGACGCCCTGCTATCGAAAGACCATAAGCCGCACAAAGCGCCGCCAATAAATGGAAAAGCTTTCTGAGAGGATTAAAGCCAGCAGCCAAAAAGCAAAATATGCTGATACCCAAGTATCCAATTCTCTGCAGAATGCAAAGTGGGCAAGGTAGAAAACTCACCCCTTGATATCCAACTTGTTGAAGTATGACGGCAAAGATCACCAGCCCGAGGCTTAGTAAAGAGAGATAAAAGTATTTGGCTTGGCTCATTTGGAAATGATAACCAAAGCGAAAAAGATTATGTTTTTTAATAAATGCATGGAATTAATTTGTTGACTCTACCCTGATAAT
The DNA here is from genome assembly GCF_018882335.1 of Polynucleobacter sp. AM-25C3. Classification (GTDB taxonomy): domain Bacteria; phylum Pseudomonadota; class Gammaproteobacteria; order Burkholderiales; family Burkholderiaceae; genus Polynucleobacter. Next base: position 81,707 of record NZ_JACVOS010000006.1, read on the forward strand.
CTCGGTAGGCTGGAAAGCGCTCTACCAGCCAAATCTCTTCGCGCCTTGCCTTAAAGTCAAACAAGAAAAATAATCCAATGACATATGCCAAAACATAAATGCCGGGAAATACAAATAACCATGCAAGCGCGGCTAGTAGTACTCCAAAATAGATGGGGTGTCGAACAAAACGATATAGCCCGGTCTGAACTAATTCAGCATCGTCTTTAGGGCAAGGTAAAGGCGTGAGATTTTTTCCGAGATTGATCACGGCAATCACCATAACCAAACAGGCTAGCAAGCCAATTGCAATGCCGCACGATTGAAGGATGGTTTTTAGTGGTCCCTCACTAACTAAAGAAGAGCCTTGAGGTCCAAACAGTATCAGACCAATTAGGACGGCCTGAACAACAACATACCATGCACCTCTATCAAAGATTGATCTATGGGGTGAGGGATTCATTATGTGGTCTCATAAGGATAAGACCACAGTCTAGCTTGCTTTAGTAGGTTAAAGCCTTATTAAAATGCTCGTCAATGCTAGCGCTATCTTGAGATAGAACGTGTTGGGCAATTAGGAACACTCCAGAAATAAAGCTAATGCAAACCAAAAGGCCAAACGCATGATATTGATTTAAGCCACTTTGATTCAAAACCTCAAGGTAGCGATTACTTTCAAGAGCAAGGTGTGTGGAGAGGCTCAATAGAGCTAAACCCAACAATATCTGGGTGATGGTCAGAAATAAGGGCTTTGCAACTGTAGTCTTTGTGGACATAAGTCCTCCTTGGAATAGGTATGGAGCGATCTTATGGGAGCCATGTCTACTTGTAAAAGACTCCTTTTTTATATGCTAAATACTTTTTTATCTATAGAACCCTGTCAAGAATGAGGATAATTGAGGTTTTCTCCCTACTATTAAGCACTTATGGCAGCCTATAACACTGAAACCGTCCTCACCGTTCATCACTGGAACGACACCCTCTTTAGCTTTACTACCACCAGAAACAAGGGCTTACGCTTCCGTAGCGGCCACTTTTTGATGATTGGCCTAGAGGTTGAAGGTAAGCCATTGGTAAGAGCTTATAGCGTTGCCAGTCCAAATTATGAAGAGCATTTAGAGTTTTTAAGCATCAAGGTTCAAGACGGCCCCCTTACCTCACGTCTTCAGAAGATTCAGGTTGGCGACCCGATCTTAGTGAGCGAGAAGTCTGTTGGCACATTAGTGATTGATGACTTAAATCCAGGAAAGCATCTCTACCTGTTCAGCACCGGTACTGGACTTGCCCCATTCATGAGTATCATTCGCGATCCGGATACGTATGAAAAGTTTGAGAAGGTTGTTCTTATTCACGGTGTACGCTTAGTCAGTGAATTAGCTTATGGCGATTACATCAAGAATGAATTAACTCAAGATGAATACATTGGCGAGATCATTCGTGAAAAATTGATCTACTACCCAACTGTGACACGTGAAGCGTTTACGCACACTGGTCGCTTAACCACCGCCATTGAATCTGGTCAGCTCTTTAAAGATATTGGCCTGCCTCCATTAGATCCGGCAGTCGATCGCGCCATGATTTGCGGTAGCCCGTCCATGCTGAAAGAAACTGCTGAGATGCTCGATGCCAAAGGCTTTAAAGTATCCCCAAGCCTTGGCCAACTAGGCGACTATGTCTTTGAACGTGCATTCGTAGAGAAATGATCTAAGTAGCATGTTGGATTTTTTTCTGGAGTCAGCACACTTCATTTTGTCTGGCGCTTTAGTAGGCATGCTCGTAGGACTTACAGGCGTGGGCGGTGGCTCTTTGATGACTCCGATCCTAACGCTAATCTTCGGCGTAGCTCCAACGACTGCGGTTGGAACCGATCTAGCCTTTGCTGCCATCACCAAAGGTATTGGTACGGCGGCCCATCGCTTACACGGTAATGTGAAATGGAATATTGTAGGTCTGCTTTGCGTGGGAAGTCTCACCACTGCAACGCTATCCATCCTTTTCCTGAAGCAAGTTGGACCACTCTCAAAGGAATGGACGCATTTCATCACCTTTTCGATTGGGGTATCAGTCCTACTCACAGCCCTCTCGCTAACGGTCAGAGCGAAGATTTTGCGTTGGGTTAAAGACAACCCACATCGCATGCTCCAAGGGACCCCTTTAAAAGTGGCTACCATTTTGATTGGTGGAGTCATCGGCATTTTGGTGACCATCTCCTCGATTGGCGCCGGGGCTATTGGGGCAACCTTAATTCTTCTACTCTACCCACACCTCAAAACTGCAGAAGTCGCAGGCACCGATATTGCTTATGCTGTTCCATTAACAGCCCTAGCAGGCCTAGGGCATTGGTGGCTTGGTAATGTTAACTTCAGCTTACTATTTGGGCTGCTCATTGGCTCCGTCCCGGCGATTTGGTTGGGCGCCAAGCTCTCCAGCACTCTGCCTGAAAAATTTACTCGCACCGCACTAGCTACCACCTTGTTACTAGTTGGCATCAAACTAGTAACTGCTTAAGCCAGCTCAGCAGCGATGCCCTAATAAGGGGGGTGTTCATAGAAATTTTCAGCCACACCCTCTTTCGCAAGATGCTTCCCAATCAAAACAATGCCGACCACAAAGCCTGCAAATATTAATCCGGCATATGCATAATCCTTAAAAGAGCCACCCTTAAGGAACAAGGTGGCTAAAAAATCACCCTTAGCCCCCAAATAGATCGAAAGGCATAGCAGTCCTAGGCCAAATATGGCGCTCAGCAATGAGACGGCAAACCCCGGTAACTTTTGATTTTGCTCTGACATAACCACCTCCATATTCAAGATGACTCCAGCATATGGGGGTTATTATTTTTTTAGAACCAAGAAAAAGTTCTATGTAAATACCGAGCATTGCTTAAGAAATTCCAGCTCTATATGCAAAATTAACATATCGATATCACAAAAGATTACTTGTAGTCAGTCTTAAGCCCCTGTACATTATTCCTAACGCACCTCAAAACCCAAGGAAAATTAATGTCACCCGTAAGAGAGCTCTACAACCCCGTAATTACCAAATTACTGCGTGAGCATGATCGGCTGGGTCACGACCAGGTTGAGGAGCGCAAAAGCTTTCAGCGTCGCATCTTATTCCTAATGAGCACTATTAAGTTCTCAGAGTATGAAGATTCTTTTGCATAATGCCAAATAACTAAAATTCAATAAGAAAGGCCGCTACATAGCGGCCTTTCTTATTACTACAGATACTTTAGATAATTAACGCATCAATGCTGTGAGCGAATGCGATGCAATACCGCGATCATCGCATCTACCTCTTGGCAGGTATTGTAAAAAGCCAGCGATGGTCGAACGGTGGTTTCCACCCCCATACGACGCAAAATAGGCTGTGCACAATGATGACCAGAACGCACTGCAATCCCCTCCTTATTCAAAGCTGCGCCAATATCTTCAGTTTTAATGCCTGGAATTACAAAAGATAAGACGCTAGCTTTATCTTTAGCAGTACCAATCAATCGAATACCTGGAACTTCTTTTAATGAGCGTGTAGCATAAAGGAGAAGTTGATGTTCATATTGATCAATCAGATCGATGCCAATTGAATTGACATAGTCCAAAGCCGCTCCAAGACCAACAGCATCTGCAATATTGCCTGTGCCGGCCTCAAATCGACCTGGAGCATCGTGGAACTGAGTATGCTCGAAAGTCACATCTTTGATCATGTTGCCACCACCCTGCCAAGGCTGCGTGGCGTTGAGCAAGTCTTCTTTACCGTATAGCGCTCCAATTCCAGTGGGTCCGAATACCTTATGCCCAGAAAATACAAACCAATCCGGGTTCAGGTCTTGTAGATCAACCCTCATGTGAGATATCGACTGCGCACCATCCAACAGCACCTTAACACCAGCGGCATGAGCTATTTCAATCACCTTCTTCGCGGGCGTAATAGTGCCCAAGGCATTTGAAACATGTGTAAAGCTCACAAGCTTAGTGCGATTGTTAAATAGCTTTTGATACTCATCCAAAAGTAATTGGCCATCGTCATCTACCGGAATCACGCGAATACGTAAGCCTTTTTCTTTGGCCAACAGCTGCCAAGGAACAATATTGGCATGGTGCTCTAAGTTACTGAGAATAATCTCATCACCCTCTTTGAGGTTTTGACGGCCCCAGCTTTGAGATACCAGGTTAATCGCTTCGGTTGTACCTCGCGCAAAGACAATCTCGTTAACCGACTTGGCATTGAGAAATGCCCTAACCTTTTCACGAGCACCTTCGTACGCATCGGTCGCACGAGCAGCTAATTCATGGGCAGCGCGATGAATATTTGAATTCTCGTGCTCATAAAAATAACTGATGCGATCAATGACGGACTGGGGCTTTTGGGTAGTGGCGGCATTATCAAACCAAATCAACTGACGGCCATTGACTCGCTCGAAGAGGATTGGAAAATCTTTGCGAACTAACAGCGGATCAAGCGTGGTGTTTTGCGTCTTAGCAACTAGGACCTCATTAAGAAAGACTTGATTAACTAAGGGATCATTACCTGGATTAGCTAAACTGCCCAACAAAGAGTTCGGAATAAATTGCTCGGCACCAAAACTTCTACCCAAAGATAGCGAGCTTGGATTTTGGGCAAGCGCATCATGATCAGCTTGTTGCTGCGCACCACCTAAAGCTTGTTGTGGTACAGCCGATACATCCAGCGAAGTTGGCGATTGAAATGAATGACTCGTCGCTCCAGTTAGCAAATTGCCACGCGGATCACCCAAACTGAGCGAGCTTGGGTTTTGTGCAAAGGAATCATGTCCAACTTTATGCTGAAAACTAGCAAGCACTTGCTGGGCAATAGCCGCTAAATCCAAAGATGCATTTGGTTGGAATGAATGGCTTGCTACTCCGCTTGGCAAATTGCCGCGTGGATCACCCAAGTTACTTGGCTGATGTTGAAAATCAGAAAAATTCTGATTTGCCAGATCGGCCAATACCTGAGGGTCTAATTGACCCGCTTGATATTGATTATTTGTACTCATGGTATTTACCAACCTCTACGCCATCGAGAACTGCAAGCGCATCATCAGTTAATACAGCTAAAGAGCAATACAAGGAAACCAAATAAGAAGCAATTGCCTTGTTATTAATGCCCATGAAGCGCACTGATAAACCTGGGCTTTGCTCACCTGGCAAGTTCGGTTGATATAAACCAACTACACCTTGCTTTTTCTCGCCACTACGAACCAAGATGATGGAGGATTTTCCGTCTTGAATCTTCACCTTGTCCGATGGAATCAGTGGTACGCCACGCCAAGTCAAGAACTGACTACCAAATAGACCGATAGTTGGCGGAGGAACACCGCGACGAGTACACTCACGACCAAATGCAGCGATGGTTTTGGGATGGGCCAAGAAGAATCCAGGCTCTTTCCAAACCTTAGTTAGCAACTCGTCTAAATCATCTGGTGTAGGTGCGCCAGTGCGGGTTTTGATGCGCTGATCTGGAGCAACACTTGCCAATAAGCCATACTCGGCGTTATTGATCAATTCACCTTCTTGACGCTCTTTAACAGTCTCGATGGTCAAACGCAATTGTTCGCTGATTTGATTGTATGGACTGCTATACAAATCAGAGATGCGTGTATGCACATCCAATACGGTATTTACAGCACTTAAAAAGTACTCTCTTGGGTTGGAATCATAGTCCACGAAGGTTTGTGGCAAGACACGCTCATCATCACGACTAGAGCAGTCTGTTAATACTTCGGAAGGATTGATTACCTTATTAAGGCGATAAATACCCGCCTCAACCGGAACCCAACCCAATAGTTGAGTTAACCAACGAGGAGAAATTGTCGATAACTGAGGTACCGTTTTGGTTGCGTTGGCTAATTGCCGCGCTGCTAAATCGCCTAATGCTGTTGGGCTTTGAATAACTTCTGCTATAACTACTCCTTTAGTGGTTGATAAAAAACTTGTAAATAAATAAGTTAACTACTGAATTACCTAGTGACCAAGCGTTTGTGCTTGAGAAATATTGCTATCTGATGTGACGCTTTTGGTTAGCCAAACATTGCCTCCAATAGTTGACCTAGCGCCAATCGTGATGCGCCCTAGAACCGTTGCGCCCGCATAAATAACGACATCGTCTTCTAAAATTGGATGGCGTTCAGCGCCTTTAATCAGGTTGCCATCATCATCTTCTGGAAAGCGCTTGGCTCCGAGGGTTACGGCCTGATACAGGCGAATGTTCTTCCCCAAAATGGCCGTCTGACCAATGACAACACCGGTACCATGATCAATAAAGAAGCCCTCGCCAATCTGAGCCCCTGGATGAATATCAACGCCTGTTTTTGAGTGTGCAATCTCAGAAATAAAACGCGCAAGCAAGGGGGATCCAAGCTTGTAAAGAGCGTGCGCTATCCGATAATGAATCGCCGCACTAACCCCGGGATAACACAACAGAATTTCTGAAACGCTGGTTGCTGCAGGGTCTCCACTGAGCGCTGCTCGAATATCACTCACTATTAAGGCTCGAATAGAGGAAAGCTCGGCTGCAAATTGACTGGTTAGATCATGTGCCAGAGCATCAAACTTAGCCTCTTGCTCTAAATCATTGCTAGAAGAAAAATATAAGCCCCGACGGATCTGCTCAGACAATTGATTCAGGGCAATACCTAAAGCATTCCCAACAAAATAATCAATGCTCTCATCAGTTAAATCTGATCGACCGTAATGCGTTGGAAATAGAGATGCGAATATTCCACCCAAGATTTCCTCAAGAGCATGCCTAGATGGAAGCTCTCGCACTCTACCGAGATGTCGGATTTTATGGGTCTCTTCTCGAGACTTTCGAAGATCTGCGACCACCTGCGGTAGTTGGTATGGATGGTTCTCGTATATTTTTGTAGTCATAAAGCATTTGAATCATGAATAAACATATCAAATTTATGACTAAACAATTCATAAATGAACCAAGAAAAATATCTAAGCATTCCTAGATATCGATAGCAGAATTTCTTATTTCTCAAGCAATAGGCTTGAGCCTACAGTTGCATCTCAAAGAGAAAAATCATGTCCAATACAAATACTTTAATCATCCCCGGATATCTTGGTAGCGAAGAGGCTCATTGGCAAACTTGGTTTGAAAATCAAATTCCAGGAGCGCAGCGCGTAGAACAGAATTGGGACCGCCCCGTTTTACAAGAGTGGGCCTATAACATTACTGCAGCCCTTAATGAGCTGAGCTCTCCAGCCTGGTTGGTTGCCCATAGCTTTGGATGCTTAGCCTCTATTTTGGCGGCGATTGAGTCCCCCGAAAAGGTAAATGGATTGATGTTAGTTGCACCAGCCGATCCAGAAAGGTTTGATGGATCAGGCATTAAACGCTAGCATGGGCATGGCGCATCTGAAAGCATCCGAGCTAATATTCCAGCTCATCCGCTGCCGGTGCCCAGCCTATTAATCGCCAGTGATAATGACCCTTGGATGCAATCCTCAAAAGCGCGCCTTTGGGGTGACTGCTGGGGCAGTCAAACCCTGACCCTGCATGCGGCCGGCCACATCAATACGTCTTCTGGATTTGGTCCTTGGCCGGATGGATTGAAACTTTTTAATCACTTCCGCTCACTACCGCACACCCCAGAAACTCCTTTAGAAACAATTAGATCTGAAGGAAGTAATCCGTTAATTCAATTTAGAGATAAACAAAGCACTTTTTCTTGCTTCTCAGCCTAAAGCTTAGCCAATACAGTAAACCCATTAACAAAAAGGATATTCAATGAAACTCATTAAATTAAGCAAATTAGTCGCATGGCTCCTTCTAGGAATAGGCCTCGCATCAACGAGCTTTGCACAGCAGACTACTATTCTCAACGTCTCTTACGATCCAACTCGCGAGTTGTATCAAGACTTTAATAAAGCATTTGGCGCCGAATGGAAGAAAAAAACCGGTGAGGATCTCTCTGTTAAGCAATCGCATGGCGGCTCCGGTAAACAAGCGCGTGCAGTATTAGATGGCTTAGATGCCGACGTCGTCACTCTCGCATTAGCATACGACATCGACATCTTGGCTGAAAAAGGCTTAATTCCGAATGATTGGCAAAAACGTCTTAAGCACAATTCCTCTCCATACACTTCAACCATTGTGTTCTTAGTGCGCAAGGGCAATCCAAAAGGCATCAAAGACTGGAATGACCTTGTAAAACCTGGTATTGAGGTCATCACACCTAACCCCAAAACCTCTGGCGGCGCACGCTGGAATTACCTCGCAGCCTGGGCTTATGCCTTGAAGCAACCCGGTGGCAATGAGGCTAGCGCAAAAGAGTTTGTAAAAAAACTGTTTGGTAACGTGAAAGTACTTGACTCTGGTGCACGCGGATCAACCACTACTTTTACAGAACGCGGTATCGGTGATGTTTTGCTTGCTTGGGAAAATGAAGCTTTCTTGGCTGTAAAAGAGTTGGGTCCAGATAAGTTTGAAATCGTGACTCCATCCCTCTCCATTCTTGCAGAACCACCAGTGACTGTAGTTGATAAAGTGGTTGATAAAAAAGGAACTAGAAAAGTAGCTACCGCCTATCTTGAGTATCTCTATACCCCAGAAGGGCAAGATATTGCTGGTAAACATTACTATCGCCCAATTGATCCAAAAGTAGCGGCTAAATATAGCAACCAATTCTCCAAAGTAAAATTAGTCACTATTGACAATACTTTTGGTGGCTGGCAAAAAGCCCAAAAGACCCATTTCAGTGATGGTGGTACTTTTGATGAAATTATTGTGAAGTAATAGCCATATTCGTTTGATGCATTAACCCAAAACAGCCCAGACATCAGACTCTGGGCTGTTTTTCCTTCATCTCCGGCTCTTATATGCATTTTGCATATAAGTTAATGATCTTTTCTTGTTTCCCTTTTATGGTGCTAACCCCTAGACTCTTTTGATGTCTACCGCAAAGAAAAATAGTATCTTCCCTGGTTTTGGCTTGTCGCTTGGTTACACCATTGTCTATCTGTCCATCATCGTCTTAATTCCGCTCTCAGCAGTCATCTTCAAAACCACCGACCTCACCTTCGGTGAATTCATTGATGCAGTCACCGCCCCAAGAGTAATGGCCTCGTATCGCCTCAGCTTTGGCATGGCCTTATTTGCTGGCCTGATCAATACTTTTTTTGGACTTTTGCTGGCCTGGTCTTTGGTTCGCTATACCTTCATCGGAAAAAATTTGGTGGATGCTTTGGTCGATTTGCCGTTTGCATTACCTACCGCCGTCACCGGCATTGCACTCGCAGCCCTGTATTCAAAAAATGGCTGGATCGGAAAATACCTTGAGCCCTTGGGTATCAAGATTGCATTTACCCCATGGGGTGTATTGGTTGCTCTTATTTTTATCGGACTGCCATTTGTAGTCCGAACGGTGCAACCCATCCTCGAAGAAATCGAACTAGAACTAGAAGAGGCTTCGGCGAGTCTAGGCGCTAGCCGCTGGCAAACCTTCAGAAGAGTTGTTCTTCCGATTCTCTTCCCGGCCCTGTTAACAGGCTTTGCTTTGGCGTTTGCAAGAGCAGTTGGCGAGTATGGCTCGGTAATTTTTATTGCTGGCAATATTCCAATGGTTTCAGAAATTACCCCCCTCATGATTATTACCAAGCTTGAACAGTATGACTACGCAGGTGCTACAGCAATTGCGTCTGTCATGTTGGCGATCTCCCTAATCTGCCTTCTGGCAATCAATGGGCTTCAAGCATGGACTGCCAAACGCACTGGGAGGACACGCTAATGACTAGCATGACCCGCTTTGAGCGCAGTGGAGCGACGAGAGATTCTGTGCTCGTTAAATCTGTTGTTCTGATTTTATCTTTGGGCTTCTTTGGCATCTTCTTACTATTGCCATTGTTTTCAGTATTTGCTGAAGCACTACATAAGGGTTGGGTATATTACTTCAATGCTCTCACTGAACCCGATACATGGTCCGCAATCAAGCTGACTTTGCTGGCCGCAGGTATTTCCGTGCCTTTAAATCTCGTCTTTGGCGTTGCAGCCTCATGGGCAATTGCGAAATTTGATTTCAGGGGTAAGCATTTGCTCATCACCTTAATAGATATCCCATTCTCAGTATCTCCGGTTATTGCTGGTTTGATTTATGTATTGATCTTTGGTGCCCAAGGCTGGTTTGGATCTTACTTAAGTGATCATGACATCAAGATCATTTTTGCAGTGCCTGGCATTGTGTTGGCAACCATCTTTGTGACCTTCCCCTTTGTAGCGCGCGAACTCATTCCTTTAATGGAAGCACAGGGTCGCGAAGAAGAAGAGGCAGCCACAGTACTTGGTGCCAACGGTTGGCAAACTTTCTGGTATGTCACATTACCCAACATTAAGTGGGGCTTGTTATATGGAGTGATTCTGTGTAATGCGCGCGCCATGGGAGAGTTCGGTGCCGTATCCGTGGTCTCAGGCCACATTCGGGGCTATACCAACACCATCCCATTGCAAGTCGAGATTCTATACAACGAATACAACTTCGTTGCCGCCTTCGCAGTAGCATCATTGCTTGCTCTCTTAGCTCTTCTTACCTTAGCTGCCAAAACGTATGTTGAATGGCGCCTTAAATCCGAAACAAACGCTCCACCCGCAATTGAAGGACCACTATGAGTATCGAAGTCAAAAATATTAATAAATCGTTTGGGAACTTTGTTGCCCTAAATAATGTCTCGCTCGATTTTCCTTCTGGTGAATTAGTCGCCTTGCTTGGCCCTTCTGGCTGCGGTAAAACAACTTTATTGCGCATCATTGCTGGACTTGAAACGCCTGATAGCGGAACCGTGATTTTGGATGGTCTTGATACCTCAACCACTTCAGTTCGCGATCGCCAGGTTGGCTTTGTGTTTCAACATTACGCACTCTTCAAACACATGACTGTGTTTGATAATGTGGCCTTTGGTCTAAATGTGAAGAATCGTAAAGAGCGTCCTAGCAAAGATGAGATTGCACATAAGGTGCATGAACTTCTGAAGCTAGTGCAATTAGATTGGTTACATGATCGCTTTCCTGCGCAATTGTCTGGCGGGCAACGTCAACGCATCGCCCTGGCTAGAGCTTTGGCTGTTGAACCAAAAGTTTTACTACTTGATGAACCCTTCGGTGCGCTAGATGCCAAAGTACGCAAAGAATTGCGTCGTTGGTTACGAAAATTACATGATGAACTCCACATTACCTCCATCTTTGTCACCCATGACCAGGAAGAGGCTCTTGAAGTGGCAGACCGCATTGTCCTCATGAATCAAGGCAATGTTGAACAAATTGGCAGCCCAGATGAAGTCTATGATCACCCCGCTACCCCCTTTGTCTATGGCTTTCTAGGCAATGTGAATCTATTTCACGGGCGCGTAGAAGGCGAAGGCATTCAAGTTGGTAAAGACAAACTCAATCACAATCAATCGGATTCTATTTCACAAGGCGCTTCTGTTTTGGCATTCGCTCGCCCACATGAACTCGACATCGTGGCAGAGAATCAAAGCACGGATGGCGTGCTCGCAAAAATCGATCGCATTCTCTCTTTTGGACTTAATTCTCGAATTGAGTTATCCGCCCTCTCAACTGCAGATGGTGGCAATGCCCATCAGTTCTATGAGGTTGAACTGCCTAGACTTGAGGTGGCAAAACGCGATTTAGCCGAAGGTCAGCAAGTTCGCATCATTCCTTCTCAGTTGCGCGTATTTGAAAACAATCACTAATTTAGATTTTTGAGCAGATAATTCAGTATGAACTTCCAACAACTCCGCATCATCCGTGAAACCGTTCGCCGCAACTTCAATCTCACTGAAGTCGGAAATGCCTTGGCTACATCACAGTCGGGTGTGAGTAAACATATCCTCGATCTAGAGGATGAGCTAGGAATCGAGCTCTTTGTACGAAAAGGAAAAAGGCTTCTGGGCCTTACAGAGCCTGGCAAAGAGCTGTTAACTATTGTTGAGCGCATGTTGCTTGATGCAAAAAATATTAAGCAATTGGGTGAACAATTTAGCCAAAGCGATAAAGGCCAATTAACGATTGCCACTACCCACACGCAAGCACGTTATGCACTACCCAATGTGGTGAGCCAATTTAAGCAACGTTTTCCGAAAGTTCATCTAGCACTCCATCAAGGCAGTCCACAAGAAATCGTGGAGCTATTGCTAGAAGGCCGCGCAGATATTGGAATTGCTACTGAGGCTTTAGAAGGCATTCCTGAGTTGGTGACTTTCCCCTACTACTCCTGGCACCACACTGTTGTTGTTCCAAAAGGCCATCCGCTTGAGAGCAGGGAAAAGTTAACGATTGAAGACATCGCCGAATATCCTATCGTCACTTATCACGAAGGATTTACGGGTCGCAAATCCGTAGATCAAACATTCGCTAAAGCTGGCATTACTCCAGACATCGTCATGTCTGCCCTTGATGCCGACGTGATCAAAACCTATGTCGAGCTGGGCCTTGGTATTGGCATCATTGCCTCGATGGCTTATCAAGCGGATCGCGATACCAAACTGAGCTTATTGGATGTTGGTGACCTTTTTGAAACCAATACAACCCGCATTGCCTTACGAAAAGGCTACTTTTTACGTGGGTTTGCTTATGAGTTTATTGAGCTATGCTCACACAAGCTAGATGAGGCTAAGGTGAAGTCTGCCTTAAAACCTGAATCCCACCTTGATTTAGACTAGTCCTTTTGCCCGCCTGGAGCTAAAAGTCATTACTTTTGCATCTAAAGAGATGACTTATATATATTTGTAAGTAATAAGAATAGCCAATAAACTGCTGAGTCTAGCTTGGGAGTGCATATTTGCACCCAAGCCTAAAAAATCAAAATGACTCTGCAAATTATCCAAAATCCCCTCGAAAAACCCACTTTTTGGTCCATTCCAGAAAGCAGCCTTACTGCCTCTCAATTGGCCGACAAGACAGCCACCCTCAAGCAACGTTTACTTGATATCACTGCGCGCTTTTCCGATGTTCGCTTTGCTACAAGTTTGGCTGCAGAAGACATGGTAATTACCGATGCGATTGCCCAATCCAAAACCAACATTCAATTATTTACCTTGGCCACCGGTCGACTTCATCAAGAAACCGTGGATATGGCCAAGACCACTGAAGATCATTACGGGCTTCCGATCCAAAAAGTTTATCCAGAAGATGCTGATGTGGAAGCCTTTATCGATCAATACGGCATGAATGGCTTTTACGATGGTGAAGTAGCCAAGAAAGCCTGCTGTGGGGCTCGCAAGATTAAGCCCTTGAATGCCGCCCTGCTTGGTGCCGATGCTTGGCTTACTGGCCAGAGACGCGAACAATCAACCACTCGGGTTGAGCTTAACTTTGAAGAACATGATGGCGCACGCGGTATTACTAAATTCAATCCCTTGTTTGATTGGACTGAAGCGGATATCTGGGCTTATATCAAGCAAGAGAATGCCCCCATTCATCCGCTGCATTTAAAGGGTTACCCCAGCATTGGCTGCGAGCCTTGCACGCGTCAAGTCAAAAAAGGCGAAGACATTCGTGCGGGTCGCTGGTGGTGGTTGCAGAGCGACAGCAAAGAATGCGGCCTCCACATCAACAAATAATTATTTAATTAATTCAGTAGCAAAACTTAGTAAAGAACGAATTACAGAATGCAAGAACAAAAATTATTAGATGACCATTTGGATTGGCTTGAAGCTGAGTCGATCTACATCATTCGTGAAGTGGTAGCACAGTGCGCCAATCCCGCCATGCTTTTCTCGGGCGGAAAAGATTCAATCGTCATGTTTCACTTGGCTCGCAAAGCGTTTCAGTTTGGCGATCGCCCAGTCAAATTGCCTTTCCCTATTCTGCACATCGATACTGGCCACAACTACCCCGAGGTGATTGCGTATCGTGACGCCGTAGTTGAAAAAACCGGTGTAAAACTGATTGTTGGTCACGTTGAAGATTCCATCAAAAAAGGCACTGTACGTCTGCGCAAAGAAACCGATTCTCGTAATGCTGCTCAAGCAGTCACTTTGCTTGAGGCAATTGCTGAATACGAGTTCGACGCCCTCATGGGGGGCGCACGCCGAGATGAAGAAAAAGCGCGGGCTAAAGAACGCATCTTCTCTTTCCGAGATGAATTCGGTCAATGGGACCCTAAAGCGCAACGTCCAGAACTCTGGAATCTCTATAACGCTCGCATTGCCAAAGGTGAAAACATGCGCGTGTTCCCAATTTCCAATTGGACTGAACTTGATATCTGGCAATACATCGCTCGTGAGAAATTAGAACTACCCAGCATTTACTACACTCATCAACGTGAAGTGGTGAAGAAAAACAGTCTCTTAGTTCCCGTTACCAATATCACCCCTAAAGCACCTGGTGATATCAGCGAAGTATTGAGTGTGCGTTTTCGTACCGTGGGCGATATTAGCTGTACCTGCCCAGTACTCAGTACCGCCGTAACCCCTATCGACATCATTGCTGAAACTGCCATTACTGAAATCACTGAACGTGGCGCAACGCGCATGGATGATCAAACCAATGAGGCCTCAATGGAGCGCCGCAAGAAAGAAGGTTACTTCTGATGACTACTAATCAAACGCATTCTGAAAATTCGCACCAAAACGTAGTGCGATTCATCACAGCGGGTAGCGTAGATGACGGTAAGAGCACCCTCATTGGCCGCTTACTCTACGACACCAAATCCATTTTGGTAGATCAGCTTGAGTCATTATCGAAAACCAAGCATGCACGCGTCACTTCATCAGATGCAGGCGTGGACTTAGCGCTATTAACCGATGGACTAGAGGCAGAGCGTGAGCAAGGCATCACCATTGATGTTGCTTATCGCTACTTCTCCACCCCAAAACGCAAGTTCATCGTAGCCGACGCTCCGGGTCATGAGCAATACACGCGCAATCTGGTGACAGGTGCATCACAATCGGATGTCGCAGTCATTCTGGTAGACGCTACTCGAGTTGATCTCAACTCTAGCCCCGCTACCTTATTGGCGCAAACTAAGCGCCATGCTGCAATTGTCCATTTGCTCGGCCTACGCCATGTTGTCTTTGCTGTAAACAAAATGGACTTACTCAATTTTGATGAGAAGGTATTCAACACCATCAAAACAGCAATTGAAGACTTAACGAAAAAAATTGGCTTGCCTGCGCCGACTTTAATCCCCATGTCAGCGCTCTTAGGTGCAAACGTGGTCACCGCCAGTAAAGATACGCCTTGGTACCAGGGTCCTACATTACTGCAGTGGTTAGAGAGTCTAGATACCAGCCCGCAGTCAGAGAAAACTGCTTTACGCTTTCCGGTTCAGTATGTTGCCCGTCAAGATGGCAGCGCTTCCGATGACTTGCGTGCTTACCTTGGTCAAATTGAGTCCGGAAGTATTCGTGTAGGTCAAAAAATTAAAGTACTTCCTGAGAATCGCGAAGCTACTGTTGCCAAAATCTATTTAGGCAATCGTTCTAATCGCGATCAAGCCAATACCAATAATGAAGTTGAGTCTGCTCAAACAGGTGAAGCTGTAGCGATTAGCCTGGCTGAAGATATCGATGTTTCTAGAGGTTGCTTGTTTATTAGTGCCGAGGACGCTACGCCACCAACGCTGAGCAAACAAATTTCTGCTGATCTTTGCTGGCTAGATATCGAGCCGCTATCTTTGAGTCGGAAGTACGCTTTACGTCACACGACTAGTACCATTGGCGCAAAGGTTAAGGGCATCCAGCAAGTGCTGGATGTACAAACGCTATCCCATGCTTTAGAAACACACCCTCTCAATGCCAATGAAATTGGTCGCGTAGATTTTGTGTTGCAAAAACCCATTGCCGCTGATTTATTTAGCCAGTCTCAGAAAACCGGCGCCTTCATCTTGATTGATGAAGCTACCAATCATACGGTTGCCGCAGGTATGATTCGGGAAGCGGTAGCTCAGTAAGCCCACCTTCTTCACCGTTAAGGCCTCGCTTTGCGGGGCCTTATCTTTTGGAGGAAAGAAAAAAGCCACCCCGAAGGATGGCTTAAAAGAAAATCTATGGAGGTACTACTAAAGAATGAACAACAACTTCATCGTATTCCTTTAGAAGCCACCCCTAAGGCGATATTGCCTACTTAATGTGCTAAATGCCTCATATTGGTGCATTGTCTATGCTGGCCTTAGCCTATTTGCAAGGGTACTTTGCCTCAAAGAATCGGACCAGGGTCTTAGCGGCACGCTCCTGATTGAACTGGGGATTACTTTGATTCCAAATCAGAAACTCTTGGAGGATTGCTTCTCTTGTGCCAGTTTCGGATGAGAAGCAAATACTGGATTTACGTTTTGGATTTTGGCCAGCCAAATAGGCCTGGTATACACCTTCACCAAATCCAAAGCAAAAGTTCTGGCCATCAACATCATTGAGGTTTTTGCATAACTCAACCAATGCAGCAGTAGATGAGTCATTCTTGGGTAAGTTAACCTGAGAAAAAGCATTTGTCTGTAACAGCAAAGTTGCGCTAATAACTAACAGGGTTGAGTGAAATAATTTCATAGTGATCTTCTTTATAGATTAGCGTCTAAATCCACCCATACGTCCAGCACCAAAACCGCCACGCCCACCAAATCGGTCATCACTCATTCGGTCGTTACGCGCCTGCTCTCGCATAGCATTTTCTTGAGCTGCCTCACGATATGTATTTGGATTGGTGCGGTCCTGTTGGTAATCATTTCTGGCTTCCTGATTTAGGCGGTCAGCTTGAGCGCGCTCTTGTGGCGTAGCATTTTTCTGAAAGGCGTTATCTGCTCGTTGCCCCGCCGCTCTTGCCGCCTGTCGATCTTGCGGGGTCGCATTATTTTTCCAATCATTGAGAAGGCGCTGTTGATTCTGAATACTGCTTGGACCAATTAGCCCCCTAGTCGATCTTCCAGAAGAATTCGTATTGTTCACATTAATCGTACCGTCAGACCAGCTAGGTGTGGACCAAAATGCACCGCCTACTGCCATCCCAAGACCAAATGACATCATCCCCCAAGCAGGGTTATAGGCAGGATATGGCGGGTAATCTGGGTATGGCCAGGCTCCATAAACAACAGTGGGGTTATAACTCGGTACATAGACCACTTGAGTATTAGCGGGGCCAATTAACACATTCGCGTTGGCATCGGTAGTCACAGTAATTTGCTGATTTGACTTAAGGGTTCCGGCCTGAACGGCACGCTTGCGTAAAGCCTGTACCGCCTTCATCGTATCTGCTGGTTGCAACTTGTAAGCATTACCAAGATTTTGGGTCCACTGCAATTTACTGCCCATCATATTAAATGCTTGCGGGAATGGAATGAGTGACTTCACACTATCGTTCCATGATTGCGCCTTGAGAGCATCTTGCAATGCGGCACCACTAAGACTGGAATTACTATTGCGCCAGTTATAGGCTTCAGCAACTTCTAGCGGATAAGTAGATGCCAATAGCATTAATGACAGCAAGGAATCTGGATACAGTGCAATCGGGGAAACCAAGGACTGCAATTGCTCAGATGAAATTAACTGCGGTGAATTGTTATAGCCACCACTTTGGGTATAGGACTGTGGATAGGCCGTATTTTGATAGGGATCGGCATTATTTGAGCAGGCACTCAAGAGCGCCGCAAATCCAATCAAGTACCCTGCTTTATGTTGAATATTCATACACTCATTAATCCTCTTGTATTCCTAGAGTTTAATACTGTGCTGGGAATTAGTGATTTTCTTTGGCGTGATTAATAGAATACTTTGGAATCTCAATCACCAAATCCTCGCGAGCCACAATGGCCTGGCAAGATAAACGCGACTTTGGATTCAGGCCCCATGCGCGATCTAGCAAGTCCTCTTCATTCTCATCAGGGGCATTGAGACTTTGATAGCCCTCTTTTACGATGACGTGGCAAGTAGTGCAAGCGCACACCATATCGCAGGCATGCTCAATAGGAATATTGTTTTCTAGCAAAGCTTCACAAATAGAAGTTCCGGGAGAAACTTCAACTACCGCACCCTCCGGGCAATATTCACTATGAGGTAGAACAACGATCTGAGTCATCTTGGTAATTTTCTTTTCTTAAATTTCAGCGACATTCTTGCCAGCCAAAGCCTTCTGAATACTGGCATTCATCCGCTTTTGAGCAAACTCATCGGTTGCTTTAGCAGCATGATCAACTGCTTTTCTTAAAGTGGCGCTATCGGCTTCTTCTTTGAGGATTTTTTGTAAAGTCGCCATCTCTGCATCGACTATTACCTGCTCCTCAGCACTCAACAAGTTGCGGTCTGAATCTAAGGCAGTTTGAACGGCATCTAATAAACGTTGTGCATTGACCTGCTCTTCACGCAAGGATCTCGCCAACAGATCGACTTTTGCAGAGGCAAAACCATCTTGCAACATCCGAGCGATCTCAGCATCGGTCAGACCATAGGATGGCTTGATATCAATCGAGGCTTGCACGCCAGAGCCTTGCTCCATCGCACTTACTGAAAGCAATCCATCCGCATCTACCTGGAAGGTCACCCGAATGCGAGCAGCACCAGCAGCCATTGGCGGGATACCGCGCAACTCAAATTTACCTAAAGAGCGACAGTCTTGCGCTAGCTCGCGCTCACCCTGCACCACCTGAATGGCCAAAGCAGTTTGCCCATCTTTAAAGGTTGTGAAATCTTGTGCACGAGCCACTGGGATTGGCGTGTTACGCGGAATAATTTTTTCAACTAAACCGCCCATGGTTTCAATACCGAGGGAAAGCGGAATGACATCCAATAAGAGCCACTCATCATCCTTACTTTGATTACCAGCAAGTAAGTCGGCTTGCATTGCGGCACCTAAAGCTACCACTTGATCTGGATTGAGGTTGTTTAAGGGCTTAGTGCCAAAGAGCTCACCAACCGCCCGCTGTACATGGGGCATACGGGTTGCACCACCTACCATCACTACACCCTTGACTTCATCTGCTTTAAGGCCTGCATCGCGCAAGGCCTTCTTCACAGCAACGAGTGTTTTGTTGATCAGGTTCTGAGTAATCTCAAAGAATTGGGCCTGACTAATACCGACATTAACAACAGTGCCGTCGGTGAGCGTTTCATGAACGCGTGCTAAGGGGTTATGACTGAGTAGCTCTTTAGCATGTTTACAAGAGAGCAATAGTTTGCGGTGATCCTGAATCGAGAGCGGCGGAAGCTTGGCCTGTTCAATCACCCAGCAATAGAGGCGATGATCAAAGTCATCCCCACCCAATGCGGAATCGCCACCAGTAGAGAGGACCTCAAATACACCTCTACTCATTCGTAAAATAGAGATGTCAAAGGTGCCGCCACCCAAATCGTAAACAGCGTAAATGCCTTCGGAGCCATTATCCAAGCCGTAAGCAATTGCAGCGGCAGTAGGCTCATTAAGCAAACGCAATACTTCAATGCCCGCTAATTTAGCTGCATCTTTTGTGGCTTGGCGCTGAGCATCATCAAAATAGGCCGGCACGGTGATCACCGCACCAACGATATCGTCATTGACTGAGTCTTCCGCCAATTGACGCAAACGTGCCAGAATTTCTGCAGAAACTTCAATTGGACTCTTATCACCAGCAACGGTTCTGAGCTTCAACATACCAGGCTCATCGACAAAGTCGTATGGCGTACTTTCAATATTTTCTACATCGACGATGCCACGACCCATGAATCGCTTTACAGAAACAATGGTGTTCTTAGGGTCGGAAACAATACTTTCAATGGCCTCAAAGCCGGCTTGAGTTCTACCGTTTGGCAGATAGCGGACTACTGAAGGGAGTAATTCTCGTCCTTCTGAATCTGGGAGCACCTTAGGTAAAGCATCTCGCACAATCGCTACCAAAGAGTTGGTAGTGCCCAGATCAATACCAACAGCTATCCGGCGTTGATGCGGAGCTAGTGATTTACCGGGTTCGGAGATTTGTAATAAGGCCATGGGGACTAGAGTTTAAAGCTATACCAGGACTGAGATAGCATCATCTAGCTCTAGTGCAAATTTATCGATAAAAAGCAAACCTCTGAGTAGCTCAGCTGCACGCTCATAGTTCTTTGCCCCGTCTACTGCCAAGGCAATTTCGGAGAGAGTGTCTTTTTTGGAGACGGCTACTTCTTCAGCGAGTGATTCAAGTGCGGCCAAATCCTCTTCCCGCTCTTCCAGGCTTTCACGCCATTCCATCTGCTTCATTAAGAAAGCTGCTGGCATAGCGGTATTGGTCTCTAGGCGAGCATCCACACCATGAAGCTGGCAAAGATATAAACCGCGTTGGACGGGATTCTTCAGCGTCTGAAAGGCCGTATTAGCCAGCGTAGCCATTTGCATAGCTAACCTTTGCTCGGTATCGCTACCGCGAGCATGTCGATCAGGATGCACTTCTTTTTGAATTGCTAGATACGCCTGCTCTAATGCAGACAAATCCAGATTGAATTGCTGCTCTAAACCAAAGAAACGGAAGTAATCGTCAGACGCGGAAGGATTCGCCACAACCACACTCATCTTTTACGTTCGGGTTCTGAAACTTAAAGCCTTCATTCAGGCCTTCGCGTACGAAATCTAATTCGGTGCCATCTAAATAAGCCAGACTCTTGGGATCAACAAAGATGGTGATGCCGTTGGATTCAAACTTCGTATCTTCTGGGGCGGCTTCATCTACGTACTCAAGTTGATAAGCCAAGCCTGAACAACCTGTAGTGCGAACACCCAAGCGCAAGCCACAACCCTTCCCGCGCTTGTCTAAATTGCGCTGTACGTGTTTCGCTGCTTTGTCAGTTAAGGTAATTGCCATGATGGACAGTCTCTTTATCTTTACTTAGCTGGATGCTTTTCTTTGTAATCCGCTACTGCTGCCTTAATGGCATCTTCAGCCAAGATGGAGCAGTGAATTTTCACTGGGGGTAAAGCCAGCTCTTCAGCAATCAAGGAGTTCTTGATCTCTAAAGCCTGATCCAAGGTTTTACCTTTAACCCACTCGGTTACTAAAGAGGAGGATGCAATCGCAGAACCACAACCGTAGGTCTTGAACTTAGCATCTTCAATCACGCCTTGATCGTTTACACGGATCTGCAATTTCATCACGTCACCGCAGGCAGGTGCGCCAACCATGCCGGTACCAACATGATCATCACCCTTTTCAAAAGAGCCAACGTTGCGGGGGTTTTCGTAATGGTCGATTACTTTGTCGCTATATGCCATGATATTTCCTCGTTATTTCTTTTGTCTTTTATCTTACTTTTAATATTTTCAAAACTGCTTAGTGTGCGGCCCACTGGATAGTACTGAGATCAATACCATCTTTAAACATTTCCCAAAGCGGCGAAAGCTCACGCAACTTGGCAATCTTCTCTTTTACCAACTTGATTGTGAAATCCACTTCTTCTTCAGTAGTAAAGCGACCCAAGGTAAAACGAATCGAGCTATGGGCCAATTCATCATTACGACCCAGTGCGCGCAATACATACGAAGGCTCTAAAGAAGCTGATGTACATGCGGAACCAGAAGAGATGGCCAAATCTTTTAAGGCCATCAACATCGATTCACCTTCAACATAGTTAAAGCTGATGTTCAGGTTATGGGGAACGCGATGATCCATGTCGCCATTGACATAGACTTCTTCGATATCTTTCAAGCCAGTCAGCAGGCGATCGCGCAAAGCACGGATGCGGGCATTCTCTTCAACCATTTCGATACGGGCAATGCGGAATGCTTCACCCATACCAACGATTTGGTGAACGGCTAGAGTGCCTGAACGCATGCCGCGCTCGTGACCACCACCATGAATCTGTGCCTCAATTCGAATGCGGGGCTTACGACGCACAAACAAAGCACCAATTCCTTTTGGACCATAAGTCTTGTGAGCAGAAAAACTCATTAAATCCACTTTGATTTTCTCTAAGTCGATTTCTACTTTGCCAGTGGCTTGCGCAGCATCCACATGCAAAATCACACCACGGGAACGGCACAATTCACCAATGCGGGGAATGTCTTGCACTACGCCAATTTCATTATTCACATACATCACTGAAGCCAAGATAGTGCCAGGTTTCATCGCTGCTTCGAGTTGAGCGAAATCAATTAAGCCATCAGGCAATACATCTAAGTAAGTAACCTCATAACCTTCACGCTCAAGCTCACGGCAGGTATCTAGAGTCGCCTTGTGCTCGGTCTTCACAGTAATGATGTGATTGCCGCGATCTTTATAAAAATGCGCAGCACCCTTCAATGCCAAATTAATACTTTCAGTTGCGCCACTAGTAAACACGATCTCTCTTGGATCAGCATGAACCAACTGCGCTACTTCTGAACGCGCCCACTCAACTGCCTCTTCAGCAGCCCAACCATAGGCATGACTACGAGATGCCGCATTACCGAACTGCTCACGCAGATAAGGCAACATTTTGTCCACAACACGTGGATCTATCGGTGTCGTAGCTGAGTAGTCCATATACACCGGGAAGTGTTTAGGACTAAACATGGGGACTGGTTGCTTAGGAATGTCTTGTGGTGCGTTCATGTTTTGCTTATCGATTAATTGGCTAAGTAGCTCAGTAACTATTCTCTTGAGTTAACTTTGCTGAGCCAGGTTAAAAACGGAATTCACGAGAGGTCGCTTGGGGGCAACTTCTTTTGCTGCTGCAACTGCTGATGCTGGCTTTTCTACCTTGACACCTTCAGTTTTAATTTTTTTGGGACGTAAATCATGTAATACGATGCCGCGCCCCTCCTGTTGATGGACGAGATCTTTTAAAGAAACTGAGCTGAGGTACTCCACCATTTTGGAATTTAAATTAGTCCAAAGATCATGGGTCATACAACGGCCATGATTTTCTTCATCGGTATGACAATTGCCTTTGCCGCCACATTGGGTGGCATCCAAGGGCTCATCTACAGCAACGATGATGTCAGCCACACTAATTTCTTCAGACTTGCGTGCCAGGGTGTATCCACCGCCGGGGCCGCGAGTGCTCTCCACGATGTTGAAACGGCGCAATTTGCCGAACAACTGCTCTAAATAAGAAAGGGAAATCTTCTGTCTTTGGCTGATTCCAGCCAAAGTTACAGGCCCGTGCGTTTCACGCAGGGCTAAATCGATCATTGCGGTTACTGCAAAACGGCCTTTAGTGGTAAGTCTCATATGTCACCTTGGTAATGGATTGTTATGGACAGCTAACAGTCGGGCGGGTAATACCCGACCATTCCACTCAACTTTACCATATACCCCACCATTCCGCTCGGGAATTAACCCCAAATTCTAAACGGCGTCGCGAGAGCGAGCCCCAAAGGCCATTTCCTTGACCTTAGTGAGGCGGTCACGTGTGGCGGCTGCCTTTTCAAACTCCAGATTCTTGGCCTCGGAGTTCATTTGCTTCTCCAGACGCTTGATTTCGCCTGCCAGGTCCTTTTCGCTCATATCTTCATAGCGAGCCCGCTCTTGCTCCACCTGCATCTCTGAACGCTTCTCTTTGACATCGTAGACACCATCAATAATATCTTTAATCCGCTTTTTCACACCACGGGGCTCAATACCGTTTGCCTTGTTAAAAGCAATTTGCTTAGTGCGGCGGCGCTCGGTCTCCCCCATCGCCCGCTTCATAGAATCAGTGATGCGATCAGCATACAAAATCGCCTTGCCTCGAACGTTTCGGGCTGCCCTACCAATCGTCTGAATTAAGCTGCGTTCTGAACGCAAGAAGCCCTCTTTATCCGCATCCAAAATAGCAACCAGTGAAACCTCAGGAATATCCAAGCCCTCACGCAATAAATTAATGCCCACAAGAACATCGAAGACGCCTAAGCGTAGATCGCGCAAAATTTCTACACGCTCTACCGTATCGATATCCGAATGCACATAACGCACCTTCACGCCGTGATCCGATAAGTAATCGGTGAGTTGTTCGGCCATTCGCTTTGTTAGTACTGTCACCAGCACGCGCTCATGCACTTTGACACGCTCATGAATCTGACTCAACAAATCATCAACCTGTGAACTGGCTGGTAATACTTCAATTTCGGGATCGACCAATCCTGTCGGTCTAGCTACTTGCTCAACGACTTGTCCAGTATGGGTATTCTCATAATCAGCCGGCGTTGCAGAAACGAATATGGTTTGACGCATCTTGGTTTCAAACTCGGTGAACTTGAGCGGTCGGTTATCCATCGCTGAAGGTAAACGGAATCCAAACTCGACCAAGGTATGTTTGCGAGATTTATCACCGTTGTACATCGCATTGAGCTGTCCAATGAGAACATGACTCTCATCCAAGAACATCAGCGCATCATTAGGCATATAGTCCACCAAGGTAGGCGGAGCTTCCCCCGGCATCGCGCCAGAGAGGTGGCGTGAGTAGTTTTCAATACCCTTACAGAAACCCAATTCATTAAGCATCTCTAAATCAAAGCGGGTACGCTGCTCTAGGCGTTGCGCTTCAACTAACTTACCATCCTTAACAAACTCATCAAGGCGTGTACGTAACTCAGTCTTAATTGTTTCAATGGCCTTGAGGACAGTGTCCCGTGGCGTCACATAGTGTGAGCTTGGATAGACTGTGAAGCGCGGAATCTTTTGACGAATTCTTCCGGTGAGCGGATCAAAAAATTGCAAGCTCTCGATGACGTCATCAAATAATTCAACTCGTACTGCGAGCTCATTATGTTCTGCTGGGAAGATATCAATCGTGTCGCCGCGTACACGGAAAACACCGCGCTTGAAATCGGTTTCATTGCGGTCATACTGCATCGCAATTAAGCGCATCAAAATATCGCGCTGACTCATCTTGTCGCCAGGACGTAAAGTCATCACCATGCTGTGATAGTCACCAGGATTACCAATACCGTAAATTGCAGATACTGTTGCCACGATGATGACATCACGACGCTCTAATAAACTCTTAGTCGCTGAGAGTCGCATCTGCTCAATATGTTCATTGATGGATGAGTCTTTTTCAATAAACAAATCGCGCGTAGGGACATATGCCTCTGGCTGGTAATAATCGTAGTAACTCACGAAATACTCCACTGCATTTTTAGGAAAAAACTCTCTAAATTCGCTATAGAGCTGGGCGGCTAAAGTCTTATTGGGAGCAAAAATGATGGCGGGACGACCCGTTCTGGCGATCACATTGGCCATCGTGAAGGTCTTGCCCGAGCCAGTCACCCCTAAAAGCGTCTGAAAGGTCAATCCATCCTCAATTCCGGCCACTAGAGCATCAATTGCGGCTGGTTGATCGCCTGCCGGCGGAAATGGCTGATAGAGGTGAAATGGGGAATCGGGGAAAGAAACAAACTTTGCCGGATCCAGGTCGTGACCTACCTCACCCAAAGGATCAGCTACAGGGCTTTTCTTACTTTCGGCAACTTGGGTATTTGAGGAACTTTTAGGCAACTTAGGGGGCATCTCGGATATCATTTCACCTGTACGTTTTTAGTGCACAGCGAATTTTGTACAAACATTGATTTTGCCGTTTTTATTTGGAAATAGCCAAATCTAAGCCCAAAAACAGCCATTTAAAGCAAATTTAACTGAATTTAACGTCAATTAATCCTAAAACACCACTTTAACCGCTCCTTTTGACCCTCAAATGAACCTTTTTACTTCAGTCCAACTAGCCCCTAAAGACCCTATTTTTGGCCTCACAGAAGCCTATGTCGCCGATCAACGCGCAGACAAGGTCAATCTAGGAGTTGGTGTTTACTACACTGACGAAGGCAAAGTACCTCTTTTGAAGGCCGTCATTAAGGCAGAAGAAGCGATTGTTGCGAAGCACTCTCCACGTAGCTACATTCCAATCGAAGGTCCAAACCCCTACAACAGCGCTGTGCAGAACCTCTTGTTTGGCGCAGACTCTACCCTCATTAAAGATGGCCGCGTAGTGACTGCTGAGTGCCTTGGCGGCACTGGTGCATTACGTGTTGGTGCCGACTTTATTAAACGTCTGAACTTAAATGCAACTTGCGCAATCAGCAACCCGACCTGGGAAAACCACCGCGGCATTTTTGAATCCGCTGGATTTGAAGTAATTGAGTACACCTACTTTGATGGCAAAACACGTGGCGTTGATTTTGACGGCATGGTGAAGTCTTTGGAGTCTTTCCCTAAGTTCACTACTGTATTGCTGCACGCTTGCTGTCACAACCCAACTGGCGCTGACATTACTGAAGCGCAATGGCGTCAAGTAATCGATATCTGCAAGACAAAAGAATTGATTCCATTCCTGGATATGGCTTACCAAGGCTTTGCGGCTGGCATTGAGCAAGATGGTGTGGCTGTTCGTTTGTTTGCTGAATCCGGAATGTCTTTCTTTGTATCAAGCTCATTCTCAAAATCTTTCTCACTCTACGGTGAGCGCGTTGGCGCATTGTCTATCGTGACCCAAAGTAAAGATGAGTCCACTCGCGTGCTATCTCAATTAAAGCGTGTGATTCGTACAAACTATTCCAATCCTCCAACACACGGTGCAGCGATTGCAGCTGCCGTTCTGAACTCACCAGAGCTCAGAAAACTTTGGGAAGATGAATTAGCTGAGATGCGTGATCGCATTAAAGCAATGCGTCATGGGTTGGTTGAAAAACTCGCCGCTGCTGGTGTGAAGCAAGACTTTGCTTTTATTGAAGCACAGCGCGGCATGTTCTCTTACTCGGGCCTTACTGTCGAGCAAGTTGAGCGTTTACAAAAGGAAGATGGCATTTATGCCCTCTCCACAGGCCGTATTTGTGTGGCTGCCCTCAATACCAAAAATATTGATAAAGTAGCCAAAGCAATCGCCCGCGTATTGGCATAACAACGCGTAATAAGCGGTTACACTGCATTATCAGGAGGCACCATGCTATATCAGTTACATGAATTTCAAAAAGCTCTACTTCAACCCGTTAGTTCTTGGGCTCGCGCAGCTTCTGAGGCGTTTATCAATGCCTCAAATCCAGCCTCCAAGGTACCGGGTTCAGATCGTTTAGCTGCTAGCTATGAACTCCTCTATCGCCTAGGTAAAAATTATAAGAAGCCAGAGTTTGGCATTCGCTCTGTGCAAGCCCATGGTCGCGAAGTAGCGATTCATGAAAGAACCATTGTTGCCAAACCATTTTGTAATTTAATTCGCTTCAAGCGTTTTTCTGATGATGTTGAAGTCATCAAAAAATTAAAAGATGATCCAGTGGTGTTAGTAGTGGCGCCGCTCTCAGGACATCACTCCACATTGCTACGTGATACTGTCCGCACCTTATTACAAGATCACAAGGTTTACATTACCGACTGGATTGATGCTCGCATTGTTCCGGCTGAAGATGGCAGCTTTAGCTTGGATGACTACGTTCACTACATACAAGACTTCATCCGCGCGATTGGCGCAGATGATTTGCATGTGATCTCCGTATGCCAACCAACTGTTCCTACATTAGGTGCAATCTCATTGATGGCCTCTGCTGGTGAAAAAACACCAGCATCTATGATCATGATGGGCGGTCCAATTGATGCACGCAAGTCACCAACTGCTGTTAACAACCTGGCTGATCAAAAGTCCTACGACTGGTTTGAAAGTCATGTAATTTACAAAGTACCGCCAAGCTATCCAGGCGCTGGCCGCAAGGTTTATCCGGGCTTCTTGCAACACACTGGCTTTATTGCCATGAACCCACAAAATCACCTGCAGTCACATTGGGATTACTTCCAAAACTTAGTGCGTGGCGATGAACAAGATGCTGAGTCACATATTCGTTTCTATGACGAATACAACGCAGTTCTCGATATGGATGCGCAGTTTTACTTAGACACCATTAAGACCGTGTTCCAAGACTACTCACTACCAAACGGTACATGGGAAGTCGCTGGTGAATTAGTTAAGCCACAAGATATTAAGAAAACTGCTCTTCTCACGGTTGAAGGCGAGTTGGATGATATCTCTGGTAGCGGACAGACTCGCTCAGCGCATGCGCTGTGTGCAGGCATTCCAGCAACTAACAAAGATCATTACGAAGTGGCAGGCGCCGGTCACTATGGCATCTTCTCTGGTCGTCGCTGGCGTGACAAGGTTTACCCAAAAATTAAATCCTTTATTCGGGAACACCAAACTGCTCAGAAGAAAACAAGAGCTAGACCTCCAAAACTAGAAGGCTCAAAGTCTGCATAAAACAGCAGCGCGACTTTCGGGTCGCGCTTCTCGTTTTAGGACGCGTTAATTGCAATGAACATCAAGCAGACGAAAGAACTTGCTGATCGTCTCGAGGATCTCCTCCCTCAAACCCAATGCACCAAATGTAGCTACCCTGATTGCCGGGCCTATGCAGAGGCTTTAGCCTCTGGCGAAACTCTGCCTAATCGCTGCCCTCCTGGAGGCGTAGAGGGCATTCAAAGGCTCAGCGCCATCCTTGCGCCCATCTATCCTCAGGACGCCTTTGAGCTACACCCCAGGATCGATCCTGAATGCGGCCTAGAGCGTCCTAGGCCAGTGGCATTCATTGATCCCAATACTTGCATCGGCTGCACGCTGTGTATTCAGGCATGTCCTGTAGATGCGATTGTGGGCGCCTCGAAGCAAATGCATGTGGTCTTAGGTGATTGGTGCACGGGTTGTGATCTTTGTATCCCTCCCTGCCCCGTGGATTGCATCACGATGATTGATGTCACCGACAAGCAAATGGGTTGGGATGCTTGGTCTACCGAATTAGCGCAAATTGCACGTACACGATATGAAGTGCGTGATGTTCGACTGGATCGAGAGCAACGCGATAATGATGAGCGCCTGGCCAAGAAAGCCGCCGCCAAGTTAGAGGCGGTCAACGCTGAGAATCCAGAATCAGAAGAAGCTAAAAAAGAGCAAGAAAGAAAGCGCGCCATTATTGCCGCTGCGATCGCTAGAGCACAACAAAAGCTATGATGAATCTCGAAAAGCGCCAAGCCTTCTTTGAGTTACTCAGGGAAAACAATCCCCACCCAGAAACCGAGCTGGAATACAGCTCACCATTTGAGTTGCTCATTGCCGTATTGCTTTCAGCACAAGCAACAGACGTGTCCGTAAACAAGGGTACCCGCAAGCTATTTAAGATTGCCAATACGCCGCAAGCGCTTCTTGATCTGGGTGAGGAAGGTGTAAAGCCTTACATTCAACATATTGGTTTATTTAACTCTAAAGGCAGGCACATCCAAGAGACCTGTCGACTCCTATTGGATAAACATGGTGGTGAGGTGCCACAAAATCGAGAAGAACTGGAAGCCCTTCCTGGTGTTGGCAGAAAAACAGCAAACGTGATTCTGAATACCGCCTTTGGACAAGCTACTATGGCGGTTGATACCCATATCTTCAGAGTCTCTAATCGAACTGGCTTGGCGCCCGGCAAAGATGTCGTGAAGGTCGAAGAGCAATTACTTAAACGTGTGCCAAAAGAGTTTTTACAAGACGCCCATCATTGGCTTATTCTGCATGGCAGATATACCTGCAAAGCTCGCAACCCTGACTGTGAGCAATGTATTGTTGAACCACTCTGTAGCTTTAAACAAAAAACCGGTAAAGGAAAAGTCCGTGGCGATATTTAACCCCACCCGTGAAGAAGTAAGGCGGTTTTTCTGTGATACGTGGAAGAAGAAAACTGCGGATCATATTCTGACGCCGATGGAAACGCTTGCTAGCGATTGGATGGTGCAACATCCGGAATATCACAATCTCTTGACGGATCCCGAAGGCGCGGTTGCTCAAGACTACACACCAGAGCGCGGCGAAACCAATCCCTTTCTACATCTATCCATGCACCTATCTATCAGCGAACAGATTTCGATTGATCAGCCGCCCGGAATCAAAGCCATTGCAGAAAAACTCTCCAAGAAATTAGGTTCTGAACACGAAGCGCAACACGCCATGATGGAATGTTTAGGGCAAGTCATGTGGGAAGCGCAGCGCGAAGGTCAAGCACTCAGCCCCGAGAAGTATCTAGAGGCCTTGAAGAGGCTGAATTGAAAAAACTTCATTAACTCCTCAGGCCCAAGAGGCAACTTTTGGGGGTCAGTTCAGTAGGCGGCTTTTATCATCCAGGAACAACACGATAGTAAAAGGCATTTCCACCATAGAGAGGTCTCATTCTGAAGCCCTGGCATTGATAGAAATTAATACCATTTCTTGGAGCTAGAAAGCATCCGGGCAATAGATTAGGAAAAGTCGAGCCAATTGGCGGAATCGAATACCCAACAGGAGCAGACGGTCCAGGAGCAACCACTACCGGTGAGGGTTGCTGAACATAAACAGGGGTCGGAGCTTGCTCGACCACCACTTGTGGGGATGTGGAGCCCTCGACAACCTCAGTACCAGCTACAACTGTCGCAGGCCCCGCCCAACCAGGCCCGCAACGCCAACAGCCGCCACCCCAACCTGGGCCTCTCCAGCCCCCCCCCCCCCCCCCCGATAACCATGCCAATACGCCTGAGCATCAGTCGTAGCTGTTAAGGTTATTAAACCAACTAACCCCAATAAAACATAGGCAAAAATTTTCATATCAGTCCCCAATACTTCTATTTAAGTGGTGCATCTGGCTGCGCAAATTCAATGGTGAGTGCCTTAGAGAATCGGCTAGCATCAAAGCGGGCTTCAGGAATACTTGTATTGAGCTTCCAATTTTTATATTGAAGTGTTGTTCGAGGCAAAGACTTATCGCCAAGGTAAATCCAAGATGCCATGTAAGGAAGATTATCTTTGACGCCAATCCAAATTTGACCCTGTAATTCTCGGCCAGCCATCACAATGACATTGGTCTCTACGCCACCAACCAGCTTAGTCTTTCCTACAATAAATGCATCCGTTAGGCCTTGGGTTAAATGCGCATAAGGATTCGAGAGAATGAGATCATCGCCGGGGAAAAATAGGCCAGCCTTTTCATATGCAAATTTTGCTGCTTCATCAATCGTATCGGGGCAATCACTAACGGCAACGAGATTCTTTTCAGGGCTATAGGCAAACAACTTCTTCCCATTAAATAGCACTTCACTTGATGGCCCATCGCCCCAGACAACCACATCAAACTTATTAGGGCGCTGAAGCGCTACTTTTGCAGCGGTTGAATAAATTACTGGAAGACCATCAATTGATGGGAACTCAGATAGAACTAAAGCCTCAAATTGCATCGACTTGGCAGCAGACAACTTATCCGTCATTGCTTTTAATAGATCTAGGGCAGCTGGCTCAATTGCCGTCATGCCCTTTGGCAACTGAGGTCTTTTTGGCGCCTCGGGCCGATTACCACCCCCGGACTGAGCACTTGCAATGCTAAAAATCAAGCACGAAATCAGCGCTGCGGCGATCTTGCTAAGCGAATACATAAATAGCCTTCGGATTTAGTAAATGTATGAGAAATTTTATTTCAATAGCGATTGAAATCAGCATCAAAAAAAGCGGGCAAACCCTTATAGAGAGAAATTCTGCGCTTACTGACCAGCGCCTTTAATGTATAAATTCTCAATATCAGAAACCAACTTACTCAGACGCTCTTTATCGGCAATGCTCAGGGCTTGATCATTCTTTTGGGATTGCAGTGAAACCTCGGCATCCTCAAGATCTAGAACCACTTCAATTGCGCGCTTACTTTTATCTTTGTCAGCCCCATCGATTAGCTGGTACAAATTAAAATAAAGAGCAGATAAACTTTGATTTTCTAAGGCGGGGCTTAAAGGAAACTTACTTTTAAATACGCTAGATAAAGCAGACTTAGCGTCGCCGACTGTTTTCGCATGCCGTAAAAAGTACTTCATATTCTGGATGCGATTACCGATCTCAAATTGGTAATCGATTAGCTGTGCTTTATTTTTTTGCTCAGCTTCATACTGATGCTGAATTTGCTGAAGCGCAGCAGCGCCACCGGTAATAACTACGGATGATAAAAACCACATTCCCACAGAAGAGTTAAGAAACTCCATGAGTTTGGCCGAGAACTTTTTCTCAACCTGCTTGACCTCTTCTTCTAGGTGATTGAGGCCTGATTTCAAGCCTGCAGCCTCCGCCTCTAGCTTCACCTTTAGCTCATGACGGAATCGCTCTTCAGCCTCAATTATGGTTTTTCTATCTTCACTCAACATGTAGCGCTACCTATTCAATGGATTCAAATAGTACTATAGCGTTAATAAGATGTGCATTCATTTCCCTGGAATTGCGCCTGTATGACCACATTATTTTGAATTGAAAAAATAGTAGAGCAATATAAGGGGGTAATAGTCCTGCCCCAATAGCCACCCTGTACATACGTGCCGTCATTTCGTGCGTAAGTCAGGTATCTAGTTGGACCGCTGATCACAATAGATGATGGAATGCCCCAACTAGCCTCTAAGGCCTGCTCGGATTGACCGACCCAGGTCTGAAGGTTTGCTTGATAGTTAGCCACTGTTGAGCAGCCAACCAACATTATTGCGGCATACAAATAAATCTGTTTTAAAAATTTCATGGATATCTTTACTGGATGATTAGAAAAGCGCTGCTATTGCAGACTTAATAGCCCTAGGCAACTCTTGAGCCAATTGTTTTCTTACCTCTAAATTTGCTACTGGGGCTTGCTGAATCTTTTGCGACCAAGCTGACCCCGGAAAGAAGGCATCATCTTTATATCTGGGGATCACATGCCAATGAATATGCGGCACCATATTACCTAAGGCGGCGATATTCACCTTATCTGGATGCATCACATGTCGCACCGCTTCCTCGACCGCAAAGACTAATGACATTAAGTGTTCGCGCTCGCCATAAGTCAGATCAGTCATCTCGGCAATATGCCGATTCCAGATCACGCGGCAAAAGCCAGGAAGATCGGGATCGTTCACGAGGATGACGCGGCAATCATCGCCACGCCAAATCAATTGCCCCTCTTCAGGCCTAGCTTCGTCTTTACAGAGTGCGCAATTAATCATTGTAGTTAATATAATTGAAAACGGCATCTAAGTCACCCTTGTGGGGTAATTTAGATGCCGCAACAGTAAGGGTATTACTGCTACTACGTACTACTTAGGGATTTCTTAGTGGAACTGCTCTTCTTCTGTAGAACCAGTCAATGCTGTTACTGAAGACTTGCCACCTTGAATCACGGTAGTCACGTCGTCGAAGTAACCAGTACCAACTTCTTGCTGATGCGACACAAATGTGTAACCACGATCACGAGCAGCAAATTCAGGCTCTTGTACTTTCTCGATGTAGGCAGTCATACCGCGCTGCATGTAGTCTTGAGCCAAGTCGAACATGTTGTACCACATAGAGTGAATACCAGCGAGGGTAATAAATTGATACTTGTAACCCATTGCACCTAATTCGCGTTGGAACTTCGCAATAGTTGCGTCATCCAAGTTCTTCTTCCAGTTGAATGATGGTGAGCAGTTGTAAGCCAACATCTTTCCTGGGAACTTCGCACGAATTGCTTCAGCGAACTGACGAGCAAATTCCAAATCAGGAGTGCCTGTTTCACACCAAACCATATCAGCGTAAGCAGCGTATGCCAAACCACGGGAGATCGCTTGATCCAAGCCCTTACGTGTTTTGTAGAAGCCTTCTGGAGTACGCTCGCCTGTCAAGAATGGCTTGTCATTTTCATCGTAATCAGATGTCAACAAGTCAGCAGCTTCAGCGTCGGTACGAGCCAAAATAATGGTTGAAACACCCATAACGTCAGCAGCTAAACGTGCAGAAATCAACTTCTGTACTGACTCAGCTGTAGGCAACAATACTTTGCCACCTAAGTGACCGCACTTCTTAACAGAAGACAATTGATCTTCGAAGTGAACGCCAGCTGCGCCCTGCTTGATCAATGCTTTGCTTAATTCAAATGCATTCAATACACCACCGAAACCAGCTTCAGCATCAGCAACGATTGGAGCGAAATACTCGATATAACCAGCGTCGCCTTTGTAGATACCTTTAGCAGTTTGAATTTCATCAGCACGTTGGAATGAGTTGTTAATACGCTCAACCATTTTAGGAACTGAATCTACTGGATACAAAGATTGGTCTGGGTACATCGCTGCGTATGAGTTACCGTCAGCAGCAACTTGCCAACCTGACAAGTAGATTGCTTGTACGCCAGCTTTAACTTGTTGCATTGCTTGACCACCAGTCAAAGCACCTAAACAGTTAACGTAAGCTTCGCTGTTAACCAAGTCCCAGAGACGCTCTGCGCCATGCTTAGCTAATGTGTGCTCAATCTTCAATGAGCCACGAAGACGTACAACGTCTTCAGCTGTATAGCCACGGGTAATACCCTTCCAACGTGGGTTGGTATCCCAATCTTTTTGTAGTGCTGCGATTTCTGCTTTGCGATCTGACATGTTTTTCTCCCTAAGTTAAACAAGTACTGCTAATTACGAATATTGAGACACAAAATTAAGACAATGAAGTCTTATGTCTTATATAAGAGTTTAAGGATCTGGGAAAAGCATGCAAGAAATATTTCAGTATTTACTTAAAATATTTAATCCATTAAATTCAATGACTTAAATTATATTTTTTACTATATGAAATGACTATCCACGCCATGGAAGAATTTCCTAAATGAAATGTTGCACTGCATTTTGCGTATGGAAATGCCTTTTCACATTGTGAAATAAAAGGACAGGGTTTAGGAAGTTTTGGCTGCAGTGATGGTGGCTACCTTAAATCCAGTCAAGATAATCATCAACTGCAGTAAAGCAACGCCAATAAATAAGAGCTTAGGTAATCCAACATCTAAGAAGATGCCGAAGACTAGCGGACTTAGAGCGGCACCTAAATCGATTCCGGAATACACAATGCCGTACACCCTCCCCGAGGAGCCGGATGGTGTCGCAGAGCGAATCATCAAATCACGGGAAGGTGCTGCAATGCCCAAGCCAAGACCAATGACAATGAAGGCAAGCACAATTAACTCTATGGGCACTAGACCAGTAGCTAATAAAAGACCCATCACGATATTGACGGTAAAGCAGATCGTAATGATGCGCTCAGGCACCTTCAATTTCGTAGCTAAATACCCACCCAATAACATTCCTCCAGCACCACCCATAGACATGAGGGTGAGATAGTAATTTCCAGAGCTCACTGCAATCTCATAAATTTCAAAGAGTGCTGTAGGGGCGAATGATTGCAGGCCAGTAGTAGCTGCCATGCTAAAGAAAAAGAAAATCCAGCACAGCCAAACTAATGGTAATTTTAGAAACCCAAAAGTACTTAATGGTGCAGCACCAGGATTGTTTTCAGCATGGCTACTTTGCGACTCCTCTCGCCTCGCTTGAACGTCGTCTACTAAACGTGCACGACCAATCCACAACGTCAGCAGAATCAGCATCTCCAAAACTGCCGCTGAAAAGAAGGCTGTACGCCAATCTGTCAGGCTTGCAACTCCCACCATAAAGGCAGGTGCAGCGGCCCAACCAAGATAGCCAGTCACCCCATGAATGGAATAGGCATAAGGCAGATTGGGTGGGGAAATTTTATGATTAATCAGCGTGTAATCAACCGGGTGGAAGATGCCGTTACCGCATCCCGCAATCACCGCACCCATCACCAACACCGCATAACCATTGCTTTGTGAATAAATTAGCGCCGCTAAAGCAAGCAAACCCACTCCCGCAAATAAGACGGGGCGAGCGCCAATGCGATCAACCAGGAAACCAGAAGCAGCCTGAACAATGCAGGAGACCACAAAGAAAATGGTCATGAGCAAACCAAGCTCAGCGTAATTAAAGCCGAATTCAGCCTTCAACCATGGAAACATGGGAGGTAAGATTAAATGGAAAAAATGGGAGCTGCCGTGAGCCAGGCTAATAAGACCAACAACCCGGACATCACTGGCGCGCCTACTTTGTAGTGCATCAGTCATGTGCCGAGTTTACTGGCGCAGGAAGATTCCTGCTGATATTGCCCTTGTCTTACTTGGTGAAGCTGAAGTCGCCATTTTTATCAATATCCACAGGAACTGTATCTTTAGGACCAAACTTGCCTTCCAAGATCATCTTGGAAACAGGGTTCTCGATATATTGTTGAATAGCGCGCTTCAGCGGTCTAGCTCCAAATACCGGATCAAAGCCCACTTCTGCAATCTTATTGAGGGCAGCATCACTCACCTCCAGTTGCATATCAATCTTAGCCAAGCGATCAGACAAGTTCTTGAGCAAGATCTTGGCGATATTGGCAATATTGCCTTTATCAAGACCGTGGAAAACCACAATCTCATCAATACGATTCAAGAACTCAGGGCGGAAGTGACTCTTTAGCTCTTCAAATACCGCTTCTTTTATTTCTAGCTGCTTCTTACCAACCATCGACTGAATGAGATGCGAACCAATATTGCTGGTCATCACAATCACCGTGTTCTTAAAGTCCACAGTACGTCCTTGTCCATCCGTTAAGCGACCATCATCCAATACTTGCAACAGGACATTAAAGACATCTGGGTGAGCCTTCTCAATCTCGTCAAACAAAATCACGCTATAAGGGTGGCGACGCACTTGTTCAGTTAAGTAACCGCCCTCTTCGTAACCGACATAACCTGGAGGCGCGCCGATGAGGCGAGCAACACTGTGCTTCTCCATGAACTCACTCATATCAATACGAATTAAGTGATCTTCACTATCGAATAAGAAACCCGCCAAGGCTTTGCAAAGCTCTGTTTTACCAACACCAGTAGGACCTAAAAATAAGAATGAACCATAAGGGCGATGCTCTTCAGCAAGACCAGCGCGGGAACGACGGATCGCATCAGACACTGCACGAATAGCCTCCTCTTGACCCACTACGCGCTTATGCAACAACTTTTCCATCTTGAGTAACTTATCGCGCTCGCCCTGCATCATCTTCGATACCGGAATACCTGTAGCACGAGAAACCACTTCAGCGATTTCTTCTGCGCCCACCTGAGTACGCAAGAGCTTGTTCTTGACAACACCGTCTTTATCGCCCTTTGCTTCAGCGGCGGCAGCGGATTTGAGCTTCGCTTCCAGCTCAGGTAATTTACCGTATTGCAACTCAGCGACCTGCTCCAGCTTACCTTCGCGCTGCAACTTATTGATATCTGCACGCACCTTTTCAATCTCTTCTTTGAGATGAGCAGCGCCCAGTACAGCGCCTTTTTCTGCCTTCCAGATTTCTTCTAGGTCAGCGTACTCAGCACCTAAGCGCTTGATCTCATCTTCAATCAAGCCAAGACGTTTTTGCGATGCTTCATCTTTTTCTTTTTTGACGGCCTCACGCTCAATCTTGAGCTGAATCAGGCGACGCTCTAACTTATCCATCACCTCTGGCTTGGAATCAATCTCCATCCGGATGCGAGAGCCAGCCTCATCAATTAAATCAATGGCCTTATCTGGTAAGAAACGATCAGTAATATAACGATGAGATAACTCGGCCGCTGCAACAATTGCAGGATCAGTAATCTCAATACCATGGTGAAGCTCATAACGTTCTTGCAATCCACGCAAGATCGCAATAGTAGCTTCCACGCTAGGCTCTTCTACCATTACTTTTTGGAAGCGACGCTCAAGTGCAGCATCCTTCTCAATGTATTTACGGTACTCATCCAAAGTCGTTGCGCCGATGCAATGTAACTCGCCACGCGCTAAAGCAGGCTTGAGCATATTGCCCGCATCCATTGCGCCATCGCCCTTACCAGCACCGACCATCGTATGAATCTCATCGATAAAGATGATGGTTTGACCTTCGTCTTTAGCGACATCGCTCAGAACAGCCTTGAGGCGCTCTTCAAATTCACCGCGGTACTTAGCGCCAGCCAATAACAAGGCCATATCCAACACCAGGACGCGCTTGTTTTTGAGTGTTTCAGGAACTTCGCCATTGACGATACGCTGGGCTAAACCCTCTACGATGGCAGTCTTACCTACACCTGGCTCACCAATAAGTACTGGATTATTTTTGCCGCGACGTTGCAAGATTTGAATGGTGCGACGAATCTCATCATCACGACCAATTACAGGATCGAGCTTGCCCATGCGAGCACGTTCAGTTAAATCGATGGTGTATTTCTTTAAGGCTTCACGTTGACCTTCAGCATCTGCACTATTCACTGATTCTCCTCCGCGCACTAAATCAATAGCCGCTTCTAACGATTTACGATTTAAACCATTCTCACGAGCAATCTTGCCGAGCTCGCCCTTATCATCAGCCACTACCAGCAAGAACAACTCGCCAGCAATAAATTGATCGTTACGCTTATTGGCTTCTTTTTCGCATAAGTTGAGCCAGTTGCTTAGATCTCGGCCAACCTGAACTTCGCCACTAGTGCCTTGCACTTCAGGCAAATTGCTAATGAGCTTCTCAGCACCTTTTTCTAAGCCAGGCACATTGACGCCTGCGCGAGTCAACAAGCTCTTGGCGCCGCCATCTGAATCGCGCAGCATCGCCAATAGCAAATGGGCTGGCTCGATATATTGATTATCTTTTGCCAAAGCAAGGCTTTGAGCTTCGCTTAAGGCTTCTTGAAACTTTGTAGTTAATTTATCTATTCTCATTTTCTAAGTCCTATCAACTCCGGCTATTTTGATTTATATCTATCTATAGAATATAGGGGCATTCTTCACAATTTCAAGTGTTTTAGACCCCTTTTTGAGCGAATTTATCCCTAATTTGACCTGGCTTGTTTACCTCCTAGAGTGCGCCGATGGTAGCTATTACGCAGGCATCACCAACCGCCTAGAACATCGTTTGGCAGCCCATAACTTAGGGGAAGGTGCTCGCTATACAAGAGCGCGTAGGCCAGTCATCCTCTTGGCAACCCAAGAGCACCCCGACCGATCTGAAGCCTCTAAAGCCGAGGCTCGACTGAAAAAATTACCGAGAGCTGAAAAGCTGGGGTTTTTTAAGGCTTAGGTAAACTTTTCTGAACCATCGTGCACCAGACCGCCCATTAAATTGCATTGAGTTTTAAGGCTCGAATTGATTGAATCAGTTTATTAAAGCGGATCTTTTCTTGTTCACCTACAACTTTTTCATTGGGCTCTGACTGAAGCAAGTACTCGGCATCTTCCATCTCGCGAATAAAGTCGATCGCCGCTTTTGCTTTTTGCTGTTGTGTGCCAGGTACAAGCTCATAGATATTCAAATACAAGGATCCCAGGCTTCTATTTTGTAATTCAGGAGTCAAGGGAAATTTACTCTTAAATAATCTATCGAGGGCATCCTTTGCATCACCCACTGTTTTAGCGCGACGTAAGGCGTATTCCATGTTATCGAGGCGATTTTCAATCTCAAATTTATACGTAACTAATTGAGCCTGATTTTTTTGCTCAGTTTCATATTTATGCTGTATTTGCTGGAACACCGCTGCTCCACCCGTAATCACGACTGAAGATAGAAACCACATCCCCACAGAGCTATTGAGGAAGCCCATGATCTGCGCGCCTAGCCTGGCTTTCTCAACTTTCAACTCTGAAACAACTTCATCTACGACTTTAGAAATCGATCCACCTTCCGCTTCTAGCGATTTCTTTAACTCATGGCGGTATCGCTCTTCAAGCTCAATAAGCTTCTTTTTCTCATCTGTAAGCATTTCTAAATCCTTTTAAAAGCTAGCTTGAAGTTTGTTTTGATCGAATTAAACCGCGCAAACCGATATCAGACTGGGTATTTACTTATTTTTCCAGCGCGCCATTGCAGCATCGTCGTTCACACGAGCATCAACCCATCTACCGCCTTCTGGGGTCTCTTCTTTTTTCCAGAATGGGGCTGCAGTCTTTAGATAATCCATGATGAACTCACAGGCAGCAAATGCTTCACCTCTGTGAGCGCTGGTGACCGCCACCAAAACGATTTGATCTTCAGGCAGTAATGGGCCCACACGATGAATCACTAGAGTTTTATAAATGTCCCAACGACCTCTGGCTTGCGTGATGATTTCTTCTAGGGCTTTTTCTGTCATGCCGGGATAGTGCTCTAGCGTCATGCCTTTGACTTGACTGCCATCATTCATATCCCGCACAGTGCCAACGAACGTGACTACTGCACCTACGCGCGAATCATCCTTGCGAAGTAATTTAACCTCGGTTGATAAATCGAAGTCTGCCTCCTGAATGCGGATGAAATCAGGTTGCATCTAGCCACCAGTAACCGGGGGGAAGAATGCGACTTCAGCACCTTCTACCAAAGGAGTGGACTCATTGACCATTTCTTGATTTAGGGCGCAACGAATGACTTTACCGCTAGCCAATACCTCTGCCCAAGGATTTCCGCGTTGGATGAGATGAGCCCTTAACTCGGCAATCGTTTTAACTTCAGCTGGAGCAGCAATACTCTCGCCAGAAAGCCCAAGACCTTCTCGTAATGAGGCAAAGAATCGTAATTCGAGTTTCATATGAGAATCCTAATACGATTAGGAAAGAAGCGCATTAAATGGAATGTACTTAACCAGCTCACCTGCTTTGAAGGTATGCCCTGGAGGGCAATCCACTAAGCCATCACCCCATGAGGCACTGGTAAGCACCCCAGAACTTTGATTTGGGAACAGATCTAAACCACCTTGGGCATTGATCTTGACGCGCAGGAACTCATTGCGGCGATCGGCTTTGAGCCAATCAAAATCCGCGCGCATAGGATAAGACTGAACATGCCCTTCATCTCGGCCTTGAAGTTTGAGAATGAACGGCCGCACGAATAGCAAGAAGGTGACAAAGCTAGAAACAGGATTGCCAGGCAGGCCGATAAACCAAGCTTCAGCTTGAGCTCCACCCTCACCATCTTTTACATTTTCTGATTTACGAACGGCACCAAACGCTAAGGGCTTGCCGGGCTTGATCGCAATTTGCCAAAGATCCAACCTGCCTTCAGCGGTGACCGCAGGTTTAATGTGATCCTCTTCGCCCACTGAAACACCACCAGAGGTAATGATGAGGTCGTGGTCTTTGCTGGCTTTGCGCAAAGCTTCTCTTGTGGCATTGAGGTTATCGGGGACTATGCCTAAATCAGTGGCCTCACAACCCAGAGATTTAATACACGCCAATAAAGTGTCGCGATTGGAGTTGTAGATACCACCCAGTTTAAGTGGCTCACCAGGAAGAGATAACTCGTCTCCAGTGAAGAATGCTGCCACCTTGACTCTGCGCTTGACGTTCAAATGCGTTAAGCCAGCAGAAGCAGCAACACCCAACTCTTGTGGGCGTAAAAAAGTGCCTGCCGTAAGTGCTGTCTTGCCAGTCCTTAGATCTTCACCCCGCTTACGTATCCACTGACCTACTGCTGGGGCAATATTGACCTGCACCTGATCTGTAGATCCCTCTGGGGTGGTGCAATCCTCTTGCATGACAACCGCATCTGCGCCGGGGGGAACTGGAGCTCCAGTAAATATTCTGGCGGCAGTGCCAGGCTCAAGTTGCGTACCAATGGATCCTGCCGGAATGCGTTGCGCAATCGTCAGAATGCTGCCTGGATTTTGGGTGTCAACAGTACGTACCGCATAACCATCCATGGAGGTGTTATCCAGGGGTGGAACGTCTACCAAACTATTGACGTTCTCGGCTAGTACGCGCCCTAAGGCGGCTTGCATTGCGACCATCTCACTATCGCCTACAGGCCTTGCATTTGAGAGCAGATGATCTAAAGCCTGCTGAGCAGTCAACATCGGAGACTTAGTCATGGCGTTTTATTGATTAACTTAGTTAGTTAAGGTGAGCGGTAATAAAATTTTTAACTTGATTGACATCCGCATCCATATTTTCAACACGCTGCGGCAAAGACTTAATGTCTTTAAATGCTGGTGGACATTCTGCTGGCCGGCCTAGCGCCACTTCAATCGTTTCTTCAAACTTAATGGGTAGTGCAGTCTCAAGCACCAGCATCGGAATGCCTGCTTGCAAATGCTCACGTGCTACCTTCACACCATCTGCAGTATGGGTATCAATCATCACACCATATTGTTGATCGATATCACGAATGGTCTCTAAACGATTTTGGTGGGCGCTACGGCCAGACTGGAAGCCATACTTAGCCATCTCTTTGAAGACGGCATCTTTAGAAATATCAAAACCACCTGCTTCGTCTACTTGCTTAAACATGCCAGCAGTTACATTGCCATCTTGCCCCATGAGATCAAATACAAAACGCTCAAAATTACTGGCTTTAGAGATATCCATGGAGGGACTGGAGGTGTGTAGTGTCTCGGCAGATTTACGCGCACGATAAATGCCAGTGCGGAAGAACTCATCGAGAACATCGTTCTCATTGGTAGCAGCTACTAAATGCGCGATGGGCAATCCCATCATGCGGGCAATATGGCCAGCACAAATATTGCCAAAGTTGCCAGATGGTACGGTAAAGGAAACTTTTTCAGAGCTAGACTTCGTTGCCAGCAAATACCCTTGGAAGTAATACACCACCTGGGCAACTACCCGACCCCAGTTAATGGAGTTCACGGTTCCAATTTGATGATCCGCCTTAAAGCGATGGTCGTTGCTAACTGCCTTGACAATATCTTGGCAGTCATCAAATACACCGGCAACTGCCAAGTTAAAAATATTGGGGTCTTGCAAGGAATACATTTGGGCAGACTGGAAAGCGCTCATCTTGCCGCGTGGTGAGAGCATAAATACCTTCACGCCTTCTTTGCCGCGCATGGCGTATTCAGCAGCGCTGCCAGTATCACCAGAGGTCGCGCCCAAAATATTAAGCTTCTGACCTTTTTTCTTTAAGGCATATTCAAAGAGGTTGCCGAGCAATTGCATCGCCATGTCTTTGAAAGCCAATGTAGGTCCATTAGACAAACTGAGTAAGCCAATGCGTGTGCCCTGCTCTTCTCCCAGCCAATGTAATGGTGTGATGTCTTTAGCGTTATCTTCAGCACGACCATTGCAATAGACCTGCTCTGTATACGTCTTACGCAATAAAGCACGTAAATCCGCTTCAGGGATATCGTCGCAATACAGACTCAAGACTTCATAAGCAAGATCGGCATAAGACAAACCACGCCAAGAATCCAACTGCTCTATAGTGACCTTTGGATACTCGGTCGGCAGATATAAACCACCATCTGGCGCTAAACCGCCAAGCAAGATTTCTAGAAAGGATTGCTGTGGGCTATTGCCCCGAGTCGATTGGTAACGCATGTTGGATTAGGATAGATTTTCTAAACGGATCTTCACCACTTCGCCAGCAACAGTCTTCAGATTCTGAATTTCCTGAATCGCTGCGAGCATATGCTTTTCTTTGGTCTCGTGGGTCAGTGCAACCAAGTCAGTTTGACTCTCGCCCTCATCCGCCTCTTTTTGCAAGAGCGCATCAATCGAGATGCCATGAGCAGCCAAGATCTTCGTAATGTCTGCCAACACGCCGGCTTGGTCCGCTACGCGCAAACGTAGGTAATAACTGGTGGTGATTTCGCCCATGGGCAGTACGGTGATATCACGCACTGCATCTGGCTGGAATGCCAAGTAGGGAACACGATTCTCTGGGCTCGCGCCCAATAAACGGGTGATATCCACCAAGTCAGCAATCACAGCAGAAGCTGTTGGCTCGGAGCCAGCACCTTTACCGTAGTAAAGCGTAGTACCTACTGCATCACCAAATACCTGCACAGCATTCATGGCACCTTCAACGTTTGCAATTAAACGCTTAGTCGGAATTAATGTCGGGTGAACACGCAACTCAATACCCGTTGTTGTCTTCTTAGCAATACCGAGCAACTTAATGCGATAGCCTAATTGCTCAGCGTACTTAATATCAATAGCATCT
This sequence comes from Polynucleobacter sp. AM-25C3, assembly GCF_018882335.1. Classification (GTDB taxonomy): domain Bacteria; phylum Pseudomonadota; class Gammaproteobacteria; order Burkholderiales; family Burkholderiaceae; genus Polynucleobacter. Next base: position 125,308 of record NZ_JACVOS010000006.1, read on the forward strand.
AACTTAGTGATGCCTTCGACGTGTGCTTTTTCAAATTGCATTGGAATACCAAATGCAATCGCACTCATGATGGTTGCCTTATGAGCAGCATCCACACCTTCAATATCGAAAGTCGGATCAGCTTCTGCATAACCTAAGCGTTGCGCCTCTTTCAAGACCGTCGCAAAGTCCAAACCTTTATCGCGCATCTCAGAAAGAATGAAGTTGGTTGTGCCATTAATGATGCCGGCGATCCACTCAATGCGGTTGGCAGTCAAGCCTTCACGTAATGCCTTAATAATTGGAATGCCACCTGCAACTGCGGCCTCAAATGCCACCATCACACCCTTTTCATGGGCGGCTTTAAAAATCTCATTACCGTGCACTGCGATCAAAGCCTTATTGGCGGTGACCACATGCTTACCAGCAGCAATTGCTTCAAGTACCAAGTCTTTCGCAACACCGTAGCCACCAATTAACTCAACAACGATATCAATCTCAGGATTATTAATAACAGCACGCGCATCACTCACCACTTGCGCATGATCTTTCACCAATTCCTTGGCACGCTCTACATTGAGATCGGCAACGGTATTAATTCGGATGCCGCGACCAGCACGACGCAAAATTTCGTCTTGGTTACGTTCGAGAACAGTGAATACGCCACCACCTACGGTGCCAATGCCTAATAGACCAACTTGAATCGGTTTCATGATGCCTTTGTTGCTGTTGAATTAGCCGCTTTACGACTATTTTTTTGACGATAACGCTCGAGAAAACGTGCAAGGCGACTAATCGCCTCTGTGAGCACATCTTCATGAGGTAAGAACACTACACGGAAATGGTCTGGCTTGACCCAGTTAAAACCAGAGCCCTGAACCAGCAACACTTTTTCTTCTTTCAGAAGATCAGCTACAAATTGCTGATCATCTTCGATCGGGTACATCTCTGGATCGAGCCTTGGAAATAGATACAAAGCAGACTTTGGCTTGACACAAGTCACGCCAGGAATCGCTGTAATGAGTTTCCAGGCGAGATCACGTTGTTTCGCTAAGCGACCACCCTCTGCGACCAAATCATTAATACTTTGATAACCGCCCAAAGCGGTTTGAATGGCGTACTGACCTGGCACGTTGGCGCACAGGCGCATCGAGGACAGCATATTGAGGCCTTCAATGTAATCTCGAATCATCTCTTTATCACCTGAAACTATCATCCAGCCGGCGCGGTAGCCGCAAGAGCGGTAGTTCTTAGATAAGCCATTAAAGGTGATCGTCACTACATCAGTCGACAAAGATGCCAAGGAGATGTGCTTCTCTTGGTCGTACAACATCTTGTCGTAGATTTCATCGGCAAACAGAATCAAACCGTGCTCACGCGCGATTGAAGTTAACTCCATTAACACTTCTTTGGAGTAGATTGCGCCTGTTGGATTGTTGGGGTTAATCACCACAATCGCTTTAGTGCGAGGCGTAATCTTTTTACGCAAATCTGCCAGATCAGGCGCCCATTCTTTAGATTCATCACATAAGTAATGCACTGGAGTGCCACCAGACAAGCTCACTGCGGCTGTCCACAATGGGTAGTCAGGCGCTGGAACCAAGACTTCATCGCCATTATTGAGCAATGCATTCATGGCAATCACGATCAGCTCGGATACGCCGTTACCGGTATAAATATCATCCAAAGTAACACCCTGAATGCCTTTTTCCTGGCAATACTGCATGATTGCCTTACGCGCCGCAAAGATCCCCTTGGAATCGGAGTAGGCTGAGGCATTACCCAAATTGCGGATCATATCCAACTGAATCTCTTCTGGAGGGTCAAAGCCAAAAACACCCACATTACCGATGTTTAATTTGATGATTTTGTGGCCCTCTTCCTCCATGCGCTGAGCGAGCTCCAGCACGGGTCCACGAATGTCGTAGCAGACGTGATTGAGTTTTTCGGACTTTAGGATCGGTTTCACAATAAATTAAAGGGTAAGTTCTTGAAATCTAGGAAAAAACAGCTGGCTATAATCCTCATAATTATGACAGAGAGTCCATGTGAAGCTTCAATCTGACCCCCATTCCGGAGCCAATACGATCACCGGTTACGGCGATGGCTACGTAGAGATCAATAAGACTCCCTATAGCCACGCCGTTTTATTGAGTTCAGATGGTGAAATCCAGGAGTGGCCTGTTCAATCTTTTGACGAACTGAGTGAGGCAGATTTCAGTCAAATGGCTGCTCTCAAGCCTGAATTAATCATTATTGGCACCGGCAAGCGCCAACGTTTTCCAAAGCCCGAGTTATTAAAAACCCTCATCGAGGCCAAGATTGGCTTTGAAGTTATGGATTCACAAGCGGCCTGCCGCACCTACAACATTCTGGTTGGCGAAGGTCGTCAAGTCTTGTTGGCCTTGATCGTGGAAGCCATCTAATGCAATTTAGTCAAATTCGGCAGTCAAGCGCCCTAAACCCAGTCTCTATTTTGATTTTGGTATTGGTCTATGCATTGCTGTGGTTTGGCACTCTCAACTACCGCCATCTCATTCCATCTGACGAAGGTCGTTACGCTGAGATTGCCCGTGAGATGTTAGTGACGGGCGATTGGGTTACCCCACGCTACAACGGTTATAAGTATTTTGAAAAACCCCCTTTACAAATTTGGGCCACTGCCACAGCCTTCAATATTTTTGGCATTGGCGATTGGCAAGCGCGCTTATGGACTGCGCTCACTGGATTTCTGACGATTGTGTTTATTGGATTTACTGGTGCGCGAATCTATAGTGCCCGCGCAGGCTGGCTAGCCGCTATCGCACTTGCATCAAGCCCCATGTGGGTCATTGGTGGTCACATCAACTCACTGGATATGGGACTGTCTGCATTTTTAGTGGCAGCACTTTGCAGTCTTTTATTGGCACAGACTTCTCGCAATTCGAGCGGCACCAGAAAGTGGATGTGGGCCTGCTGGGCTTTCATGGCACTAGCGACGCTATCTAAAGGTGTCATCGGCGTGGTTATCCCGGGTATGGTGTTTATTGTTTATTCCATCACCGCTTGGGACTGGAAGATCTGGAAACGCCTGCACATCATTAGTGGCACCATTTTATTTTTAGCCATTACCGCACCTTGGTTTGTGCTGGTCGCGCAACGCAATCCAGAGTTCCTCGAGTTCTTTTTTATTCACGAGCATTTGCAACGCTTTACGCAAACAGCACACAGCAGAACGGGGCCCATCTATTACTTCCTACCCCTACTGCTTCTGGGCTTCTTGCCATGGATAGCGCAAATCCCTGGGGCGATTGCCCTAAGCTGGCGAGAGCGTAATCGCGATTTCTCAAGTGGCTGGTTGCTCACTTGCTGGTTTGCAGTGATCTTGGGATTCTTTAGCGTTTCACAATCGAAGTTACCCGGTTACATCATCCCCATCTTCCCAGCGCTGGCAGTGATCGTAGGGCATCGTTTAGATCGCAATTTAGGGTTCAGTAATTCACTCGTCCTGCCTTGGAAATTACAAGCGCTTTTCTTTGCAATTTTAGGCGGCATTGGATTCCTCTTCTTAGGAGAAGTCGGCAAGCAAGCAAGGCCCGATGAAATTGAATCCTATGCACAATATACCTACTGGATAGTTGCAGCACTCATTGTATTGATTGCATGTAGTCTGCTTGCATTCTTACAAAGTAAACGCAATGGCCTAGCCAGCATAACAAGCTTTGCTAGTGGCTTTTTTCTCTGTGCGCTGATTGCAGGCACAGGGCACGAAACTCTGGGACGTGCGGTATCTGGCATTGATTTAGTAGAGCAAGTCAAAGCGGGTATTCCTGAGAAGACCAACTTCTATTCCGTGCGCATCTTAGATCACACCGTGCCCTTCTATTTAGGCAGAACCATGACTATGGTGGAATTTCCAGATGAGCTAGAGTTTGGCGTTCGGCAGCAACCTGAATTATGGCTTCCTACTTTGGATGCATTTATTGAGCGCTGGAAAGAAGATCAAACAGCTTATGCGCTAATGGTTCCAGAGCAATATATTGAATTACAAAAATTAAATGTTCCCATGCAGGAAGTCGGCAGAGATTCTAGGCGTGTGATTGTTAAACATCCTGAATCTGCAAGCACTTCACCACAATAAGGTCTTAAGCTTAATTATGTCGACCAACGAAAACGCCCTACCCTTTATTCCTTTCACGCGCCCTCACTTCAATCAAGAAACCATTGATGCAGTTGCTGAAGTATTGCGTTCCGGCTGGGTCACCTCGGGACCCAAGTTGGCTGAATTTGAATCTACATTAAGCGAGTATTTTGGCGGTCGTCCCGTGCGTTGTTTTGCCAACGGTACTGCCACTATGAAAATCGCTCTGCAGGTTGCCGGTATTGGACCTGGCGATGAAATCATTACTACCCCGATCTCTTGGGTAGCCACTTCTAATGTCATTTTGAGTGTGGGTGCAACGCCAGTCTTTGTAGACATTGATCCCGTCACTCGTAATATCGACTTGAGTAAAGTTGCCGCAGCCATTACACCCAAAACCCGCGCCATCATGCCCGTATATTTGGCTGGCCTGCCGGTTGATATGGATGAGCTGTATGCACTGGCAAAGCAACATCAACTACGCGTGATTGAAGATGCAGCACAGGCATTTGGCTCGCAATGGAAAGGTCAAAAGATCGGTAGTTTCGGAGACCTTGTGAGCTTTAGTTTCCAGGCAAATAAAAACTTATCCACCGTTGAAGGTGGCTGTCTTGTATTAAACAATGCTGATGAGGCCAAGCTGGCAGAGAAGCTTCGTTTGCAAGGTGTGACACGCCAAGGCATGGATAGCATGGATGTTGACGTGCTTGGTGGCAAAGATAATTTGACTGATGTGAACGCAGTGATTGGCTTGCATCAACTCAAACAATTGCCCGCGTTTCAAACGCGCAGAAGCGCATTGGCTAGGCAGTATTTTGATGTCATCCGCACTGAGATGAGGTCTGCTGGCTTAGACAACCTCAATTTAGAGCTGCCAGTAGAAAACTTTAGCGATAGCAACTGGCATATGTTCCAAGTGATCCTACCCCTTGAGCAATTAAACATAGACCGTGCTCAGGTAATGACAGAGTTGAAAGATCTAGGTATTGGTACAGGCGTCCATTACCCCATCATCACTGGATTTACGCTTTACCAAAAGCTGGGCTACAAAACCGAGGCCACTCCAGTTGCACAACGGATTGGGCGCTCTATTTTGACTCTCCCCCTCTTTCCAGGCATGGCGGATGAAGATATTGGCCGTATAGCTAGTGCTTTAACTGGAATCCTCAAGAAACACAGTAAAAAGTAGTCTTACAGGCAGAATCAGGCAAAATTGCAGCATGACTGCAAATTTAGCTACGCAAGCCTGCAATCCCACACTCAGTATCGTCATCCCCGTTTATAACGAGGAAGATGGCCTCCAAGCCCTCTTTGACCGCTTATATCCTTCGCTAGATGCGTTGGCTAGCAAGCGCAACATTGCATATGAAGTGGTGTTTGTGAATGACGGCAGTAAAGATCGTTCCGCCGGCATCTTGGCCAAGCAAGTGGAATTGCGCCCTGACGTGACCCGTGCCGTACTGTTTCATAGCAACTTTGGCCAGCACATGGCGATCATGGCTGGCTTTGAATACTCCCGTGGTGAATACATCATTACCCTGGATGCCGACTTACAGAATCCTCCCGAAGAAATTGATGCTCTGACTAATGAGTTACTCAAAGGTCATGACTACGTCGGTACCATTCGTGCGAATCGGCGCGATAGTTTTTTTAGAAAATTTGCTTCCCGCGCCATGAATCACTTGCGCCAGAAAATCACACGCATCACGATGACTGATCAAGGATGTATGTTGCGTGGTTACAGTCGTCGCATCGTTGACCTCGTGCGTCAGTGCGATGAGAGCAATACTTTTATTCCGGCGCTGGCCTATACCTTTGCTGCGAACCCTACTGAAATCAGCGTCAAACACGAAGAGCGTTTTGCTGGTGAATCCAAATACAGTCTTTATCAACTCATTCGTCTGAACTTTGATTTGGTCACCGGCTTCTCTGTCATGCCTTTGCAGATCTTCTCCATTCTCGGAATGCTTCTAGCAATGGCGGCTGGCAGTTTGTTTATCTACCTCTTGGTCCGTCGCTTTGTTTTAGGTGCTGAGGTTGAAGGGGTTTTCACCCTCTTCGCTCTGACCTTCTTCTTGATTGGCGTGATGCTGTTCGGTCTCGGTCTACTCGGTGAATACATTGGTCGCATCTACCAACAAGTCAGAGAGCGTCCACGCTATGTTGTGCAAACCGTTTTAGAGAAAAAATAATTGCACGCAGTCGTCTTTGCTTATCACGATGTGGGCGTCAATTGCCTTCAGGCATTGCTCAATGCCGGCATTGAGGTTGACCTGGTAATTACCCATCAAGATGATCCCAACGAGAATGTGTGGTTTGGCAGTGTTGCCAAACTCTGCGATGAAAAAAAGATTCCTTACATCACACCCAATGCCAATCAGCTAATCGAGCTCGTGCCGCGGATTCAAAAACTAGCGCCTGACTACCTTTTCTCTTTTTACTACCGCCACATGATTCCGGCTGAACTCTTGGCCTGCGCAAAGATTGCCGCCCTCAATATGCATGGCTCACTACTGCCAAAGTATCGTGGCCGCGCTCCAGTCAATTGGGCCATTCTTCACGGAGAAACCGAAACTGGCGCCACTTTGCATGTCATGGAAGTCAAACCAGATGCCGGCGATATCGTGGGGCAATCTGCAGTCTCCATTGGCCCCGATGAAACCGCTACCGAAGTCTTTGGCAAAGTCAGTCAGGCGGCTGTAGCAGTAATGAATCAGGTGCTACCGGAGCTTGTTCAGGGTCACATCCCCAAAAAACCCAATAATCTGGCTCAAGGCAGCTATTTTGGGGGTCGCAAGCCTGCAGATGGGCAAATTCTGTGGCACCAGACTGCCCAGCAGGTTCACAACCTCGTGAGAGCGGTTGCACCCCCTTATCCCGGGGCTTTTACGGACTGGCAAGGTCAACACATGATTGTGGCTCGCACGAGCCTAGAGGGACCGTTTCCGGCTCAACTGGATCTTCAGGCTCCTGGTATCCAAGTGGTTGATAATCAGGTATTCGGCGTTTGCGGCGATCAAAGAGCGGTAGCGATACTGGACTGGTTCCCAGCAAAAACACATTAGATTAAAAACGAGGCAGTAAAGATGAAAAAAGTACTCATTCTTGGCGTAAACGGCTTTATTGGTCACCACCTTTCAAAGCGCATCCTAGAGACAACCGATTGGGACGTCTATGGCATGGACATGCAAAACGATCGCCTTGGTGATTTAGTGAATCATCCCCGCATGCACTTTTTTGAAGGTGACATCACCATTAATAAAGAATGGGTGGAATATCACATTCGCAAATGCGACGTGATTCTGCCTTTGGTGGCGATTGCCACACCAGCAACTTATGTACAACAACCATTAAAAGTATTTGAGCTGGACTTTGAAGCAAACTTACCAATCGTACGTTCTGCCGTTAAGTACAAAAAGCATTTGGTATTTCCATCCACCTCTGAAGTCTATGGCATGTGTGAAGATGGTGAATTTGATCCTGCTAAATCCAATATGGTTTACGGTCCGATCAACAAACCACGTTGGATTTACGCTTGCTCCAAGCAATTGATGGATCGCGTCATCTGGGGTTACGGCATGGAAGGTTTGCGCTTTACCCTCTTCCGCCCATTTAACTGGATCGGCCCTGGCCTTGATAGCATCTACACACCAAAAGAAGGCTCTTCCCGTGTAGTGACTCAGTTCTTGGGTCATATTGTTCGTGGCGAACCCATCAATGTTGTTGATGGTGGTGCCCAGAAACGCGCCTTTACTTATGTTGACGATGGCATCGATGCCTTAATGCGCATCATCGATAACAAAGATGGTATTGCTAATGGCAAGATCTACAACATCGGTAATCCAAAGAATAATCACTCTATTCGCGAACTGGCTAATCAGATGTTAGAGATTGCTCGTAGCATTCCAGAATACGCCAAGACAGCCAATGAAGTGAAGATCGTGGAAACTACTTCTGGCGCTTACTACGGCGAAGGCTATCAAGATGTTCAGAACCGTGTCCCCGCCATTGACAACACGATGAGTGAGTTAGGCTGGAAGCCTACTACTGATATGAGTGATGCGCTGAAGAATATCTTTGAAGCCTATCGCGAAGATGTAGAAAAAGCACGTCATTTGGTTGATAACGAGTAAGCAAAAGTAAGTTTAAGGGTTCATGGCTAAGATTGCTCTCAAGGTAGACGTTGATACCTTACGCGGCACTAAAGAAGGTGTACCCAATCTAGCGCGCACGCTTGAACGCTTTGGCCTCAAAGCCACCTTTCTGTTTAGCTTGGGTCCCGACCATACTGGTTGGGCACTCAAGCGCGTATTTAAGCCAGGCTTCCTGAAGAAGGTCAGTCGCACCTCCGTTGTTGAGCATTACGGCATTAAAACTCTCCTCTACGGCGTTCTTCTGCCTGGTCCTGACATTGGCAAAAAAGCTGCCGCTGAAATGCGTGCGATTGATGCTGCCGGCCATGAGACGGGTATCCATACTTGGGACCATGTAGCCTGGCAAGATGCTGTGCGTAATCGCGATCCCCAGTGGACTAAAACGCAGATGCAAAAAAGCTGGGATCGTTTTGTGGAGATTTTTGGTCACCCGCCAGTCACTTATGGTGCCGCTGGTTGGCAAATGAATGAAGCGGCTTTTGAGCAACTTGATCAATGGGGAATCAAATACTCCTCAGATGGCAGGGCACAGCCTAATCTGATGCCCTACCGTTTTGCTCTTCCTTCTGGCAAAGCAAAGCACGTCCAATATCCAACAACCCTGCCAACTTTTGATGAGTTGATTGGCATTGATGATGCGGATGAGTTTGGCGCAGTGAAGAAACTCCTTGAAATCACTCAAAGCAATCCCAATGATCAGGTGTTTACATTGCATGCGGAACTAGAAGGTCAAAAGCTACTCCCTGCCTTTGAGCAATTGCTGACTGGCTGGTTAAATCAGGGTCATGACTTAGTCACTATGGGCGAACTGCATCAATCCTGGGAAGCCACCAAACAACTCGATAAAATAGCGATACAGCCGGTTACCTGGGGAGAGATCCCCAATCGTAGCGGCGAGCTGATTTTGCAAACAGTCTAAGTAGCACTAAAGTAACTAGCACCCAGAATCAGCAGCGCGGAAAAATTAAACAAGAGAGACCGTCATGACAGTAGAAATTGGTAAGCCAATGCCCCAGTGCGCAATCCCAGCAACTTCCGGATTAACCTTTGCCCCAGACTCAGCTCAGGGCAAAAAACTAGTAATTTACTTTTATCCAAAAGATATGACCCCAGGGTGTACTGCAGAGTCCGGTGAATTTCGGGACAACATCGATGCATTCACCAAAGCCAATACCTTGATCGTTGGCGTATCTCGGGATAGCCTGAAATCTCATGATAATTTCCGGAGCAAACTCGAGCTGCCTTTTGAATTGGTGGCCGATACCGAAGAAACCCTATGCCAACTCTTTGGTGTGATGAAGCTGAAGAATATGTATGGCAAGCAGGTCCGCGGTGTTGAGCGCAGCACCTTCCTCTTTGACTCCTCAGGCAAGCTCGTTAAAGAGTGGCGTGGCCTTAAGGTTCCAGGACATGTGACAGAGGTATTACAAGCAGCCCAAGAAACCCATTAATTTTTTTAATTAATTTGATGGGGGACGCTTGCAAAGCTCTCAATTTGGGGTAAAGTAAAGTCATATGCACCGTAAACGACGGGAAAGTCTGACAATCCGTTTGACACATCAGCCTGAATATTTAAGAACAGGCTCGGCAAACAACCCCCTTCGTTTTCTACCCCATACTTCAATCAGTTTCGTAATAGACCGTCATAGCAATTCGCTTGACGGTTTTTTCTTTTAGGAGAGTCTGCATGCCATTGCCCCCAATCCCAACTCAAATTGCTGGCCAAGTAAAAATTAGTACTAAGGACACTCCTAATTTAAAGAAGCGTCCCGCTCCAGCAAAACCTGTTGTGATGGAAAGCCATGCTCCTGCTTGGGCAACAGATGCCGAAGAAGATCTCTCAGCCGCAGAAGTGGCGCTTGAGAAAATTAAAAGTGATCGTCGTCCGGTTGCCGCATCTCATGAGCGCAGCCAGAACAAAGTCACTATCGTCCCAGAAAAACCAAAACGTATTATTCGCACTGGGCCTCCAAGCCTATTTGTCTTAGATACCAATGTATTGATGCATGACCCGAGCTCACTGTTCCGCTTTTCTGAACATGACCTCTTCCTACCAATGACCACTCTTGAGGAATTGGATAATCACAAGAAAGGGATGACTGAGGTCGCACGTAATGCTCGTACAGTCAGCCGCTCTTTAGATCAACTTGTCGCCGGCACTAGCGGCACCTTGGATGACGGTATTCCACTCAATAAATTAGGTAATCAAGATGTATCTGGTCGCCTATTTTTCCAAACCAAGCTAACCACTCAGGCTTTGCCAGAGGGCCTGCCTGAAGGCAAAGGTGACAACCTGATCCTAGCTGTTGTCAGCGAGCTGCAAAAGACTCGCAAAGGCCAGGAAGTAGTACTGGTATCCAAAGATATCAATATGCGTATTAAGGCTCGCGCTCTAGGCTTACCTGCTGAAGACTACTTCAATGATCAGGTATTAGAAGATCGCGACTTGATGTACTCCGGCGTCATGGCGTTACCTGCAGACTTCTGGCCAAAGCATGGTAAGGCTATGGAGAGCTGGTCCGATGGTAAATCTGGCACGATGTTTTATCGCGTCACCGGCCCTTCGGTACCAAGTATGCTGGTAAATCAGTTTGTCTATCAAGAAAATCCCGATGGCTCGACACCGTTCTACGCTCAAGTAAAAGAGATTAACGGCAAGACCGCCCTCTTGCAGACCTTAAGAGACTTCTCTCATCAGAAAAATAATGTGTGGAGTGTTACTGCGCGCAATCGCGAACAAAACTTCGCCATGAATTTACTCATGAATCCTGATGTAGATTTCATCACCTTGCTAGGTCAAGCGGGAACCGGAAAAACCTTGCTAGCATTGGCTGCCGGGCTTGAGCAGGTCTTAGATAGCAAGCGCTATAACGAGATCATCATTACTCGCGCTACCGTGCCTGTTGGTGAAGATATCGGCTTCCTACCAGGTACAGAAGAAGAAAAGATGCAGCCTTGGATGGGTGCGTTTGATGACAACCTTGAGGTGCTTCAGCGTAATGAAGATGGAGGCGCCGGTGAATGGGGTCGGGCCGCAACACAGGAATTAATTCGCTCACGCATTAAAGTGAAGAGCATGAACTTCATGCGCGGTAGAACATTCGTTAGTAAGTTTGTGATCATCGATGAAGCGCAAAACTTGACTCCTAAACAAATGAAGACTCTGGTAACCCGTGCTGGCCCAGGAACGAAAATTATTTGCTTGGGTAATATTGCTCAAATTGATACGCCTTACTTAACCGAAGGTTCTTCAGGGCTCACTTATGTGGTAGATCGCTTTAAAGGCTGGCGTCATGGCGGACATGTCACGCTGGCCCGTGGAGAGCGTTCACGTCTTGCGGACCATGCTGCTGACGCACTCTAAGCAAACTGCCTCATGCCGCACGCTTGTAGGGTGCGGCATTTTTATTTGCGCCCTACTTACGCTATCTGGCTGCAGTATCTTTGGGAGCAAATCAAGCGCATCTAAGGTTTCCCAATTTAAGCAAGACACTAGCGTTGGCACAGAAGATATCTCCATAGCCGCCATTGGATTGGTGGGCATCCCATATCGTTATGGTGGAAATAACCCCAAAGGGGGCTTTGATTGCAGCGGCCTGATTGGCTACGTGTATTACAAGTCAGCCAATATCAAACTACCCCGCACCATTCAAGACATGAGCAGCAAAGGTCAGAGTGTTGAGAACCAACCTCCCGCCCCAGGTGATCTGGTCTTTTTCAACACCACCGGAGAGAAGTATTCCCATGCGGGGATTTATGTTGGGCAAGGCAGATTTGTACATGCTCCAAGCGCAGGAGGAACTGTACGCTTAGAGTACGTCACCACCCCATACTGGGCAGCTAGGTTTACTGAGGCCAGAAGATTGACACCCTGAATATTGCCCTTAGAGCGAATACTCTATTCACAAGAATGCGAATATTGTTTACATTTGATGGCGGAACAATAAGCTCTTTAAATTATCTACATAGGAGCGTCTAGCATGAAAAAAATCATCATCGCTTTAAGTATTGCCTTGAGTTTTGCAGTCCCCACTTACGCTTTTGCAGATCAAGCAGCATGCGAAGCTAAAGCCGTTAGCAAAGAAGGCAAGCCTTTGTATGGCGCAGCCAAAGATGCTTCTATTAAAAAATGTATGGGCAGCGCACCAGCAGATTCTGGTTGTGAAGCTAAAGCAGTAAGCAAGGATGGCAAGCCACTGTATGGCGCTGCTAAAGCTGCATCGATTAAGAAGTGTGAAGGCGGTAAATAATTTAATTTTTTTCAAGAGCTAAAAAGCCTCGCAGTTTTAAATTGCGAGGCTTTTTTATTCCTGAAATGAATTGGCTTTAGTTCAATTTAGAACGGCTCATACCCGCCTGAAGAATACCCAACCGAGCCCATCGCCAAGTTGTCAAACTTGGTATACGGGCCTTGCCAACTTAGGCGCACTGTACCAATTGGACCGTTACGCTGCTTACCGATAATGATCTCAGCCATACCTTTATCAGTCGTCGTATCTGGGTGATAAACCTCATCACGATAGATAAACATAATTAAGTCGGCATCTTGCTCGATCGCGCCTGACTCACGCAAGTCAGACATGATTGGACGCTTGTTAGGACGTTGCTCAAGACCACGATTTAACTGCGATAGAGCCACTACGGGGCACTGCAATTCTTTTGCAAGTGACTTAAGCGAACGTGAAATTTCAGAAATCTCGGTCGCGCGGTTCTCGGAACCAGAGCCACTCATCAACTGCAAGTAATCAATCACCACAAGGCCAAGTGTTCCGCCAAAGTTACGAGCGATACGGCGTGCGCGTGCACGCAACTCTAAACTGGATAGAGCGCCGGTCTCATCAATCAAAATTTGGGTATTACTTAAGCGCGCAATTGCATCGGTAACACGTGGCCACTCATCATCTTGCAACTTTCCGGTACGCATTCGACTTTGATCAACACGTCCCACTGAACCCAACAAACGGGATGCTAGTTGCTCACCCGACATTTCCATAGAGAAGACGACTACCGGCAATCCTTCGGCCAGCGCTACGTTCTCTGCAATATTGAGAGCAAATGCAGTGTTATGAGTCACCACGTAATCATTGGTGACGTAGGTTCTATCTGGGTGACTAACGGAGATACATTGCGCCTCAGAAACTCTAGATGGCTCAATGCTCTTAAATGAAAGTCTCCGTTGACGATCCCAGTCTGCCCTTAATCTTTCCTTCTTTTCAGGCAAAGTAAATGCTTGAAAGCCGGGACCAAAACTCATATTCAAAACATAAGCTAAGCGACCCTGCTTCTTCTCACCCTGATAGGTATAACTCGTCTGTTTGTGCGCTATTGAGCAAAATCCACCCAATGATCTAGCCAAAGAGGCAACGTCTTCTGACAATTGCTTGCTTGCAGTACAAAAACGAATGGAGCCCCACTTCTCAATCCAGCCATCGGTGTCCATTAGACCCTGGAACAAAGCAAGACGAGAAGTCTTATTCGCCTCAAGATAGGTAGTGGGAATGTATTTATCAAAGCTTCTGCAGCCGAGAACACCTAAATCTTGTAAGGCAGAGCGGAAATAATTTGTTGGCACAGACTGACGTTGGCCATTGGCAGCAATTCTGGCTTTGGAGACTAATCTCCAGTCATATGCGTTAGCATGAACTAACTCCATCTCATAGCCGGCAAGCGCGTTCATGCGCTCTACAAGCTCGGGGGATTTAGTTGAGAACATGACGCTGCCATGAGACAAAGCTAAAGTGCCATCGCCCAATAAAGCGCCAAATACCCAAGGGTTTATTGGCAATGTATTTGAGTGACCAAAATCACCCGAAACAGGATCAATCCACAGACGATTCTTGTAGCGAACACAAGAGAGCATTTCCATTAAACGCGCAGTGCTAATGACTTTAGGTGCATCCCAATCGCGATACATGACGCGCCATAGATGCTCATCGCAGCACTCGGCTTCACGACCATCAGAGAAGGTGACTTTGTATATCTGCTTAATGCCTTGTGGATAAATGCCGGTAACCATGGAGTGCTGACCATCGACAGAGGCAAGGCGATCACCGAAACGCAAATCGCCCATCAACTTCCAACCATCAACCGTTTTCACTTTTGCGTCCATGGGCTGTGCTTTACCCATCGAAGGTCTTCCGGCAACAATCACTAAGTCGCCTTTTTGTAGGCCGCTGGTTTGTTTATCCAGATCAATAAATCCAGTTGCAATACCGGTGATATCACTTCCGCCTTGGCGATTGTAGAGCTCATCAATACGAGCAACAACGGTTCTGAGCAATGGCTCAATCTCAAGGTAATCGGCTTTGCGACTACCCTCTTCACCGATTTGTAAAATGCGTGACTCCGCCTCATCCAAAAGCGTTCTCACTGAACGGCCTTCAGGAACAAAAGCAGAGTTCACAATGTTGTCAGAGACTTCAATCAAGCGACGCAGAATGCTGCGATCACGAACAATGTCGGCATAGCCTTTAATATTCGCCGCGCTAGGAGTGCTTTGCGCTAATGAATTGAGGTAATCAATCCCAACTAAATCACCACCCTGCTCAGACTTAACAGCCTCATGAACGGTAATGACGTCAGCAGGATGATTGTCGCCAACTAAGCGCTGAATGACCTTATAGATCAGAGCATGTTCAGGACGATAGAAATCTTTATCAGTTAACATTCCACCCAGGCGATCCCAGGCTGTGTTATCGATCAGTAGACCGCCGAGCAAAGATTGCTCGGCTTCTACAGAATGCGGCGGTACTTTTAAAGCCTGCAAGGCTGCATCCCCAGAACCCATCATGCCGGGACTTGGCATAAGGGAACGTGAGCGGGATTCAGCCATGAGGCTAGTGTTTTAATAAACCTAAGATCTAAAACTTATGCTTGCTCGCCAACGACACGGATAGTGATATCAGCCACTACGTCGGTATGAACAGCTACCGCTACAGGGTGATCACCAACCATCTTCAATGGGCCAGTAGGCATACGTACAGAAGCTTTTTCAATTACAAAGCCCTTGGCTTTTAATGCATCAGCGATGTCATGGTTGGTTACAGAACCAAACAAACGACCGTCAACACCCGCTTTTTGACCGATTTCGAGAACCAAGTCTTTGAGCTTTGCGCCAACCGCTTCAGCAGCAGCCAATTTCTCAGCAGCCAATTTTTCCAACTCGGCACGGCGAACAGCGAAGTCAGCGATTGCTGTTTCAGTTGCACGACGAGCTTTGCGTTGTGGGATCAGGAAATTACGAGCGTAACCGTCTTTAACGCGAACGATGTCGCCGAGGTTGCCCAGGTTAATTACTTTTTCTAAAAGAATGATTTGCATTGAGGGCTCCTAATTATTTCTTGTGTTGATCGGAGAATGGCAACAAAGCCAAATAACGAGCACGCTTAATAGCAGTGTCTAACTGACGCTGATATTTAGCTTTTGTGCCTGTCAAACGTGCAGGAGTGATCTTGGCATTTTCGCCAATGAAGTCCTTCAATGTATCCACATCTTTGTAGTCAATCTGTTCTACGCCAGCAACAGTGAAACGGCAATAACGCTTACGCTTGAACAATGGGTTCTGAGCTGGTTTCTTTTTGAAATCGGGTTTCTTTCCAAACGCCATGATGATTTCCTCTTTAATTTTTCAATTGAATATGGGTAATATGGAAAACAAGTCTTTGATTACGTAGAGTCTTCGGTGCTAAGAATCCTTCAAACACTGCCTCGGCGCCTAAATCCATTTGCTCCAAGCCCTTTTGTATCGGGCCGATTGCTATGGCTTCAACACTCATCTGAATTTTCCTAGCTGCTCCTACCTCGCTTACTTCGCCGCTATGTTCTAGCTGGCAATGCATCACCGGTATTCCCGCTGGTGTAAATCGAATCGCGTCTTTAGATACCAAGAATGCAGTTAGGGTGAAATGATTCAACGCCAATCCGTCACTCTGATACGTTTTCTAGTCTGTGTATTCCTCTTCAAATTTCTAACTTAAGCCGCTACTGCAGGAGCTTCGGTTTGAGCGGATTTACGCGCTTCTTCACGTTGCACTTCTTTCATCATGATGGAAGGCTCTGTTTCAGCTTTCTTAGTCTTGATGATGAGGTGACGCAAAACTGCATCGTTAAATTTGAACGCATGCTCAAGCTCGTCCAGAGTTTTCTGGTCGCACTCAATGTTCATGCAAACGTAGTGGGCTTTAGCAAGTTTGTCGATCATGTAAGCCATCTGACGACGACCCCAATCTTCCATACGATGAATTTTGCCGCCAGCAGCAGCTAAGGTCGCTTTGTAGCGATCGATCATCGCAGGCACTTGCTCGCTTTGGTCCGGATGGACGATAAAGACGATTTCATAATGACGCATCTAACACTCCTTAAGGATAAAGTCACCTGGGCGTCTTGCTAACTTCCGATGGTTTTAAAGTTAGCGCCAGTGTGACAAGGTAGTAACAAATTGTAGGTAAAACTAACTACACATATTTACTGCTTTTTAAGTCCCTACCTAATTTCAGGTAAGTCCGCTATTCTAGCAAAAAAATCCTGCCAAGTCAGGGGTTTACCAGCTAAATTTGCCTGCTTTGCCGCATTCAGAGCCAACTGAAGCGCAATTCTCGCTCTTGGTGCAGTTAAGGAGCCAGAAGCACGGCATCCAGGGGCATCTGCCTCAGGAATATTGGGCCAAGTACTGCCAGCACCGGTTCTGGTGGTTCTTACCAGGGCAATGCCTTGAGCCATTGCCTTATCCAAAGGCTCTACCCACGCATCATGAAAGCCACCCAACCCTGAGCCAGCAAGGACTAGTCCCTGAATATCGCTTTTGAGCCATTGCGCCACTGTTTCAGCGCGAGCACCTGCATGACTAGTCAAAATCTCAACCCAAGGCCATTCACCCTCCCGGGGAATAGGTAAATCCTCATTCCAAGCAGCCTGTACGGCCTTTACACACGATAGCCAGGAAGGATTGATCAATCCGACTGAGCTTGATGGCGAGTTCTGTAATGGGGCATTTAAAGCAGTAGCATGGCGTTTTGCCAAGTCCATCGCCATGCACCCACGGCCATCCATGACCGCATAGATACCGCCTGGGCAGTTATCAATCGCCGTGGAGGCCCAGCGCAGGGCATCTAAAAGATTTGAGGGTCCATCGGCTCCAGGCGCATTACTCGGAAGCATGGCCCCAGTCAGAATAACCCTCTTAGACTGAGTCAGAGCTAACTTTCCACAAGTTGCCTGTAGAAATAAACCCGTTTCTTCAATCGTATCGGTGCCGTGGGTAACCACAACCCCCTTCACCGCCGCGTCCAGCAACGCCTCTCTAACTGCAATCCCTAGGGCGTTCAGATGCGCGTCAGTCAGATTTCGGCTATTGATATTGGCTAACTGATGCGAAACCAGTTTGACGCCCTCAGGAACTGCCGACTGAATATGGCCAACCAATGCCTCAACCCCAACTTGGCCAGCTTGATACTGCAGCGGGCTACCCTCGGGATTCAAGGCGAGACCAGCGATTGTGCCGCCCATACCTAAAACCAAAATATGGGGAGAATTTTCAGGAATATTAGTAATTGAGCTCATATATTCATTATCTACCTTCAAATTGATTGAATATTCAAATAGTGCTGTATACAATCCCAGTATGGACATAAATACAGTCGATTTTATAGAGGAGCTGACTGCCCTCCCCAAGCTCACTGCACGTCAGAGTGAGATTTTGGAATTGATTACTAAAGCCATCGAGGAAAGTGGTTCACCCCCCACTCGCGCAGAAATTGCGACGCAACTTGGGTTTGCATCCGCCAACGCTGCTGAAGAGCACTTGCGCGCCTTAGCAAAAAAAGGCTATATCGAACTAACGCCTGGAACCTCTCGTGGCATTCGTATTCCACAACGATTTAACCAAACACACAATCCCAATAAATATCGTCAGATGTCTTTACCTTCTGGCGCGCTTCAGCAACTTACGCTGCCACTTATTGGCCGCGTTGCTGCGGGCTCTCCCATCATGGCAGTTGAGCATATTGAAAAACAAGTTCCGATTGATCCGAGTTTGTTTAGCAAGGGTGCAGATTATCTATTAAAGGTGGTTGGTATGAGCATGCGCGATGCGGGCATTTTGGATGGTGACTACTTAGCCGTTCGAAAAACTACAGAAGTACGCAACGGCGACATCGTGGTTGCACGCTTAGATGATGAAGTTACCGTGAAGCGCTGGAACCAAAAGAACACTGCTGATGGCATGGTGATTGAATTACAAGCCGAGAACCCAGACTTCAAAAATATTTTGGTAGATGGGCGTCAACAGAACTTTGCAGTTGAAGGACAGGCAGTTGGCCTCATCAGGGCTGGCGGGCTCTAAGCGCTGCCCCACAAAGCAAAAGGCCTCGTAAGAGGCCTTTTTTAATTGCGGATGTTCACTTCGCCGCTTAGGTTTTTTTGATTACTTATTTTTTACTAGGTGCAACTACGTTTGCATTCTTTGGTGATGCGGTAATCGTGATGAGCGTTTTTGGACCACCAAGTGAACCTTCATTTAATTCTACTGTTGAAGTGCGATCACCTTTAGTGAAAACCAAAATACTCGTTTTAGATTTCACAGCGCTCACAGTAGTCCATCCAGCCTTAGGATATTCGGCTTGGAAAAAGGCATAAATATCTGTTGAAGTTTGCACACCAGATAAAACCACTCGACCAACCCAGTTATCACCACGACCAATGATTAATGAATCAGAGCCAATGATCTTGGATGCTGCCGGCAATGGCATATCACCCAAGAGTTGGGATTGAATTTCTTGAACTTCGCTAGGGGTGCCTGTAGGAGAGTCTCCAGAGGAGGCGCATGCAGCCAATAGCAAAGCCAGGGAGACAGCTAAAGCATGCCTAAAAAGTAAAAATTGATTCATTATTTTCGTCCAACCAGCCAAAAGGAGGATATTACAGTAGGCTAGCTCGATTCAATATAGCACTCAAAACTAGTACGAATCAACCATTTACTTTATGCGTCAAAAGAAAGTAAAAAGCAGATATATAAAAGAGAAAATTGATTTAAAAATTGATGCGTATCAGTGAACTTGCTCCATTCATTTTCTGGCGGCTCAAAAAATAAGTTACTCCCATTACAAAAATGACTAAAAAACTGAATTTCCCCTTAATTGGTATAGCTCTTCCTAGGGCGTTCTTTTGCTGACCCCAACAAAGATCCTAATTATTTGTGGCACGCGTCCAGAGATTATTAAATTAGCGCCTGTATATCATTTTTTACGAACTCAATCATGGTGCGAAGTTCAGTGGCTACATACTGGACAACACCAAGAAATGGCAGAGCAAATTTTGACCTGCTTTGATATCACCCCCGATATAGTGTTGAGCAGGATGGGAAGTTCTCTATCTGAATTCAGTATTGGATGCCGGCAGCAATTAGATGCCGTAATGGTGTCAACTAAGTGGGATGCCGTCATTGTTCAGGGTGATACTGAAAGCGCTTTTCTTGGGGGCTTATCTGCTTTTTATGAACGCATCCCGATTGCCCATGTAGAGGCAGGTCTCAGAACATACGATCTAACTAGACCATTCCCAGAAGAAGGTCTAAGGCAAATGCTTTCTCGCATCACTCACTTTCACTTTCCACCAACTGAGGGCGGTAAGAATGTATTAATGAATGAGGCCATACCTTTAAAGAATATCCATGTCACTGGTAATACTGTAGTGGATGCTCAAAAGTGGGTTATTAAAAAATACAACATCCACAAAGCAATCACTTCCGGTCGAAATATATTAGTAACTATGCACCGACGAGAAAATTGGGGCAATGATATCGAGGAAGCTTGCATGGCAATTGCTAGCCTAGCCAAAGCCCATTCAGACTTGAATGTGCTATTTCCGGTGCACCTTAATCCGATCGTTCAAAAATCGGTAGATCCCATTCTGGGAGGTCTGGCTAATGTCACCTTAACCCACCCACTGGGATACCTTGAAATGCAGCAAGCCATTGCGAATGCATGGCTTATCTTGACTGATTCAGGTGGAATACAAGAGGAGGCTCCCACCTTCCATGTTCCCGTATTGGTTCTGAGAAGAGAAACAGAAAGGCCTGAGGCCGTGCAAGCTGGATGCGCCAAGATTATTGGCACCAGTGGTGCCGCAATAATTAATGAGGTCAACACCTTATGGGGAGATGCCGGGCTATATGAGTCGATGAAGCCCAGCATCAATCCCTTTGGAGATGGGCACGCGAGTGAGCGGATTAGCGAGGTTCTCAAGAACCAGTTAAGTCACTAGTCATGTATCTGATTGATATTGCAGCAAGCTTTCTTTTTGTACTCAAATACATTGCGATAGCGATTGCAATCATCATCTCTATTAGTAGCATTGATGATTTGTTCATTGATATTGTTTACTGGGTTCGTCGTTTTATTCGGGCCATTACCGTGTATCGACAACATCCAAAAATGCAGTATTCCACGCTATTTTCCGTTCCAGAAAAGCCACTTGCCATCATGGTTCCCGCATGGCATGAGACGGGCGTCATTGGAAAAATGGCAGAGTTAGCCGCGATCACGATTGATTACGAAAATTACCATATCTTTGTAGGGACCTATCCCAACGACCCCGAAACTCAGCTAGATGTCGATAGGGTCTGCGCTGTTTTTCCAAATGTACATAAAGTTGTATGTGCTAGACCAGGACCAACCAGTAAAGCGGATTGCTTAAATAATGTACTAGATGCGATATTGCAATTTGAGTTACAGGCCAGTCTCGAGTTCTCCGGATTTATCTTGCATGATTCTGAAGATGTCGTTTCGCCATTAGAGTTACGGTTATTTAATTTCCTACTTCCCAAAAAAGATCTTATTCAGATACCGGTGTACCCCTTTGAGAAGGGGTGGATGAGTTTCACCTCCATGCATTATTTGGATGAGTTTGCAGAACTGCATGGTAAGGATGTCGTAGTTCGAGAGGCCCTATCTGGACAGGTGCCCAGCGCCGGCGTTGGAACCTGCTTTAGTCGCAAAGCCGTCTTAGCCCTTTTGGAGGATGGTGATGGCATTGCATTCGATGCACAAAGCCTGACCGAGGACTATGACATTGGATTCCGCTTAAAAGCAAAAGGCTTGAAAGAAGTGTTTGTTCGTTTTCCCGTGATTTTTGATGGCTCCAAAGAGGCAAGAAAAAAACTGTTACGGGGTCAAAGTATTCGAGACTCAAATGTGATTTGCGTGCGAGAGTATTTCCCAGATACGCTCGCCACTGGGTAATCCCCCCATTTTTAACTTAAGCTAAAAGTAGAAGCTGGTACTGCAAGTGCTAGTTTTTGCTTTGGTGTAATTCCACCTAAGCCCATGTTCGGTCTTTCATGATTGTATGTCCACATCCAATC
>NZ_JACVOS010000007.1 GCF_018882335.1 Polynucleobacter sp. AM-25C3
GATATGGAGTCTTCTCGGGTACAGGCCCTAGAAAACCCATTTGGTCCCAAAGTATTGGGGATGTGATTGGTAAAGGTGTAAACCATGTGGTCGGTACCGGACGTAAAGCATGTGTCCGGTACGTACCTTTGCTTTTCTGGTGGGCCCACCAGGACTTGAACCTGGGACCAAAGGATTATGAGTCCTCTGCTCTAACCAACTGAGCTATAGGCCCGTTAATCTTTACATGCTGTTTTGTACTACTTAACCGCCTCAAAACCACACTAAAACTACATTTACTACACACCATGAAAAATGCCCTGGTGTGTAGTCGGTGTGTAGTGAATTTATACCGCCTAATTCACCACTAACCTCTTGAATCTATTGAGGTCTTTGTTACAAGACCCCTAGGGCTTCTTTCTTATGAGTCCTCTGCTCTAACCAACTGAGCTATGGGCCCTATGCCCTCATTGTAATTGAAGGGTCAATACATCCCCACATCCAGTGGGGGCGCTTGCGTTTACAGTAAGCAAGGATATACATTATTATATGTATATCTTAAGGAGCTAGTGATCATGATCGTTTCTAAATGGGGCAATAGTCTAGCGATTCGATTGCCTTCCCAAGTGGTTGAATATTTGAAACTTAAAGAGGGTGATGACATTGAGGTTCAGGTCACCGATAAAAAACATTTTCAAATTAGAAAGAAACCATCTCTGCAAGAGAGGATTGAGGGTCTGAGAAAATTCCGTGGACGTATGCCTAACGATTTTCACTTTGATAGATCCGAATTGAATGAACGCTAAGAAAATATTCTTTGATACAAATACCCTGCTTTACCTACTATCATCAGATAACAAAAAAGCAGATTGGGTAAGTAAAAATCTGCAGCAGAACAATGTGATCAGCGTTCAAGTGCTCAATGAATTTACTTCTGCTGGCCTGAGAAAGATAAAAATATCTAACGCTGAGTTGGATGAGTTTTTGGATCTATTTACATCCACATTTAATGTGAGATCGCTTGATATCGATACCTTTGAGACCGGATTGATGGTTTCCAGGCGATACGGCTATCAACACTATGATTCGATGATTATTGCTGCAGCGCTGCAGGCAGGTTGCGAAAGGCTCTACTCAGAGGATATGCAGCATCGACAAATCATTGATAAGAGACTGCAAATCGTGAACCCTTTTGCATAAAGGATTCACGATGTTTGAAGCTATAACTATCAATCTTCTTCGAGGAAGGTCTTGAGCTTGTCGCTGCGGCTTGGATGACGCATTTTTCTCAGAGCTTTGGCTTCGATCTGACGAATACGCTCACGCGTTACGTCAAACTGCTTACCCACTTCTTCGAGAGTGTGGTCGGTACTCATCTCAACACCAAAGCGCATACGCAATACTTTTGCTTCGCGTGGCGTTAATGAATCCAAGACATCCTTGACCACATCGCGCATCGAGTCATGCAAAGCCGCTTCTGCTGGAGCCAAGGTGTTGCTATCTTCAATGAAGTCACCCAAATTAGAGTCCGCATCATCACCAATTGGTGTTTCCATCGAAATTGGCTCTTTAGCGATCTTCATAATCTTGCGAATCTTGTCCTCAGGGATTTCCATCTTGAGAGCCAAGGTTGCAGCATCTGGCTCATGGCCAGTTTCTTGCAAGATTTGACGGCTAATACGGTTCATCTTGTTGATCGTCTCAATCATGTGCACTGGGATACGGATCGTACGTGCTTGGTCGGCAATAGAACGGGTAATTGCCTGACGGATCCACCAAGTTGCATAAGTAGAGAACTTATAACCACGACGGTATTCAAACTTATCTACCGCCTTCATCAAGCCGATATTGCCTTCTTGAATTAAATCCAAGAACTGCAAACCACGGTTAGTGTATTTCTTAGCAATCGAGATTACCAAGCGTAAGTTGGCAACAGTCATTTCACGTTTTGCTTCGCGCGCACGCTTCTCGCCCGCGATCATTTGCTTGTTCACTTCTTTTAATTCTGGAAGTGGCAATACAACACGTGTCTGGATATCGATCAACTTTTGCTGCAATTCCTGAATCGCTGGAACGTTACGTTGCAATAGCGCTGTATATGGCTTGTTTTCTTTAAGTAGCTTATTAGTCCACTCTAAATTCATAGACATCTTCGGGAAGTCCTTCAATACTTCACCGCGATTCACGCCAACCTTATCTACTAACAAGCTCACAATACCGCGCTCGAGCTTCCATACTTGGTCTACTTGTGAACGCATGGTGTCACACAATTTCTCAACACTCTTTGCAGTCAAGCGGAAACCAAGTAACTCACCACGAATTGCTTCTTGCGCCTTGATATAGGCTGGGCAGTTATAGCCCTCTTTATCAAAAGCACGGCGCATCTTGTCAGCTTGTGTGCGAACAATTGCAAACTTCTCTAAAGAGATCTGCTTCAATTCTTCTAATTGCTTAGCGTTGGCTGTAGCTGCACCGCCACCACCACCGCCTTCATCTTCACCCTCTTCGCCACCCTCTTCAGCATCCGGGTCAATCTCTGGCTCTTCAGGTCCTAACTTAATATCTTCAGCATTAGGGTCTACCAATCCGTCTACGAATTGATCAATCTCCATCTCACCACTAGCAATCTTATCGACGTTGCCAAGGATTTCAGCAATAGTGACAGGGCAAGCAGCCAGCGCCATCACCATGTCTTTAAGGCCAGCTTCAATCTTCTTCGCAATCACGATCTCGCCTTCGCGAGTCAGGAGATCAACAGTGCCCATCTCGCGCATATACATGCGCACTGGGTCGGTTGTACGACCAAACTCTGAATCGACAGTAGCTAAAGCGGCTTCCGCCTCTTCTTCGGCTTCTTCTTCGGAAGTAGTTGCTGAAGCATTTTCATTGAGCAACAGTGTTTCAGCATCTGGAGCCTGTTCGTAAACGGTAATGTTGATGTCGTTTAAGAGGCTAATCAACGTTTCCAATGCATCCGCATCAGACAACTCGTCTGACATCACATCATTCATTTCGCCATGAGTCAAGTAACCCTTGGACTTACCCATCTTGATCAATGTCTTCAGACGAGTACGACGCAACTCTTGTTGCTCTTCAGAGCCTAGCTGTTGTGCCGCGAATTCTTTTAAGAGTGCCTTTTCTTTTGCTTTACGCTCGCGCGCTTTTTGACGGTCCGTCAAAACTGGCTCAGCACCTTCAACTGGAGCATCTGCTTTTGGCTTGCGACCCTTCTTCACCTCTTCGGTCACTACAACCTCAAGCTCAACAGTCTTGGCTTTTTTGCCTTTAGTTTCTTTCACTTCTTTGGCTACTTTTTCTACTTCAGCCTTTGGGGCAGCAGTAGCTTTGCTTTTTTTAGCTGCCACAACCTTAACTTCTGGCTTAGCTGCAGACTTTGCTGCTGGCTTGACCGCTTTAACAGGAGTCTTGGCAGCTGGCTTGGCTGCAACTTTAGGCGCTGGTTTGGCTGGCGCTTTGACTGCTTTTGTAGGCGCTTTTGATACTGGTTTGGCTACTACCTTAGCCTTCACCGCAGGCTTAGCTACTACTTTAGCCACCGGTTTGGCTGCTTTTGCAGGCGCTTTAGGTGCTGGCTTAACTGGCTTGGCCACTACCTTTGCTTTTACTACCGGTTTAGCTGCTTTCGCTGAGGCCTTAGCTTTTACTGCCGGCTTAGCTGCAGCCTTGGCTTTTGCTACTGGCTTGGCTGCTGGTTTAGCTGCTGGTTTGGCTGCTGGTTTGGCTGGTTTTTTCTTGATATTTGGCATTTATTAGCACTTACTCACATTACTGATGATTGATCTCGGCCGATTCAGCATAGCCACGTTGTCCACTTGTCCTTAATTTCTTCAAAATAAAGCGCAAGTGGCTGAATTAAATCGGTTTTTTTCTGGGAATAGAGGATTATAGTCGATTGCGACTTTTTTACCCCAGCGCATACTAAAAATATGGGGTAAATTTCGGGTTTTTCTAGGGCTAAATCAGAAATTTCTTAAGAGAATTTCAATCTTTCACCCAGCTCGCGATATCGAGCTCGATCTTGCTCTGTTGCAGTGCTGCCAGCGATCTTTTGAGCAATCTCTGTCATCTCTGTTTTCAGGTGGGTAAGCTCCAGCTTTTTGAAGGCGCCATCCAAATCTGCAATCGCCCCTTCGATCTCCAAATCCGAGCCCATAACCCGCTTTCTCAGCACCTCATAGAGGGGAGCTAACTCGCTACGAGACAATTGTTCTTGGAATAAAGCAAAAGCGCCCGCACCAACAGCTGGTGGCTTGCCATTTTCACCAGGGATTAATTCAACCAAATCACACTGAGCCAATAAGTCCTTCATCAACTCCAGAGCTTTTGCAGACCGCAACTCAGAAGCTTGCAGAGCAAGCGCTCTCTTGTTGGCATCCAATGCTTTACCCAAATGCGGAAACTGAATCAACACACGCAACATCTGCTCTGCTAAATCTGTGGGAGCCTGTGGAGGAGGAATATTTTGCGTGGCCACTCTTTTGGCTGAGCCTTTGGATGCCTGCCATGGTGCGCCTTGTGTTCTATTGCCAGCATTACCCTGAATAAAGTTTGGTGCCCGCTGATTTGTATTGGCATAGGATCCCTGCTGTACTGGTGGGGGCACCACAGTCAGCCCACAGAAAGACTCTAAATCTGCAGGGGTAGAGTTAGTGCGAATCGCCAACTCTCGCAAAATTTGCGTACGCAAAGCAATCGGCGGCATGGATAGTAATAAGGGCTTTGCAGCGTGATGTGTTTGCGCCCTACCTTCAGGAGTGCTGAGCTCATGCTCTTGGCTCACGATCTTAAAGAAGAAACTTGAAATGGACATCGCTTCTTTAATGACTTTTTCAAATGCAGGTGCGCCATAGGCACGTACATAACTATCAGGGTCGTGCTCTGTAGGTAAGAATAAGAAACGAATCTCTTTGTCATCGGACATCAAAGGCAGGCAAGCTTCTAATGCGCGCTGTGCTGCACGTTGACCAGCAGAATCTCCATCAAATGAAAATACAACGCGGTCAGTTTGGCGCAATAACATGCGCACGTGATTAGCGGTACAAGCTGTGCCCAAGGTAGCTACGGCATTTGGGAAACCCAATTGCGCAAGCGCCACCACATCCATATAACCTTCACACACAAGCACATACTCTTGTGAGCGAATCGCCTGTCTTGCTTCGAACAAACCGTAGAGCGTATTGCCCTTAGAGAACAGTGGCGTCTCAGGAGAATTTAAGTACTTGGGCTCACCCTGATCTAAGATGCGTCCACCAAAGCCAATGGTCTGACCTTTGGGATTACGAATCGGAAACATAATGCGATCACGAAAACGATCGTAGCGACGCGCAGTTTGAGCGCTATCACTTTGCTCACTCTGAATGAGTAAGCCGCCCTCTAATAAAGTCTTAGCAACTTCATCATTGGCATAAGTACCAAAGACTGCTTCAAGGCCTTGCCAGCCATCCGGCGCATAACCTAATGCATAGCGTTTAGCGATTTCGCCAGTCAGACCGCGTCCCTTGAGGTATTCCACGGCACGGGGAGCTACCTTGAGTTGCTGGCGATACCAATCTGCTGCTGCACTCATCACTTCACTCAAGGCCATGGTTTGCTGTTGGCGCGCAACATCATTAGCGGTGCGTTCCTCACGCGGCACATCTAAACCTGCAGAACGCGCTAAGTCTTCAATTGCATCTACATAACCCAGGCCTGAGTACTCCATGAGAAAGTTAATCGCAGACCCATGTGCTCCACACCCAAAACAGTGATAGAACTGCTTCGTTGGAGAAACTGAAAACGAGGGAGATTTTTCTGAATGAAAGGGGCACAAACCTTGAAAGTTCGCGCCCGCTTTTTTTAACTTCACGTGCTGCCCAACGACATCAACGATGTCGACCCGATTTAATAAATCAGCAATGAAGGATTGGGGTATGAGAGCCATCAGTAATGGATGAGGCTTTAACTTAGCGGTCTACTTAGCCAGCGCAGCTTTTACCAAACCAGAAACTTTGCCCATGTCTGCTTTACCGGCCAACTGGCCTTTGAGAACGCCAATCACTTTACCCATATCTTGCGGACCAGCAGCACCCGTTGATGCTACAGCGGCAGCTACAGCAGCTTCCACTTCAGCATCCGACAACTGTGCTGGTAAGTAAGCTTGCAAGATAACCATCTCAGCAGCTTCAATCGCCACCAAATCATCACGACTGGCTTTTTCAAACTGGGAGATCGAGTCTTTGCGCTGCTTGATCATCTTCTCAACCGTAGCAATCACGCTGGCATCATCCATCACAATGCGCTCATCGACTTCGCGCTGCTTAATGGCTGCCAACAAAAGGCGAATTGTTCCTAAGCGTGCCACTTCTTTTGCGCGCATGGCGTTTTTCATATCTTCAGTGATTTGATCTTTAAGACTCATGGAATTAACTCCTAATAGGTTTGATGCTGATTCGATCTTTAGTGTATTGGCTTTTTGTGAATACCTTAAAAAGCAAAAACCCGCTGCGTTTCACCGTCAGCGGGTTTCAAAGCCTCTCGGTGAGGAGAGCTTTTAAATTCGATTAGTAAAGCTTCTTAGGCAACATCTGGCTGCGAATACGCTTGTAATGGCGTTTAGCAGCAGCAGCCTTCTTACGCTTACGTTCAGCCGTTGGCTTCTCGTAAAACTCGCGGGCACGCAAGTCGGTCAATAGGCCATTTTTTTCAATGGTGCGCTTGAAACGGCGCAATGCCACTTCAAAAGGTTCGTTCTCACGTAGGCGGACTGTAGTCATACTTGTTTAACTCGTATATGCTCGAAAAATATCGAAAAATTAACTGAAACGCGATTCTAGCACGACCAAGCAAAAAAATGATTGTTTTAGGCATAGAAACTTCCTGTGACGAGACCGGGGTGGCTGTATACAACACCACCCCCTGGGAAAACCACGCCCCAGCCCATGAGGGCATATTGGGGCAGGCCCTACACTCCCAAATCGCCATGCACCAAGAGTATGGGGGCGTTGTCCCTGAACTAGCCTCTAGAGACCATATACGGCGGGTTTTACCCCTCCTAGATGACGCCTTGCATGAGGCGGGACTTCAATTAAAGGATATCGATGCCGTGGCCTATACCCAGGGTCCTGGCCTGGCAGGCGCCCTACTAGTGGGCAGCGCTTTTGCTAAATCCCTTGCCCAAGGCCTCAATTTGCCGTCAATTGGAGTTCATCACCTCGAAGGGCACCTGCTTTCTCCGCTTTTAGGGGTTTCCGTACCGGAATTCCCTTTTATTGCCCTACTAGTCTCAGGCGGGCATACCCAACTCATGCTGGTGAGCGGGGTTGGCAAGTACCAACTTCTCGGTGAAACCCTGGATGATGCTGCTGGCGAGGCCTTTGATAAAACCGCCAAATTACTCGGTCTGGACTACCCAGGTGGCGCCGCCATCTCCAAATTGGCAGAAAAAGGGCAATCGGGGCGATTTGACCTACCCAAGCCGATGCTGCATTCAGGGGATTTGGATTTTTCCTTCTCCGGACTCAAAACAGCTGTTTTGAACCAAGTGAAAAAATTTGAGGCACTGGGAATTTCCGATCCTGATGCGATTGCAACATTTCAGGCGGATCTTGCACGAAGCTTTGTCGACTCTTTGGTAGCCGTCTTGGTCAGCAAATCAGAAAAAGCGCTCAAGCAAACTGGCTGCAAACATTTAGTGCTTGCTGGTGGTGTGGGTGCAAACCTGCAATTGCGTGCCGCCTTGAACGCGAATGCCAAAAAGAATCGATTTGAAGTGCACTATCCACCAGTGGATTTATGTACCGATAACGGCGTGATGATTGCTTTTGCTGGAGCGCTGCGCATGTTGGCAGAAAACAATGGCTCAACTACTTCAGGTGCTTTTGATATCAAACCCCGCTGGGATTTAGCGAGCAACAATCTCGCTTAAGAATTACTTAGCTAGACTAATCCTAGCGTAAGCACTGTGATTGTGAATAGATTCAAAGTTCTCAGCCTCAACCACTAAAGACAAAATGCGTTGATCGTCTTTGAGTTGCCCAGCCACATCACGTACAAGATCTTCCACAAACTTTGGATTGTCGTAAGCACGCTCGGTAACCCACTTCTCATCCGGGCGCTTAAGTAAGCCCCATAACTCGCTAGAGGCTTGGCTCTCCGCGGCTGCTACCAAATCTTCTACAGTCATTTTTGTCTGTGGATCAAGCTCTACCGACATCGTGACGTGGGAGCGTTGATTGTGCGCACCGTACTCAGAAATCTCTTTCGAGCAAGGGCACAAACTCATTACCGGAACTAAAGCGCGGAGGTTTAGCTCAACATCGATTGCACCGGACGCATTTTGCTTAGCCTTCGCCATCCAAGTCACTTCGTAATCCATCAAGCTTTCAACACCAGAAACTGGGGCGGCTTTTTTAACAAAGTGCGTATAAGTAAACTCAATGCGACCTTCGCTTGCGTTTAGTAGTGGCAACATCTCACGCACCATCGCAACAACAGAGGTGCTGTCAATCGGCTCATGGTGGTCTTGTAAGAGCGCGATGAAGCGGGACATGTGCGTACCCTTGACATGCGCAGGCAATGCCACATCCATTTCAAAATTACCAACCGCCGGCATCTCACCAGACTTGGTGCGAATGATCAGCGGATGACGCAAACCCCGAATACCCACCCGCTCAATTGGCAATGCACGCTCGTCATGCAAAGACTGAATGTCTGGCATGGCTTGCGGTTTGAGAAAAGCGGTATTGATATCGTTCATGGCTCTATTTTCAGACAAAAATGACTTATTTGCCCGTAAGCACGGTATTTACTTCCGTTTTAGCAGAATTTAGCCCTGGAAAACGCTGGGAAATCGACTTGGCAATCCCAGCTGCATCAAGTCCGCACCTACTCATCAAGAGCTTGTAATCGCCATGCTCCACAAATTCATCTGGAAGACCTAATTGGAGTAGGGGTTTATTGATACCCATAGCGGAGAGCGCCTCTAGACAAGCACTACCTGCGCCACCCTGAATTGCACCATCTTCAATCGTCACAAAATAATCATGGTCTTGCGCTAAAGATTTGAGGAGTTCGATATCCAATGGTTTTACAAAACGCATATTGGCAACTGAGGCATCAATCCGCTCAGCAACTTCGAGGGCTGCATACAGCAAAGTGCCAAAGGCCAAAATTGCCATACGCTGACCCGCTGGCGCATTAGACTTGCGACGCAATTCGCCCTTACCTAATGGAACGGTGCGCAACTCTTTGGATGGAATAGTTCCGACACCAGCGCCGCGCGGATAGCGCACTGCACTTGGATGCGGCTGATGAAATGCAGTCGTCAGCAAATCGCGGCACTCTGCCTCGTCAGCAGGCGTCAACACCAGCATGTTCGGAATACAACGCAAGAATGGAATGTCATACGCGCCCGCATGCGTTGCACCATCAGCGCCCACTAGACCAGCGCGATCTAAAGCAAACAACACTGGCAGATCTTGAATTGCCACATCATGAATGAGTTGATCGTAAGCGCGCTGTAAGAAAGTGGAGTAAATTGCAACAACAGGCTTCATACCTTCGCATGCCATACCCGCCGCAAAAGTCACCGCATGTTGTTCAGCAATACCGACGTCGTAATAACGCTTCGGGAAATTCATTTCAAACTCAACTAAGCCGGAGCCTTCACGCATGGCAGGCGTAATGCCGATTAAAAGTGGATCAGCGTGTGCCATATCGCACAACCACTCACCAAAGACTTGAGTGAAAGTTTTCTGCGATGGAGTGATTGATTTCTTGATACCCTCTTCTGGATTGAACTTACTAGGGCCGTGATAGAGCACTGGGTCAGCCTCTGCGAGCTCATAACCCTGACCCTTGCGAGTGACTACATGCAAGAACTGCGGGCCACGACCCTCCAGCGCCAAGCGACGGACGTTCTGCAGCATGGGAATCAAGGCGTCTAAATCATGCCCATCAATTGGCCCAAAGTAGTTAAAACCAAATTCTTGAAAAATGGTTGATGGTGAGACCATGCCCTTAGCATGATCCTCTAAACGTTTTGCAAACTCACGCAAAGGAGGGGCGATCGATAAAACACTATCAATCCCCTTCTTCGTTGCGGAATAAATATTGCCACTCAGCAATCTCGCCAAGTGACGATTCAGGGCACCCACTGCTGGCGAGATCGACATATCGTTGTCGTTCAGAATCACCACCAAAGGCAAATCGTCATAGACGCCAGCATTGTTCATCGCCTCAAATGCCATACCACCCGTCATCGCACTATCACCAATCACTGCAATAGCTACTTGCTTCTCACCCTTGGTCTGAAAAGCGCGAGCCATACCCATCGCCGCAGAAATACTCGTAGAAGAGTGGCCGGTACCAAAGGCATCGTATTCACTTTCAGCGCGACGTGGGAAACCAGACAAACCGCTGAACTGGCGCAAGGTATTCATACGATCACGACGACCAGTCAAAATTTTATGCGGATAACTTTGATGTCCCACATCCCATACGATCCGATCATGTGGCGTATCAAATACATAGTGCAGAGCAATCGATAACTCCACTGTTCCTAAATTAGAGGAGAGGTGTCCGCCGGTTTTAGAAACAGAATCCAGCACGAATTGACGCAACTCATCAGCAAGCGCAGGCAGTTGCTCTCGAGGAAGTTTTTTTAACTCTGCAGGGGAGTGAATGGAATTTAAAGTCATCAAATCTTCAGTAATCTTATTTACCTCTATTAACCACTAACAGAGCCAAATCTTTCAGAGCTTGGGCTTTAGCACCAAAACTCTCTAGGCTAGCAATTGCCGTTCCTTGCAAATCTTTTGCTGCCTTCTTTGCATAGTCTAAACCCATCAAGGTCACATAGGTCGGCTTATCGTTGGCAGCGTCTTTTCCTGCGGTTTTGCCTAAGGTGTTGCTATCTGCGGTTGCATCCAAAACATCGTCCACAATTTGAAAGGCCAAGCCCAAGGCTTCAGAATAATTCGCGAGATCTTGCATCTGGCTCGGCTTCAGTTGGGCGGCAATGCCACCCAGTTGCACCGAACAAGAAAGTAAGGCGCCTGTTTTCATTGCATGCATTTGCTTTAGGCCCGCAAGATCTAATTTTTTTCCAACACTCTCTAGATCAATCGCCTGGCCACCAGCCATGCCACGCGAACCTGAGGCACTAGCTAATGCAGCAATCATGGCCAAACAGGTCTCTGCATCGCATTGCGCATTTGCCAAAATCTCAAATGCGCGTGTTTGCAAGGCATCGCCTACTAACAAAGCAGTCGCCTCATCAAATGCCTTATGCACTGTTGGTCGTCCACGACGCAAGTCATCGTCATCCATACAAGGCAAGTCGTCGTGCACCAATGAGTAAGCATGAATACACTCAATCGCAACAGCGGCTGCATCTAAAGCTGCTTGTGTTTCTGCGCTAGCGTCATCACCCAATTCACCCGCGGCATAAACCAATAAAGGGCGAATGCGTTTACCACCACCCTGCGCGGCATAACGCATAGCTTCATGCAAACGAGCGGGATTGGCATTGGCAGCATCGAGCAAATTCTCCAAAGCCAATTCTGTTCGCTGCCCATGAGCGCGAATCCAGTCATCAAAAGAAAAGAACTTATTCATAAAAGAAGTTTTGGTGGAGCCTAGGCCTCAAATACCCGAACTTGCTGCTCAACTTGAGCCAGCATGCCCTGACAATGCTTCAAAAGTGCTGCGCCGCGCTGATAGGCCAAAAGTGTCTCCTCCAGCGAGAATTTGCCAGATTCCATGTCAGAAATAAGCTTTTCCAACTCCTTTACAGCCTGCTCGTAACGCAGGCTAGGGTCGATTTGAACCTCAAGACCGGGTTTCTGACCCTCAGATTTCTTTGCTGGCATTGGATTCATTCCTTCAAATTTCTTACAGATATAGCCCTACATATTAAAGCGAGACGGGGTTCAGATGGGTATAATCCCCTCCTTCCTTTCCAATATCGATCCGTCGATGGTTGGATTGGTTATTCCGCTTAGCTTCGGCTGACGTTTTCGGGGGTGGGGAGAATGACTAATCTGGCTACCGCGCAGCAGCTTGCGCCGTCCAATCTACAACTGCCGGTTTCGGCATATTTCGACGTTGATCTCTATCAGCGCGAAATTGAACTGCTTTTTAAACAGGGCCCAGGCTATGTAGGTCACGAACTCATGGTTCCTGAAGTTGGGTCCTATCAAACCCTGAGCTCGGAAAATGAAGGTCGTTTACTGGTTCGCAACCAGCAAGGCGTTGAACTCCTTTCCAATGTCTGCCGCCATCGTCAAGCACTGATGCTTAATGGCTCCGGCAAAACAGATAATATCGTGTGCCCACTCCATCGCTGGACCTATGATTTAAATGGCGAATTATTAGGCGCGCCCCATTTTGAAGATAAGCCCTGCCTGAATCTTGGCAAATCTCCTTTGCAAAATTGGCAAGGGCTCTTATTTGAAGGTCCTCGTGATGTTCGCGCCGATCTCGCCAAACTCGGTGTTGCAGGCGATCTCCAATTTGACGGATATGTGCTCGATCATGTTGAAGTCCACGAATGCAATTACAACTGGAAAACCTTCATCGAGGTCTATCTTGAGGATTACCATGTTGTCCCGTTTCATCCGGGCTTAGGTAAGTTTGTTTCCTGCGAAGACTTGCGTTGGGAATTTGGTGACTGGCATAGCGTACAAACTGTCGGCATTCATAAAGACCTAGAGAAGCCAGGCTCACCGGTTTATCAAAAATGGCATGAAGCAGTATTGCGCCAGCACGAAGGCAAGACACCGCGCCATGGCGCCATCTGGCTCACCTACTACCCCAATGTGATGGTGGAGTGGTATCCAGGCGTTCTGTGCGTTTCTACCTTACACCCAATGGGACCAAATAAAACGCGCAACATCGTGGAGTTTTACTACCCCGAAGAAATCGCCCTCTTTGAGCGAGAGTATGTACAAGCAGAGCGTGCGGCCTATATGGAAACCTGCATTGAGGATGACGAAATCGCCGAGCGCATGGATGCTGGACGTGCAGCGCTACTGGCTCGCGGCGAAAATGAAGTGGGTCCCTATCAAAGCCCCATGGAAGACGGCATGCAACATTTTCATGAATGGTACCGTCGCGCAATGAACTATCAAGACGCATAATCAAGTAACACTACATTCGCCCGAAATAGGAAGCCTTCATGACGCCTCTCATCACTGCAAACCAGTTAGAAGAAATCATTAATAGCGGCGAGAATGTTTTGCTTTGCGATTGCCGATTTGATTTAGTCGATCCGCAGGCGGGCAGAAAATCCTACTTAGAAGGTCATATTCCAGGGGCTGTTTATGTCGATCTTGATCAAGACCTATCTGGCCTCAAAACCGGCCAAAATGGTCGTCACCCATTGCCCACCCCAGAAGCTTGGGCCCAAACTAAGTCGCGCCTAGGAATTGACTCCAATACTTTAGTAGTTGCCTATGATGGTCAAGGCTCTGTGTATGCCAGTCGAATATGGTGGATGCTCAAAGCAACCGGTCATGCCAAAGTGCAAGTCTTGGATGGTGGCCTAGACACCTGGAACGGCCCAATCAGCACCCTGCCACGCGAAGCAAAACCGACAATCATGCCAGTAGCAGCAATGCCTTACGTTGGCCTGGTTTTGGTAGACGGTGTGATTGAAAATCTTCAAAGCAAAAAGAGTGTTGTGATCGATGCCCGTGCAAATGATCGCTTCCATGGTCAAAATGAAACCTTAGATCCTGTCGGTGGGCACATCCCCGATGCGATTAATTATTTCTTTAGAGATAACCTATCCGGAAAATCGTTTAAGTCACCTGAACAACTCTATAAAGACTTTTATGCTCTCCTGGGATCAACCAAAGCATCTCAGGTGATTCATCAATGCGGCTCTGGGGTGACAGCTTGTCATAACTTGCTAGCCATGGAAATTGCTGACCTTAAAGGCTCACGACTGTATGCGGGCAGTTGGAGTGAGTGGTGCGCTGACCCTAGCAGGCCAGTAGCGCTTTAATGCAATAGCGATAGCAAGATTACCAAGCCAACCCCACAGGCAATCAAAATCGTTTGACGTAAAGACTCAGCCCAATGCGGGCGACGATGCATTTGCGGAATGAGATCACTCACTGCGATATAAATAAAGCTACTTGAAGCAATCACCAATAGGTAAGGCATTGCTGCATGGGCTTTCTCCAAGAAGAAGTAAGCCAATACGCCGCCAACCACCGCTGATAAACCACAAATGAAG
This sequence comes from Polynucleobacter sp. AM-25C3, assembly GCF_018882335.1. Lineage (GTDB taxonomy): Bacteria > Pseudomonadota > Gammaproteobacteria > Burkholderiales > Burkholderiaceae > Polynucleobacter. The sequence continues at coordinate 14,222 of NZ_JACVOS010000007.1, forward strand.
TTGTAGAACAAAGCGCGCGTGCGGGAGAAGCCCGCATTGAGCAGCACAATGAAATCCCCAATCTCTTGCGGAATCTCATGCGCGATGATGGCAATAGCAGTAAAGATACCCACTTGGTAATCCGCCATGAATGCAGCAGCAATCAAAACACCATCCACAAAATTGTGCAGTCCATCACCCACCAAAATCATCCAACCGCTACGACCGGCTACTTCAGCATCATGACCGTGGTGATGACCATGACCATCCCCTTCGTGATGATGGCTGTGACGCAATAGTGCAATTTTCTCCAGCAAGAAGAAGCCAAGGAGACCTGCAAGCAAAGTAGCAAACAGCAACTGTGGACTTGCCCCAGGCATTGTGAAAGCCTCAGGTAAGGAGTGCAGTAAGGCAGTGGCCAGCAAAATACCGACAGATACACTCACCATGCCATGAACCATCTTCGAGAGCAAAGATAATGAAAAGCTCGCTGCAACCAAGACGCTAGCCGTGCCCGCTAGCGCTGTTACCAACAAGATGCTTTGCAGTACTGACATATAAATTACGCTACCCCATTTTGTTTAAACCAAGCAATGCACTTTTCCCAGCCGTCTTTCGCTGGGCCTTCGCGATAAGTGGCGCGATAGTCTGCATGAAATGCGTGTGGGGTATCGGGATAAATTTCGAAGCGACATGCTTTGGCTGCTGGATTTTTGGGAGCCGCCTTTGCAAGCGCTTCACGCATTTGCTCAACACTCTCCAAAGAAATGCCAGTATCGGCGCCACCATATAAACCTAAGACTGGAGCCTTGAGGTCGGCGGCGATGTCCACTGGGTAACGAGGATTGCCCTCAGTTTTTTCACCGATAACACGACCATACCAAGCTACGCCAGCCTTAACCTGTGGCAATGTGGCTGACAGCCAAGTAATGCGGCCACCCCAGCAAAATCCAGTCACGCCTACTTTTTTCAAGTCACCGCTATTTTTTCCAGCCCAAATCAATGCAGCTTGCAAGTCATTTAGGACCTGCATATCCGAAGTTGGAGCCACGATATTTTTTTGAATCTCAGCAACAGTGCCATAGGCATTCGGGTCACCGGCACGGGTAAAGAATTCTGGGGCAATGGCCAAGTAACCTAATTTAGCAAAACGCCTAGTGACATCTGCAATGTACTCATGTACCCCAAAGATTTCGCTAGCGACAATCACAATCGGCAAACTTCCTTTGGCCTTCTCTGGACGAGAAACATAAGCGGGCATCTGAAAGCTACCGACTGGAATCATTTGCTCACCCGCTTTAATGCCAGTGAAATCCGTTTCAATCGCTGCAGCTAGGACTGGCTCAGAGGCGGCTACAAAACCAATGCCCATCGTTGTTGCAGTAATGGCAGAGGCTTTCATGAAACCCCTTCTATCGCTAGACACTATTTTTGAATCTTGATCTTTTTTTGTCATTTTTTAGTCTCCTGATTTAATGCGCTTCTTCCCAATTATCGCCAATCCCAATGCCAACCACCAAAGGAACCTTGAGCTCAGCCACCTTACACATCAAGTCGGGCAACTTTGCCTGCAAGAGCTCCAATTCATCCAAGGGTACGTCAAATACCAATTCATCATGCACCTGAAGCAACATACGGGTCTTTAACTGCTCCTTTTCAAGCCAGTTCTCGACCGCAATCATGGCCAATTTAATTAGGTCAGCCGCAGTTCCCTGCATCGGTGCATTAATCGCAGCCCGCTCTGCGCCTTGGCGACGAGGACCATTGGAACCCTTGATCTCAGGCAACCAGAGCCGTCTGCCAAAGACCGTCTCCACATAGCCATTCTCTCGCGCCTCGAGGCGAGTGCGCTCCATGTATTGAGCAACCCCAGGATAGCGATCGAAATACTTCGCAATATAGCTTTGTGCTGCCGAGCGTTCAATGCCGAGGTTACCCGCTAAACCAAAAGCACTCATGCCATAGATCAAGCCAAAGTTAATTACCTTAGCATAACGACGCTGCTCTGAAGTCACGCTTTCCAATGGCACACCAAAAATCTCAGCAGCAGTGGCTTGGTGCACATCCTTACCAGCAGCAAAAGCGGCCAGTAGATTTTCATCTTCAGCAATGTGCGCCATGATGCGCAATTCAATCTGAGAATAATCAGCTGACAGTAACTTACAGCCTTCTGCCGGAATAAATGCCTCCCGAATGCGACGACCCTCTTCTGTTCGCACGGGAATGTTTTGCAAATTCGGCTCGCTAGATGCCAAGCGTCCTGTCACTGCAGTGGCTTGAGAAAAATTGGTGTGTACGCGCCCAGTCTTAGGGTCGGCCATGCGTGGAAGTTTTTCAATATAGGTCGACATTAATTTAGCTAAGCTGCGGTAATCCAAGATCCGCGCTGGCAAGGGGTAATCTTCAGCTAACTTCTGCAAAACCTCTTCATCGGTTGATGGCGCACCCGATGGCGTCTTCTTAATAACGGGTAACTCCAACTGCCCAAACAAAATTTCTGCAATTTGCTTGGGTGATTGAATATTGAATGGTTGTCCTGCTAGCTTGTGAATCTCCCCCTCTAAAGCAAGCAGGCGCTTACCGACCTCTTGACCTTGTTGAGAGAGTAATGCCGAATCAATCCGAATGCCGTTGCGCTCCATGATGCCCAAGACGCGCATGGCCGGCATCTCAATGTTTTCATAAACATAGAGCAGCCCAGGGCTACCCTGAATTTGTGGCCATAAAGCTAAATGCAGGCGCAGGGTAATGTCGGCATCTTCAGCGGCGTAATCTGTCGCGATCTTCAGATCGACTTGATCAAAGCCAATTTGATGAACACCTTTTCCACAAACCTCTTCGTAACGAATCGTCTTCATGCCGAGATGTCGCTCAGCGAGGTTATCCATGTTGTGCGGCATATGCGATTCGAGCACATAGGACTCAAGCAAAGTATCAAACCGAATGCCCTGCAAAGTAATGTTGTAGTTTGCAAAAATATGTGCGTCGTACTTTAAGTTTTGCCCCACTTTAAAATGCGTAGAACTTTCGAGCCAAGGCTTTAGTTTTTCTAAGACCAGCTCGCGACTGAGTTGATCTTCTCCGTTGCGATGCGCCACCGGAATGTAGCAAGCCTCGCCCGGAGTCACACAAAGCGAGATGCCTACGAGCTCGGCAGCCAGAGCGTCTAAGCCGGTAGTTTCTGTATCAACAGCAGTCAGTTGCGCGCCCTCAATTTTCAAAAGCCAGCGATCTAATGCGGCTTCATCGACAACACATTCATAGTGCTTAGCAATAGCTCCTTGAAGATCGGTTGTTTCTTGAGATAAGGCAGTTGTAGCTGCTGTAGCAGTGGGGCCAAATGGATTGCTTGTAGCTTTTTCCTTCACTTCTGGCGCAGTTTTAATAGGGCTGCCTGCCAAATCAAAGCCTTCGCTGACTTCAGCGCCAGATCCACCAAGCTGTTTCTCCACATCACGTAGCCAAGTCTTAAACGCATAACGCTCAAACAACTCTCGCAACAGTGGAGCGTCTTCTGGTTTCGCATGCAGATCATCTAGCCCCGGCAAATGGGGGGATAAATCACAATCGGTTTTGACGGTAATTAATTGGCGCGCCTGTGGAAGCCACTGCAAGCTATTGCGCAGGTTTTCACCCACAACACCCTTCACCTGATCGGCATTCGCCATCAAACAATCCAAGTCACCAAACTCAGCTAACCACTTGTTAGCAGTTTTAGGTCCCGCTTTAGGAACCCCGGGAACGTTATCGACCGTATCACCAATGATCGAGAGGTAATCCACAATCCGCTCTGGAGGCACGCCAAATTTTTCGATCACGCCAGCAATATCTAGCTTTTCATTGGTCATCGTATTAATCAGGGTGACCGAAGGGTTGACCAACTGCGCTAAATCCTTATCACCCGTAGAAATGATGGTTTCCCATCCGGCTTGGGTTGCCTGACAAGCCAAGGTGCCAATGACATCGTCGGCCTCAACCCCAGAAACCATCAGTACTGGCCAGCCTAGAGCCTTGACCATGGCATGAATTGGCTCAATCTGCTTTACCAAATCCTCAGGCATGGGAGAACGGTGCGCCTTGTACTCAGAGTACATTTCGTCTCGGAAAGTCTTCCCCTTGGCATCAAAAACACAGGCAATATGGTCAGCCTTGAGTTCCGAGCGAGCCCGGCGCATCATATTAACCATTCCATAGATTGCCCCCGTCGGATCGCCCGCCCCATTTCTGAGGTCTGGCATGGCGTGAAAGGCGCGATAGAGGTAGCTAGAACCGTCTACCAACAAGAGTCTATGTTTAGTCATACCGCAATCGTACAATCTAGTTGCTAACTGCCTACAGATCAGGTTCAAATCCTCCTGAAAAGAGGCCTAAAAAGGTGAAAAATGATGCACGCTCTTACTAACTTACTCCACTCTTCCCTGAGCCAAACCCTTGTTCTTACAAGCTTTTTTGTGGCTTTTGCCTCTTTTGGCCTGCATTCAGCACACGCACAGAACAATAGTCAGGCCCTCAGCCCATCAGAACTGCAGCGCATTAATAGCCAGCCCTTGGCGCCTGCAGTGAGCGCATCCGAAGTGACAAACGCTCCTGAAGGCCGCAAACCGAGCTTTCAACATAAAGAAGCAACTGGCACTGAAGTTACCGAATACAAAGATGCTAATTCGCCGACCCAAGTGGACGTGAAGACGCGCTACACCAGCTACGAAATGGCGCCGCCAGCAACAGTCATGCCAGGCGCACCTAAAGAAACTGATCTGATCAGCGTACCTAGCATCAGCATCCCTTTCTAAATTTGATGATTGCATTTCATCTACCTATTTTTTCTTAATTAGTCATGGCCGTCTTCACCCCCATTGAACTAAGTGATATCTCCAGCTGGATTGCCAACGATTTTGATATTGGGCAAGCAAGTGATATTCGCGGAATTCATGGTGGCATTGAGAACTCCAATTTCTTTCTCGATACTGAGAAAGACGGCAAGAAACAAGAATATGTTCTGACTATTTTTGAAAGATTGTCAGCAGAACAACTTCCTTATTATTTAGAGTTGATGAGGCACTTGGCGAATAAGGGCATTCGAGTGCCCAAGCCACTTGAGAATACCAATGGAGAAATTCTGTTTTCTCTTAAGGGCAAGCCAGCCGCGATTGTCAGCAAGCTACCAGGCCTATCTAGACTGGCGCCAGAAGCCAAACACTGCGCATTGGTTGGCGAGAACTTAGCAAAGATGCATTTAGCGAGCGCAGACTTTCAGCAGACCCAAGAAAATCTTCGTAGCCTTTCTTGGTGGAAGAAAACCGTTCCGCAAGTTCTTTCACATCTTAGCGATACACAAAAAGAATTGCTCTCTACTGAACTTGCTACTCAAGAGCAATTCTTCGCGTCGGAGGCTTATGCCTCACTGCCCCAAGGCGCAAGCCATTGCGACCTGTTTAGGGATAATGTACTCTTTGATCCTCAAGGCGCCAGCGACACCTCACAAGATCAACTGGGTGGCTTCTTTGACTTTTATTTCGCCGGCACAGATAAATGGTTATTTGATTTAGCAGTCACTGCAAATGATTGGTGTCTTGCTGAAAATAAACAAGATTTAGATCCTGTACGGTTCAAGGCGCTGATGGATTCCTATCGGGCTGTTCGCCCACTTACTGACATAGAGCAACGTAGCTGGCCGCTGATGGTGCGTGCAGCAGCCCTACGTTTTTGGATTTCACGCCTGTGGGATTTTTACTTACCACGCGATGCTCAAATGCTCACGCCCCATGACCCCCGTCATTTTGAAAATATTCTCTTAAGCCGCAAAGCAATATGAAACTAAACTCCGTCGCCCCTAAAGAAGGCTACACCTGGATACGCCAAGGTATTTGGCTATTCAAACAAAATCCTCTCGGATTTCTGATGCTGGTATTTATGTACGTATTTGTTGCACAGTTAGCGGTGCTCGTACCAGTGATTGGTGTGTTTGCCGTTCTATTATTGACACCAACCTTATCAGTTGGCTTCATGACAGCCTGTCGACAAGCGATTCAAAAAGAACGTATCCGTCCAACGGTATATTTGATTGCCTTGCAATCAACCCCCCTGATTCGCAAGCGCATTCTGCAACTGGGCCTTGTGTACTCAGCACTCATTCTTGTCCTTAGCTTTATCTTAAGCATGCTGGTGGATTTTGAATTACTGCTACCGCTCATGACTGGTGATAAGCCGATTACACCCGAAGCCGTGCGCCAAATCTATTTGATTCTCTTTTTTGGCGGCTTACTCTACGTACCTGTAGCCATGTTGATGTGGTTCTCACCTGTGCTGGTTGCTTGGGCCGAGATGTCTGTGCCGCAGGCGCTTTTCTCTAGTGCGATCGCCTGCTGGGCAAATCGCGGAGCGTTCTTTTTATATATCGCTATTTGGGGTGCGATCTTGATCGCTATTCCCCTGACGATTGGCTCTATTTTTGATGCGCTCGATTTTGGTCAAGCCGCATCCTTCATCATCGCCCCACTCTCAATGGCGGGATTGACTGTGATGCACTGCTCTTTCTTTGCCACCTGGAAAGCGTGCTTCGCTGAAAAAGAATCAGCAACTTTAATTGCTTAATTGCTTGCTTAGTTGCTCAGCTAGTTAATCTATCGCAGCAAGCTTGGCAATACTAAGCTGCAACCACTTCACGCCATGACGCTTGAAGTTCACTTGTGCACGAGCATCGGCATCATTACCCTCTAAGCCTGTCACACGCCCCTCACCAAACTTGGTATGGAAAACATTTTGCCCAATCGTGAATGGGTAATTGCCTCGTGGCGGTGAAGCCATTCTGGTTACGGAGCTAGAGGCAGAGCCGACACGACCAAGTTGCTTAGCGGGTCGCTGACGATCACTGCCGGAGTCAAAGAAATCATTGGTGTCAGAATCACGCTGACGCGTGTAGCCATCTTGCCAAGTGGAGCCGGAGCGACCGCCATTACCGTAATTACTGCCTCCGCCCCAACGGGCATCCTTCACTTTCGGAGTGAGCCACTTTAGTGAATCAGATGGCAACTCTTCCAAGAAGCGGGAAGGCATGTTGTAACGCACTTGACCATGCAGCATTCTGGATTGGGTATGCGAAAGGTAGAGGCGTTCTTTGGCGCGAGTAATCGCCACATACATCAAGCGTCGCTCTTCCTCTAGGCCATTCTGCTCATTAACGCTGTTCTCATGAGGAAATAATCCCTCTTCCAAGCCGGTAATAAATACGGATGTGAACTCCAGCCCCTTCGCTGAGTGCACCGTCATGAGCTGCACAGCGTCTTGTCCAGCTTGCGCTTGGTTGTCGCCAGCCTCTAGTGAGGCATGCGATAAGAATGCAGCCAAAGGAGAAACCTCGACTACACCAGGCGCATTCTCGCCCGGTGGGGTGGCAGCAGTGGCATCTTGACCATAACCCTCTTCCGCAATAAATGCGGTGGCGGCGTTAATCAATTCTTGTAAGTTCTCTACGCGGTCTTGACCTTCACGCTCAGAGAGATAGTGCTGAATTAAGCCACTATGTTGGATAACGAACTCTACAGTTTCCGGCAAAGTGTTGTGACGTGTTGCTTCGCGCATGTGATCTACCAAGCGCACAAAGCCACCGAGAGTGGCACCCGCTTTACCATCCAATGTTGATGCCGCTAAATACAGAGAGCTATTCTGAGCACGTGCAGCATCTTGCACGGCCTCAATGGATCTAGCGCCAATACCGCGTGTCGGAAAATTAACTACCCGTGAGAACGAGGTGTCATCGTTGGGGTTTTCTAGAAGACGTAAATACGCTAAGGCATGCTTAATCTCAGCGCGCTCGAAGAAGCGCAATCCACCATAAACACGATACGGAATCGCCGCAGAAAATAAAGCGTGCTCAATGATGCGTGACTGCGCATTGCTTCGATAGAGCAAAGCAATCTCTGTACGCTTGATGCCACTATTAACTAGCGCTTTGATTTCATCAACAAGCCACGCGGCTTCTGCATGATCGCTTGGGGCGTCATAGATGCGGACTGGCTCACCATGGCCTGCGTCGGTCCGCAGGTTTTTACCAAGACGATCTGTGTTGCTAGAAATCAGATAGTTAGCGGTATCTAAGATGTGGCCATGCGAGCGATAGTTTTGCTCGAGCTTGACCATCATCGGGTGATATTGCTTTTCATAAAGGCGCATGTTCTCTACATCAGCACCACGGAAGGCGTAAATACTTTGATCATCATCACCTACAGCGAAGACTGCACTACTTCCAGCGCTGCTGACATTGACGCGGCTGGCATCGTGCCCAGAAAGTAATTTAAGCCAAGCGTATTGCAAGGCATTGGTATCTTGGAACTCATCAATCAAGATGTGACGGAAACGCTCTTGGTAATGTGTGCGAATCGCTTCGTTATGTTTGAGCAATTCATAACTGCGCAATAGGAGTTCAGCAAAGTCAACTACGCCCTCCCGTTGGCACTGCTCATCGTAGGCTTCATACAACTGAGCCATCTTGGCCTGGAAATCATCCCCTACGGATAGTTCGCGAGCGCGCTGACCACGCTCTTTGGCGTGGGCAATGAAATATTGCAGCTGCTTAGGGGGATATTTCTCATCATCGACCTTTAAACCCTTCAAAAGGCGCTTAATGGCAGATAGCTGGTCTTGGGTGTCCAAAATCTGAAAAGTAGATGGCAAACCGGCTTCTTTGTGGTGCGCACGCAATAAACGGTTACAAAGTCCATGAAAGGTGCCAATCCACATACCCCGGGTATTGATGGGCAACATGGCACTTAAACGCAGCATCATCTCCTTGGCAGCCTTATTGGTAAAGGTCACCGCGAGGACGCCAATAGGCGAAACCTGGCCTGTTTGGATCAGCCAAGCTATGCGGGTGGTGAGCACGCGGGTCTTGCCGCTGCCCGCGCCAGCCAAGATCAGGGCGGACTGGGCCTGACCATGTTGATTGACGGGCGGGAGGGTCACTGCCTCGCGTTGTTCTGGATTAAGGTTTGCGAGGAGGTCTGAGTACATCGCCCCAATTATAATTTGCCTCTTATGCCAAATGCTTCGAATACCCCTAATTCATCCAATTCTCAATTAGCTAGCTCTGTAGACGAACTAGCCAAATCCTACGAACCTGCCCCCATTGAAGCTTATTGGGGTCCGGAATGGGAACGCCGAGGTATTGCCGACGCTACTCTAGATGAAGGTAAGGAAGATTTCTCGATTCAGTTGCCACCACCGAATGTGACCGGCACTCTGCATATGGGTCACGCCTTCAACCAAACTATCATGGATGGCTTGGTGCGTCATGCTCGCATGTCTGGCAAAAATACTTTGTGGGTACCGGGTACAGACCACGCTGGTATCGCCACACAAATCGTTGTTGAGCGTCAGCTTGATGCGCAGAAAATATCTCGCCATGATTTGGGTCGCGAGAAATTCTTAGAAAAAGTTTGGGAGTGGAAAGAAACTTCGGGCTCTACCATTACCCGTCAGATTCGTCGCTTAGGTGCTTCGATTGATTGGGGTAAAGAATATTTCACCATGGACAGCAAAATGTCTAAAGCAGTGGTCGAAGTGTTTGTTCGTTTACATGAACAAGGTCTGATTTACCGCGGCAAGCGTCTCGTGAACTGGGATCCAGTCCTTGGCACTGCAGTTTCAGATTTAGAAGTGGTGAGCGAAGAAGAAGATGGCTCGATGTGGCATATCCGCTATCCCTTAGCCGATGGCTCAGGGCACCTGACCGTTGCTACGACTCGCCCAGAAACTTTATTGGGTGACGTTGCCGTCATGGTGAATCCAGAAGACGAACGCTACAAACATCTGATTGGCAAGTCTGTACATCTACCACTTTGCAATCGTGAGATTCCGATCATTGCAGATGACTATGTTGATTTAGCTTTTGGTACTGGTGTCGTAAAAGTAACACCGGCACATGACTTTAATGACTACGCCGTTGGTCAGCGTCATCACTTACCACTCATTAATATTCTGACTCTCGATGCAAAAATTAATGAGAATGCCCCAGAAACTTATCAAGGTCTTGAGCGCTTTGCGGCACGCAAGCAGATCGTTTCAGATTTAGATGCTGCTGGTTTATTAGAAAAAGTTCAGCCTCACAAATTGATGGTGCCGCGCGGTGACCGCACGCAAACCATCATCGAGCCCATGCTCACAGATCAGTGGTTTGTTGCAGTATCTAAGCCAAGCCCTGATAACAAATATCAACCTGGCTCATCCATTGCCGGCGCCGCTTTAGATGCTGTGACTAAGGGTGACATCAAACTCGTCCCCGAAAACTGGATTAGCACCTACTCCCAGTGGCTTGAAAATATTCAAGACTGGTGCATCTCTCGTCAACTCTGGTGGGGTCATCAAATCCCTGCCTGGTATGGCGATGATGGGCAGATCTTTGTAGCGCGCTCTGAAGAAGAAGCCAAATCCAAAGCATCAACTGCTGGCTATACAGGTCAACTCAATCGCGATCCCGATGTCTTGGATACTTGGTTTAGTTCTGCACTCGTACCGTTTAGCTCATTGGGTTGGCCTGAAGAGACACCCGCACTCAAGCACTTCTTACCATCATCAGTATTGGTGACTGGCTTTGACATCATCTTCTTTTGGGTTGCCCGCATGGTGATGATGACCTGCCACTTCACTGGCAAGGTGCCATTTGATACCGTGTATGTGCATGGTTTGGTACGCGATGCTGAAGGCCAGAAGATGAGTAAGTCCAAAGGTAATACTTTGGACCCAATCGATTTGATTGACGGCATCAAGATTGAAGATTTAGTTGCCAAGCGTACAACCGGCTTGATGAATCCTAAGCAAGCTGAAAGCATTGGCAAGAAAACCAAGAAAGAATTTCCGGAAGGTATTCCGGCGTTTGGTACGGATGCTCTGCGCTTTACCTTCGCCTCACTCGCCTCACTTGGTCGTAACATTAACTTTGATCAGAAGCGTTGCGAAGGCTATCGCAACTTCTGTAACAAGCTGTGGAATGCAACGCGCTTTGTACTCATGAATTGCCCTGGCAATGACGAGGAGAATGGTTTTGCACCGTGTGATAACCAATGCGGACCAGAAGGTTATTTAGACTTCTCTCCTGCAGATCGATGGATTGTTTCACTATTGCAAAGAACTGAGGCCGATGTCGCCAAAGGTTTCCAAAACTACCGCTTTGACAACATCGCTACGAGTATTTATCAGTTTGTTTGGGATGAGTATTGCGATTGGTATTTGGAGTTAGCCAAAGTTCAATTGCAAACAGGCACTCCTGCACAACAACGTGCGACTCGTCGCACCCTCTTGCGCGTGCTGGAAACCATCTTGCGTATGGCTCACCCACTCATTCCATTTATCACTGAAACCCTTTGGCAAACCGTTGGGCCTAAAGTGGGTAAAGAGTTATCCAAGCAAGACAAACAAACGATTGCCTTACAACCCTACCCAGTTGCTCAACTCGACAAGATTGATGAACAAAGCGAAGCTTGGGTTGCCCAAATTAAATCTATCGTAGATGCTTGCCGCAATCTGCGTGGTGAGATGCAAGTCTCTCCCGCGCTAAAGGTGCCTTTGTGGATTAGTGGGCCACAGGATTTCTTGAAGCAAGCTAGCCCATACCTGACCGCCTTGGCCAAGCTGTCTGAAGTCAAAATCTATGATGATGAATCTGCTCTTGAGAAGGATGCGCCAGGTGCCCCAATGGCTCTAGTCGGCAACTCCAAATTACTACTCAAAATTGAAGTGGATGTTGCAGCAGAGAGAATTCGTCTGGGCAAAGAAATTGACCGCTTAGCTAATGAGATCACCAAAGCCCGCAGTAAGCTCGGTAACGAGAGCTTTGTGGCTCGCGCGCCAGAAGAGGTTGTTGCCCAAGAAAAACAACGCCTTGCTGGCTTTGAGCAAAACCATGAGAAGCTTGTTGCACAATTAGAACGACTGAAATAAAAGTAGCTCCTTTAAGCGATCGGAATTTCCATGCCATTAAGCACTAAAGCTGTTACCAAAGCCGTCTTCCCTGTTGCGGGTCTAGGCACACGCTTCTTGCCAGCCACCAAAGCTAGCCCGAAGGAGATGCTGAATGTCGTTGATAAGCCACTGATTCAGTATGCGGTTGAAGAAGCCATTGCCGCTGGCATTACTGAAATGATTTTTGTGACTGGTCGTAGCAAGCGTGCGATTGAAGATCACTTTGATAAGGCCTACGAATTAGAAGCTGAGCTCGAAGCTAAGAACAAAACTGCTTTACTAGAGATTGTGCGTAGCGTTAAACCAAGCCATGTGGATTGTGTTTATGTCCGTCAACCGGAAGCACTAGGTCTTGGTCATGCCGTCTTGTGCGCAGAAAAGCTAGTGCGTGATGAGCCTTTTGCCATCATCCTCGCTGATGACTTACTTGATGGACAACCCCCGGTTCTAAAGCAAATGCTCAAAGTCTTTGATGAGCAGAACAGCTCAGTATTAGCGGTGGAGAAAATTGATCCTGCTAAGAGCAGCTCTTACGGCATTGTGGACGGCATCGAAGTAAGCAAGGGCATCTATCGCCTGAATGGAATTGTGGAGAAACCACAACCAAAAGATGCACCATCTAACCTAGCGGTAGTAGGCCGCTACGTTCTTTCTTCGGACATCTTCAAACATATTCGCAATCTCAAGCCAGGTGCCGGCGGTGAAATTCAGCTAACCGATGCAATTGCCTCTTTGTTGAAAGAAGAGCCCGTCTTCGCTTATGAATATGATGGGGTGCGCTATGACTGCGGAAGCAAGCTTGGCTACCTCAAAGCTTCAGTAGAATTTGCTTTGCGTCACCCCGAGGTCAGCACTGAATTTGCGGCATATTTAAAGAATCGTTCTTTGACTTAAGCCGCATCCCTAGTTCAAAGGGTGTTTTTACATCCCGCGAAATAGAATACAAAAAAGGCAGAAATTACTTTCTGCCTTTTCTTTTGCACTGAGATTTCTAATGCTTGCATCCAATGCTTGTTTCTAACACTTAAGAAGCCTTATCTTCTCCTTAGGAAGAAGACCAGAACATCACCCTCCGTAGTGCTGGACAAGAGCTCGTTACCAGTCTGCTTAGCGAACGCCGGGAAGTCATGTGCCGCGCCAGAATCCGTTGCCTTCACCTTCAAGACCTCGCCTGATTGCATCGTGGCTAAGGCTTTCTTAGTACGCAAGATCGGAAGCGGGCAGTTCATACCAATGGCGTCTACTTCGAGATTAAATTCGATGGTATTACTCACTTAGATGCCACCCACTCTTTAACGCCAGCTAAAGCTGCACCTAGCTTACTTGGATCAGTGCCACCTGCCATTGCCATCTCTGGCTTACCGCCACCTTTACCGCCCACTTGTTGCGCCACAAAGTTCACCAGATCGCCTGCTTTGACTTTAGCAATCGAATCTGCAGTCACACCAGCAATCAAGCTCACCTTGTCACCTTGAACTGAAGCCAACACAATTGCTGCAGTCTTCAACTTTGCCTTCAGGGCATCCATGGTCTCGCGCAGTACTTGAGCATCAGCACCATCCAAACGGACAGCTAATACTTTCAGACCGTTGACATCAATTGCTTGGGTAGCCAACTCATCACCTTGGCTTGCAGCAAACTTAGAGTTCACTTTATCCAACTCGCGCTCAGCCTGGCGCAAGCTATCTTGCAGTTGCGCAACCCGATTCACCAAATCGCCTGGATGAGTCTTCAGAATCGTGGCAGCTTCATTAATCTTGTCTTCGAGACCTTGCAGGAAGTTCAATGCGTTTCTGCCAGTGACCGCTTCAACACGACGAATGCCTGCAGCAACGCCGCCTTCAGAAACAATCTTCAAGCTACCAATATCGCCAGTGCGACCCACGTGAGTTCCGCCACAGAGTTCTTTAGAGCTGCCGATTTCTAGAACACGCACCTCGTCACCGTACTTCTCGCCGAAGAGCATTGTGGCGCCCGTCTTTTGAGCATCATCTAATGACATGACTTTTCCGGAAGTCGCGGTATTGGCCAGGATCTCGGCATTAACAATATCTTCCACACGACGAATCTCTGCCGCAGTAATCGGTGCGTTGTGGGTGAAGTCAAAACGGGTTTTGCTAGCATCCACTAAGGAGCCCTTTTGCTGAACATGATCGCCCAACACTTCGCGCAATGCTTTGTGCAAAATATGCGTAGCGCTGTGATTGCGCATGGTTTCAGTTCTTTGCTGGGTGTCCACTAAAGCATTGAGCACATCACCGACTTTCAGCTCGCCTTCCTGTACTTCACCTTGATGACCAAATACATCCGCCTGAATCTTGAAAGTGTCTTCAACCGCAAAGCGCACTGCTTCATTCCGCAATTCACCCTTGTCGCCAACCTGTCCACCGGACTCCGCATAGAAAGGGGTGTTGTCTAAAACGATTACTGCAGCATCGCCAGCCTTTACTGACTGCACAGCAGATCCATCGACATAAAGCGCAGTTACTTTGGCACCATCATGCTTTAAGGTGTCGTAGCCGTGGAACTGGGTCGGCTTGCCGGAATACTCCAAACCTTGTGCGACTTTGAACTTACCAGCAGCTCTAGCTTGATCGCGTTGCTTTTGCATTGCCAACTCAAAACCTTCAGCGTCAACCGCCACATCACGCTCACGACAAACGTCAGCAGTCAAATCCAATGGGAAACCAAAGGTATCGTGCAAACGGAAAGCGGTTTCACCATCAACGGTCTTAGCACCACCAGCAAGTGCACCCTCCAAAATTTCCATGCCATTAGCAATAGTCTGAAAGAAGCGCTCTTCCTCTTGCTTAATCACTTCACTCACTTTATCTTTTGCGGCTTGTAATTCTGGATAAGCGAGACCCATCTCTTTGACAAGCGCTGGAACGAGTTGATAAAAGAATGGTTTGCGTGCACCCAATTTATAGCCATGACGAATTGCACGACGAGTAATGCGACGCAGGACATAGCCACGACCAGCATTACCAGGGATGACGCCATCCACAACAATAAAGCTGCAAGCACGAATGTGGTCGGCAATAACTTTAAGGGATGGGCTAGTGGGGTCGCAATTCTCACCACCAGCAGCATCCACAGCCTCTTTAGCCGCTTTCAGTAAATTAACAAAAAGGTCGATCTCATAATTGGAGTGGACGTGTTGCAACACTGCTGCAATACGCTCGAGTCCCATACCAGTATCAACGCTAGGCTTTGGCAGCGGATGCATATTGCCAGCTTCATCGCGATTGAACTGCATGAACACGTTGTTCCAGATCTCAATATAGCGATCGCCATCTTCCTCAGGGCTTCCAGGAGGCCCACCAGGAATATGAGGGCCATGATCATAGAAAATTTCAGTGCAAGGACCGCACGGACCTGTATCGCCCATCATCCAGAAATTATCTGAAGCGTAACGCGCGCCCTTGTTATCGCCGATGCGAATAATGCGCTCAGCAGGTATACCAATTTGCTTATTCCAAATCTCGTAAGCCTCATCATCTTCAGCGTAGACAGTGACGAGCAGTTTTTCTTCGGGAAGCTTAAAGACCTCAGTCAATAAGCCCCAAGCAAACTGAATTGCATCTTTCTTGAAGTAATCCCCAAAGGAGAAATTGCCCAACATCTCAAAGAAGGTATGGTGACGGGCTGTATAGCCAACGTTATCGAGATCGTTATGTTTGCCGCCAGCGCGAATACACTTTTGGGCTGTCGTAGCGCGGTTGTACGGGCGTTTATCGAAACCTAGAAAAACGTCCTTAAACTGATTCATACCCGCATTGGTAAATAACAAGGTTGGGTCATCTCCCGGCACTACTGGGCTGGAGGGAACAATTTGATGGCCATTTTGGGCGAAGTAGTCCAGGTATGCCTGGCGAATTTGGGAGACTTTCATGCGAATAATTATCGCATTGGCACTAGTCGGGGGAAAACCCTAGGAAAACCTACGCTATCCTGCCTTACAATCCCGTAACATTAATAAATAGATCGACATGCAAGTCGATACACAAGGAGTTCAACTTGAAAATTCGCAATCAACGGGATTTTGGCGCCGGAATCATGTACATGGTTATTGGCCTATTCTTCTCAATTGTCGCCATGCAATACCCCATGGGTACTGCGGCCAAAATGGGTCCTGGCTACTTCCCCTTCTTCCTCGGCCTTCTGATGACCTTCCTGGGTCTCTTGGTTCTTGTGAAGTCCTTGGGTGCCAAGGCTGCTATTGAAAGTATCCCCAAATTCCATTGGCGCATTATTGCCTTAATTACTGGCTCCGTAGTCCTCTACGGCATCCTCCTGCCAACCATGGGCTTCATTGTGGCCGTGTTTGTGCTGGTGTTTATGTCAGCTAGCGCTAGTCATGAATTTCACTGGAAGGGCACATTAATTAATGCCACCTTCCTAGTTGTCTTTACCTACTCGGTATTCGTATTGGGACTAAAGCTTCAGTTCCCATTACTGCCTTTCTTTCTTCAATAACGAACCGGGATACTAAAAAATGGACTTATTTACTAATTTAGCCCTCGGTTTCGATACCGCATTTACCTTACAAAACCTCCTCTACTGCTTTATTGGTTGTATTTTAGGGACCTTAATTGGTGTTTTGCCTGGCCTAGGCCCTATCGCTACGATCGCGATGTTGTTGCCAGCGACCTACGCATTGCCTCCAATTGCCGCCTTAATTATGTTGGCAGGCATTTACTATGGCTCACAGTACGGTGGTTCAACTACCGCTATTTTGCTCAATATCCCAGGGGAAACGTCCTCGGTAGTCACGGCAATTGATGGCTACCAAATGGCTAGAAATGGTCGAGCTGGCGTAGCCCTCTTTACTGCGGGTATGGGTTCATTCTTTGCTGGTTGCGTAGCCACCTTGGTGTTGGCAGCATTTGCAGCACCACTCTCTCAACTGGCATTTAAGTTTGGTCCTGCCGAGTATTTCTCCCTAATGGTATTAGGGTTAATTGGTGCGGTTGTTCTAGCATCAGGCTCTTTGATCAAAGCAATAG
The DNA here is from genome assembly GCF_018882335.1 of Polynucleobacter sp. AM-25C3. Taxonomy (GTDB): domain Bacteria; phylum Pseudomonadota; class Gammaproteobacteria; order Burkholderiales; family Burkholderiaceae; genus Polynucleobacter. The sequence goes on from NZ_JACVOS010000007.1 coordinate 31,162, forward strand.
GCATGATCATCCTCGGTCTATTGATGGGCTTGATTGGTACCGATGTGAACTCTGGCGTATCACGCTACGCGTTTGATATCCCCGAGTTGAGTGACGGCATTGGTTTCGTAGCCGTAGCAATGGGTGTATTTGGCTTCGCTGAAATCATGGGTAACCTTGAGAAAAAAGGTGAGGATGAGGGCTTCTTGAACAAGATGACCACCATGATGCCAACCAAAGAGGATGTGAAGCGCATGATTCCATCGATCTTGCGCGGCACAACCATTGGCTCTGTTTTGGGCATCTTGCCAGGTGGCGGTGCAGCCTTGGCTGCCTTTGGCGCCTACTCAGTTGAGAAGAAATCCTCCAAGTACAGCCATGAGTTTGGTAAGGGTGCGATTGAAGGTGTTGCAGGTCCTGAAGCAGCCAATAATGCTGCAGCTCAAACCTCATTCATTCCATTGCTTACCTTAGGTATCCCACCAAATGCTGTGATGGCTTTGATGGTTGGCGCAATGACGATTCACAATATTCAGCCGGGTCCACAGGTAATGACCAGCAACCCAGCCTTGTTCTGGGGTCTGATCGCCTCCATGTGGATTGGTAACGTGATGTTGATTCTCTTGAACTTGCCGCTCATTGGTATCTGGGTAAAGCTCTTGAAGATTCCGTATCGCTTTATGTACCCTGCTATTTTGGTGTTCTGCTGTATCGGCGTATACACCGTTAACAACGCTGTTTTTGACGTTTATGTCACTGCAGCCTTTGGCTTAATTGGTTACCTTTTCTTCAAACTCGGTTGCGAACCTCCTCCATTGCTGCTCGGTTTCGTACTTGGACCAATGATGGAAGAGAACTTCCGCCGCGCCCTATTGTTATCCCGCGGTGATTTCACAACCTTCTTAACCCGCCCATTGTCTTTAGGCTTGCTCATCGCAGCAGCCCTCTTGGTGGTGATCGTGGCATTGCCAGCCGTTAAGAAAACCCGTGAAGAGGCTTTTGCCGAAGAGGATTAATACCCCTGCCTTCACTAGAACGAGCCCGCAACAGTTTGCGGGCTTTTTTCTTTATGGGCGGGGCTTTTCTCTACAATGAGCCCATGTCCCAAGATAGCAAACCATCCAAATCGCCTGCCGGCACTATTGCCGAGCCCTCTAACTTTTTGCGCCAGATCATCGATCATGACCTGGCGAGTGGCGCTTACCAGAACCGCAGCAACCGAGAGGGTGAATCTATTCCCTCCATCATTACGCGCTTTCCACCAGAACCCAATGGCTATTTACACATTGGTCATGCAAAAAGCATCTGCCTGAACTTTGGCTTAGCAGCGGATTACAACAATCAAGCGGGTGGTGCTCGTTGTAATATGCGCCTGGATGACACCAATCCAGTAAAAGAAGATATTGAATACGCTGACAGTATTTTGGATGCAGTCAAATGGCTTGGCTTTGATTGGGGTACACATCTTTATCACGCGAGTGATTACTTTGATGAGCTCTACAAATTTGCAGAACTATTGATTGAGAATGGCAAAGCTTATGTCGATAGCCAAAGTGCGGATGACATTCACACTAATCGTGGCAACTTTGGTCAGGCTGGAAAAAATAGTTCTTACCGCGATCGGACTCCTGATGACAATCTCGCACTCTTTCGTGAGATGCGTGATGGAAAATACAAAGATGGCGAACATGTTCTGCGCCTGAAGATTGATATGGCGCATCCGAACATTGTGATGCGCGATCCTGTGGTCTATCGCATTCGCCACACTGATCATCATCGCACTGGCAGTAAGTGGTGTATCTATCCTTTGTATGATTTCACGCACTGTATTTCAGATGCACTAGAAAATGTTTCACACTCTATTTGCACTCTCGAATTTGAAAACAATCGCCCACTCTACGATTGGATCGTCAATGCTTTGGCCGAGCTGGGAATCTTCAAAAACCCTGTTCCACATCAGTATGAATTCGCCCGCCTGAACTTAACTTACACCCTCACCAGCAAGCGCAAGCTACTGCAATTAGTAGAAGAAAAACATGTGGATGGCTGGGACGACCCACGCATGCCAACTATTGTCGGTATTCGTCGCAGGGGTTATACGCCTGAGAGTGTTCGCTTGTTTTGCGAGCGCATTGGTGTTTCTAAGGCCGATAGCTGGATTGATATGAGCACCCTAGATCAAGCCTTACGCGATGACCTAGAAGCTAAGGCGCCTCGGGCTACTGCGGTTCTCAAGCCGCTCAAGCTAGTGATTGAAAACTTTGATACATCGGCCAGCGAGCCTTGCTCGGCGCCGCGCCATCCACAGCACCCCGAGTGGGGTAATCGTGAGCTTCATTTTACAAAAGAATTGTGGATTGAAGAAGATGACTTCATGAAAGAACCGATTAAAGGTTTCTTCAGACTCTATCCACCGATTGGCGATCAGCCCGGTGGACGTGTACGCTTGCGTCATGGCTTTGTGATTGAATGCACCGGCTTTGAAGTAGACGCCAATGGCAATGTGACTCAAGTGAATGCCACCCACTTTGCTGATAGCAAGAGCGGAACCCCTGGCTCAAATAATTACAAAGTTAAGGGAAATATTCATTGGGTAAGCGCAGCAGAGGCGGTGCCTGCACAAGTACGCCTCTATGATCACTTGTTCAGCGACCCGTATCCCGATAGCGGTGATAAGAATTTCTTAGATGCGATTAATCCGAATTCAAAGCAAACGATTACTGCGTACTTAGAGCCTTGTATGAAAGATACTAAAGCTGAAGAACGCTTTCAGTTTGAGCGCCACGGTTATTTTGTTGCCGACCAAAATGATTCAACGCCTGGCAAGCCAGTGTTTAATCGTACAGTTGGCCTTAAGGATTCTTGGAAATAGTTTTCAGAAACTCTGCCACGCTGGGATAGCGTAGTGGGGTTTTTAATTCTCTTAGTCGCGCATTCGTTACACGCCGTGACTCCCGCATAAAAGACCAGAGCATCGGAGATACGATTTTCTCCAACTGCGCAGCCGGCAATCTTGGTGGTCGCTCCAAACCAAATGCATCCGCTACTTTATCAAAGTAATCACCCATTTTGGTTTCACCACCATCACAGGCATTAATTACGCGCTGTGGTTTACCGTGATACACGGCCGCACACACAAGCCTTGCCAAATCATCGCTTTGGATGTGATTCGAGTACGCATCTTCGGTCGAAATTAAAGCGGGTGTTCCAGCCTGAATCCGATCAACCGGCAATCGGTCTGCAGCATAAATACCCGGGACACGGAGGATGGTGAGGACTACCCCATGAGCTGGCGCCCATAGACGTAGGCAATCTTCTGCATCTACCCGTCGCTTAGCTCGCTCGCTTTGAGGGTTAACTGGGGTGACCTCACTCACCCTGCCTCCCGCATGATCCCCGTAGACGCCAGTCGTACTCACATAAATCAGGCGCCTGACGGTGCCAGAGCCTTGGGCTAAAATTCGGAGGAGGTTGCGAGTTCGGCAATCACGATGACCTGCATTTTGGGGTGGTGCTAAGTGAATCACGGTTTCTGCTAATCCACTCAAACGCCACAAGCTATCGGACTTATCCAGATCCCCCAAAATCGGAATCGCGCCAACCGCTCTCAAGTCCTGAAAACGTGTTTTCTGGGAAGTTAAGGCGTAGACGCGGCAAGTTTTCGTAAGTTGCTTGGCAACGCGAAGGCCAATATCACCACAGCCGATGATCAGGATTCGAGATTTACCAAAAGATTGCATAGGTCACATCGTAACGATTTATTGAAAGGAATGAGAGTGTCTTACCAAGTCACGCTCAAAGCGAGCGGCAAACAATTTACTGTCCAAAAGGATGAGACCCTCTTAGAGGCCGCCCTCCAGCAGGGCATCACCCTCCCTTATGGCTGTAAAAACGGTGCCTGCGGCTCCTGTAAAGGAAAGATCCTAGAAGGTCGGGTAGAGCATGGCCAGCATAGTGCGGCCGCCCTCAGCCCAGCCGATGAAGCGGCGGGTAGCACCTTATTTTGCTGCGCCCATGCCAAATCCGATCTCCTGATTGAAGCGCGTGAAGTTCAAGGTGCCGGGGATATCGCAATTCGTAAGGTGCCTTGTCGCGTGAATTCGATTTCAAAACCCAGTGAGGATGTGGCGATTCTGAAGTTGCAATTGCCAGCAACCGAACGTTTTCAATTTCTGGCTGGTCAATATTTAGAATTTCTGCTGAAAGATGGTCATCGCCGCGCCTACTCGATTGCGAACGCACCCGATCAAGAAGGTCCAATGGAGTTGCACATTCGCCATCTACCAGGCGGACTATTCACCGATTTTGTCTTTGGTGCAAAAGAACCAGCCCTCAAAGAAAAAGATATTCTGCGTTTCGAAGGGCCGTTAGGCAGCTTTTTCTTAAGGAAAGGCTCCAAGAAACCGATTATTTTTGTTGCTGCAGGTACTGGCTTTGCGCCCATCAAATCGATTGTTGAACAGATGCAGTTTAAAAAAATTCAGCGCCCGATTCATCTGTACTGGGGTGGACGTCGCCCGAGCGACCTCTATCTCGACACTCTCTGCCGGTCCTGGGCGAAAGAAATTCCAGAATTTAAATACATCCCCGTGATCTCAGATGCACTCCCAACTGATCAGTGGAGTGGCCGTACGGGCTTTGTTCACCAAGCCGTCATTGCCGACCACGCTGACATGGGCAACTTCCAGGTGTACGCCTGTGGCGCCCCTGTCATGGTCAACGCAGCCCGCCAGGACTTTTCATCTCACTGTCATTTGCCTGAGGAAGAATTCTATGCAGACTCCTTTACCAGTGCTGCTGACCTCGCAACGAACTAAGCCTGATAATAGAAACCTGATTTGATCTCACCAAGCAAACAACATGAATAAGCCAGCCCAATCCGTAGATGCCCACTCCGTGATGTTTATTACCCCACGACCTGAACTGGTCATGGTTGAGGGTAATGGCTCATGGCTTACCGATAACAATGGCAAGCGCTACTTGGATTTCTTGCAAGGCTGGGCAGTGAACTGTCTCGGCCACAGCAATCCAGGCATGATTGAGGCACTCAATGCGCAAGCAAAGAAACTGATTAATCCGAGTCCAGCGTTTTATAACGAGCCAATGATTCGCTTATCAAACCTATTGACGGAGAACAGCTGCTTCAATAAGGTTTTCTTTGCTAACAGCGGTGCAGAAGCCAATGAAGGCGCAATTAAATTAGCGCGTAAATGGGGACAGCTCAATAAATCTGGCGCCTTTGAAATAATCACCTTTGATCACAGTTTTCATGGTCGTACCCTAGCTACCATGAGCGCCTCTGGTAAGCCGGGTTGGGACACCATGTTTGCCCCACAAGTTCCTGGTTTTCCAAAGGCAGACTTAAATGATTTAGAGTCCGTAAAAAAACTGGTCACCGATAAAACAGTTGCAGTAATGCTCGAGCCTGTTCAAGGTGAAGGCGGCGTGATTCCAGTAACAAAAGAATTTATGCAAAGCTTGCGCAAGTTCACCAATGAAAACAATATTCTCTTGATCGTTGATGAAGTGCAGGCTGGCTGTGGCCGTACCGGCACACTATTTGCATACCAGCACTATGGCATTGAGCCAGATATCATGACTTTGGGTAAAGGCATTGGTGGTGGCGTTCCTTTGGCTGCATTGATGGCGACTGATGCTGTGGCTTGTTTTGTGCCCGGAGATCAAGGTGGCACCTATAACGGCAACCCGCTCATGACTGCAGTGGGCATTAGCGTCATTGAGCAACTCTTGGCGCCAGGTTTCTTAGAGTCTGTTCGTACAAAAGGTGAATTACTTAGCAAAGAACTGCTTTCCATCTCCGCAGAATTTAATCTAGCTGGTGAGCGTGGCGAAGGACTATTGCGCGCCCTGATGCTCAGCAGTGACATTGGCGGAAAGTTAGTTGAACTAGCGCGCGATAGAACTCCAGAAGGTTTGCTAATTAACTCACCAAGACCCAATCTGTTGCGCTTTATGCCAGCACTCAATGTCGCCGATGATGAAATCCGTCAGATGTGCAACATCTTGAGAGAGTTACTCAAGCAAGTCGTCTAAAAACATTAAGCTTGAATGCAATAAAGGGGCCTCGAGCCCCTTTGCTTTTTGCTACATGAATCAAACTACTGAGCTACCAATGAGTTGCTAGCCAACTAAATTTTTGGGCAATGAGAATGTAATGTCCTCCACTACACCTTCCAAGTTACGAATGCTCCGTGGACCAAATTCTTGAATCTTTTCCACAATTGACTGTGCAAGACTCTCAGGTGCTGATGCACCCGCAGTCAAACCCACTCTTTTCTTGCCGACAAACCATTCCGCCTGTAATTGCTCGGGCGCATCCACCATGTAAGCCGGTACGCCGAGTTTTTCAGCCAATTCACGCAAGCGATTCGAGTTAGAGCTCGCCTTACTTCCCACCACAATCACTACCTCAACCTGCGGCGCCATGAATTTCACGGCATCCTGGCGATTTTGTGTGGCGTAGCAAATATCTTGTTTACGGGGCTGAACAATATTCGGAAATTTTTTCGTTAGAGCGTCAACGATTTCTTTTGTCTCATCTACGGAGAGTGTGGTTTGCGTTACAAAAGCAATTTTTTCATGTTCAGCAAAAGGCAGGCTGGCAACCTCGGTGACTTTTTCAATCAGATAAACACCTTCTTTTACCTGCCCCATCGTGCCTTCGACCTCTGGGTGACCAGCGTGACCAATCATCAAGACCGTGAAGCCTTCTTTACACATCTTCACGACTTCAAGATGAACCTTAGTTACCAATGGGCAAGTTGCGTCATATACCTGCAGTCCGCGTGATTCAGCATCCGCACGAACTTCTTGAGAAACACCATGTGCACTAAACACCACAATGCCACCTTTAGGAACCTCATGCAATTCCTCAACAAAAACTGCACCCTTATCACGCAAACCATTCACGACATAAGCATTGTGAACAATCTCGTGACGCACATAAATTGGTGCACCAAAACGCGTGAGCGCTTCATTGACGATGTTGATGGCCCTATCCACGCCCGCACAAAAGCCGCGGGGCTGGGCCATCAAAATTTCTGCGGAATCTTGCGCAGTAGTTTGCTTGCTCATCGATTAGAGAATCGCAACGATTTCAGCTTCAAAGGTTACGGGCCTTCCAGCAAGCGGGTGGTTGAAATCAAACCAAGCACCCTTTTCGTTAATCGATTGCAATACACCAGCGTATTGCGCGCCACCAGGCGCATTAAATTCAATCACATCGCCCGGATTAAATTCCACATCATCATCGCGCCCTTCTTTGAGTGCGCTCAAAGAGACCCACTGAATTAATTCTTCTTTACGCTCACCAAAACTTTCTTCTGGTGGCAATAAAGCACTTTTCTTTTCACCTACAGCCAATCCAATCAACACCTTTTCAAAACAAGGCGCAAATTGTCCAGAACCCATCATCACCGTCGCAGGCCGATCGATAAAAGTATTGATGTAATCATCTCCGCTAGGCAAAGTCAGCCGGTAGTTGAGGGTCAGGAAGGAATTGGGCAAAACCGTAAGCTTAGTCATAAGGTAATTGTATCTAGACCGGCCACCAGCGTGCACTCCCCAATTAGCGAATGGCCAAAAATAGAGCGACCACGGGAAAAACTGCGCGCCCTAGGGGCGACGGCCCTAAGCGATGCCGAGTTACTCGCCATCTTTCTTCGTGTCGGCGTGAAGGGTAAAACCGCGGTGGCCTTGGCGGAAGATTTACTCCATCATTTCGGCAATCTGCCTCGCCTACTATCCTGCTCCCCGGAGGAATTAACCCAGATTCATGGAATGGGTATTTCCAAATGGTCACAAATTCAGGCCGCCTATGAGCTCGTCAAGCGCAGTCTCGAGGAAACTCTTTCCCAGGATTCTGTTTTTTCTTCACCAAGCTATGTCAGAGAGTTCTTGCAAGCTAGATTTGGGCGCCTACCGCATGAAGTCTTCCTTTGCCTATACCTCGACTCCCGGCTACACCTGATTGAGTGCCAGGAGCTCTTTAGAGGCTCCCTAACCCATACTGCCGTCTACCCCCGAGAAATCCTTAAGGAGGCCCTTGCCAGGAATGCCAGTGCCCTCATCGTGGCACACAACCACCCCAGCGGAAACCCACTCCCCAGTATTGCCGATCAAGAATTAACCAAGATGTTGGCAAAAGCCTTGCAGTTGGTTGATATTCCGCTTTTAGATCACTGCATTGTGAGTAATAGCGGTTTTTTCTCATTTTCTGATGCAGGCCTTATGAAAAATGACTTAAATTAGAAGTAATCACTAACTTAATGGCTAATTTTGACCATTATTCCCAGTTGGGCAGTTAAATCCTTAAAACTAAAGCCAATTAGGGGTAGATCAAAGTGGGTGGAGACTGATACAATCTTCTTTTTTCGCAATTAATGGAGTTATGTCATGGCAAAAGTTTGCCAAGTCACTGGGAAGAAGCCGATGGTTGGCAACAATGTATCCCATGCAAACAATAAAACGAAGCGTCGCTTTTTGCCGAATTTGCAAAATCGTCGTTTCTGGGTTGAATCTGAAAACCGTTGGATTAGCTTGCGCTTAACCAATGCTGGTTTGCGCGTTATCGACAAGAACGGCATTGATGCTGTGTTGTCTGATCTCCGTGCACGTGGCGAAATTTAAGGAGCGCACAAATGGCTAAAGGCGGCAGAGAAAAAATCAAATTAGAGTCATCAGCTGGTACTGGTCACTTCTATACAACTTCAAAAAACAAGCGTACAAAGCCTGAGAAAATGGAGATCATGAAATTTGATCCAACCATTCGCAAGCACGTTGCTTACAAAGAAACAAAGCTCAAGTAATTTATCGATTCGATATTTATTTGCTGCAAATAAAAAACCCGCTACATCAGCGGGTTTTTTATTGTCGCCTTGGTTTTTAGCCGAGTCACAGACTTAAACATAACGACGCAACCTTAATGAGAAGTCACGCAAAGTGCTCAAGCCACTATCTTCTGCCCGCTGACACCATGAATGCAATTGCGATACCAGTTGTTCGCCTGTCGCATTAGAACGGCTCCAAATAGCCTGTAAATCACGACGCATTTCAATCATCTTTCGTAGCTGTGCATTCGTTGCCATCAACTCTTCCAGATTGGTTTTTTCTTCTACAGTCAAACGGGATTCATCTTTACCCAACCAAGTGCGGGCGTCCTTCAGGTGGGCGGCTAACACTTGCATATGTTGAACTTCATTATTGAAGAAGCTACGCAAAGTCTTGCTATAGCGCGCCATGATTTCATAACGGTTTGCAATGATGGCTTCGAGCGTGCCTTGATCGGCAGGACGCAAATTACTTAAAACCGGCTTAGGAGAAGTCTTCTTCACCTTAGCTAGGCCAACGGCACTCATCATCTGAATGTACATCCAACCAATATCAAACTCATACCATTTACTAGAAAGCTTAGCGCTTGTAGCGAAGGTGTGATGGTTGTTGTGCAACTCTTCTCCACCAATCAAAATGCCCCAAGGGAAAATATTGGTTGAAGCATCTTCATAGTCGTAATTGCGATAGCCCCAGTAGTGACCGATGCCATTAATAATTCCTGCGGCGGTAATTGGGATCCACAGCATTTGCACTGCCCACACTGTCAAACCAATTGCGCCAAACAAGAACACATCAATGATCAACATTAAGGCAACACCCTGCCAAGAAAATTTAGAGTAGATGTTGCGCTCGAGCCAGTCATCTGGCGTGCCATGACCAAACTTATCTAAAGTCTCCTGGTTGCGGGATTCCTTTTTATAAAGCTCAGCGCCACGTGTAAGCACTGTGCCAATACCTAAAATTTGTGGGCTATGCGGGTCATCAATCGTCTCGCACTTGGCGTGATGCTTGCGATGAATTGCCGCCCATTCTTTGGTCACCATACCCGTTGTTAGCCAAAGCCAGAAACGGAAAAAATGGGACATGATCGGATGCAAGTCCAAAGCACGGTGCGCCTGGCATCGGTGCAAGAAGATGGTTACAGCGGCAATCGTAATGTGCGTCACCACCAAGGTGAAGACGATGATTTGCCACCAAGCCCAATTTAAGTGGCCGTGAGAAAGCCAGTTAAGGAATAAATCAAAACCTGAGGCTGAAGCTGTATTCAAAAGGGGCATCCCTAAAAGATCTAAACCCCTATTTTAGTTCTTTAACAACTTTCTTGCTTTTGACTTTTACCGACTTTTCGTCATCTTTATCGACAGTTACTGCAGAAACAGCGGCTTTTTTCTGGAAAACAGCACCAAAGAAGCCATCCGTACCATGAATATGCGGCCACAACTGCCACCAAGGATTATCAGAACTACATCCTAAAGGTAATTTATCCTTTGGAAACAGGGGCTTAAGAACTTCAGCAGCAGGAACAGCCTCAAAATTAGGGTGTTTTGCCAAGAAATCTTCTGCAATTTGCTGGTTTTCTTGTGGCAGCAAGCTGCAAGTGGCATAAACCAAGCGGCCACCTGGCTTGAGCAAGCGGCTTGCGGAAGCCAGGATATTCATCTGCTTTTGATTGAGCTCTAGAACGCCTTCTGGGGTCTGACGCCACTTCAAATCCGGATTGCGACGCAAAGTTCCCATGCCGCTACAAGGGGCATCTACTAAAACTCGATCAATCTTTCCAGCTAAACGCTTGATCTTGGCATCATTCTCACTATCAATCCATACAGGATGGACATTAGAGAGGCCACTACGGGCTTGTCGTGGCTTTAAATTGGCCAGACGACGCTCAGATGTGTCTAAAGCATACAAGCGCCCTGTAGAACGCATGATCGCTCCAATCGCCAAGGTCTTTCCGCCAGCACCAGCACAAAAGTCCACCACCATCTCGCCACGCTTTGGGGCAAGTAAGTAAGCCAAGAGCTGGCTGCCTTCATCTTGAACTTCAAACATCCCCGCCTTAAAACCCACGGTATTTTGCAAGGCGGGCTTGCCCATGATGCGAACACCATCGGGTGCGTACGGAGTTGGGATAGCTTGATAGCGACCGCCTAATGCATTCATCTCGACAAGCAATTGCTCACGAGTGGTTTTCATGGTGTTGGCACGCAGATCCAAAAGGGCTGGATGCATCAGTGATTTAGCCAGTGCTTCACGCGTTTCTTCGCCGGGATATTTTCCAAAAGCATCCCAAAGCCATTCCGGTAAATTGTTACGAACCAATGGATTAAGCGCACTTGGATCAACCGTTGCAAAACGTTGCAACCACTCGTATTCACCAGGCTTTAGCACGTGAGCCAGATCAGCAATCGCACTCTCCGCACGATTGGCAGAACCCAGTCCACCCTCGGTTAGAGCGGACATCAAACCCAATAGGGCTAAGCGTCTAGCTTGCGAGCCTTCACCGCTAGAGGCAAATTGAGAGAACTCATTTTTGCGACGCAAGATGGCAAATGCACTCTCCGCAATCAGAGCACGGTCACGATTACCCAGCTGTGGCTCGGAGCGGAAATACCGACTCACAACCCGATCAGCAGGCTGCTCGAAATTAAGCAACTCTGGAAGCAATCGTTCTAAATGAATCGCATGCTGAGGCAAAGCCTTCGCATTGGAAAAGTTTTTTTGACCTTCAGGCGCAATGATGTTGCCGCTCGCATTACGACGCTCTGGGCGACGCAAAGGATCTTTTGATTTAGCAGCGTAACTTTTTTGTGGGCCTAGCCTGGATCCGGATCTAGATCCAGATTTACTGCCAGCGCTGGCTCCGCGGGATGAACGTTCTTTACTCATAATTTTATTAATTGCGACTCCGGTGGTTGAACCTGAACTTGATTACCTTCTATTCGCAATCGTCCATCTAGGAACCATTTTACGGCCCGCGGGTAAATCTGATGCTCTGCAGCTAAAACCCGGGCGGCCAAACTATCGACGTCATCTCCTGGGAGCACTGGAACTGAGGCTTGGCAGATGATGGGACCCTCATCCACCCCCTCGGTGACAAAGTGCACGCTAGCCCCATGCTCAGTGGCGCCAGCCTCTAAAGCACGCTCATGAGTGTGCAAACCTGGGAAGGCGGGCAGCAAGGCTGGGTGAATATTGATGAGGCGACCCTCAAAATGGCGAATAAAGCCTGGGGTCAAAATTCTCATAAAACCGGCCAAAACCAATAAATCAGCCCCCAATTCATCGATTTTCGCGATGAGGGCAGCATCAAAAGACTCGCGTGTGGCGTGCTCTTTGTGCTCAATGGCAAAGGCAGGAATGCCCTGGGAGCGAGCAAAATCAAGGCCCTTAGCTGCAGAGTGATTAGCAATCACCCCTGCAAAAGTGACTGGCCAATGCTCTTTTTGAGCAGTTTTGACAATGGCCTCGAAATTGGATCCGCGGCCTGAGATTAAGGTGACGATAGAAGGCATGCCCACAATATAATTGATGGTTACCCCGAAAGCGACCCTGAGAGCAATTTAGTGAACGTATTCCGTGGACCTACCCAGTTTTCTGCAGGACCGGCATGTGCCTTAAGCATCGGTAATTTCGATGGCGTGCACAGGGGTCATCGCGCCCTACTCAAACAACTGCAGGATGGCGCTCAAGAACGTGGCTTAGTTAGTTGCGTCATGACATTTGAGCCACACCCCAAGGAATTTTTCTCGCCAGAGCAAGCGCCCCCACGGATTCTGAATTTACGCGACAAGCTTGCCGCCTTTGCCGACATCGGCATTGATCGTGTAGTAGTGGAGCATTTCAACAAGGCATTCGCTCGCCTGACGCCAGAAGAATTTGTTTCTGAAATCATTGTCAAACAACTTCATGCCAAATGGATTTTGATTGGAGATGATTTTTGCTATGGCGCAAAACGCGCTGGCAATTTTGCAAGCCTGAAAGCTGCTGGTGAAAAGTATGGATTTGAAGTTTCGAGTATTCATACAGTGCTCGAAGATGGTGAAAGAATATCTAGCTCAGCATTGCGCAATGCATTAGCCAATGGAACTATGGAACAAGCTAGTAAATTATTAGGTCGCCCTTACGGAATTTCCGGGCACGTCATTCATGGCCAGAAACTGGGGCGCACACTAGGCTTCCCCACATTAAATCTTGCTGTTGCAAATCACCTGCATCACCGTAAGCCAGCAACCAGCGGAATCTTTACCGCTCAAGTGATTGGCCTTGGCGATAAGCCGCTCCCAGCCGTTGCTAGTCTTGGCGTCAGACCCACAGTTGAAGATGCAGGTCGCGTATTGCTGGAGACGCACATCTTCGATTACAACGCTGATGTCTACGGAAAAATTATTACCGTAGAACTCTTAGAAAAAATTCGTGATGAGGCGAAGTACTCCGACCTCGAAACCCTTACCAAAGCGATTGCATCTGATGCAGCGCATGCCAGAAATTATTTCCAGAAAAAATCATATGTCTGAAAAAGAAAATACTTATCCCGTCAATCTTCTAGAGACCTCATTTCCGATGCGGGGAGATCTGCCAAAACGTGAGCCTCAGTGGGTTGCTCAATGGCAGAAAAATAAACTCTATGAAAAGATTCGTGCAGCGCATGCCAATCAACCAAAATTTATTTTGCATGATGGTCCTCCATATGCAAATGGCGATATTCATATTGGTCACGCAGTAAACAAAATCCTCAAGGACATGATTGTGAAGTCCCGTTGGTTAATGGGTTTTGACTCTGTATATGTCCCAGGTTGGGATTGCCATGGCATGCCAATTGAGATTCAGATTGAAAAACAGTTTGGCAAGAATCTGCCGACGGCTGAAGTGCAAGCGAAAGCACGTGCCTATGCGCAAGTGCAGGTTGACAAGCAAAAGATCGACTTTGAGCGCTTAGGAGTTTTGGGTGATTGGAACAACCCTTACCTGACCATGAACTTTCGCAATGAGGCTGATGAGATTCGTGCGCTTGGGAAGATCTGGGAAAAGGGTTATGTCTTCCGCGGCTTAAAGCCAGTGAACTGGTGTTTCGATTGCGGCTCCGCCCTTGCGGAAGCTGAAGTGGAATACCAAGATAAGACAGATCCAACAGTAGATGTTGGTTTTGCATTTGATGATGCACAGCGTCCACAGCTGGCAAAAGCATTTGGCCTACCTGAGATTCCAGCCAAGCCTGGAATGATTGTGATCTGGACAACAACCCCTTGGACTATTCCATCAAACCAAGCATTGAATGTTCATCCTGAGCTCAGCTACGCCTTGGTAGACACTGGCGATAAGTTGCTGATCTTGGCAGAAGATCGCGTAGAAACTTGCTTAGATGATTTCGGGCTTGAAGGCAAAGTCATTGGCACTTGCTTGGGTAGTCAGTTGGCAAATATTTCATTCTGGCACCCTCTTGCTCCATTGCATGAAGGGTACAAACGCCTTTCCCCAATCTACCCCGCAGAATATGTGACGCTCGACACCGGTACTGGTGTAGTGCACTCCGCACCAGCCTATGGTGAGGAAGACTTTAAGTCCTGCAAGGCAAACAAGCTGGCCGATAAAGACATCTTGAACCCAGTGATGGGGAATGGTGTCTATGCTTCTTGGCTACCACTCTTTGCAAATGAATATATTTGGAAAGCCAATCCCAAGATTGTGGAAGCAATGCGTGAAGCAGGGAGCCTGCTCAGAGATAAGACTTATACCCACTCTTATATGCACTGCTGGCGCCATAAGTCACCGATTATTTATCGCGCGACTTCTCAGTGGTTTGCGAGCATGGACAAAAAACCATCCGATGGAAAAGCGAGTCTGCGCGAAGCAGCATTAGCTGGCATTGAAAATACTGAGTTCTTCCCAGCGTGGGGTAAGCAGCGCTTGAGCAGCATGATTGCCAATCGTCCGGATTGGACTTTGTCACGTCAGCGCCAATGGGGCGTCCCAATGGCTTTCTTTGTTCACAAGGAAAGCGGTGAACCACATCCCCGCACGGTGGAATTGCTGGAAGAAATTGCTAAGCGTATTGAAAAAGAAGGTATTGAAGCCTGGCAAAAACTGGAAGTGGCTGAGCTACTTGGCGAGGAAGCGGCTCAATACGAAAAGAATCGTGACACTTTGGATGTGTGGTTTGACTCCGGCACCACCCATTGGCACGTTATTCGTGGTTCGCATCGGGATGAGCTCTATCGTCCAGAAGCCGAGAATGCAGATGGTCGTTTAGCCGACTTGTATCTTGAAGGCTCAGATCAACATCGCGGTTGGTTCCACTCTTCTTTGCTGACTGGCGCCATGCTGGATGGCAAGCCGCCTTATAAAGCGCTCCTGACTCACGGTTTTACTGTGGATGGCCAAGGTCGCAAGATGAGTAAGTCTGTGGGCAACGTGATTGCCCCGCAGCAAGTTGCTGACAAGTTAGGGGCAGAGATTATTCGTCTGTGGGTAGCCTCCACTGATTACTCCGGCGAGATGACCATCTCGGACGAGATTCTGAAACGCGTAGTGGAGAGCTATCGTCGCATTCGCAATACATTGCGTTTCTTGCTGGCCAACCTATCTGACTTTGATCCCAGCAAGGATGCGATGCCTTCAAGTGAATGGCTAGAGATTGATCGTTATGCCGTTGCCCTTGCCAATCAATTACAGCAAGACGTACAAGCGCACTACAAAGCTTACGAATTCCAACCTGCTGTAGCGCGCATGCTCACTTTCTGCTCAGAAGATTTGGGTGGCTTCTACTTAGATATTCTGAAAGACCGCCTCTATACAAATGCTCCGGATTCGAAAGAGCGTCGTGCCGCACAAAATGCGCTTTTCCATATCACTCGCAACCTACTGAAATGGTTGGCACCATTCCTCTCTTTTACTGCTGAAGAAGCTTGGTTGGCATTCCCACAGGGTGCAGGTGAGAAACCAAGTGAATCCATCTTCATGGAAGAGTTTGGCACCTTCCCCGAAATTGTTCAAGCAACAGAGCTGCTCGCCAAATGGAATCGTATTCGTGAAATTCGCTCTGAAGTCACCAAGGCGATTGAGATTGAGCGTGAAGCTGGCAATGTAGGTTCATCCTTACAAGCGGAACTCACTATTAAAGTAGGTGATGTCGATTTTGCAATTTTGCATTCTCTTGAAGATGACTTACGCTTTGTCACTATTACTTCTAGCGCAAATCTCCAACTCAGCAATGAGGGCCTAGAAGTGTTGGTACGTGGCAGTCAATATAAGAAATGTGGTCGCTGCTGGCATCACACTCAAGATGTTGGCGCTAATGCGGAACATCCAGAGTTGTGCGGTCGCTGCATTAGCAATCTTTTTGGGGATGGCGAAGCACGCTTGTTTGCATAAACAAGACAGCACACAGACCACCACAACATCATGACTACAAACCTATCTTTTCTCCGTTATCTAGCTATTGCAATCATTGCGCTATTACTAGACCAACTGAGCAAATGGTCAGCCTTGAGCAATTTGCAGTTGGGAGTGCCTAAACCTGTTTTGCCATTTATGAATTGGCTCCTATTATTTAATCCAGGGGCAGCGTTTTCATTTTTAGCGCAGGGATCTGGCTGGCAGCGCTGGTTCTTCACCATCCTTGGCCTAGCAGCTTCTGCTTATATTATTTGGCTGCTGCACAAGAGCTTGGGCGACAAAATGCTCTGCTGGGCTCTTAGTCTGATCCTGGGTGGCGCACTAGGCAATGTCCTCGATCGCATCATGTATGGCGCTGTAGTGGACTTTATTGACCTACATTACGCCAACTGGCATTGGCCAGCCTTCAATATTGCTGATAGCGCTATTTGTATTGGTGCAGCCCTCATTATTTGGGGCGAGCTACGCAAGTCATTTGGCAAAACCTCCCAATCCCTTTAAGCTGGCGCCATGCAATCACTTTTAAATAAGAAAATCGTTCTAGGCATTTCTGGTGGCATTGCAGCCTATAAGTCTGCCGAGCTAGCGCGCCAGTTGATGCAAGAGGGTGCCAGCGTCCAAGTAGTGATGACAGAAGCTGCTCAGCAGTTTGTGACGCCAGTCACCATGCAAGCACTCACAGGCAATCCGGTTTACACCAGTCAGTGGGATAGCAGCATTGCCAACAATATGGCCCACATTGAACTTTCCAGAGCGGCCGATGCAATTTTGATTGCCCCAGCAAGTGCCGATCTCATGGCAAAGCTTTCTTTAGGTTTGGCTGATGATTTGCTAAGCACGCTGTGCCTAGCAAGAGATTGCCCGCTCCTATTAGCACCGGCAATGAACAAACAAATGTGGGAGCATGCAGCGACACAAAGAAGTGCGCAGCGTCTCACAGAAGATGGCGTTGCATTGCTTGGCCCAGCAAGTGGCTTTCAGGCTTGTGGTGAGGTCGGCTTTGGACGCATGCTCGAACCCGCAGAAATTACCGAGCAACTGATTGCCTTTTTTCAGAAAAAACCATTAGCGGGCAAACGGGTTCTCATTACTGCCGGCCCCACTTTTGAAGCCATTGATCCCGTTCGCGGCATCACCAATCGCAGCTCAGGCAAGATGGGTTTTGCGATTGCGCGTGCAGCAGTTGAGGCTGGCGCAGAGGTTCACCTCATAGCCGGTCCTTGCGATCTAGATACGCCATTAGTTGCAACAGGGAAAATTACGCGTACCAATGTAGTTAGCGCTAAAGAGATGCATACAGCCACAATGCAATCTACTGACTGCGATATTTTCTTTGCCGTTGCTGCAGTCGCTGACTGGGGCATTGCCAAACCAGCTAAAGACAAGATTAAGCGCCAAGGTAAGCAAGCTCCAAGTTTAGAGTTTGTGGCCAACCCAGACATCCTTGCCGATGTTGCCAAGACGGTTAAAACCAAAGGCGGTAAGTTACACCCATACTGCGTTGGCTTTGCAGCAGAATCTACCGATCTCCAAAAACATGCTGAAGAGAAGCGTAAACGCAAAGGCATTCCGATGGTCGTCGGCAATATTGGCCCAGATACTTTTGGTAGCGACCTCAACCAACTCCTCATCATTGATGAAGGCGGTAGCAAGAAAATTGCTAAGGCGGAAAAGCTCCAGCTTGCACGTCAGCTCATCCTGCTAGTCGCAAAAAAAATCTAATCTCTTTCTCGCTTTCATTTCAATTATTTCTATCTCGCTTTAGGAACTTCCATGCAACAACTTCAAGTCAAAATTCTCGATGAGCGTATGCGCGATCAATTACCAGCATACGGCACTCCTGGTAGCGCAGGCTTAGATTTACGCGCTTGCATTGATGAGATCATTGAAATTGCGCCAGGACAGACAGTGCTCGTACCGACAGGCTTAGCAATCTACGTAGAAGATCCGAGATATGCAGCATTCATCCTCCCGCGCTCTGGCCTAGGCCATAAGCATGGCATCGTACTGGGGAACCTTGTAGGGCTAATTGATTCGGATTACCAAGGTCAACTGATGGTGAGCACATGGAATCGTGGCTCCGCGGCATTTAAGCTCGAGCCAATGGAACGCTTGGCTCAGCTGGTGGTGATGCCTGTACAACAAGTAGAGCTCAAGGTGGTTGAAGAGTTCACAGAGAGTAGTCGTGGGGCCAGCGGGTTTGGAAGTACCGGCCGAGGCTAAGCAAGAGCCATAAAGCCATACTGAATTAATCTCGTTGCTCAAAAGAAAAACCACCCTCAGGTGGTTTTTCTTTTCCATCAAACGCTTATACAGCTATTGAAATTTAAATTTCCTCAACTGGTGCAACATCAGCCTTGGGTGCCTTGCCGGTAAGGGCTGGAGCATCAAACTCTAGCTGCACCTTGCCATCAGCATCGATGTCGACATCTACATGACCACCCTGAGCCAATTTACCAAATAGCAATTCGTCAGCGAGCGCTTTGCGAACGGTGTCTTGAATAATGCGCTGCATTGGTCTTGCGCCCATGAGAGGATCAAAGCCATGCTTAGCAAGATGTGCGCGCAATGCGGAGCTAAACGTTGCATCCACCTTCTTCTCGTGTAGTTGTTCTTCTAGTTGCATCAAGAACTTATCAACTACGCGCATGATGATGCTTTCATCAAGTGCTTTGAAGGAGACAATCGCATCTAAACGGTTGCGGAACTCTGGCGTGAAGAACTTCTTAATATCCGCCATCTCATCACCAGACTCACGCGCATTGGTAAAGCCGATAGTGGACTTCTGCATCGCTTCGGCACCAGCATTGGTTGTCATGATGATGATGACATTACGGAAATCCGTCTTACGACCATTGTTATCCGTGAGGGTACCGTGATCCATTACCTGCAAGAGAATATTGAAAATATCTGGATGTGCTTTTTCAATCTCATCAAGCAAGAGAACGCAATGCGGTTTCTTGCTGACGGCCTCAGTTAACAAGCCGCCTTGATCAAAGCCAACGTAGCCAGGAGGCGCGCCAATTAAACGGCTGACTGCATGACGCTCCATGTACTCAGACATATCAAAGCGGAGAAGCTCAATCCCCAAAATATATGCAAGCTGTTTGGCAACTTCAGTTTTACCAACACCAGTTGGGCCTGAGAACAAGAAGGAACCAATCGGTCTATCAATCTTGCCAAGACCAGCACGAGTCATCTTGATAGCACTGGCCAATGCCTCAATTGCAGGATCCTGCCCAAACACCACGCTCTTAATGTCGCGATCGAGCGTTTGCAACTTGCTGCGATCATCCACAGTGACGGACTGTGGCGGTATTCGGGCGATCTTCGCTACGATCTCCTCAATCTCTGGACGACCAATGGTTTTCTTCTGCTTGGATTTGGGCAAAATGCGCTGAGCGGCACCAGCCTCATCAATCACATCAATTGCCTTATCTGGCAAATGACGATCATTAATGTAGCGCGCAGAAAGCTCGGCGGCCGCTACCAAAGCGGCGGCGGCATATTTAACGCCGTGGTGCTCCTCAAAGCGAGACTTGAGGCCACGCAGGATTTGTACAGTCTGATCAACGGTTGGCTCAACGACATCCACCTTCTGGAATCGACGTGACAAGGCCGCATCTTTTTCAAAAATGCCGCGGTACTCAGTAAAGGTGGTTGCGCCAATGCATTTGAGCTGACCATTCGACAAAGCAGGCTTGAGTAAGTTGCTTGCATCTAATGTGCCACCAGAAGCAGCGCCCGCACCGATCAAGGTATGAATTTCATCAATAAATAAGACGCCATGGGCACTATCTTTTAAAGACTTGAGAACGCTTTTCAAGCGTTGCTCAAAATCTCCACGGTACTTAGTGCCCGCCAATAGCGTGCCCATGTCCAATGAATAGACTGTGGCATCAGCCAAAATCTCTGGTACATCACCCTTAACAATGCGCCATGCTAGACCTTCAGCAATTGCAGTCTTACCAACGCCCGCCTCACCCACCAATAAGGGATTATTTTTGCGACGACGGCAAAGCACCTGAATGACTCGCTCGACTTCGCTATCGCGCCCGATTAGCGGATCAATTTTGCCTTGCTTGGCTAAGACATTGAGGTTCTGGGTGTATTGCTCTAAAGGACTCTCTTTGCCACTTGAGCCAGCCTCTTCAGTCTCTTGAGCAGATTCAGCAGGTTTCACATGCTCGGTTTGATCTTTGCGCACACCATGACTAATAAAGTTCACTACATCTAAACGAGTTACACCTTGCTGCTGCAAGAAGTAAACCGCATGAGAATCTTTTTCACCAAAGATAGCAACGAGCACATTCGCTCCAGTGACTTCTTTCTTACCATTCGATGTGGATTGCACATGCATGATGGCGCGTTGAATCACACGCTGGAAGCCTAAGGTTGGCTGCGTATCGACTTCATCATTACCGGGGACAACTGGGGTATTGTCATTAATAAAATTTTTGAGCTGTGCGCGAAGCTCAGCAATATTGACGGCGCAGGCTTTTAAGACCTCCACTGCAGTTGCGTTATCCAACAAAGCAGCAAGCAAATGCTCGACCGTAATAAATTCATGTCTTGAAGCTCGCGCATCAACAAACGCCATGTGCAAACTGACTTCTAGTTCCTGGGCAATCATGCTTCCTCCATAGTGCACTGTAGTGGGTGACCCGCTTCGCGGGAGAGCTCGATAACTTGATGCACTTTTGTTGCCGCAACATCACGTGTAAATACACCGCAAATGCCTTTACCAACCAAATGAACCTGCAACATGATCCGTGTAGCCGTCTCATGATCTTTATTAAAATACTCCTGAATCACCATCACCACAAATTCCATTGGCGTGTAATCGTCATTCAATAGTAAAACTTTATACATCGAAGGCGCCTTTAATTTCTCGGCCTGCTTTTCGAGAAGAATGGTGTCCTCAATGTGGGGGTTGCCTGGACTGCCAACCGTCGGATTTTTCGTTGTACGACTCATGAGAAACATTCTAAACACAGATATATAAATTTGGATTTGAGGGCTTTGTTGCAAAAAACCATCAAGAAAGGCCTCTTAACCCCATATTGGGGCATTTTTCGATAAAAAAAGGGGTCTTTACAAGTAACTATCTTTGCCCAACCCCTTGACACCCCACCATAAAGGGCAAACAATCAGGGGGGTAGGCTTTATTTAAAGTCCTATTTAGGCGTGTTGTAGAGCGAGACTGATTAAAAAGTATTCACCCTCATCACGGTTGTTTTAAGTTTATGTAATGGAGTTCGCATGGCGACCGGAATTGTTAAGTGGTTCAATGATGCAAAAGGTTTTGGCTTTATCAAACCTGATGATGGTGAAGAAGAGTTGTTTGCGCATTTCAGCGCAATCACAATGCCTGGGTTCAAAACCCTCAAGGAAAACCAAAAGGTAACGTTTGATATTACCCAAGGCCCTAAAGGCAAACAAGCTACTAATATCCAAGCAGCTTAATCTGCTTTAGATCATTATTAAAAACCCAGGACTTGTTCCTGGGTTTTTTTTCGTCTGCATTTTCTGACTTCATTAGCCCTGCCTTAGAATTACCCTCACCCACACATACCAATTAAAACACTATGCGTTTACCCAACATCAAACTATTCACCTCCTCACTTGCAGTGATCGCCAGCATCTTTTCAGCCGTTGCTTTTGCACAGCAAAATGTTGGTCTACCAACCATTGAACTCAAGGCTGGAATCTACCGCATTCAGGCGGAAATAGCTGATACGCCAAAGGCGCGTGAAGTTGGGCTCATGAATCGCACCAGCATGCCAACAAATTCAGGGATGCTCTTTATCTTCGAGCAAAAGGCAGGCCATTGCTTTTGGATGAACAACACCAAGATTCCACTGTCGATTGCCTTCATTGCCGATGACGGCAAGATCGTCAACATCGAAGAGATGCAAGCGGAGACTACCAACAACCACTGCCCTAAAGCGGCTGTGCGTTATGCGCTTGAGATGAATAAGCAATGGTTCTCAGAAAGGGTGATTGTGCCAGGCACAATCATTCAGGGCTTACCCAAGAAATAAAAGGCTGCCTGCCCGTAGTCATAAAACAAAAAACGCAGACCTCAGTCTGCGTTTGCTTTTGGGCGCAAGAGAAATTATCCCCTTGCTAATAAACTCAATTATTCAAAGTGACAAACATAGTGCACTGGAGACTCGGCACGGATGATGAAATAACCACCCTTCTCCACTTCCCAGCTTTGACCGGCCTTGAACTCAACTTCTGGAGCACCGTTAATACTAACAAAAGCATTGCCATCGACCACCTCCATGATCTCTTTAGTACTCAGGTCAAAACGCAAAGTGCTTGGCAACACTACACCAACAGACTTACGAATACCATTTGGCAAAGTTACGGTATGGGATACACACTTGCCATCGAAAAATACATTGGCTTTTTTGCCTACAGATACTTGATCAAATTGCATCTTTATTCTTTCTAATTTGAATTACTAGCTTGTTGTTTGTCTAAATTATTTGGCACGCTTGCGTCTTGCAGTTTCAGCAATCCGCATACGTAAAGCATTGAGCTTAATAAATCCACCGGCATCCGCTTGGTTATAAGCACCGCCGTCATCATCAAAGGTGGCGATTGTCTGATCAAACAAAGTATTCGCCGAGTCACGTGAGATCACCGATACAGATCCTTTGTAAAGCTTCAGACGCACAACACCATTGACCATCTGTTGCGTGTGATCGATCAAGGTTTGCAGAGCCAGACGCTCTGGCGCCCACCATAAACCGTTGTAGATCAAGCTGGCGTAGCGTGGCATCAAATCATCTTTAAGGTGAGCTACTTCACGATCCAAAGTAATACTCTCAATACCGCGGTGCGCTTTTAACAAAATAGTGCCGCCAGGGGTTTCATAACAGCCACGGCTCTTCATGCCAACAAAGCGGTTCTCGACTAAGTCAAGACGACCAATGCCATGCATGCCACCGATGCGATTGAGCTCAGCCAATAACTCATGCGGCTTGTAAGCTTTGCCATTAATTGCCACTGGATCACCAGCGCGGAATTCAATTTCAATAATTTCTGGGGCGTCAGGAGCCTTCTCGGGAGATACCGTCCAACGCCACATCGATTCTTCTGCCTCCGCATTCGGGTTCTCGAGGTGACGACCTTCGTAGCTGATATGCAAGAGATTGGCATCCATTGAATAAGGTGACCCGCCCTGCTTATGCTTCATCTCAACTGGAATGCCATGCTTTTCTGCATAGGCCATCAATTTTTCACGAGAGAGGAGATCCCACTCACGCCAGGGAGCAATTACTTTGATTCCTGGCTCGAGTGCGTAGTAACCCAGCTCAAAACGTACCTGGTCATTACCTTTGCCAGTCGCACCATGCGATACAGAGTCCGCACCAGTCTGACGAGCAATCTCAATTTGACGCTTGGCAATCAATGGACGCGCGATGGAAGTGCCTAACAGGTACTCGCCCTCATAAATGGTATTGGCGCGGAACATAGGAAATACAAAGTCGCGCACAAACTCTTCACGCAAGTCATCAATAAAAATGTTTTCTGGCTTGATGCCGAACTGCAAGGCTTTAGCACGCGCTGGCTCAAGTTCCTCACCCTGACCCAAGTCAGCAGTAAAAGTAACAATCTCGCATTGATAGGTATCTTGAAGCCACTTCAAGATTACACTGGTATCAAGACCACCGGAATACGCTAGAACTACTTTTTTAATATCAGACATGATTTTTATTCAATCAAAAAATTAATTAACAACTTACCAAGATAAATTACTTAAAAAAAATTAATCCAAACGCCCGCAGAGCAAGTATTCCATCAAGGCCTTTTGAACATGTAAGCGATTTTCTGCCTCTTCCCAAACAATGCTTTGAGGACCATCAATCACTTCAGCAGACACTTCTTCACCGCGATGTGCTGGCAAGCAATGCATGAACAATGCATCCGGCTTAGCCAATGCCATTAACTCTTCATCAACCATCCAGTCTTTGAAAGCAGTCATACGAGAAGTATTCTCATCCTCATAACCCATGCTGGTCCAGACATCAGTTGTTACTAAATCAGCATCTTTGCAAGCATCCTTTGGATCAGCACAAACAGTCAGGTGTTTCAAAGCCTTTTCAGTCAATCGAGAGGCATCTAACTGATAACCGACCGGCGCAGAGAAGCGAATCTGGAAATCCAAGCATTCGGCAGCCTGGATCCAGGTGTAAGCCATATTGTTGGCATCACCTACCCAAGCGACTGTTTTGCCCTGGATTGGGCCGCGCGCCTCTACAAAGGTAAAGATATCGGCCAATACTTGGCAGGGGTGGTATTCATTGGTAAGGCCATTGATGACAGGCACACGAGAATTGGCTGCAAAGCGCTCAATAATCTCTTGACCGAAGGTGCGGATCATGATGATGTCAGTCATTCTTGAAATCACCTGTGCAGCGTCCTCCACAGGCTCTCCACGACCCAGCTGGGTGTCGCGGGTGTTCAGATATACGGCATGTCCACCAAGCTGGTGTATGCCCGCCTCAAAGGAGAGGCGAGTACGAGTGGAATGCTTCTCAAAAATCATCGCCAGAGTGCGATCGTGCAAGGGATGCCAAGTCTCATAACTCTTGAACTTGGTCTTGAGCCATGCGGAGCGCTTGAGCAAATAGTCGTACTCTTCGCGTGTCAGGTCAGCAAACTGCAAGTAATGCTTAACCTGGCCAGGCACTTGAGGCTTTGCCAATGATGTCATTGTTGAGCTTTCTACTAGAGTTTTAGCTTGCATTTTTTGTTTGGGGCATCGAACTGCACGAAAATAGTTCCTAAAGTCATCCTAAGGCCTTCTCAGACTGTTAAGCTAGAGGGCTGAGCAACACTTATTTCTTACAACGATTTCTACGCCAACTTGAACCACAAAAAGCTTTTCATTCAAGGCATTACAACTTCTGGCAAACCTTTTCGTCCCAGTGACTGGGCCGAACGTCTTTGCGGGGTAATGGCCACTTTTCGCCCGCCAGGCGATGCTGGCGACCCCCGCTTCACTTACTCGCCCTATGTCAGACCAGTGGTAATTGCAAAAGTGAAATGCGTTGTTATTGATACCAGACTAGGAGAGCTTGATCCGAGAGCACTCGACTTTGTCATTAACTTTGCCAAAGACAACAGCCTGCCAATCGAAGAAGCCTGCGAATTCGAACCGAATTCGCAATCCCAGTCCTAAAAACAAAAACCCGCCCTGATAAGGAGCGGGCTTAGGCCCAGATCACTCTAGAGCCTGCCTAAAACTATATAAGTCTTACGCTGCCATTGCCTTGATAGCTGCAGACAAACGTGACTTCTGACGTGATGCAGTATTTTTGTGAGCAATCTTCTTATCAGCAATCTTATCGATTGTTGATTGAGTTGCTGCGAACACTTTAGCTGCAGCAGCCTTGTCGCCAGTTTCAATTGCTTTACGAACTGCCTTGATGGAAGTGCGGAGCTTTGAACGCAAGCTAGAGTTGTGTTCATTCTGTTTTACTGCCTGCCGTGCGCGTTTACGCGCTTGTGCGGTATTGGCCATCTTTAAACCTTGCTATATAAAAAATACAAAATACGGTTAACTAAAATTCTGTGTGGGTTCGCCAAATTTGTAAGCTGACTCACCAAAACCCAAGATTTTACATTAAAGGACTAAAAAAGCCCAGCCGCTTGATAAATAGGGGAAAATTAGCCCATGAATCTGCTTTCTGCTGCCGCCAAGGTTAGCTCCCTCACGATGCTCTCCAGGATTACTGGACTCCTCCGGGAAACCCTGATTGCCCGTAGTTTTGGGGCCTCGGAGTGGACTGACGCCTTTAATGTGGCCTTCAGACTACCCAATTTGCTGCGCCGACTCTTCGCCGAAGGCGCCTTTTCCCAGGCATTCGTGCCCATTTTGGGAGAAATTTCCAGCCAAGGCGACGTAAAACAGTCCCAAATCCTCGTAAATGCCGTTGCCACGCTCTTATTCTGGGCTTTGCTGCTCACAGTACTCCTTGGGGTCGTTGGCGCCCCCCTGTTGATTCTGGCCATTGCTACAGGCTTTGAAGGCGGTCCAGCCTATGAGGCAAGCGTAGTCATGACCCGAATCATGTTTCCGTATATCGGCCTCATTTCCATGGTTTCCCTATCAGCCGGAATCCTGAATACCTTTGGCCGCTTTGCTATTCCGGCATTTACCCCAGTTTTACTCAATTTAGCCCTTATTGGCAGCGCCATCTTTTTGGCACCCTATCTGGATCAACCGATTTATGCCCTCAGCATCGGGGTTCTTTTGGGCGGCGTACTGCAGTTGGCAATTCAAATTCCGGCACTTTCTCGCCTAGGCTTATTGCCCAGGGTTGGTCTATTGCCAGGCGCAATCAAATCCGCTATCCAAAATCCAGACGCTAGACGGGTCATGAAATTAATGGGGCCGGCTGTTTTTGCAGTGTCTGTTGCTCAGATCTCACTGATCATTAATACCAATATTGCTTCTCGCTTACAAACTGGTAGCGTGTCTTGGCTCTCGTATGCCGACCGCCTAATGGAATTTCCAACAGCACTTCTCGGTGTCGCGCTAGGAACAGTCTTACTACCAAGCCTGAGTAAAGCAAATGCAAAAAATGACTTAGTTCATGCTGGTGAACTGTTGATCTGGGGATTGCAACTCACCTTTTTACTTGCCGCCCCTTGCGCAATTGCCCTCTTTATTTTTGGGGAGCCTCTTGCAGCAGTCTTGTATCACTACGGTAAATTTACCGCCCTAGACGTACTGATGACGCAGCGCGCATTGGCAGCCTACGGAGTTGGATTGATTGGCTTGATTTTGGTGAAGATCTTGGCTCCAGGCTTTTACTCACGCCAAGACATTCGTACACCAGTCAAAATTGGTTTGTTGGTTTTAGTAGCCACGCAGTTGGCCAACTTGGTTTTTGTTCCTTGGCTCGGGCATGCCGGATTAGCTCTTTCAGTTGGTGCTGGCGCCTGCCTTAATGCGACATTGCTGTGGGTAGGCCTGCATCGTCGTGGCGCCCTCCCCAGCGCTGCATGGTTAAAGTATTTGAGCCAGTTACTGCTTGCCTTAATTCCATTCTCATTCCTGCTGTATTACGCAGCGACTGCGCATGATTGGATTGCACTTCAGCAAACTCCTTGGACTAGGGTTGGGTTGCTGGCCGCTTGGCTTGCTGCCGCTGCAGTGATTTACTTTGGAGCCCTAGGCCTTGTGGGTATCCGCTGGCAAAAATTCCTGCGTCATGCAAAATAGCTGATATGCCAACACAACAACTCGACTATTTCACCTCCTTAGTTGCTGAAGACGAACACCTCCCTTTAACTGAGGCTGCGGTAGCCGTTGCACAGCATGCCTATCCCGACCTGGATGTGCAGGGAGCGCTCGATCAGATTGATCAATGGGGCAATAAGCTCAAAAAACAAATTACCCCAGATACCCCACCGATTCAGCGTCTGCAATTGTTAAAGCATTTCTTTTACAACGACTTGGGTTTTGGTCCTAATTCCAATGATTTCTACGCGCCCGAGAATTCTTATCTCCACCAGATCATTGATAATCGCCGTGGTATCCCAATCTCCTTAGCCATCCTAATGATGGAGTTAGGCCAACAGGTTGGCTTGAATATTCGCGGAGTCTCTTTCCCGAATCACTTCATGATGCGCATCTCCTTGCAACAAGGTGAAATCATCATGGACCCATTGACCGGTGACTCGCTATCCAAGAATCAATTGCAGGAAATGTTAGACCCCTACCTTGACGCTAAAGGCTATCGCGGCGAACTCAGCCTGCCTCTGAATATTTTCTTGCGCGCCTCTAGCTCTCGAGAAATTCTCTCGCGCTTTATGAGAAATCTCAAAATGATTTATTCAGAAGACGAGCGTTGGGAGCGCTTACTCGGCATTCAGGAGCGTCTAGTGATTTTGTTGCCAGACTCGAATGAAGAAATTCGCGACCGCGGTTTAATCTTTGCCCAGCTTGAATACGTGCGCCCCGCTATAGCCGACCTACATCAATATTTAAGCGAGATGCCAGGTGCAGAGGATGCGGCAGATATACGTGAGCACATCGCTACACTCGAGAGCCAAACTAAACTGCATTAAGCACTCAAGTTCAGCAATCTCAAAAAGGATTGCTGATTGCTGGCGCTTATTTCTTTTTGCGCTGAAAGAGTTTGTACACAGCAGCCATCACAATCGGAATAGCGGCTGCGCCAATACCAATCAATACGATGACATTGAGGTTCTGGCGAATGATGGGAATATTGCCAAAGAAGTAACCGGCCACCACCAGTCCAAATACCCACAAAAGTGCACCAGTAATATTAAATAACTGAAAGCGCGAGAAATTCATTTCCGATACACCCGCCACAAATGGTGCGAAGGTGCGGATGATTGGCAGAAAGCGTGCCACGATAATTGTTTTACCGCCGTGTTTCTCATAAAAAGAATGGGTCTTGCGCAAAGCTGCTTGATCAATCCAGCGCGATTGGCTAGCAAAAATTCTTTTGCCGATCCAGCGGCCAATGAAGTAGTTCACGGTATTTCCAGCAATGGCAGCGATTAGCAATCCAATGCATAAAGTCCAGAGATTAAAATGCTCAGTAGCACAGTAGGCCCCGGCAATAAATAGCAATGAGTCACCCGGCAAAAATGGAGCTACAACTAATCCGGTCTCCGCAAAAACGATAGCAAAAAGTAAGCCATAAGCCCAATAGCCGTATTGCTGAATCACCACGTCCAAATGACGATCAATGTGTAATAGCAAATCGCCTAACTGCAATAAGGTGTCGATCAAATCGTGCTCCAGGTATTCGTTGCAAGGATATTAACAGGCTAGCAATACAGATTGCGTCATTTCATTCCTATAATGGGGGATGCATACTGAACCCCACATTCAGCCTAAGCATGCCCCTGATCAAGCGCCAATACTGTGTATTGTTGGCCCTACAGGCGCAGGCAAAACCTATCTCGCAATGGCATTAGCGGAACATGCGAAATCCATTGGTCAAACCGTTGAATTAATCAGCATGGACTCCGCCTTGGTGTATCGCGGACTAAATATTGGAAGCGCTAAGCCGACCAAAGCAGAGCAAGTAGCAGTTCAACACCACCTGATTGATATCCTAGAGCCAACTGAATCCTACTCTGCAGCGCGCTTTGCAAATGATGCTAAGCGACTGTGTGAAGAAATTCGTGGTCGCGGAAATATTCCTGTTGTAGTGGGTGGCACGATGCTCTACTGGCGCGCATGGGCGCATGGCCTCTCTTCCCTGCCACCAGCTGATCCAGAAATTCGCGCCCGCCTAGATGAGCAAGGTAAAGCGATTGGCTGGCCTGCAATGCATACTGAACTCGCTAAATTAGATCCCGTTACCGCTGCACGCTTACAGCCCAATGACTCTCAACGCGTACAACGTGCATTAGAGGTTTACGAAATCACTGGCAAACCCTTGTCTGAACTGCTGGCAAATTCACCAAGCGAGGATGGTAGAGAGGGCTCAGCCATTCCCACATGGATTGATCTGATATCCCTAGAGCCCAGTGATCGCGCCCGCCTGCATCAGAGCTTAGAAAAACGCTTTGATGAAATGCTAGTCGGAGGACTGCTAGAAGAAGTTGAGGCGCTGAGAAAAAATCCAGACCTGCATGCGGACTTGCCTGCTATTCGTTCAGTTGGGTATCGACAAGTCTGGGAATATTTGGATGGCGAAGTCGACCAAGAAGAGATGCGTTATAAAGCGCTGGCTGCCACAAGGCAATTAGGGAAAAGGCAGTTGACTTGGTTGCGCGCAATCGCCGGAAGAAAGACTTTCGACCCCTTCAATCCAACTGAGTTGAATGCAGCCTTGGACTATTGCAAGCAAAGCATAGGTAAATAGACTTTTGCCGAGTATTAAATAACGATTGTTTGTGGAGCACCAGCTGGACGCTCTACAACCTCGCCAACAATCCAAGCATGTAAACCTTCAGCCTTGAGGGATTGGATTGCAACATCCGCCTGATCAGCAGACACAATCACCACCATACCAATGCCGCAGTTAAATACACGCACCATTTCTGCATCCGCTACGCCACCCTTCATCTGCAACCAGCGGAAAAGCTCTGGCATTTGCCAGCTATCACGATGCAATACGGCTTGCGTATTTTCTGGGAGTACACGTGGCACGTTGTCTACTAAACCACCACCAGTAATGTGAGCCATACCCTTCACATTGATCTCACCGATCAACTTCAGCAACTGCTTCACATAAATTTGTGTTGGAGCCATCACCACATCACCCAAGGGACGTCCACCCAAATCATCAGTCGGTTTTGCACCAGCACGCTCAATAATTTTGCGAACCAATGAATAACCATTGGAATGTGCCCCGCTTGAAGCAATTGCCAAAACGACATCACCAGGAGTAATCGTTGCACCAGTAATGATTTTGGATTTTTCAACAGCACCAACTGCAAAGCCTGCTAAATCGTATTCACCAGGAGGATACATACCAGGCATCTCAGCAGTTTCGCCGCCAATGAGGGCGCAGCCAGACAACTCACAACCCATTGCAATGCCACCAACCACAGTTGCAGCTGTATCAACAGTGAGCTTGCCACAAGCAAAGTAATCCAAGAAAAAGAGGGGTTCGGCACCTTGAACCAAAATGTCATTCACGCTCATAGCCACCAAATCTTGGCCGATCGTATCGTGACGATTCCACTCAAAGGCCAGTCTCAGCTTCGTGCCAACACCGTCAGTACCAGATACCAAAACTGGCTCTTTATAGCGCTTAGGCACTTCAAAGAGAGCGCCAAAGCCGCCAATCCCAGCTAGCACACCTTCACGCATGGTTTTCTTAGCCAAAGGCTTAATGCGATCTACCAAATCATCCCCAGCGTCAATATCGACGCCAGCGTCACGGTAGGAAAGGCCTTTTGAGGAAGAATTAGTAGATGAGGTCATGGCAGAGATAGAAGATTAGTAAAAAACACTACTTGGTCGGTAGAATCATTGAATTCTAGAGGATTCGAGCACGATGGCTGAAATTTTTACCCCTTTTCTGACTGCATTTATTCTGGCTTACGCCTTGCGCCCAGTTTGCTTGTGGCTTGAGAGGCATCGCCTACCCCGCGCAGCTGCAGCTGCAACTGCCATGATTATTGGCCTGGGAGTGTGTTTTTTGATTTTGAGCCTGTTTATTACCCTCCTCAAAACCGAAATTCCCCTCATCAAGGCTCAATTTCCAGAATGGATCCAAAATACCCAATCTTGGCTTGGGCCCAAGTTAAGTGAATTTCAAATTGATGTGGATTGGAGCACCCTCAAGTCGAGCGCCACTCAAAAGATTACTGAACACCTAAATGACAATTCCGATGCGTTGATGACATCCACACTAGAAACAGTGTTGATGTCGGGCAGCTCAGTTATTACCGGATTCGTTAATGCAGTACTGACGCTATTTGTGATGTTTTATCTATTGATCGACTGGGACCATTTTTTCAAACTAGTCAAATCGATTGTTCCAGTACGCGCGCAAGAAACCATTCACCATCTCGCCATGCATGCCGATGGTTTGCTCTCCCAATATCTCAGGGGCATGTTGATTGTTATTTCCATCATGTCTATTTTCTACAGTGCTGGATTAAGTATCATTGGAATTAAAGGCGCTGTGGCATTAGGTGTATTCACTGCGCTCATGATTGTGATTCCCTACATTGGGATCACCTTAGGCTTCACCTTGGCGATCTTGGCAGCCCTTCTGCAATTTGGGCCTGGTGGTGCAATCATTGGTGTCCTGGTGCTGTATGGTCTCGGCCAATTCATCGAAGGCTTCTTTCTAACACCACGCCTAGTGGGCGAGCGGATTGGACTGCATCCCGTTGCCGTGCTGTTTGCCTTGTTGTTATTTGGAAAATTATTTGGCTTCTTTGGAGTGCTCCTAGCATTGCCAACCAGTGCAGTAGGTTTGGTTCTACTTCAGTATGGCTGGTCACGGTATACCCAAAGCCCGTGGTACCAAAAGTAAATTTCTGCAGCAATGAATAACACTCCACTGCCACGGCAATTTGCTCTCGATATCAGCCATATCCCCACACCCAGCTTAAATAATTTTTTAGCTGGGGAAAATCTAGCGCTGCACTCTGCTTTGTTGGATTTAGCTAAATCCTGGCAAGTGAACACCCCAAGATTAGTAAGTGAGAACCCCTTAAATCAACGCTGGATGTATTGGTGGGGCCCTGAGGGCTCTGGTCGCACCCATTTACTCAGCGCAATTGGTAACGCCGCTCAGCAACTAGGGCTGGAGCACTTTCCTCTTACCCCCAATGAACCGATTTCTTGGGTGCGCCTAGAAGAAAACCTATCCACTCTCTGTGCAAGCGATAAACCCTCTGTAATCACTGTGGATGACGTGGATCGACTTGATGAACGCTTAGTGGCATCTTTATTTCGTATTCTGAACGCCATTCAAGGCAGCAAAGGGGTTCATATTTTCATGGCAGGCAACGCTGCCCCTGGCGCTTTAAGGCTCAGAGAAGACCTGCGTACCCGCCTGGGATGGGGTTTAATCTTTCAAACCCATCTTTTGGGCGATGATGAGAAAATACAAGCATTACAACAAGCAGCGCAAGCGCGTGGCTTGGTTTTATCACCAGATGTACTGCCTTGGCTACTCAATCGCTTTTATCGGGATATGCCGAACCTGATGGCCTTGATGGATGCTTTGGATGCTTACTCACTAGAAACAAAACGTGCTGTCACCTTGCCTCTTGTACGAGAGCTCTTGCAGCCCAAATAAATATTAATGACTCAATTAGCACTCTTCGATTTAGATCACACCCTCCTTCCCTGCGACAGCGATTACGAATGGGGTCAGTTCTTGGCGCGCATTGGTGTGGTGGATAGCAAATTCTATGCGCAGCAAAATGAGCGCTTCTATCAGGACTACAAAGATGGCAAGCTCGATATCCAGCAATTTCTTCGCTTTGCTTTAAAGCCACTCTCAGAACATTCCCGAGCCCAACTGAAAGAATGGCATGACGCCTTCATGGAAGAAGTCATTACCGGCCAGTTGCGTCAACAAGCAGTTGATCTAGTGAAGCGCCACCAAGATGCTGGCGATCTTTGCTGCGTTGTCACCGCCACCAATAGCTTTGTCACAAGGCCTATCGTGGAAAGTTTTGGTATTGAGCATCTTGTTGCTACCGAACCCGCTACCGTGGGCGATAACCCACTTGCCAATTTCACTGGCGAAGTAAAAGGGATTCCGAACTTTCGGGAAGGAAAAATTCAACGAGTGCACGATTGGCTTGCCAGTCAAGATTTAGCATTAGATCACTTGCCACATAGCTATTTTTATTCAGACTCCATGAATGATTTACCCCTCCTGGAAAAAGTAAGCAATCCTGTTGCTACTAATCCGGATACTCGCCTGCGTGACGAAGCCACAAAACGCAATTGGCCCATACTTGAACTGTTTGCATGATTACCAAATTTATTAAACGTATTTTGCGTCGCGACCCCATGGTCCGACATACCGCCGCTCACACCTCTGGTGCCCCAAAACGGGTTCCTAAAAAATCCCATCGCATTGATCCGCACTTGCTTTCTAAAAACGCAGTAAAGGTAACACACACTCTGCAACAAGCCGGCTACGACGCTTTTATTGTGGGGGGCGCTGTACGGGATTTGGCTTTAGGCATTGGCCCCAAAGATTTTGATGTGGCAACCAACGCAACACCAGAACAAGTACAAAAACTTTTCCGTAAGGCGCGCCTCATTGGTCGTCGCTTTCAGATTGTGCACGTCACTTTTTTTGGCAAAGGCCAGCCGGAAATCATTGAGGTATCCACCTTTAGAGCCTTACTGGAGAACGCTGGAGAGCATGTCGCTGAAAATGGCCGCATCTTGCGAGATAACGTTTGGGGTAGTCAGCATGAAGACGCTGCGCGCCGAGATTTCAGTATCAATGCGATGTATTACGACCCTGCCACTGAAACCGTGCTCGACTATCACGGCGGTATGGCAGACATGCAGAAGAAAACCTTGCGCATGATTGGTGATCCCGCTAAGCGCTATCGCGAAGATCCGATTCGGATGTTGCGTGCAATTCGCTTTGCCGCTAAAACGGGCTTCACACTGGATGCAGCAACACGCGCACCGATCGCCAAATTAGGCAAACTGATTCATGATGTTCCTTCAGCGCGACTGTTTGATGAAATTCTCAAGCTCCTCATGTCAGGTTACTCATGGGCTGCTATTCAGGGATTAAAAGAAGCTGGACTACACCATGGCCTCCTTCCCTTGCTTGACCATATTCTGGACAGCAAAGCAGACTCTAAAGAGGCGAATGATTTTGTTCGCATTGCTTTAGCTAATACCGACGAACGCATTCAATCTGGTAAGAGTGTGTCAGCCGGATTCTTGTTTGCTACCTTGTTGTGGCCAGATCTCCTGAGTAACTGGAAAAAAAATATCGCCAAAGGGGTTTCCAATATCCCAGCACTGCATGATGCGATGGATGAAACCATTGCCAGCCAAAGCAGTGGCATGGTCATCCAGCGTCGCTTTGAAAGTGATATGCGAGAAATCTGGTCTATGCAACCCCGCTTTGAAAAGCGTGTTGGCCGCTACCCTTATCGCCTGGTTGAGTCCCCACGTTTTAGAGCGGGTTATGACTTTATGCTGCTCCGTTGCGCTACTGGTGAGAAAAATCCAGCCTTAGGTGAGTGGTGGACTAGCTTTATTGCTGCAGATCCTACGGGCCAAGAAGCCTTAATGGCTAGCGTCAAGAACGAGAGTGGCAATAGCGCATCACCTACCAAGCGACGCCGTCGCAGAAAAGCCAAAGTTGCCGCGCCCACCGAAGGTGCAGCAGACTAAGCAGGCCTGAGAAAAATTCAGTAAAGTAGTTTCCGTAGTTTCGTATCGCTTTATTTCTCGTTTGGGATGCGCATGGCTCGAGCTTTTATCGGATTTGGTGGCAATATCGGTGACACGCGTCAGCTCATTACTGACGCGATTGTTTGCCTTGCGCAGCGTTGTGAACTCCAGATCATTGCCAAAAGCTGTTTCTATCAAAGCGCACCCTTTCAGGCTGCTGGTGGCGACTATATCAACGCGGTGATTGAGATTGAGACCCAACTAAGCCCTTATGGCCTATTGCATGTCTGCCAAGCCGTTGAACAAGAATTTGGTCGTGAGCGCCCCTATACCAATGCACCGCGCACCTTAGACTTAGACATTCTGTCCTTTGAGGGCGTCTCTCAGGGAGATTCTGAGTTAACCCTCCCTCATCCCAAAATCATTGAGCGCTCATTTGTCTTGCTGCCACTCCTAGAAATTGCTCCCGACTTCTTTTTGCCGAACTGGGGTGAACTCAAGGCCTATTTGCCTCAAGTTGCCGACCAGCGTATTGAAAAACTCCCTTGCCGCAACTGTAATTGCGGTGAAAAAGACGTTTATAGCCAATCTACGCATTAATTCATTAAACTCACGCCATGGGTTACTTGCAAGGCGAAAAGCCAATTACGATTTCTAAACTCCTCTCGATGCGTGCCGAGGGTGAAAAAATAACGATGCTGACGGCATACGATTCAACGATGTCCGCGTTGTTGAACCGCTGTGGAGTGGAGACCATTCTGATTGGCGACTCCTTGGGCAATGTAATTCAGGGACACTCAAGCACTACGCCGGTAACTGTAGAGCAGGTGGCGTATCACACGGAATGTGTGGCTCGGGCAAATTCACATGCTTTTGTAATCGCCGATCTTCCCTTCGCTAGCTATGGAGATCCCGCTCAAGCCTTAGATTCAGCAGCAGAACTCATGCGTGCTGGTGCCGATATGGTGAAGCTCGAAGGTGGCGATTGGCAAATCGACATCATTCAATATTTAGTGAAGCGTAGCGTGCCCGTTTGCGCTCACCTTGGTTTGCTACCTCAGTCCGTTCACATCCTGGGTGGCTACAAAGTTCAAGGCAAGTCTAAAGATGCAGCCAGTCTAATGCTGGAACAAGCTATTGCTTGCGAACAAGCTGGCGCCCAGATGATTGTGCTCGAGGCTATTCCAGCCTCCCTTGGAAGACACATTACGGAGTCCCTCTCTATCCCCACCATTGGAATTGGGGCAGGCGCAGATTGCTCAGGGCAAGTATTGGTACTGCAAGATATGCTGGGCATTAGCCCCGGTAAGCCGCCGAAGTTTGTTAAAAACTTTCTGGAAGGTCATGCCTCTATTGAGGCAGCAGTCAAAGCCTATGTTCGAGAAGTGAAATCCGGAAAATTTCCCGGACCCGAACACGGCTTTGCTGGATAAGCTTGAACTACTAGTTAACTAAAAAAACTTTTTACCCCATCAAACCATCCCTTTTGATGGGGATTGTGTTTATCCCCGCCCGATTTAAGGCTGTCATCAAATTTCTGCAGTAATTTTTTCTGCTCATCAGTCAACTTGACTGGTGTTTCTACCGCTACGTGAACAAACAAATCACCAACCAAGGTGGAGCGCAAACCTTTAATACCTTTATTGCGCAAACGGAATGTTTTACCAGTCTGCGTACCTTCAGGAATCGGGAACTCTACGCGCCCCGAAAGGGTTGGCACTTCAATATCCCCGCCAATCGTTGCGGCTGTAAAGGAAATGGGCATTTGTACATGCAAATCACTACCATCACGCTCAAATACCTTATGGGGTTTAACTCTGACTTCTACATAGAGATCGCCGGATGGTCCGCCATTCACCCCTGGTTCACCGTTACCGACTGAGCGGACACGCATGCCATCATCAATACCCGCAGGAATTTTGATTTCCAGTGTTTTTTGTTCTTTATGTTTACCACTGCCATGGCAAGTTTTGCATGGCTTAGGAATGTACTCGCCCGTGCCGCGACACTTAGGGCAAGTTTGCTGCATCGAGAAGAATCCTTGCTGTACCCGGACTTGGCCGTGGCCATCGCAAGTCGTACATCTCTCAGCCTTGCTACCAGGCTCTGCGCCAGTGCCATGACATGGTTTGCAATTACTCCAGCTTGGCACCCGAATTTGAGTGGTGTAACCCTCGGCCGCTTGCTCGAGAGTGATCTCCATGTTGTAACGTAAATCAGCGCCTTTATAGACTTGCGGCCCTGACTGTCGTCCGCCGCCTTGACCGAAGATATCGCCGAAGATATCACCGAATGCGTCCGCAAAACCACCGCTGCCACCGAAACCGCCGCCGCCAAAACCACTAGACTGATCAACGCCCGCATGACCATATTGATCATAAGCAGCGCGTTTATTGGGATCGGTTAATGTTTCGTAAGCTTCTTTAACTTCTTTAAATTGGGCTTCTGCTGTTTTGCTATCGGGGTTGCGATCGGGGTGATGCTTCATGGCCATCTTCCGATAAGCTTTTTTTAGCTCTTCATCGCTGGCACCTTTCGCAACACCAAGCACTTCGTAATAATCGCGTTTACTTTTAGGCACAAAATTCCTCTCAACAACCTGAATGACACAAGTCGGCACGAGGCCGACTTGTTATTTAAGTACTTCTAAACTACGTTAAATGGCTTTCAATATCCGGGATTACTTCTTGTCATCCACTTCTTTGAAATCAGCATCCACTACGTCAGCATCCGGCGCAGCAGCTTGTGCTCCACCAGGAGCTGCGCCAGGAGCAGCACCGCCACCAGCCTTAGCCTGTTCAGCGGCCATGGCTTTTTCGCCTAACTTCTGACTTGCTTTACCCAAAGCTTCGGTCTTTGCTTCAATGGCAGCTTTATCGCTACCTTTGATTGCTTCATCCAGTCCTTTTAAGGCAGCTTCAATCGCTTCCTTCTCGGATGCTTCTAAAGAAGCGCCATGCTCTTCTAAGGCTTTCTTGGTTGAGTGAGCTAAAGCATCAGCAGTATTGCGTGCGGTTACCAATTCCAATGCTTTTTTATCTTCATCGGCATTCGCTTCAGCATCTTTCACCATGCGCAGAATTTCTTCTTCGGTCAGACCAGAGTTTGCCTTGATGGTGATTTTGTTCTCTTTGCCAGTGGTTTTGTCTTTTGCAGTCACGTGCAAAATACCGTTGGCATCAATATCAAAGGTCACTTCAATTTGCGGCATACCGCGCTGTGCTGGAGCAATACCTTCCAAATTAAACTCGCCGAGCAATTTGTTAGCAACCGCCATTTCACGCTCACCCTGGAAACACTTAATCGTCACCGCAGGCTGGTTGTCTTCCGCTGTGGAATACACCTGTGAATGCTTAGTAGGAATAGTCGTATTCTTTGGAATCATCTTGGTCATCACGCCGCCCAAGGTTTCGATACCCAATGACAATGGAGTTACGTCCAAGAGCAATACGTCTTTACGATCACCTGACAAGACAGAACCCTGAATCGCAGCACCAACAGCAACGGCTTCGTCTGGGTTTACGTCTTTGCGTGGCTCTTTACCGAAAATCTCTTTTACCTTGTCCTGAACAGCAGGCATACGGGTTTGGCCACCAACTAAGATCACATCATCGATTTCAGCAGGATTCACACCAGCATCTTTAATTGCAGTTAAGCAAGGACCAGCCGTACGGTTGATCAATTCCTCTACCAAAGACTCTAACTTAGCGCGAGTGAGCTTCAAGTTCAAATGCTTAGGACCGCTTGCATCAGCAGTCACGTATGGCAAATTGATTTCAGTTTGTTGCGCAGATGACAATTCGATCTTGGCTTTTTCAGCAGCGTCTTTCAAACGCTGCAAGGCCAATACGTCTTTACTCAAATCAACGCCTTGCTCTTTCTTGAACTCAGCGATGATCCAATCAATGATGCGTTGGTCAAAGTCTTCACCACCTAAGAATGTATCGCCGTTAGTGGAAAGCACTTCAAACTGCTTCTCACCATCCACGTTAGCAATCTCAATAATGGATACGTCAAATGTACCGCCGCCTAAGTCATACACAGCAATCTTGCGATCCAC
The DNA here is from genome assembly GCF_018882335.1 of Polynucleobacter sp. AM-25C3. Lineage (GTDB taxonomy): Bacteria > Pseudomonadota > Gammaproteobacteria > Burkholderiales > Burkholderiaceae > Polynucleobacter. The sequence goes on from NZ_JACVOS010000007.1 coordinate 70,305, forward strand.
TTTGTCTTGTTTGTCGAGGCCAAATGCCAATGCTGCTGCAGTTGGCTCATTGATGATGCGCTTCACGTCCAAACCAGCGATACGACCTGCATCTTTAGTTGCTTGGCGTTGGCTATCGTTAAAGTAAGCAGGAACAGTAATCACTGCCTCAGTCACTTCTTCGCCGAGGTAATCTTCGGCTGTCTTTTTCATTTTGCGCAGGATTTCTGCAGAGACTTGTTGTGGCGCCATTTTTTTATCGCGCGCTTCAACCCATGCATCACCGTTGTCCGCTTGAACAATTTTGTAAGGCATCAAACCAATGTCTTTTTGCACTTCAGCATCAGTAAATTTACGACCCATTAAACGCTTTACCGCGTAGATCGTGTTTTTAGGGTTAGTAACGGATTGGCGTTTTGCAGGCGCGCCAACCAATACTTCGCCATCTTCTACGTAAGCAATGATGGATGGAGTTGTACGGCCGCCTTCGGCGTTCTCGACAACTTTAGGTGCATTGTTTTCAACAACGGAAACGCACGAGTTCGTGGTTCCTAAGTCAATTCCGATAATCTTTCCCATAATGGCTCCAAAAAATTAAGTTATGTGTAATTTCGTAAAACTGCGAATAAATCGATATTCAATAAATGGGGTCAAAAAGAGGGAATTCAAGGGCTAAAAGAGCAAAAAAGGCAGAAATCTGCCTTTTTTATCTCACTTCTTTGCCAAAAACCCCTAATTTGGGGCCTGAAATAGCTTATTTGGGTGCACTTACGGTTACCAAGGCTGGACGCAGAATGCGATCAGCAATCGAATATCCCCTCTGGAGCACTGAAACTACGGTATTTGCCTCTTGGTCTGATGGCACTGAAGCAATTGCTTGATGGTGGTGAGGGTCGAACTTTTCACCTACAGCAGGATTAATCTCAGTTATGCGGCCTTTTTCGAAAGCTGAGAGTAGCTGTTTGAGGGTGATTTCTAGACCTTCTTTGAAGGCTTTAGCATCCACCGCTTCTGCGTTCAGGGCTGCGTACAAGCTATCTGTTACTGGCACCAGATGCTCGGCAAAACTCTCAATCGCAAACTTATGTGCCTTAGAAACATCTTCGGCAGCACGGCGACGAATATTCTCACCTTCAGCCTTCGCGCGAAGGTAGCTGTCTTGCATCTCTGTTAGCTTTTGATTTAACTCAGTAATTTCTTGCTCGGGAGTCTTGACTTCGGCAGCAGCAGGGGCTGCATCAGCGCCACCTTCGGGCTGAATATCTGCAACTGGAATTTCTTGCTCAGGAGACGGGTTTTGATTTTCTTGGGTCATGGGTGCAAATTCACTTTTCTTTAAGAATCACTAGTTCTGAACAATATGGGGTCAATCAAGGCAATTTCAAGTGCGATTGAGTTTAAGCAATATTGGCCTTGGCTAACTCGGCCAAGCGGTTGCGCTCAACCAATTGAGCATCAGACTCCACACCCAAACTCCAACCAGACAAATGCTCTTGGGCAATGTCATACATCGCCTCAATCCATTTTGGATTGCTATTAAGACAAGGAATATAGCGGTAATCTTTTCCACCATGCTCCAGGAAAATCTCACGCGCTTCCATAGCAATCTCCTCTAGGGTCTCTAAGCAATCCGCCGGAAAGCCAGGGCAAAAAATATCCACTCGCTGACACCCTTCTTTGCCTAGCTTTTCAATTGTTGGTGCAGTGTAGGGTTTGAGCCATTCCGCTTTTCCAAAGCGAGATTGGAAGGTCACTAAGTATTGCCCAGGCTCTAGACCCAAAGACTCGCCAAGCAAGCGGCCTGTTTTTAAGCACTCACAATGGTAGGGGTCACCCTTCATTAAATTACGCTTTGGTAAGCCGTGAAATGACATCACCAGGCGATCGCCACTGGCAAAATTAGGGCGTCCGTCTTTATCCCATGCGCTAAGCACTTGATCACGCAACGCGGAAATATACGCAGGGTTGTCGTGATAGTGCTTTACCAAACGCAGCTCAGGTTGGTTGCGCCACGTTCCGAGAACACGAAACACCTCATCAAAGCTGGAAGCGGTAGTTGTCGCTGAGTACTGTGGATACAGTGGCAATAATAAGAGACGCTCCATGCCTTCCGCCTGAAGGGCTTCAAGGGCTTGCTGGGTGGAAGGTTGGCCATAGCGCATTGCCAAATCTACCAGTACCACTTGACCGTGATGAGCAAATTTCTCACCTAGTTCTTTTGCTTGCAGGCGTGAGTAATGCATCAGAGGGGAGCCCAATTTTGGCAGCCAAATCGAAGCGTATTTTTTTGCAGAGGCGCTACTGCGGATCGGCAAAATGATCCCGTTCAAGATGCACCACCAAATAATCCGTGGGATCTCAACTACGCGAGGATCAGATAAGAATTCTTTTAAGTACACCCTCACCGCTTTTGCTGTTGGTGCAGAAGGTGTACCTAAGTTCAGCAATAAAACTGCTGTCTTAGAAGGGCGTAAGTGGGGGTTTTGATTCAAGGGGGATCCGTCTGAATTAAAGAGAGCTAAAAAATATTATTGTTATTAGAAGCTGATTGGAGAACTCAATGCGCCCGATAACAACTTCGAAGTAATGTCGACAATCGGGATGACGCGATCATATGCCATGCGGGTTGGCCCAATCACACCCAGAGTTCCCACGATTTGGCCATCAACACTGTAAGGCGCACTAATCACCGCCAAATCTTCATATGGCAGCAAATCACTTTCCCCACCAATAAAAATCTGAATGCCATCAGCATGGCTTGAGACATCTAACAATTGCATCAAGACTGATTTCTGCTCAAGCATGTCGAACATCTTACGCAACTTATCTAGATTGGTGCTGAGGTCACCGACATTCAATAAACGTCGCTCACCTGATAAGAGTACATCTCCTTGACCCATGCCGTAATCACTTACGCCACTGTGCAACGCTAAGGCCATTAAACCAGAGATGTCAGTGCGCAAATTATCCAAATCGGAAGCGAGATGCGCCCGCACCTCAGCAAAACTCTTGCCGGCAAACTGCATATTGATGTAATTGCCTGCCTCGACTAACTGGCTTGGCGTGTAATCCTGCGTGGTTGGCAGGATGCGGTTTTGAACGTCCCCTTCAGGGGTCACCATGATGAGCAAGATCTTGCCCTCTCCAAGTCGCATAAATTCAATATGCTTAAACACTTGAGCCCGCTTTGGCGTCATCACGACCCCAGCAAAATGGGTCAAATTAGACAGAATTTGCGCAGCGGAGTTCAGCACCCTTTGCGGAGAATCTGGCAAAAGCCCTTTTTCCATCTCGCGGGCAGCTATTTCTTCTAGAGGGCGAACGGTCACCATCGTATCTACGAACAAGCGATAGCCCCTAGGGGTTGGGATACGACCGGCCGAAGTGTGGGGGCTAGTCACCAGGCCCATTTCCTCTAAATCCGCCATGACATTGCGAATCGTGGCCGCAGAAAGATCCAATCCCGAGAATCTAGATAGGGTGCGTGAGCCAATAGGCTGCCCCTCCTCGATATAGCGCTCGATGAGGGTTTTCAGTAAGGCGCGGGAACGATCATCCATAGTGGAAGGGATTTTATGCGTATGGTTTAATCGTTATATGTTAAGCCCATCCCCAAATTCCAGCAAAAAGGCATTTAGCCGGGTTGCGCTTGTCGGCAAATATCAAGCTGATGGCATGCAAGAGCGCATCAGCGAGCTAGCGCTACTCCTAGCCCAGCTAGGCTGTGAAGTCTTTGTCGAGAGCGCCACTGCGACCCACCTAGGCCTAACAGCCTATCCCATCAAAAAAGTGGAAGAATTTGCAGGGGCCATTGATTTAGCAGTAGTTTTGGGCGGTGACGGGACGATGCTTGGAATTGGGCGTCAACTGGCTGGCAGTCATGTGCCTCTCGTCGGCATCAATATGGGTCGCCTAGGCTATATGACCGATATTCCCATTCAGAGCGTCCAAACAGTCTTACCGCAAATTATTGCCGGTGACTATGAAGCGGATACGCGAACCTTGCTTGACGCTGTTGTACTTCGCAATGGTAAAGAGATTAATCAAGCCCTAGCTTTAAATGATGTCGTAGTGAATCGCTCCGGAATTTCTGGAATGGTTGAACTCGCAGTTCGAGTTAACGGTTCATTTATGTACAACCAGCGATCCGATGGATTGATTGTGTCAACTCCTACCGGCTCTACTGCTTACGCCCTTGCAGCTGGCGGACCCATTCTGCATCCGCGAGTAGCTGGAATTTTGTTGGCACCGATTGCACCGCATTCTTTATCTAACCGCCCGATCGTATTGCCCCAAGATATTGTGGTGAGCATTGAGGTAGTTGATGGCAGAGAAGTGATTGTGAACTTTGACATGCAATCACAAACTAATTTGCAATCAGGCGACACTATTGAAGTCAGTCAATCTAAAAAAACAATCACCCTACTTCACCCTCGCAGCCACAGTGACTACAAAGCCTTGCGAGAGAAGTTACATTGGAATGAGTATCCATCGACATTCTAATGTTGAATTATTCGGTACGCTAAGGCATGCTTCAAACCCTATCGCTTCGCGACTTTGTCATTGTTGATCAACTAGAGCTAGACTTTTCTTCTGGCTTTACCGTGCTCACTGGCGAAACGGGCGCCGGTAAATCTATTCTCTTAGACGCCCTCAGTCTGGTTTTAGGTGAACGCGCAGATAGCAGTCAAATTCGTGAAGGCTGTAATCGCGCTGAAATTAGCGCCCTCTTTCGCATTGATCCCCAGCAAATTGCGCACTTCAATCTTTGGCTGGATGAACAAGGTTTCCCGACGGAAGATGAAGGCCAAAACCTGCTCCTAAAAAGAATGGTAGAAGCCAATGGCCGCAGCCGCGCATTTATCAATGGCAGCGTGGCAACCTTGGCACAACTGCGAGAAGCTGGCGATCAGCTGGTAGATATTCATGGGCAACACGCCCATCAACTATTGCTTAAAGGTGGTGCGCAACGCGAGCTGCTAGATCGCCATGCCAATCACATGGACTTAGTTGTTGAAGTTACACAACTATTCAAAGCGCTCAATGATTCTCGCCGTCGCTTAGAGCAAGCAGAAAACGCTGGGCAAGACATCGAACGTGAGCGTGAACGTCTGGAATGGCAGCTAGAGGAGCTCACTGAGCTCTCACCGCAAGAGGGTGAATGGACCGCCATCCAGAGCGAACATGCTCGTTTGGCCAATGGCGCAAAAATTATTAGCGGTTGCCAAGAGGCAATCGATGCACTTAGTGATGCAGACAACTCCGTTGAATCAACCTTGTCTAAAGCCAGCACCAATATGAGCGCATTAGCAGAGCACGACTCCGCACTCAGCGATATCAGTCAGGCCTTAGAGTCAGCCCAGATTCAGATTGATGAGGCGGTGCATAGCCTGAATCGCTATCTACAAAAACTTGATTTAGATCCTGGGCGTCTTAGTGAAGTTGAGGAGCGCATGCAAGCACTGCATGGCGCCGCCAGAAAATACCGCACTGAAGCAGATGACTTACCAAAATTACTTCACGACACTACCGAACGTTTAGAGGCGTTGACGGCCTCTCAAAATATGGAAGCCTTGCGCGAAAAAGTCAAACAAGAAGAGCTGGCTTATCTCAAGCAAGCAAAGCATCTCTCACAAAAACGCAGTAAAGCAGCGCTAGATTTAGGAAAGCAAGTCACCACCGCAATGCAAGACTTATCTATGGCCGGTGGTCAACTAGAGATCGCCTTACTCCCTTTGACCGAGAGTGGCGCTCATGGGCTTGAGCAAATTGAGTTTTTGGTTGCTGGACATGCCGGCAGTACCCCGCGTTCATTGGCCAAAGTAGCATCAGGTGGCGAACTCGCTCGCATCAGCTTAGCTATTAGCGTAATCACCAGCAAAGCCTCATTTACGCCAACACTGATATTTGATGAAGTCGATGCCGGTATCGGTGGCGCTGTTGCAGAGACTGTCGGCAAATTATTGCGTCAACTTGGTGAGTCACATCAAATTCTTTGCGTGACCCATTTGCCACAAGTGGCTGCACAAGGCAATCACCACTTTAAGGTCAGCAAATCTCAAGCGGGCGATAAAACATTCTCGCAAGTTGCGCAACTAGGTAGATCCGAAAGAGTGGAGGAGGTAGCGCGCATGCTTGGTGGAGCTACGATTACCGATACTACACGTCGTCATGCGCGAGAATTGCTGGAGCAGAGTTAAGTTTTTTCAAACATCAGAAGGGGCATGAAATATTTCTTGCCACAAACCCAGCACAACTTCTCTTGCTTGAACTAGTTGAGGCTCAAGCTCCAAATCTACCCGCGTCTTTTCTGCGCCATCCAAACGCAAGCGATGTTGACGCGCTCGGAGCAGACGATAGGCATCGCCCACCTCTTGAGCCATTGAGGCCTGAATTAAGCCCGCCTCCCCCGCAATACGCAGTAAGGCAATATTGCCTAGATTTCCAATGAGTTGCGAATAGGTATTTGAAAACGCCAAGACTAAAAATTGGACGATAAATTCAATATCGACCATGCCACCGGCATCGTGCTTTAAATCAAAATCAGCACTAGGGTTTGGATGTCCAGCATGCACTTTGCGACGCATTTCTAAAATCTCAAGACGTAGCTGATCAATATCACGCTTTTGACTCAAGACCTCAAAACGCACATCATCGAAAAATGTGCCAACCGCTTTGGAGCCCGCAGAGAATCTTGCTCGCGTCAAAGCCTGATGCTCCCAAACCCATGCGGCGTTATCGCCCTCACGTAACTGATACTTTTTAAATGCGTCGGCATTCGTCACTAAGAATCCAGCCGAGCCATTCGGGCGAAGGCGTGTGTCGATTTCAAATAAACTTCCCGCCGAAGTGTAAGTAGTCAACCAATTGATCATGCGCTTTGCCAGAAGGGCGTAAATTTCTTGGGCTGCAAAATCAGTTTCTTCAGCTTGATATAAAAACACCAAATCCAAGTCTGAGGCGTATCCCAACTCCTTGCCGCCCAACTTGCCATAAGAGATCACCGCAAACGGTGCACTCGCATCTGCGGGTAATCCAAACTTCTTGACAACGCTAGGCCACACACGCTCGAAGGTAGCCTGCAATATTAAGTCTGCCAAAGCGGATAAATGATCGCTCACCTTCTCCACGGAAAGTTCATGATCAACCCCAATTCCTAAATCTGCCAATAAAGTAATAAAGGTTTCGGTGTGATGGGTAACACGCAAAATATCCATTGCTTGTTCTGAACCATCCCCATCTGCCATGACATCATCCAGACGCATCTCCAGGGTGTTCTTAACCTCTTTCCAATATTCTTCAGGATGCTCAATCAGCGCTTTCTCGATGCGTGAGTTGAGTAAGTAATCCAGCAAATGGGGATGTCGGGTTAAATATTCCGCGCCCCATTGCGATGCCTTAAGCAAAGCCAACACATTCGATAGCGCCTGAGGGTATTCAGACAGAATAGATAGATAGGCGCTACGCCGCGCAACCGCCTCCAGCAAATCAAAGAAGCGAAGTAAAGTCAGATCCGCGCTAATTAAAATGAGTTGATCTGCTTGCAAGCTATCTGCAGCCTTGCGAATGAGGTTATTAAAAATTAATCTACTTTTCTCGGGCAACTGCCTTTGCTTGGAACTATCAGCCCAAGCCAGCCAACGAGCCGCAGACTCTGGAAATAGTGCGCCATCAGGCTCCCAACCTGCCGGCAATGAAGCGCTGTCCAGACGCGAAGCATCATCGAGCACAAATGCCTTTTCAAAGTATTGGGCAACTGCCGTTTGATGCTTGTCGAGTTCACTCAAGAAAATGGCTTGCTCTTGAATCTGGTCAGGGCCAACCATGCTGGATGCCAAGCGGCTGCGGGCTCCTTCATCCTCAGGTAGATAGTGCGTCTGCTGATCCTCCCATACCTGAATACGATGCTCTAAGCGCCTCAAGTAAACATAAGCTGCTTTTAAGGCATCCACTTCTTCGGCAGGCAAGATGCCTTGTTGTTTTACCAACTCCAATACTTCCAAGGTTGGGCGAATCCGAAAACGAGGATCTGTACCACCACGCATTAATTGAAACATTTGAGCTAAGAACTCAATCTCACGGATGCCGCCACGACCCAACTTAATATCTTTTGATCGGCCATGGTGATTTGACGAACGCTTCTCTGCTTCGTGCTGAATTTGCGCGTGCAGCTCTCGAATCGAGGCAATGACCCCGTAATCCAAATGACGTCGATACACAAAGGGGCGAATGAGCTGATCTAACTCACGCTCGCAATAGGCAAAATCAGGAGAGTGAGGTAACGGAGAAATTAACCTACCCTTAATCCAGGCATAGCGCTCCCATTCCCTACCCTGGACCAACAGGTACTCTTCGAGCATATCGAGACTACAGACCAATGGGCCAGAATCCCCATTAGGTCTTAAGCGCATATCCACCCGAAATACAAAGCCATTTGCATCATGCTCTGCCAATAACTTGATCAGGCGCTTACCCATACGAGTAAACCACTCATGAAAAGACAAGCTCTTGGGCGCACCTTGGGTCTCCCCTTCGTGCTCGTATAAAAAAATGAGGTCAATATCGGAAGACAGGTTGAGCTCCAGACCCCCCAATTTACCCATGCCAACCACCATCAATGGCATCTCCGAATCAGTAACCCTGCTCCAAGGAAGTCCAAACCGCTGCCCAAGGTCTTCACGAATGTAGGCAATTGATAAGGCAACTACCTCCTCAGCAAAATGACTGAGGGCATGCGTGACCTCTTTTAAATCAGCTATGCCATTCAGATCTCGGAATGCAATCCAGAGCATGAGGCGCTGCCTAGCCAGCCTCAGATCCGCCATAAATTGAGCCTCATCCTGCTCCGGGACAGCCAGAGCGGCCTGGCAGGCGCTCAATAAACCCCTAATCCCGTCAACATCGACTTTTTGAGAGCTCTGAGACTGGAGCCAATCCGCCCATTCTGGACGAGAATTCAGCCAGCGTTGCGCATAGCTAGAATGCTGCTTTAGAAATTCAATTTGGGCGGGAAAATTGGTCATTTCTCCATCTTAATCCGACTCCAGACTGAAACGCGCAGAAGCTTGGAGATCGCCCAATGGCTGACGGATAATAGAGGCCATGCTTCGAAACATCATCCGGACTCGCCTGCAGAGCGTGCTTCAAAAACGTCCTCCAGGCCCTGGTGGTATTTGGCGTAAGCGTGCCCTCATTCTTGCTGGCGTCACTGTGGCTTTTTTTGTAATAGGCCATCTTGGGGTGCGGTTTGTTTTATGGCCTCAGATCGAAAAATCAAAGCCCGCCTTAGAACGCTTAATGAGCGCTCGCTTAGGCACTAATGTCACGATGGATGATGTCCAAGTATCCTGGACTGGAATTCGTCCGAGCTTTATGATTGAGGGCTTGCGATTTAATGGCGCAACTGCATCTACACCACCCTTATTCATTCAAAATATCAGCGGGCAACTCAGCTGGCTTTCTTTCTATCACTTATCACCATATTTTCACGAGATCACTTTTAATCAGGTTCAGTTATATGCGCAACGTGATGCAAAAGGCGCAGTCTCCATTGCGGGAGTTCCGATTAAAAGCCGGTCTAATGACTTTGCAACCGAGAGCTGGCTGCTCGCTCAAAATGACATTCAAATTAACAACGCCAAAATCTTCTGGGAAGATCAACAGGGTCGCAAGCTAAAGACTTCTATAGAAATAAAAGATTTTCACTTTACGAATGGCATTCGTAGGCATCAAGGCGGACTAAATGCAATAACGCCATGGAGCCCAAATCCCATTTCAGTGCAGGCAAATTTCGTACATCACCTTGGCGGGCAAGCGGGTGATTGGCGTGATTGGGTCGGCACTTTTTCTTGGGATCTTGCTGATTTCAACCTCAGCCAAATCTCCAAAGATATTTCACTTCCACTGCATGACTTGGGTGGAAAGCTCAGCTCTAAAGGTAGTCTGAAACTTGATGGCGGTAAGGCTGATGGCGGGCAAATGTCTTTAACAGCTGATCGCCTCAAGGTGCAACTTAATAAGGATGAAGATCCCATTGAGTTTGGCAGACTTGAAACTGATCTATTGCAGGATACGGATAGCGGCCTCAACTCCATCACTACGAAAACCTTGGCATGGCGAAACATCGACAGCCCTAGTACCGCCCCGCTTGAAAAATTAAGTCCCATTACTTTCCGCTGGCGCCCACCAAAAGATGGCGCCGAGATTAAAGAGTTTGGTTTCTCATCGCCAAAAATACAGGTGGAAGATATTGCTCTGTTTGCACTTAACCTCCCTCTGCCGAAAAAAATTCATCAGTGGATCAAGATTTCCGAGGCTGATGGAGAATTGCAGAATTTAGATATCAATTGGTCCGAAAGCCAATCCGCTTTATCGGCCTTACCAATTCCGGGAAATTGGTTTTCCGCCAATAGCCTCGATTTCACTATCAGCGCAAAACTGAATGGCATTAGCTTCATTAGGATAAATAAATCGATGCCCTCAGCCTCGAATTTATCTGGGAACTTGGTAAGCAATCAGAGGCAAGGGAGCCTCACAATCGATTCCAACAATCTTGAGTTGGAGATGAGTGATTTCTTATCCTCCCCTGAAATTCAATTAGACCGTGCAAAAGGTGAAATTAGTTGGTCCAAGCAAAAAGGTGGATGGCTAATCAACGCCAAGAAACTACAACTAAGTAACTCTGAAATTACCACTAATCTAGATCTGAGCTATTTACTTAGCGGACCTAAGCAACCCGATCAAATGGTGCTAGATATGGAATTCGTCAAAGCCAAATTGGCGACAGCGCATCGCTATCTGCCGGTTGGAATGGATAAGGATAGTCGCCTGTATTTGAGCAAGGCCTTTGAGTCTGGAGATATTCAAAATGGGTCTTTGCACATTAAGGGCGATCCAAATCAAGTCCCCTACCCAGCTGGAACCGTTGGGGAGCTAAGCCTGCATCTGCCTTTTGCTAAGGCAAGCTTTAAACCAGCCCCTTTATTACCAAAAAACCAGGGGATATGGCAGACATTCAGCAATGTCAGCGGCAATATTGATATGAAGCAATCAACCTTAAATGTTGCCATCGATAAAGCAAATTTTAAAAAGGTACTGCTAACCAATATCAATTCACAAATTCCCAATCTCAGCGCAAAGCAACTGACCTTGCTCATCAATGGCGCAGTTGAGGGGGATGGATCAGAGATTCTGGAATACCTCTTTGCGTCACCCGTGGGTATTCAGCAAGCAAATCTAGCCAAGAATCTCACCCTAAAGGGTCCAGTAAATCTAGACATTGGCTTAAAAATCCCACTGTCCGGAAGTGACGATGTCAACTTTGATGCAAAAATTACTCTTCCAGGCAATCAGGCTCAATGGGGGAATGCTCCTCCATTAGAAAATCTGAAGGGCAAAGTCCGCATTACTGAAACTAATCCCGAGTTCGAAGATGTGACTGCAAATTTTTTGGGTGGCGCTTTCAAGATTTCGAGCGCACCATCTTCATCCGGAAACTCCAGCTTTAGTATCGGTGGCGATATTAATGCCAGCTTCATCAAAGATTACATTTCGGGAAATTTACAATCTCGAACTCATCCCGCACTACTTTCTGCGATGAGTGGGTCAGCCAAATACGAAGGCATGATCAACTTTAATAAAGCAGGAAGTCAAGCTAACTTGAAGTTTGATCTACGCAATTGGGCTAGCTCCGCTCCTGCGCCCGCAAAGAAATTAATGGGAACGCCAATGCTCGGAGAGTTGAGTTTAAAAACTTACACCACCAGCAAATCAAATCCAGTGCGCGCAGATTGGTCCGGAAAATTGGGGGATCAATACTTCATTCAAGGCAACCTCAATTTCGCCAATGAGATAAAAAATGCATTAGGCATTGGAGCTGTAGCCCCCTTACCTCAACAAGGTCTTGGAATGCACTTAGCCAGCAACGAACTCAACCTCGATCAATGGATAGAGTTTTTGGGTGCAGGAAAGCCAATGGGTAAAGCGAGTGAAGCGAATAAGTCAGATATTCCAAATGAAGATATACAAATCTCCGCCCAAGTTAAAAAATTGATTGCCCTGGATCGCGAATGGGCCGATGTCAGTATTCTTTCTCACGAAAAAAATAAGGCATGGCAAATACGTTTGAATTCACCCCAAATTGTTGGCAATGTGCAATGGCACCCTAGTAATAGCGATCATCCTAGTGGATTTATTTCCGGAAGACTTGCGCGCCTGAAACTGCCAGATCAACGCACACCTACAGACTTGCCTTCTAAAGAGAATGCTCCACTAAAATCGGTGAGCCTTAAGACCCCTGTCAGTCCAAATACTATCCCCAGCCTGGATTTAATGATCGATGATTTGAGTTGGACCAAAGCAAAGCTAGGCACCGTAAAGATTAAATCTAAAACTAGTCAGGACCTCATGCAGGTCGAGTCTATTCAAATCAATAATCCACAAGGCAACTCGATAATCAAAGGCCAATGGAATGCTCGCACTCCAAGCACCCCAGATCAGAGCTCTATCGTTGTGGATATGAATATCAAAGACGCAGGCCAAATTATTGCCCATTGGAGCAACTCTAAATCTGTAGAGGGTGGAGAAGGAAAACTCAATGCCTCGCTTTCCTGGGCTGGCCCACTCTTTGCCCCAGCTTATGACTCACTTGCTGGTGAGGTCAGCCTTGATCTCGTCAAAGGCCGCCTACTGGAAGTCAATACAGATGGAGCCAAGTTACTCGATGTTCTTAGTCTGCAAAGTCTCTTTAGATTTGCAACCTTTGACTTAAAGGGTAGTTTAGGAAACTTAGCGACTAAAGGTACGCCTTTTAATTCTATTAATAGTAATTTTGAGATTGCACAAGGAATAGCCCAAACTAAGCAATTCACAATGATTTTGGATCAAGCTCGTGTAGCCATGACAGGACAAATAAATATCCCCAAAGAAACTCAGGATCTTCGTATCACCATATTCCCTACGATTGATGCCACGGCAGGTTCACTAGCTGCGTTTGTTATCAACCCCATCATTGGCTTGGGGGCAGTGTTAGGTCAATACCTCATTACAAATCAAATTAATCGCACTATGCAAACGGATTATTTAGTGCAAGGTTCTTGGGAGAGTCCTGAAGTCATTCCACTCGATCAAAAAGGTCAACCGCTCGATGCTAAAACGCTAGAGACCATTCGAACAAAGAATCTTTTAAAAGAGCAAAGTAAGCCGAGTTCGCCGAACACTGCTCCTACTAACCCGCCAGTAAATCAGAATAACTCCACCCAAATCCCAGCTTAGGCCGCCATGAACCCCCTTGCAAATGCTTCGGAACTCAAAATTGCATCGATACAAATGGTATCAACACCTCAGCTCAATGAGAATCTTGAGGTGGCTGCGCGCTTGACTAAATCCGCCTCGGATTGTGGATCTCAGCTTGTAGTGCTGCCAGAATATTTTTGCTTAATGGGAATGAAAGACGCCGATAAAGTAAATGTGCGGGAGGCTGCTGGGTCTGGCCCAATTCAAGAGCGGCTCGCTGCAATTGCGCAAGAAAATAATATTTATCTAGTCGCTGGCTCCATTCCCCTGGAAGCCAAAGAATCCAACAAAGTTCTCAATAGCTCTCTCGTATTTAATCCACAGGGAAAGCAAATTGCTCGATACGACAAAATTCATTTGTTTGGCTTTCAAACTGAGACGGAGCGCTACGAAGAATCCGAAACCATTGCACCAGGCAGCCAGCCAGGCCAATTCGAAATTCAAGTTAATTCGATGGATTGGCGCTTTGGTTTAAGCATTTGCTATGACTTGCGTTTTCCAGAACTGTATCGGGCGCTTGGCCAAGTCGATTGCCATATTATTCCCGCTGCATTTACCTATACTACCGGCAAAGATCATTGGGAAATTCTTCTGCGCGCCCGTGCCATAGAAAATCAATGCTACGTACTATCCTCAGCACAAGGTGGCATTCACCTTAATCAACGGCGTACATGGGGTGAGAGCATGCTGATTGATCCTTGGGGGGAAATATTAAGCAATCTTGCCGAAGGTGAGGGATTTATTACTGGCACGCTAAGCAAAGATAAATTAAAAGAGGTACGCTCTAAGTTACCCGCACTAAAACACCGCAAGCTTTAATGAAGAAAGTTCAGCAGAACAAGATGAAAGCACCAGAAGCATTATTTCCAAGTGATTGGACTAAGCCCAAAAAACAGGCTGACCTTCTCAAGCTAGCAAAATCTATTCTCCTTGAGCCAACAGGCCTCTCCGAGCAGGATTTGCATCGCACCTTTGGCAATATGTTTACACATCAACTTGATGATGCTGACCTCTACTTTCAGCACACTCGAAGTGAGAGTTGGAGTCTTGAGGAAGGTATTGTTAAGTCTGGAAGCTTTAGCATCGACCAAGGCGTTGGTGTGCGTGCAATTTATGGCGATAAAACTGCTTTTGCTTACTCCGATGAAATCAATTTAGAGGCTTTAAATAAGGCTGCAAAATCCACTCGAGTAATTGGCCCTCAAGGCGGTAAACGCGCCATAGCAAGCAAAATCTTTACTCCCGTTTCTAATGGCCTGTACTCAGACTTAAATCCTTTAGATTCACTTGCCCCACAAGAAAAAATTGCCTTACTTGAAGGTATTGAGCGTCGCGCCAAAGCACGTGATCCACGCATCATTCAGGTGATGGCCAGCCTAGCCGGTGAGTTTGATGTTGTTCTGGTGGTTCGAGCTGATGGCTTATTGGCTGCTGATGTGCGCCCACTAGTGCGAGTCTCAGTTCATGTAATTGCCGAGCAAAATGGTCGCCGTGAGTCCGGATCTTCAGGTGGTGGCGCCCGCCATGATTACCACTATTTCAATACTGAATTGATTAATCAATATGTTGATGAAGCTGTCGATGGGGCACTAATTAATTTGGACTCTCGCCCGGCTCCAGCAGGTCCGATGACTGTAGTGATGGGTCCAGGTTGGCCTGGCGTATTACTTCATGAAGCAGTTGGTCATGGTCTCGAAGGAGACTTTAATCGCAAGGGCTCTTCCGCATTTGCTGGTTGCATTGGACAACGTGTAGCTGCTAAAGGCGTCACCGTGGTGGATGATGGAACGCTATCTGGTCGTCGCGGCTCACTCAACATCGATGACGAAGGCACCCCCACCCAGTGCACCACTCTCATTGAGGATGGTATTTTGAAGGGCTACATCCAAGATAGCCTCAATGCCCGCCTCATGAATATGCCCCTAACAGGGAATGGTCGGCGAGAGAGTTTTGCCTCCCTGCCAATGCCTCGCATGACCAATACCTATATGTTGGCCGGTAAAGATGATCCCCAAGAGATCGTGGCTAGCATCAAACGCGGCCTTTATGCGGTCAACTTTGGCGGTGGCCAAGTCGACATTACCAGCGGCAAGTTTGTGTTCTCAGCCTCTGAAGCCTATTGGGTAGAGAACGGCAAAATTCAATATCCCGTCAAAGGCGCCACCATTATTGGTAGTGGCCCTGAATCCCTAAAACAGGTCTCTATGATCGGAAATGACCTCAAATTAGACGGTGGCATCGGGGTTTGCGGCAAAGAAGGTCAAAGCGTCCCCGTGGGCGTTGGACAGCCCACTTTACGTATTGATAGCCTGACTGTCGGGGGAACCGCTTAATACGGCTTAAAATAGTTGAATGAGCCAACAAAACACGAATCCCGCTAACTGGTATGCCGCCGTCGACAAAACGTCGGATACAGATGATCAACGCATTCATAACATTACTGTTCTGCCACCGCCAGAGCATTTAATTCGCTTCTTTCCGATTTCGGGAACTCCTACTGAAGCCTTAATCAGTAAAACACGCAGCAAAATTCGGAACATTATTCATGGCAAAGATGATCGCCTCTTGGTCATCATCGGACCCTGTTCCATTCATGATCCCCGTGCAGCCTTAGAGTACTGCCAACGATTGTTAGCAGAGCGTGATCGCTTTGCCGGTGAACTTGAAATTGTGATGCGCGTCTATTTCGAAAAGCCACGCACGACTGTTGGTTGGAAGGGTTTAATTAACGACCCCTACTTGGATGAGAGCTACCGCATTGAAGAAGGTCTGCGCATTGCACGTCAAGTGCTGATGGAAATTAATCGTCTTGGCATGCCTGCTGGCAGCGAGTTCCTAGATGTGATTTCTCCGCAATACATTGCTGACTTGATTTCTTGGGGCGCTATCGGAGCACGTACCACCGAGAGCCAGGTTCACCGTGAACTCGCTTCAGGCCTCTCTGCACCCATCGGATTCAAGAACGGCACAGACGGCAATATCAAGATCGCAACGGATGCTATTCAAGCAGCTAGCCGCCCACACCATTTCTTGTCAGTACACAAAAATGGTCAAGTCTCCATTGTGGAAACTAAGGGTAATAAAGATTGCCACGTCATTTTGCGTGGTGGTAAAGAGCCAAACTATGAAGCACAGTACGTTCAAGCAGCTTGCGCTGAGCTAGAAGCAGCAAAGCTTCCAGGCAGTTTGATGGTTGACTTATCGCATGCGAACTCCAGCAAAAAGCATGAGCGTCAAATTGTGGTTGCAGAAAATATTGCTGAGCAAATTGAATCTGGCTCACGCCAAATTTTTGGCGTGATGATTGAAAGCCATCTCAATGATGGCGCACAAAAATTCTCGCCAGGAAAAGATGATCCGAATAAGCTGGAGTATGGCAAAAGCATTACAGATGCCTGCATTAACTGGGAGGATTCAGTTAATGTATTGCAACGCCTCGCATTGGCAGTGAAGAATCGCAGAAAAGCAAAGAAATAAAGAAATCAGCAGATAAAGCGAGACTGCTTTGTTGACCTCAAAAGAGACTAATTTACTTAGTCTCTTTTTTTTCATGCTTCCATAGAATGTCTTGACCACCAGCCGCGCGATTGAGTACGCGCGCTAATACAAACAAGAGATCAGACAGGCGATTGACGTACTGACGTGGAGCGTCATATAAAGGCTCTTCCCAACCCAAGCGCACAATCGATCGTTCGGCGCGTCTACAAACTGTGCGGCATACGTGAGCTTGGGCAGCGGCACGAGTACCGCCGGGGAGAATAAATTCCGTTAATGGGGGCAAGGTTGCATTGTATTTTTCTAGCCAAATATCCAGTTGGGCTACGTGCTCTGGCTTAAGCAAGGTGTAATTCGGGATGCAAAGTTCGCCACCCAAATCAAACAAGTCATGCTGCACTTGCAAAAATAACTCTTTGAACTCTCCAGCAATGCTTTCGGGGATTGATTCAGTCATTAAAACCCCGATTTCTGAGTTCAACTCATCCACGTCACCCATGGCGCAGATGCGTAAATGATCCTTCTCGACTCGGCTGCCATCACCCAGTCCGGTCATACCGGCATCACCGGTTCTAGTGGCTATTTTTGAAAGTCGATTTCCCATGCAACTAATTATAGGTAAATGGCTAAAATGATTCTTATGAATATGGTGACCCCACCCCCAGATATCGCGGCAATCGCTGCCCTTCAATCCAAATTGGTATCGGCCTTGCGCCCTATCCTCCCCGAATACGCCTTGCTGTGGGAGCCTGAGGACACAATTCCCTACGAATGTGATGGTCTGGCTGCCTATCGACGCATGCCATTGGCGGTTGCCCTGCCAGAAACTGAAGATCAGGTCGCCCAAATACTGAAGATTTGCTTTGAGATGCAGGTCCCAATCGTCCCACGTGGATCGGGAACAGGCTTATCAGGTGGTGCCATGCCAATTTCCCAAGGATTAGTGCTTTCGCTAGCCAAGCTCAAGAAAATCGTCAGTATTGACCCTTTTACACGCACTGCAGTAGTTCAGCCAGGCGTACGAAATTTAGCTATCTCTGAAGCGGTTGCTCATCTGGGTCTGTATTACGCCCCAGACCCCTCTTCACAAATTGCCTGTTCTATTGGTGGCAATGTAAATGAGAACTCCGGTGGCGTGCACTGCCTTAAATATGGCCTTACTCTTCACAATGTATTGAAAGTCCGCGGCATTTTGATGAATGGCGAGATTGTGGAGTTCGGCAGTCTTGCGCCCGATGCCCCTGGTCTAGATTTACTCGCTATCGTAATGGGTAGTGAAGGCATGCTTGCCGTAGTGACTGAAGTCACTGTCAAGCTCATTGCTAAACCAAAGTTAGCACGCGTCATTATGGCTAGCTTTGACGATATTGAAAAAGGTGCCAATGCGGTTGCCGCCATTATTGCTGCTGGCATTATTCCTGCTGGCCTCGAGATGATGGATAAAGCAACTACCCGCGCAGTTGAAGAGTTTGTGCATGCGGGCTATGACCTTGAGGCCGAGACCATCCTACTTTGTGAGTCCGACGGCACACCAGAAGAAGTTGCTGAAGAAATCGAGCGCATGACTAAAGTACTCGAACTAGCAGGTGCTAGCGGTATTCAGATTTCTCAGAATGAAGCTGAGCGACTCAAGTTTTGGAGCGGTCGCAAGAACGCCTTCCCAGCAGCTGGACGCTTAGCGCCTGATTACTACTGCATGGATGGCACTATCCCTCGCAGAAATATTGGCACCTTACTGAGACGCATTCAGGGCATGGAAAAGAAATATGGCCTGGCCTGCTTGAACGTATTTCATGCGGGCGACGGTAATATGCATCCCCTCATTTTGTTTAACGGCGCCGATCAAGAAGAGTGGCATCGTGCTGAAGAATTCGGCACTGAAATTCTAGAAGCCTGCGTTGAGCTTGATGGCACGATCACGGGTGAGCACGGTGTTGGTATTGAAAAGATTAATTCCATGTGCGTTCAGTTTGGCGAGGGTGAACGAGAAATGTTCTGGGGCGTTAAAGCCGCATTTGATCCCGAGAAACTCCTCAACCCTGATAAAGCGATCCCCACCTTAAATCGCTGCGCCGAGTATGGTCGCATGCGCATTAGTGGGGGCAATTTACCGCACCCAGAGTTGGAGCGCTTCTAATGTCCAAATCCAACACGAACATGAATATTGATTTATTTCGAGAGCAAATTCTCGCGGCAGCCAAAAACAAGGCGCCTTTATCGATTGAAGGTGGTGGCACGAAGTCTTGGTATGGCAATGCTAATTCCCACACCAAGTTAGATACCCGCTCCTACCCTGGCATCCTAGAGTATCAACCTGAAGAACTTGTGATTACAGCTTGTGCAGGCACGCCACTGAAAGAGATTGAAGCGGCTCTGGCAGAAAAAAACCAGGTGCTACCTTTTGAACCACCGCACTTTGGCGAGAATGCGACTTTTGGTGGTGCAATTGCCGCAGGCTTAGCTGGTCCAGGCCGTATTAGCGTTGGCAACTTACGCGACTTTGTTCTAGGTGCGCGCATCATGGATGGCCAAGGCCAAGACTTGTCTTTTGGTGGCAAGGTCATGAAGAACGTTGCTGGGTATGACGTTTCCCGCTTGCTACCAGGATCCATGGGAACCTTGTCGCTGTTGCTTGAGGCTTCTGTAAAGGTATTGCCCAAACCAGCAGCGACTGCAACGTTACGCTGTCAGATCTCTCAAGAAAAAGCCTTACGGGTTTTAAATGAATGGGCTGGTCAACCACTACCGCTATCAGCAAGTTGCTGGATTGGTGGGCCAAGACAAGATGGTGAGCTGACCATTCGTTTAGCCGGTGCGCTTGCAGCAGTTAAAGCTGCTATTCCTCTGATGAATGCCGCTATTGATGCCGCTGAAGTGGATTCGACAATTGCACAAGCATTTTGGAATGATTTACGTGAACAGCGCTTGGCCGTTTTCACAAGCCTACACAGTAATGACACACTCTATCGTTTAG
Source organism: Polynucleobacter sp. AM-25C3 (assembly GCF_018882335.1). GTDB lineage: Bacteria > Pseudomonadota > Gammaproteobacteria > Burkholderiales > Burkholderiaceae > Polynucleobacter. The sequence goes on from NZ_JACVOS010000007.1 coordinate 90,046, forward strand.
CTCTACCAGCTATCTGCGGACCACTGGCTCTTGAAAATATAAGCGGTGACATTGCATTGGAATGGCATGGTCAGCAACGTTGGATAAAGGCGCTTGGGGATGATGCTACTTTCGCATCCATCAAAGCATTAGCCAATTCTCATGGTGGGCATGCAACACGTTTTAGACAAGGTGCTGATGTTAATCCAGCCAATCAACGTTTTACCCTTCTGAGTGAACAAGCACACTCAGCCGCTTTAGAGGCAGTACAAGCACGCCTAAGAGCCGCCTTTGATCCAGCAGGCGTATTTGCTACTTCACGCCTTCCTTAAGTATTTCTTTTAGTCTTCCTATGCAAACTCAACTCGCCCCCCAATTTATCAATACCCCTGAAGGTATTGAGGCCGCCAGAATTCTTGGTAAATGCGTGCACTGCGGTTTTTGCACTGCAACCTGCCCAACCTATCAAATCCTCGGTGATGAACTCGATGGCCCCCGCGGTCGCATCTATCTCATTAAACAAATGGCTGAAGGCCAAACACCTACTGAAAAAACACGTTTGCATTTAGATCGTTGCCTTACTTGTCGCAATTGCGAAAGCACCTGCCCAAGCGGTGTGCAATACGGCAACCTGGTGGACATTGGTCGTAAATGGGCAGAAGAAAATACTCCCGAGCGCCCCATCTCTCAACGCCTTACCCGTTGGGCGCTCAAAGAAGGCTTAACCAGTCCCAAGCTATTTAATTCCGCAATGGCAATTGGACGCCTGGTTCGCCCATTGATGCCAAGCGGTATCAAGCGCAAGATCCCTGAGGCAAAGAATAAAGCCCTCAATTCAAATACAAATCCTTATGCAAGGCCTCAAGCGAATCACTCACGCAAGATGCTATTGCTGGAAGGGTGCGTACAGCCTGGCATGCTCCCCAATATCAATTCAGCTACAGCGCGTGTTTTAGATGCCCTCAAAATTCAATTGATTAGCGCACCCAATGCGACTTGCTGTGGTGCATTGCGCTACCACCTAAACGATCAAGCTGGCGGACTAGATAATGCGAAGCAGAATATTGATGCCTGGTGGCCGCTGGTTGAACAAGGTGCAGAAGGAATAGTGATGACAGCCTCTGGCTGTGGCGTCATGGTCAAAGACTATGGACATCTTTTTGCAAATGATCCGCAATATGCCACTAAGGCAAAAAAGATCTCTGATCTCACAAAAGACATTTCTGAAATCTTGCCAGCACTCCAAGAAGAACTTATTACTCTAGTGGGGGCGGATCCAAAATCGGGTGTGGTCTATCACCCACCCTGCACCTTGCAACATGGTCAACAAATTAGAGGCAAGGTGGAAGGCCTTTTAGCTGGGATTGGTATTGGTGTGCGCCTCTGTGCTGATAGCCACCTGTGCTGTGGCTCAGCGGGAACCTACTCCGTTACCCAACCAGAGCTATCAGAGCAATTACGCAAGAACAAGCTCACCCATCTAAATGCTGCTTGCGAAGAATCAGGTGCCCAAGTAATTGTTTCTGGGAACATTGGCTGTATTACACACCTTCAGCAAGAAGACACACCGGTACTCCATTGGATTGAGATCGTTGATCAACTGATTGCTCAAAAAAGCCTGACAAAACAATGAGCCAAGTTACCGCCAACCTCATGTTGGTAAAGCAGCGGCTTGAGTTAGCAGCCTTAGCTGCGAAGCGTGAGCCTGAGGATATTCAACTGCTCGCAGTCAGCAAGACCTTTCCAGCAAGGATCATTGAAGAGGCAATGCACGCCGGACAAACTGCTTTTGGTGAGAACTATGTCCAAGAGGGTGTTGAAAAAATCCAGCACCTTGCCAAATTACGCCCTTGGCTCGAGTGGCATTTTATCGGGCCACTCCAAAGCAATAAGACTCGGGAAGTAGCGGAGCATTTTGATTGGGTACACAGTATTGATCGGCTCAAAATTGCAGAACGCCTCTCCAGTCAGCGCGGTGAATTTCCAGAATTAGCAGAGTTACAAGTTTGCGTCCAAATCAATGTCAGCGAAGAAGAGTCAAAAAGCGGCATAGCGCTTGAGGAAGTGGAGGCACTTTGTAGCGCAATCGCTAAATTACCCAATATTGTGCTGCGGGGCTTAATGGCCATTCCCGCGCCCAGCCACGATGTCGCCCAGCAACGACAGGCCTTTGCAGCCGTTCGGGAGTGCTTTGCTGGGATTAAGGCAAAACACGCAAATGATGTCGGGTATGATTTTTTTGACACCCTTTCCATGGGAATGTCCGATGACATGGAGGCCGCAATTGCTGAGGGCAGCACCATGGTACGTATAGGCAGCGCTATTTTTGGGAAGCGCGATAAGATGAAAGCATGAGCACACAACAAATCAACCAAAATGCCCATATCACCTTTATTGGTGGTGGCAATATGGGTCGCGCTTTAATTAGCGGATTACTAGCCAATGGCTTTGAAGCCAATCAACTTTCTGTAGTTGAGGCAAACGCCAGCACCGGCTTGCAATTACATCAAGATTTTGGTGTGCAAATTATTGGTGCGTTGGAGCAAATCGCATTTAACTTCACGAAGAATAATGTCGTGGTGATGGCCATCAAACCCCAAGACTTTAATGTCGTTGCTAAATCCCTGAATGCCAAACTTAAACACGCAACAGCGCCTGGTCCATTGATCCTCAGTATTGCCGCTGGCATCCGCCTTAAAGATATGAGTCGTTGGCTTGATCATGAGCGCTGTGTTCGTGCCATGCCCAATACCCCCGCCCTTATTGGCAAAGGTATTACTGGGCTATTTGCAGATGCAGCAGTTAATGCATCTGACCGCGCCCTAGCGGAAACGATTTGCACTGCAGTAGGTCAGACGGTTTGGGTAAACGAAGAAAAACTCATGGATGCGGTTACAGCAGTGTCTGGTAGCGGACCCGCCTATGTCTTTGCTTTCCTGGAAGCTATGCAGTCCAGTGGCGAGAAGCTCGGTCTTGATGCGGCTACTGCTCGCAAATTAGCTTATGCAACTCTAGAGGGTGCTACTCAACTAGCTCATAACTCAGAAGAGCACGCAGGCGTATTGAGAGAGAGAGTAACTTCAAAGGGTGGCACGACTGCTGCCGCACTAGATACACTTAAACAGCTTGATTGGCACGGCGCACTGGAAAAAGCAATTGATGCTGCCAGTCAACGTGGCAAAGCCATGGGCGATGAACTAGGTAAGAACTAAAGGCGAACTAAAAGCGAGCTAGGCCCAATAGGATTCCTAGGAATAAGAATCCGCCTAGCCAGTTGTTATGTCGGAAAGCTTTAAAACAATCCTCGCGCTTTCGAGTGGATACCAATTTCAGGTGATACAAAGCGCAAACTAAAGCCAAGCACCAGCCCACCCAAAAGTAATTGCTGAGGTTTGCCAGTTGGGAAACCCAAATTTGACTCATGAACAAAATTGTGTAACTCACCGCAATAGCAATCACATCAAAGCGGCCAAAGGTAATGGCAGAAGTGCGCAAACCTAAACGTAAATCATCGTCGCGATCGACCATGGCATAAGCCGTATCGTAAGCAATCGCCCAAAAGATATTCCCAACAAATAAAATCCAAGCTTCTAGGGGGATAAAACCGAGAACCGCCGCATAGGCCATCGGAATGCCAAAGCCAAAAGCAATTCCCAATACCGCTTGTGGAATAGCAAAGAAGCGCTTGGTGAAGGGGTAAATAATCGCAACCGCCAAGGCAAAGAAAGAAAGCTCTTTGGTTAAAGCATTCAGAGGCTGAATGAGCAGGAAGGCGATCAGCGCGAGCGTGGCAGCCACTGCTAAAGCTTCTTTCCCAGAAATTTTGCCACTCGTAATGGGCCGGTCTTTAGTCCTCAATACATGACGATCAAAATCTTGATCTGCATAGTCATTAACGGCGCACCCCGCACTGCGCATTAAAAATGTTCCCAGGGTGAAAATAATCAGAAGATACCACTCAGGAAAGCCCCCACTTGCCAACCACAGTGCCCATAAGGTTGGCCATATTAATAAGAGAGTCCCAATCGGCTTATCGAGACGAATCAAATAGGCGTAAGCAATAAAGCGGTCGCGCATTAGATGGGTATTCTTTCCTTATTGACAATCGTGGTCATGGCGTAATTATCAAGCCTTTAGAAACTCAGTGCGAGATCCTAGCCAGCGCTCTAGGTGTCTTTCAACTAGATCACCATGTTCGGCTAGCAAACGCTCTGCTGCTAGTTGAGCTAACTCAATCAACCAGGCATCTCGCTGAAGATCCACAAAACGCAACATGGCATCACCAGATTGCTTTGCCCCCAACAGCTCACCTGGGCCACGGAGTGATAAATCACGCTCCGCAATCACAAAACCATCCGAAGTCTCTCGTAAGGTTTGTAACCTCTCCTTGGCAGCTAAAGATAAGGGCTCTGCATACATCAAGATACAGACCGAATCAGCTGAACCGCGCCCAACGCGCCCTCTCAACTGATGAATCTGTGCATAACCAAAACGCTCTGCATGTTCAATCACCATCAGTGCTGCATTAGGGACGTCCACACCCACCTCAATCACCGTCGTCGCAACTAGCAGCTGAATCTCATTGGCTTTAAACGCCGCCATGACGGCAGCTTTTTCTTCGCCCTTTAGGCGCCCATGCACCAAACCAACTTTGAAATCAGGTAAAGCTTGGGTGAGTTGTTCAAAACTTTCAACAGCTGTTTGCAATTGCAATACTTCAGACTCTTCAATTAAAGGGCAAACCCAATAGGCCTGCAGTCCCTTGGTCAACCAATCATGCAAGCCGCCAATCACCTCATCCCTGCGGGCAGCCTTCACTACTTTGGTGGCAATCGGTTTACGACCTGGTGGCAGCTCATCAATAACAGAGACATCCAAGTCAGCGTAGTAGGTCATCGCCAATGTTCGAGGAATAGGGGTAGCCGTCATCATCAGTTGATGGCAATAAAACAATTCAGAGCCAACGCGTTGCTGAATCTCTAAACGCTGTCTCACGCCAAAACGATGTTGCTCATCAATGACCGCCAAACCCAGCTTTGCAAAACTCACCTTATCCTGAATGAGCGCATGCGTACCGATGATGAGTTGTGCATCACCACTCTCAATCATCTCTTGTGCCAGTCTCTTTTCTTTGGCCTTCAAGCTTCCAGAGAGCCAAACAATCTTGACACCTAGTGGCTCGAACCACTCTTTCATCTTGAGATAGTGCTGCTCAGCCAGTATTTCTGTAGGCGCCATGATGGCCGCTTGATACCCATGATCCATGGCGCGTGCTGCGGCTAAGGCAGCAATGACTGTCTTCCCGCTACCAACATCACCCTGCAGTAAGCGATTCATCGGAAAGGTATTAGATAGGTCGAGCCCAATCTCAGACCAGACTCGCGCTTGAGCACCAGTCAGCTTGAAGGGCAAAACCTTAAATAAGCCATCCTCAACACTAGTATTTGTTGTGCTTACTTTGCTTATTTGTTGATCCCTCTTGAAGCTTGGGGCGCGTCTCTCTCTGCGAATCGCATGCGCTCGCTTTAAAGAAATTTGCTGTGCAAGCAATTCTTCAAACTGCACCCGGCGCCAAGCAGGATGAGTCCGCTCAAGTAGTGATTGAGTATTGGCATCCGCAGGGGGCTGGTGCAAATACGCAATTGCATCTTGTAGTGGAGGCCAATCATTACTTGGAAAAATTTCTGCCATTAGTTTAGATGGAAGAAATTCTGCCAAACTTTCTTTAAGGCTAGCGTCCCGCAAAGCTTGCAAGACTGCTTTACGAATAATGGTTTGAGAGGTTCCGGCGCTAGCTGGATATACCGGGGTCAAACTCGCTGGCAATGGCGCATCTGAAGTGACAGCCCGGACTGTAGGGTGAACCATCTCAGCACCCTGATAACCTTCTCGCACCTCGCCTCGCACCCGCACATGACTACCGACTGCCATTTGCTTTTGCTGACTAGGATAGAAATTCAGGAAACGAAGTTGCAGCGAGCCAGTGTCGTCCTCAATCGTGACTAGCAGTTGTCTTCTGGGGCGGAACATGACCTGATTGCGAATAACAACACCTTGAGTCTGGATAGAATGGAACCTTCCTAGGCCCAAGGCCTCATCGATGGTGAAGAGCTCAGTCTCATCCTCATAACGGGATGGCAGATGCAAAGCAAGGGCCATAGGGCTGTTTAAACCCATCTTTTCGAGTGCAGTTGGCGGTCGCTTAGTCGTCATCGTTAAAATCCAATACCTGATGGTAATGCTATGCAACTTTCCGACTTCAATTACGACCTCCCGCCCCAACTAATTGCCCAGCATCCCCTGGCCAATAGAACGGATAGCCGCCTCTTAGAGGTCAGGGCCGAGGGGAGTAATGACGCCCAACTCATTGATCGGCAATTTCGAGACATCCTTAACCTTGTCAGACCTGGGGATTTACTGGTCTTCAATGACACCAAAGTCATTCCCGCTCGCCTCCATGGCAAAAAAGAGACTGGGGGCAATGTAGAGCTCCTGATCGAACGCATCAGTGGTGATAAACAAGCCTGGGTTCAAATTAGAGCCTCCAAAGTTCCCAAAACTGGATCCATAGTTCATATTCACAATAAATCTGGCGAAACTTTCCCAGTTGAAATGATTGGGCATGACGACCGATTCTATGAAGTGCGCTTTCCAGCAAATGTCTTTGCTTTGCTTGAACGGTTTGGTGAATTACCGCTCCCACCCTATATCGAGCATCAGCCAGATGAAGAGGATGCTAATCGCTACCAAACTGTCGTTGCCAAGGTTCCTGGGGCAGTGGCTGCCCCGACCGCAGGCTTGCACTTTGATGCAGCCATTCTCAATCAACTTCGTGAGTTCGGCGTTAAACAGGCCAGCGTCACTCTCCACGTAGGGGCTGGAACATTCACCCCGGTTCGAGAAGAAGACCTCAGCAAACACAAAATGCACTATGAGTGGTTCTCGGTTCCCGCGGAAACGCTTACAGCAATCGAAGCTACCCATAAGGCAGGGGGTAGAGTCGTTGCGGTTGGTACGACCAGCCTGCGAGCCCTAGAGAGCCAGGCTCAAACCCAACAGGCCAGCGGTGAAACGAACTTATTCATTACGCCCGGATATATATTTAAAACCGTGGATTGCTTGCTAACGAACTTTCATCTGCCAAAATCGACTTTATTAATGTTGGTCAGCGCCTTTGCTGGCGTGGACAATATCCGCAATGCCTATCAACATGCCATTCAAAATGAATATCGCTTTTTTAGCTACGGCGATGCGATGTTCTTAAGCCGTCTCAACAATACAAACTCATGACAAAACCTGTTCACTTCAATATCCTGGCACGCGACTCCGCAAGCCCTGCCCGCCTAGGTCGGCTTGATCTTCCTCATGGCAGCGTGCAAACGCCGATCTTTATGCCGGTTGGAACCTATGGCACCGTGAAGGCGATGACCCCACGGGATTTGAACGAAGCCAAAGCGCAAATTATTCTCGGAAACACTTTTCATCTGTGGCTAAGACCAGGTTTAGATGTCATCAAAAAACATGGTGGCTTACATCGCTTTATGGGTTGGGATAAACCCATCCTGACTGACTCGGGCGGCTTTCAGGTATTTAGCTTAGGTGCTCTGAGAAAAATCTCCGAAGAAGGTGTGACCTTTGCATCACCCATTAATGGTGATAAGTTATTTATGTCTCCAGAAGTCTCAATGGAAATTCAAGCGGTGCTCAATAGCGATATCGCCATGCAGTTTGATGAGTGCACCCCTTACGAAGTCAAAGGACAGGCAACCTCAGAAAAAACTGCTCGCGCTTCACTAGAAATGTCGCTGCGTTGGGGTGATCGTTCCTTAAAGCGTTTTCGGGAGCTCGAGACAGGAAACGGTCTCTTTGGCATCGTTCAGGGCGGGATGTTTGAAAACCTTCGTGAATTTTCTCTAGACGCCGTGAGTCAGCAAGGTTTTGATGGCATTGCTATTGGCGGTCTATCTGTTGGTGAGCCAAAACCGGAGTTTGAGCGCATTCTCAATTTCACTGCCCCTAAGCTGCCAGAACATATGCCCCACTATTTGATGGGGGTTGGCACACCAGAGGACCTGATACTCGGCGTCAGCCTAGGTATCGATATGTTTGACTGCGTCATGCCCACCCGAAATGCCCGCAATGGTTGGCTCTTTACCCGCTTTGGCGATCTCAAACTCCGCAATGCAGGCTACAAGGACGATGATCGCCCTGTCGACCCTACCTGCGCATGCTATACCTGCCAAAACTTCACCAGATCCTACTTAAATCACCTCCAAAAGGCGAATGAGATCCTCGGATCACAGCTCAATACCATCCACAACCTCTCCTACTACCTCCAGCTAATGGAAGAGGTCCGAGAATCGCTAGCTAAAGACCGTTTTAGCGCCTATCGCGAGGAATTTCATCGAAATCGCCAACGGGGCGTAGAGCCTGGGCAGGATTAATAGCCCTAGGGCAGTAAATCAGCCCTCAAAGCCCCATACAGTTTAGAATTGCGGGTTTACGGCTTCGCTTTAAAAGCCTAAAACTGAAGCAGTTTCCAATTGGTAATTAACGGAGGTTTTGTATGTGGATTAGTAACGCTTTTGCCCAGGCTCCGGCTGCGGGTGCAGATTCTGGTGGCTTGATGAGCTTCCTTCCCTTGGTTTTGATGTTTGCAGTGCTGTACTTCATCATGATTCGCCCACAAATGAAGCGTCAAAAAGAAACTAAAGCAATGTTGAGTTCTTTGGCGGTTGGCGACGAAGTAGTGACTGTTGGCGGCATCATCGGCAAAGTAACTGCATTGAAAGATCAAGTTGTTACAGTTGAAATTGCTGCTGGCACTGAAGTGCAAATGCAAAAAGGCGCCATCACAACAGTATTGCCAAAAGGCTCACTGAAGTCTGCTTAATACGTTTGTTTAAAAGTATCTCAATATGAATCGCTACCCTCTCTGGAAATACATAGTCATCCTCTTTGCTTTATTGATCGGGGGACTATATTCATTACCCAATTTCTACGGAGAGGCTCCAGCGGTTCAAGTCTCGTCCGCCAAACCAACCATCAAGGTTGATTTGGCGACACAGTCTCGAGTCGAAAAGATTCTGACTGATGACAACATTAGCAACACCGGTATCTTCTTTGAATCTGCAGGCAATGTAGGTTCCATCAAAATTCGTTTTAACAATACCGATATTCAACTGCGCGCTCGCGATCTATTGCAGCAGAAGTTGAACGTCGATCAAAACGAACCCAATTTCACAGTCGCATTAAACCTGCTCTCCAATACACCGGGCTGGTTAAATGCACTCAATGCATTACCAATGCCACTCGGTCTTGACTTGCGTGGCGGCGTGTACTTCTTATTGCAAGTAGATATGAAGGGTGCTGTTCAGAAGAAGGTGACTTCTTTAGCAACGGATATTCGCAGTCAATTACGCGACAAATCCATTCGTCAACAAGGCATTGAACGTGGCCAAGACACCATCACCCTGACTTTCGGTAGCACCGAAGATGCTGAAAAAGCACGCGCTGTGCTGATGACCAGTCAACCTGAGCTGACTTGGCAAATTAAACCCACCGGCCTGTCTCCAAAACTCGTTGGAGAATTTAAGCCTACTGCCTTGAAAGAAATTCAAGATAACGCAGTAAAACAAAACATCGTCACGCTCAATAAGCGCGTGAATGAATTGGCCGTTAAAGAACCAGTGATTCAACAACAAGGTGCAGAGCGCATTGTTGTGCAACTACCAGGCGTACAAGACACTGCTCGCGCCAAAGACATTATTGGTCGTACGGCAACTTTGGAATCCAGATTGGCCGATCCAATTGTGTCAACGATTGCGATTGGTGAGGCACCACCCCCAGGAATGGATGTTTTCCGCTTTGGCGAAAATCGTCAAGGCGTATTTAAGAAATCTGTGATTTTTAGTGGTGATCGCATTACCGATGCGAGCGCCGGCTTCGATCAAAACCAACGCCCTGCGGTCAACATCTCTTTAGATGCTGCTGGTGGTCGCGTGATGCAAGAAGTAACTCGTGAAAACATTGGCAAACCAATGGGCATGATCTTGTTTGAAAAAGGTAAGGGCGAGGTTCTCACGATTGCCACAATTCAAGGCGAGTTCGGCTCTAAGTTCCAGATCACTGGTCAGCCAACTACCGAGAGCGCAAACGACTTAGCCCTCTTGCTGCGTGCGGGTTCTTTAGCGGCACCAATGGAGATCATTGAAGAGCGCACGATCGGACCAAGCCTTGGCGCAGAAAATATTGAAAAGGGCTTTAAGTCCCTCATCATTGGTTTCGCTGCAATCTCTGTCTTCATGATTGCCTACTACCTCTTATTTGGCACATTCTCTGTAGTTGCTTTGGCAGTGAACTTGCTACTTTTGATTTCTGTATTGTCGATGTTGCAAGCCACCTTAACTCTGCCAGGTATCGCTGCGATGGCCTTGGCACTGGGTATGGCAATTGACTCCAACGTCTTGATTAACGAACGTATTCGTGAGGAGTTGCGCAACGGCGCCGCCCCACAAACTGCAATCGCCGTTGGCTTTGATAAAGCCTGGGCAACAATTTTGGATTCCAACGTCACCACCTTAATTGCTGGTCTTGCATTGCTCGCATTTGGCTCCGGTCCGATTAAAGGCTTCGCGGTAGTGCATTGCCTTGGTATTTTGACTTCCATGTTTTCAGCTGTCTTTTTCTCACGTGGCCTGGTTAACCTCTGGTACGGCAGAGGTAAAAAAGTTCAAAAACTCGCTATCGGCCAAGTTTGGCGTCCACAGGAGAAATAAGTCATGGAATTTTTCCGGATCAAAAAAGATATTCCCTTTATGCGCCATGCATTGGCGCTCAATGCAATCTCTTTAATTACCTTTTTAGCTGCCGTTTTCTTCCTCTGGCATAACGGCCTTCATCTATCGATTGAATTCACCGGCGGTACGGTGATGGAAGTGACTTACCCACAGACCGCTCCCTTGGATTCGATTAGAGCAAATGTAGAAAAGTTAGGCTACGCCGATACCCAAATCCAGAACTTTGGCAGCTCACGCGACGTGATGATTCGCCTGCCGCTGCAAAAAGATGCTGAAGGAAAAATGATTTCCTCTGCAGATCAAAGTGCGGCGGTGATGACAGCACTTGAACCAGCTACCTCTGGCGTCAAGTTGCAACGTGTTGAGTTTGTTGGCCCTCAGGTAGGTCGCGAACTCGCAATGGATGGATTGATGGCACTGCTATTTGTCATCATCGGTATCGTGGTTTACCTTTCCTTCCGCTTTGAGTGGAAATTTGCTGTCGCCGGCATCATCGCGAACTTGCATGACATCGTGATCATTCTGGGCTTCTTTGCCTTCTTTCAGTGGGAGTTCTCCCTCTCCGTATTAGCAGCAGTACTTGCTGTTCTGGGCTACTCAGTCAATGAGTCTGTTGTGATCTTTGACCGTATTCGCGAGAACTTCCGCAAATACCGCAAGATGAACACTCGCGAGATTATTGATAATGCAATCACCAGTACGATTAGCCGCACTGTAATTACTCACGGCAGTACTGAGATGATGGTGTTGGCCATGTTGATCTTTGGTGGCCCAACCCTCTTCTATTTTGCGTTAGCACTCACCATCGGTATTTTGTTTGGTATCTACTCTTCAGTATTCGTAGCAGCAGCCTTAGCTATGTGGCTTGGCGTAACACGCGAAGATCTAGTTAAGGGCGAACGTAAGCCGGATGATGTTACCCGCAACGATGACCCCAACTTCGGGGCGCAGGTCTAAGCTTTAACTGGGTTTTAGTTTAGCGTGAAATTCTGATGCTCAAGGGCGGCTAATATTCTCTTAGTCGCACCTTGATGCTCAAGCGAGTAAGTCTTTGCGGCACTCGACATCTTCGCTAACTCAGCGGTATTCAATAGCAATTCTTTCAAAGCTTCCATGAGGGCAATCGGCTGACTCAAGATGAACTCACCCTGGATGCGCTTTGCTGCGCCAATCTTGATCGCATCTAAAGCAGCTTGCTGGAAATTGTAAGTATGCTCACCCAATAAAACAGGACATCCAGCAGCGCAAGCTTCAATCAGATTCTGACCACCAAAGGGAAGAAGGCTTCCGCCCATGACTACCAAATCGGCCGTGCTGTAATACATGGGCATCTCACCCATCGAGTCACCGAGAATGACATCCAAATCAGTAACGCCTTGAGGAACTCCGCCCCACTCACTGCGACGCCGGAACTTCAAGCCGGCATCATGGATTTGATTGGCTACTTCAGAGAAACGCTCCGGATGACGCGGTACGATGCAAAGTAAAGGCGCAATCTCGAATGCATTACCAAGCAGTAGATCTTTCCAAGCCTTCAAAATGATGGCCTCTTCACCATCACGGGTACTGGCAGCACAAACCATCAGCCGTTGATTGCCATGCAACTCTTGTTGCCAAGCTTTGCCTTGCTGAACTAAATTGGGATCCAGTGGCACATCAAACTTGAGATTGCCAATGATCTCCACTTGTTTGACGCCCAGACTGCGATAACGCTGGGCATCGAATTCTGTTTGAGCCAAGATGCCGGCAAAGGCCTGAAATAGAGATCTTCCTGCCTTGCCAAATCGGTTTACGCGACGAGCGCTACGCTCAGATAAACGGGCATTGACCAAAAATAATGGCAGGCCGATTTCTGCACAATAAAACACCACGGTTGGCCAAGCTTCTGTCTCCATGAACAAACCAAACTTGGGTTTGAATGTGCGAATGAAATTAGCAACAGACCAACAGAGGTCATAGGGCAGATAGACTTGGCGTAGCTGACCTGCCGCAATTGCTTGTGCAAATAAGGCACTGCCAGTGCGACGACCATTGAGCGTCATATGCGTCAAGAGAATGGTTTCGCCACGAGCGAGATAAGCCTCGATCAAGGGTTGAGCTGCTCTAGTCTCGCCAACGGATACCGCATGAATCCACACCGATCCCTGCGTTATCGACTTTCCATACGCAAAACCTAAGCGCTCAGAAAAGTGCTTTAGATAATCTACAGAATGCCGTGTGCGCCAAGCAAGGCGAATGAATGCGAAAGGCAAGAGCAGATGCCAAAGCAATTGATAAACAGCAAACCAGATCTTGGGGCGGGCACCGTATTCAGAATCCTGCGGAACGCGCCCAAGGCTTGGAGTCAAACTCACTTTTTCAGACGTTCGGTCAATTCGACCGCCTTACCTAAGTATGAAGATGGCGTCATCTCGAGCAATAATTTTTTCGCATCATCCGGAATCTTCAAACCACGAATGAAGGTTTGCAAATCGGCTTGACTAATGCCTTTGCCACGAGTCAACTCTTTTAGTTGCTCATACGGGTTCTCGATACCGTAGCGGCGCATCACAGTTTGTACTGGCTCTGCCAATACTTCCCAGCAATTATCCAAATCAGCAGCAATCGCAGCATGGTTTACTTCCAACTTGCCTAAGCCACGTAAGGCGCTGTCATAGGCTAAAACGCTGTGACCAAATGCAGGGCCTAGATTGCGCAAGACAGTAGAGTCCGTGAGGTCACGCTGCCAACGAGAAATCGGCAACTTCTCAGCCAAGTGACGCAGCAGGGCATTGGCTACACCTAAATTACCTTCGGAGTTTTCAAAATCAATTGGATTGACTTTATGCGGCATGGTTGAAGAACCAATCTCACCAGCTTTAGTGCGCTGCTTAAAGTAACCAATGGAAATGTAGGCCCAGAAATCGCGGTCCATATCCAACAAGATTGTGTTGGCACGGGCAATGGCATCAAACAATTCCGCCATACCGTCGTGCGGCTCGATCTGAATGGTATACGGATTGAATGTGAGTCCTAAACGCTTCTCAACCACATTCTTCGAAAAGTTTTCCCAATCAAAATTGGGGTATGCGGATAAGTGGGCATTGTAATTACCAACGGCACCATTCATTTTTCCGAGGAGGGGAACTGCTGCAATAGTTGCAATCGCACGCTCTAAACGTTTGGCAATATTGGCCAACTCTTTACCCAATGTACTTGGGGATGCTGGCTGGCCATGGGTACGGGACAACAAAGGTACCTTGGCATTCTCGATCGCTAAGCCAGTTAATACAGAAAGTACTTTTTTGAGTTGTGGCAACAACACTTCATCACGCGCCCCACGCAACATCAAACCATGCGAAGTGTTGTTAATATCTTCAGAAGTGCAAGCGAAGTGAATAAATTCGCTTGCTTTTAGTAAATCAGAGCGACCGGCTACTTTTTCTTTTAAGAAATACTCGACCGCTTTCACATCATGGTTAGTGACCGCTTCAATATCCTTGATGCGCTGCGCATCCGCATCAGAGAAGTTTTCTGGCAAAGATAATAAATAAGCTTCATCTGCTGCGCTAATTTTTGGTACGTCTGGCAGTCCGGCAGACGCCAGTGCCAATAGCCAATGAATCTCCACAAAGACCCGCTGACGCATAAATGCGGCTTCGGATAGCCAAGGGCGTAAGGCATCTAGTTTTCCGGCATAACGGCCATCTAAAGGGGAAAGTGCATTGAGGGTAGAAATCGGCTGACTCACGAATATTGCCTTTACATTGAATGTGTCAATAATCCTTGATTTTAATCGTTCTTGATGGCAACCCAATTTGGCTGGCATGGCTATACTGCCCCTATGAAACTCATTGGATCCCTCACTAGCCCCTACGTACGCAAGGTACGCATTGTTTTCTTGGAAAAAAAGATAGATGTAGACCTTGAACTTGAGAATGTGTGGGCTGCAGACACCAAAATCGCCCATAACAACCCTTTAGGCAAGATTCCCTGCCTACTTTTGGATGATGGCGAGGTTATTTATGATTCCCGCGTAATAGCAGAGTATGCCGATACCCTGAGCCCAGTCGGCAAGCTGATCCCTGCTGGCAGCCGTGAACGTGCGACTGTCAAAACCTGGGAAGCCTTGGCTGACGGGGTTGAGGATGCTGGCATTTTGGCTCGTCTAGAGATGACTTTGCGCCCACTAGAGCAACAAAGCCCAGTTTGGCTTGAGCGTCAAATGGGCAAAATTGATAGCGCTTTAGCCCAAATGTCCCGTGAATTAGGCGAAAACGCCTGGTGTCATGGCAATCAGATGACTTTGGCTGATATTGCGGTGGGATGCGCTCTAGGCTACATACTCTTTCGTTTCCCGAATATCGCTTGGCAAGCCCAATACCCCAACCTCGACGCCCTATATCAAAAGCTCATGCAAAGACCTTCTTTTGCAGAGACAGCGCCTCCTGTGGCTTAAGCAGAAATAATTCCACCGCCCAGGCAAATATCACCATCGTATAAAACGGCAGATTGGCCTGGAGTCACTGCCCACTGAGCTTGCGGAAAAGCCAATTCAAAACTCAAGGGTCCTTCCGCTCCGGCGGTAAGTGAGCACGCAGAGTCTGCCTGACGGTAACGGGTTTTTGCTGAATACTGTCCTGGCGCAGGAGCCGCGCCATCAACCCAACTAGCATCGATTGCAGAAAGCTGATTCGCCAGCAGCCATGGGTGCTCGTGCCCTTGAGCAACATACAAGGTGTTGTTCGCAATGTCTTTACGGGCAACATACCAAGCATCCCCATTGCCATCCTGACTACCACCTAAACCAATACCTTTGCGCTGCCCTAAAGTGAAGAAGGCAAGCCCCATATGCTCTCCCACCGTTTTACCTTCCGGCGTTTTAATCGGGCCTGGGGTGCGTGGCAAGTAGCGGTTTAAGAATTCCCGGAAAGGGCGCTCACCAATAAAGCAAATTCCAGTAGAGTCTTTTTTACGGGCATTGTGCAAACCAATTTGCTCGGCAATCTTGCGAACCTCGGTTTTTGGAATTTCCCCCAAGGGAAAAAGGACATTAGCCAATTGGCTTTGAGTTAAGCGATGCAAGAAGTAACTTTGATCTTTGCTTGCATCTACTGCTTTTAATAATTGCACTCGGCCGCCATCATGGCGAACCCGAGCATAGTGTCCAGTAGCAATTGCATCTGCACCCAAACTCATAGCGTGATCTAAGAAGGCTTTAAACTTAATTTCTGCATTGCACAAAACATCTGGGTTAGGAGTTCTGCCGGCAGCATATTCCCGGAGAAATTCTGCAAAAACACGCTCGCGGTACTCAGCAGCGAAATTGACTGCTTCAACGTCAATCCCGATTAAATCCGCTACCGACACCACATCTAGCCAATCTTGGCGAGCAGAGCAATACTCGTCGCTATCGTCGTCTTCCCAGTTTTTCATGAAAAGGCCAATCACTTCATAGCCTTGCTGCTTCAGCATCCAGGCTGCAACAGACGAATCTACCCCTCCAGACATCCCAACAACGACTTTGGATGGTTTTGAGGCAGGTATTGCTGAAGAATTGAGTGGGATCATCAAAAAATGCGAGAATTCAATATAAGCTGAAAACCCCATTGTAAAAGCCTTAACTCAAGTTAGCTAAAGAACTTCACTTAAGCGCCATAAAACATAAGGGTATGCATATATATGTGTATTTACGTATACATACCTAAAATAGATTTTTTGAATAATTAGCATTTGGAGACATGCCATGCGCATAGGAGTACCGCTGGAAATCAGGCTCGGGGAAACTCGTGTTGCCGCCACACCGGAAACCGTTAAGAAGCTGATTGGCCAAGGCCATACGGTTGTTATTCAAAAAGATGCGGGTGTAACAGCCAGCCAGCCAGATTCTGCCTATGAAGCTGTTGGCGCAACGATTGGTAGCGCAGCAGATGCCTTTGGCGCGGAGATCGTACTCAAAGTACGTGCACCCGAAGCTGCGGAGCTCAAGCAAATAAAATCCGGCAGCGTGCTACTGGGCATGCTCGATCCATTTGATGACGACAACATTGCCGCCATGGCTGCGCAAGGTGTAACTGCATTCTCATTAGAGGCCGCCCCACGCACGACCCGCGCGCAAAGCATGGACGTCTTGTCATCACAAGCCAACATCGCAGGTTACAAAGCGGTCATGGTTGCTGCCAATGAGTATCAGCGCTTTATGCCCATGCTCATGACTGCTGCCGGTACTGTTAAAGCTGCCCGCGTCCTCATTCTCGGTGTTGGTGTTGCTGGATTACAAGCAATTGCAACAGCTAAACGTCTGGGTGCCGTCATTGAAGCTTCGGATGTCCGTCCCGCTGTAAAAGAACAAATCGAATCACTAGGCGGCAAGTTTGTAGATGTCCCATTTGAATCTGATGAAGAACGCGAAATTGCTCAAGGCGTTGGTGGTTATGCCCGCCCAATGCCAGAAGCTTGGATGAAGCGTCAAGCAGCTCTCGTTGCCGAACGCGCTCTACAAGCTGACATCGTGATTACTACTGCCTTGATTCCAGGTCGTAAGCCACCAGTCCTATTGCATAGCGATACCGTTGCCAATATGAAACCAGGCTCTATCGTGATCGACTTAGCGGCTGGCCGTGGCGATAACGGGTCTGGCAACTGCCCGCTGACTCAAGCAGACAAAATCGTTGAGGTGAATGGTGTGAAGATTATTGGTTACACCAACCTGGCCAGCATGGTTGCTGCAGACGCCTCTGCCTTGTATTCACGTAACTTGCTCGATTTCATGAAACTCATCGTCGATTCAGAAGCAAAGCTAGTGATCCCAATGGATGATGACATCGTTACTGCCTGCCTCATGTGTCGTGATGGCCAAGCCATCCGTAAAAACTAATAAAGAACATTCGAAGGAAATATCATGGATCTCGCTGCTTTTCAAAGCATCCTCACAGTCCAAAACATCACCGTGTTTGTCTTGGCTATTTTTGTTGGCTATCACGTGGTTTGGAACGTCACTCCTGCACTTCATACTCCACTCATGGCAGTTACTAATGCTATTTCTGGGATTATTATTGTTGGCGCCCTACTTCAGACTGAAGTCATTGGTGGCGATGAGATCACCCTCACCAGCGTCATTGGTGCAGTGGCAGTCTTCTTGGCCTCAATCAATATTTTTGGTGGCTTTATGGTTACCCGTCGCATGCTTGAAATGTTCAAGAAAAAAGCCCCTAAGGCTGATGCGGCTGGAACTAAATAAAACTAGAACAAGATCTATATAGAGACCACAATAATGTTAAACATAACCGCGATTTCCTATCTCATTTCTTCGGTGCTGTTCATCCTCGCCCTGCGTGGACTGTCTTCGCCAACGACTTCACGCCAAGGCAATACCTTCGGCATGATCGGCATGTTGCTTGCCGTGATTACCACCTTCATGATTCCTGACTTTAAGCCAGTCTTCTCGTTGATCATTGGCGCAATTGTTGGCGGCGCCATCATTGGAACACTTGCAGCTAAGCGTGTGCAGATGACGAAGATGCCTGAGCTCGTAGCACTCATGCACTCCTTTGTTGGTTTATCAGCAGTATTGATTGCGATTGCAGCGGTATATAACCCTGCCCATGACCATACTGGCGCGCAAAAGATTGAACTCTTTATCGGCGCATTTATTGGTGCAATTACCTTTACTGCTTCTGTCATTGCTTTTGGAAAATTATCTGGCAAGGTCAGCGGTAAACCAGTGACTTTTGCTGGTCAACATTTACTCAACCTGATCCTTGCTATTGGCATGGTTTCTGGTGGCGTGATGTACTTCATGACTGGTAGCCACGAAGCCTTCTTGGTGATGTGCGCGATTGCCTTGGTTTTGGGTGTGACCTTGATCATCCCAATCGGTGGTGCAGATATGCCGGTCGTGGTCTCCATGCTCAACAGCTACTCCGGTTGGGCAGCAGCAGGTATTGGTTTCACATTAAATAACCCAGTATTGATTATTGCCGGCGCTTGCGTAGGCTCTTCTGGCGCGATTCTGTCTTACATTATGTGTAAGGCAATGAACCGCTCGATCTTGGCAGTGTTGCTTGGTGGCTTTGGTGCTGAAGCGGCGGCTGGTGGTGACGATGACGGCGGCCCTAAGAACTACAAAACGGGCTCACCAGAAGATGCGGCCTTCCTCATGGAAAATGCGGACACGGTCATCATCGTTCCTGGCTATGGTTTAGCCGTTGCCCGCGCTCAACATGCTCTAAAAGAATTAACAGAGAAATTAACTCATCATGGTGTAACCGTGAAGTACGCGATTCACCCGGTTGCCGGTCGTATGCCCGGTCACATGAACGTGCTCCTAGCTGAAGCTGAAGTGCCATACGATCAAGTATTCGAGATGGAAGATATCAATAGCGACTTCGGTCAAGCTGATGTGGTGTTAATCCTTGGTGCAAACGACGTGGTCAATCCTGCCGCCCGTACCCCAGGTAGCCCAATCTTTGGCATGCCGATTTTGGAAGCATTTAAAGCCAAAACCATCATCGTGAACAAGCGTTCAATGGCTGCAGGTTATGCCGGCCTAGATAATGAACTCTTCTATATGGATAAAACCATGATGGTCTTCGGTGATGCGAAGAAGGTTGTGGAAGATATGGTCAAGTCGGTAAGTTAAGCAATAGCTAAGCATTCACCCCAATAAAAAGCCGCCTTCGGGCGGTTTTTTATTAACGTCTCTGATAGCTATTAGAGAGATTGTCTTGGAGAACGTAGGCCACCCCATTGGCAACTAAAGATAAATTCTGATCTAAGACCCTGCTTCGATAGACCCATCCCTTGGGGAGTTTTAGCTGCTTATTTAAATCTGGCAGATCATTCATTGTCAATGCAGGATTTTCTATTTGTGAGTATGACTGCATGACGTAGACCTCACCCGCAGGGGAAGTAAGTTCATATATAAGGCTTCCTGCCTTATAGATAAAATTAGTGGTGCGGGTAATTTGATTTGGCGTAAAGCGCTTGTCCCCAAGAATTTGTTTTAAGAGCCCTATATCAACCGTTGCCCTTAAGTTCATTTCAACGCCACCAAAAGATTGTTTGACATTATTAACGGTTGCGCCCGCCGCCTGAATCTCATCCATCATCCAATACCGGGGGCCATTTAACACTACAAAGGAAGCATCAAATTGCTTCACAATAGCCGCTTTAGATAATGCCCGCCACTTATCCTCGGGACAGAAATTCAGACCCTGCGTATTGAATACCTTAACTTCCAGATTCAGAAAATGGCGTTTGCCATAGAGAACTTCACAGTAACGTTGATTCCGCAGATTTGAAACGCCTTTTTCAAAGCTAGGTTGTGCACTAGCCATTTCAGCACTAAGGCAGAAAACAATTAAAAGTAATTGATATAGTTTCTTCATTAGCCCACTGTACCAAAAAAAACGCCTGGTCTTTTGAACCAGGCGCTTTAGTTTCTACAGCTTGATAGCTGAGGAAATTTACGGCAATTACATCATGCCGCCCATTCCACCCATACCACCCATGCCGCCCATATCAGGCATGCCACCAGCGGAGTCATCCTTTGGTGCTTCGCAGATTGCGCAATCAGTAGTCAACAACAAGGCTGCAACAGAAGCGGCATTAACCAATGCAGTTTTTGTTACCTTAGTTGGATCGATCACACCTTGAGCTACGAGGTCGCCGTATTCACCAGTTGCTGCGTTGTAACCGTTGTTGCCTTTGCTAGCCAACACTGCATTAACAACTACACTGGCTTCGTCGCCTGCGTTAGAAACGATGATACGAATTGGCTCTTCCATGGCGCGCAATACGATGTTGATACCAGCATCTTGATCAGCGTTATCGCCTTTCAAGCCCTTGATACCCTGCATCGCGCGTAACAAAGCAACGCCGCCGCCAGGAACAATACCTTCTTCAACCGCTGCACGAGTTGCGTGCAATGCATCATCAACACGGTCTTTCTTTTCTTTCATTTCTACTTCAGTAGCAGCACCAACACGAATCACTGCAACACCGCCTGCCAACTTGGCAACGCGCTCTTGCAACTTCTCTTTGTCGTAGTCGCTAGTGGCTTCTTCGATCTGAACACGAACGTTCTTCACGCGTGCTTCGATTGCTTTAGCATCGCCAGCACCGTCAATAATGATGGTGTTTTCTTTGCCGATTTCAATGCGCTTCGCCTGACCTAAATGCTCAAGAGTAGTTTTCTCGAGTGTGAGGCCGATTTCTTCAGCAATCACGGTACCGCCAGTCAAAATCGCAATGTCTTCCAACATGGCTTTACGACGATCGCCAAAACCTGGAGCCTTAACAGCACAAGTCTTGATGATGCCGCGAATATTGTTCACAACTAAAGTTGCCAAGGCTTCGCCTTCAACATCTTCTGCAATGATCAACAATGGACGGCCAGACTTCGCTACTTGCTCGAGTACTGGAAGTAAATCACGGATATTGCTAACTTTCTTGTCAAACAAGAGAACGTATGGCGTTTCCAGGATGGCAACTTGCTTTTCAGGCTGATTGATGAAATATGGGGAGAGGTAACCGCGGTCAAACTGCATACCCTCAACCACTTCAAGCTCATCTTCCAATGACTTGCCATCTTCAACGGTAATCACACCTTCTTTACCTACTTTTTCCATTGCTTCAGCGATACGCTGGCCAATGCTGTAATCGCTATTAGCTGAAATAGAGCCAACTTGAGCGATTTCTTTAGTAGTTGTACAAGGCTTGCTGATTTTCTTGAGCTCTTCGATTGCAGCTGAAACAGCTTTGTCGATACCGCGCTTCAAGTCCATTGGGTTATGACCTGAAACTACGTACTTCATGCCTTCGCGAACGATAGACTGAGCCAATACAGTAGCGGTAGTGGTACCGTCACCAGCGATGTCATTAGTTTTGGAAGCAACTTCCTTGACCATCTGAGCACCCATGTTCTGGAGCTTGTCTTTGAGTTCGATTTCTTTTGCTACGGTTACGCCATCTTTAGTGATGGTTGGGCCTCCAAATGAACGCTCGATCACCACATTGCGACCCTTTGGTCCCAAAGTAGTTTTTACTGCGTTCGCTAGAATATTTACGCCTTCTACCATCTTGGTACGGGCGATATCTCCAAATACGACGTCTTTTGCTGCCATGATTAAGTTCCTTTCTTAGGTACCGATTACTTCTGTACAACAGCCATGATGTCTTCTTCGCGCATTACGAGAAGCTCGTCGCTGCCGACCTTAACTGTTTGACCTGCATATTTGCCAAATAACACGCGATCGCCAACTTTGACGTCTGGTGCATTCAACTTACCGCTGTCATCACGTTTGCCTGGGCCAACTGCCAATACTTCACCTTGGTCTGGCTTTTCAGCAGCAGCCTCTGGGATGATGATTCCAGATGCAGTTTTTGATTCTTGATCTAAACGTTTAATGATTACGCGATCATGTAAAGGACGCAGATTCATTCCTTCTCCTATGTTAGTAAGTGTTAACTAATTAAAAAACCAATATAAATCAATGTGTTGCAATCTCTTAACACGAAGGTAACAAGCTTTTAAGCTTAATAAGCCTGTTTTAGCACTCGCGTGTAGGGAGTGCTGATTATATAGGTCTGATTCCAGGGATTTCAAGGGCAAAATTGCCTTAAATTTCTGATGTAGGAGATCACTTATTTTTAAAATTTGCTCACTGATTCTTAAATCTCATCAAAGATTAAAGCCTTAAGAGTGGCCCATTAACATCAGCGATCAGTCTTGAAGCTAGTGCGGACGTTCGGAGTTCAATAGATTAGATTTCCAAATGTCCCAAATCGACCCATAAGAGACCGTCGCAGATAACAAAATCAGTCGAAGAGGGTTTAAGCGCTTCTTAGTGGGCCCATCAGGACTTGAACCTGGGACCAAAGGATTATGAGAGCAGAAATCCAAAGAAAACTACTGGGATTTCAAGAGCTTACGTCTCCTAAATATTGGTATGTAAGCGTATGTGTGACTAATTTTAAGGGATAGCAAGAAACGTTTGCTTACTCTTTAGTTTTAAAAACCAAAGAATTTTTAAAGCAACCATCTAACAGCTTGTTGCTCCAAAGGGTTCTTTTATTAGCATTGCGAGCGTTAATTTAAGTAACGCTTGTTTGGAAAACTGCCAATGAGTAACCAAGCTGAATTTTTTGACTCGGAAATTAATCATGAATTCCTATCTAGATTGCTCAATAGTTTGCCCATCTCTAATAGCGTAAATTCGCTTAAATAGAGGGATAATTTTTTCATCATGGGTAACCACAATAATTGCAGTCTGATATTGGCTGGCCATTTGATTTAAGATCCCCATCACTCCTAAGGCTCTTTCGCTATCTAAAGGAGCTGTCGGTTCGTCGGCTAAAATCACTGGGGGTCTATTTGCCAAAGCCCTTGCAATGGAAACTCGTTGTTGCTCACCCCCAGATAATTCTGATGGGTTAGCATTCGCCCGATGCGCAACATCTAAAGCTTCTAGTAACTCCTTAGCCCTCGCTCTAGCAATATTGTTTGGCACCCCCGCAAGCATAGGTAAAAGCGCCACGTTATCCGTCACGTTCAGAAAGGGAATTAAGTAAGGCGCTTGAAAAATAAAGCCAATTTTGTCTCTTCTCAGAGCCCTTAAGTCCTTAATCTTCCAACCATTCTCGTAGATCACTTCACCACCCAAAGTCATGCGACCTGCTGTGGGCTCAATGACTGCTCCTAGACATTTCAGTAGCGTACTTTTTCCAGACCCAGATGGGCCTATAAGCCCAACCACTTCACCAGGAGCAATTTGCATGTTGACATTTTTTAGGGCATCTACAGCAGCATCACCATGTCCGTAAGTTTTTCGAAGTCCCTCTAATTGAATACTGTATGTACTCATATCAGCCCCCTATCGCTTGGGCAGGATCTACTAGCAATGCAGTCCTGATCGCCAAGGTACTAGCTAAAGCGCATATGACCATCACTAAAATGAATCCGATGACTGCATCTATCGGCTCCAATAAAACATATTTTGGAAACAGCGGCGCCCAAAAAGTAGCTGAAGTTTTTCCCACAATAAACCCGATTAAACCCAATCCAAGGGCTTGTTGCAAGATCATGCTAGCAATAGTGCTATTTTGAGTGCCAATCAATTTCAACACGGCAATCTCCCTAATCTTTCCTAGGGTCATGGTGTAGATAATGAAAGCCACAATGGCAGCGCTTACTACCGCCAAGATCACTAGAAACATACCAATCTGTTTTGCGGAATTTGCGATCAACTTAGCAACAAGGATTTCTTCCATCTGCGCCCTTGTATACACCTCAAGATGTTTCCAGCGACGGATTGGTTTAGCCACCTCCTCCGGAGTTCTTCCCCCTTGGATTTGAACAAGGATGGCATTCACGCTGTGATTGGTAGATTGCGATGCTGTAATGGCATCCAATAAGCCAGGAATGGGGCGATTCAAACTCGGATTAGCTATATTTCTGGCGCGATCATTCAGAATCGCATCGTTGTCCTTTAGAAATTGCGCCTCTTGTGCGTCTTTAATTGGAATGAATACCATTGGATCGCCACCCGATGAGACCATACGGCGAGTTAAACCCACTACCCGATACTGATGGCGCTTAATTTGAATGAGGTCGTTTAGCTCAAACCCCGTTTTAACATCCGCCAATGCTTCATAGTGTGACTGAACAATATGTCGACCGGAAATCAAATAAGCCGGCTCACCAAGCTGCCCACTTTCTACCCCAACCACCATGACTCTAGTATCACTCTGCCCTTTACGAACCTGCATTGTGAGATAGGTGATGTTAGCTGCGCGTGCAACGCCCGGCATCCCCAACACGCCTCTTACATAGTCATCTCGAATGCTGGATGCTTCAGCATAAGGGCCTTGGGTATCTTTTTGTACCACCCAAAGATCTGCACCGCTATTGTTTAGTAGGGCCATGGCATCATCCACCATGCCTCGATATACCCCTGCCATTGTTAGAGTGACACCGATTAGCAGTCCGAGGCCCAATCCCGTTAGAGCAAACTTACCCCAAGAATGCGCAATGTCACGACCCGCTAGGCTAATCACGGCGTTTTCTTCAATAAAGAATCAACTACCTTAATACGCTGCCCTTCTTTAATTTCAGCATCGCTATAGAGAACAACTTCATCACCACTCTTAAGTCCACTCAGAATAACCACTTGACCATTTAAGCCGTTTTGTCCAACTTGTACTCGAGCAAAGTAGGGCTTGCCATCTTTGAGCACCCATACCCCAGTTTCATCACCCCTCTTTTTAATGCTTGCATTGGGCAAGCTAAGGCCATATTCACTGGGGGCTAATTGCAATGTCACTTCTGCCATCTCCCCAACTGAAACAGTCTTGGGCATATCTATCATTTCAATTTGGGCAATGCGTTCTTCCGCAACACTATCACTGAGCATCTCAACGCGAACTACCTTGCCCGAGATTGGGTGATGTGGATTAGAGCGCAATATCACATTTGCATCTAAGCCAACGGCTAATCCCATTGACTTACCTTGGTCAAAACGCGTCTTAATCCATAGGCTCGTTGGGTCGATTAATTTTAAAACCGCCTGACCAGCAATAACAGTTGAGCCTGGCTCGGCATCTCTAGATGTAATGATCCCATCTACTGGAGCCCTTAATTTAATATTAAGCTCTTGTTGTTTAAGCCCAGCCAAATCAGCAGTTGTTTTTTGAACAATCGCTTTTGCTGAATTGAGTTCCTGTGACTTGCCTTCAACAACAATTGGGCTAATAAAATTTTTCTTTCCCAACTCCACATATCGCTTGTACGTTTCAGAAGCCAGCAGTAAGCGTGCCTTTGCATCAGTCACTTGTGCCTGAGCAGCAATCATTCTCTGATTCAGATCAATAGAATCCATCTCGGCAAGTAGTTGACCCTCTTTAACCAAATTGCCTACATCTACATATACGTTTGAAACGCGTCCAGCAACTACTGGTCCCATCAAATATGACCGCCTCGCTTCAATTGTTCCCACTCCAAATAGTGTGGGTGCAAGCGATTGATCGCTAACTTTAATAGTCGTCACTTTTGTGGACGCTAAAGGCCCAGAATTTAGAACAACAAATCCAAATACGACTAATAAAAATGTAAGCGTGAGACCCATCAGTAATTGACGGCGGGTAATGTTCAATTCACGCATTCGGAGTAGAAGCGAACTTAAGAGTTCTTTTAATTTAATTGTGGTATTCATATTTGAATCTAGGTTTATATTTTGCGAACCATCAATAAACTTAAGTGAACGAGATGTGTCCCTTAATGATGCTCCTTTTGGTTGTCAAATAGCGATTTAATTACCCATCTCACAGGAGATCAACTCAATCAAAGTTAACTCTCGCTTTTTGTCTACTTTGCTTTTTCTTGGATCATTATTCATTATATTTTAAGATATAATGAATAATGATCTTCAGGCAGCAAAAAAATTAAATAAACTAAAAATGCATTATTTGTACCCGAAGATAAATCCAAAAAACACAACATTGATAATAAGAATTCAATGGCCAATATGTGATCGCTTAATCTAGCAATAGCTGTCCTTCTATTGTAGATTTGGGTATTTGCGAAGTCTTTTGAAGCTTAAACCTTAGTCAAAGCAACGCCTAGATAAATAACCCAACTAAATTTAAAGGTTCTCGTAGTTTAATTTCAGATTGGAGATTTTGCATTTTCAAGTGTATCGATTAATGCCTCCAAAAAAGAAATTAATCCTCAAAAATATTAGGAATTCCATTTAATAAAATTTTTTTTGAACTTGATACTGACTCATCCAGATCAGACTCTATAATTTTCCTAAAATTAGTGCAATTATCTCTATGCACACACTCAGACAGAGTTTGATGCTTTTTACGATCGTTATATGCCGTGCAATGATCGCGAGTCCAGCTTCCGTCCAACGGGCAAGAATCTTTCTTTCCCATACACACCCCCACTTAGTCAAAAATACTGCATTGAGGTAATTTAAAGCGCATCCCAAGACTAGGACTTAATCTAAATTACATATGTTGCGTTGCTTTTAACCCTGTTTGCTAAGTTCCTTAATCGGGTAGGGTTTCTTGGTTAATTTTCCGTACAGATATGCAGCGGCAACCAGGACTAACGAGTCCGCAAAAATAGGATAGATCGCAAAGTAATAGCTACTAATATTTCCAGCGGCGATAAACATTGCCAGTAATAAAGCTGTTGGGCTAAAGCACTTTAAACTATACATAGCTAAAGCTGAAGCGACAACCGCTGCTGGCATTCCCACAAATGGCGAAGGGAAGATAGAGACGCTGGCTGCAGCCAATAATGCAGAAACCACGTTGCCTTCGATAATTGCCTTAGGATGAAACATCGGGCTAGATGGCATTAGAAAAATCATCAGCGCCATCACCAAAAAAGCAGCATTGATAGGCACCGCTTGCTCAGTTGTGCCAACTAGCTCATTAAACATGATGACAGCAATAATCAGTACATCTACCCCAAAGCAAATCCTAAGGATTTCTAGCCAAGAAAATCCATAAGGATCGGGCGGAATATACTTTTTAAGTCTAGATAGATAGTTTTCCCAACGATTACTCATATCTTATAGAATTTAGCAGAAATCAATATTCAATCCATGTTTCTTTAGGCTATTAATTAATTAGGCGCTTAGAATTCCAATGTAGACACAAATTCAGAAGGGATCATACGTGGCTTTGGAGGGGTGGATCTATCTGGCGTACCTATATTAATAAAACATAATGGATCCTCGTAATCTTGAAGGCCAAATAGCTCCCTTACCGGCTTCATATACATTGATTTACCACTTGTTGGGCTTGCACCAAACCCCATAGCATGGGAAATTAAAAAGATGTTCTGTATGGCACATCCAGCGGAAATGATTCGTTCGCTAGGTGGAACTTCTGAATCCGTACCTCTAGCATTCACAATTGCTAGCATTACCAAAGGTGCTCTATGGGCTTTCACCATGGCGTCCTGAACTTGTTGCTCAGTTGCACCCGGGTCCCGCTCAAGCAATGATTTTGCAAAGGCGTCCGCTAATAATCCCCTGCACTCAAGAGGGCAGATAACAAAACGCCACGGACGAGTCAAATTATGATCAGGCGCCGTCGCAGCCATCGAAAAAATACTTTCCAATTGCTCTGGGGTAGGCCCAGGCTGAAATAGCCTTTTAGGCAAAAATGATTGTCTTGAGCTAATTAATGCTGCCGCCATTTCTGCAGTCTGGTTATTCGACATGTTTTGGATCTCCATCAAAATGATCATCAGCGTAAGGCCCGGTTCCGCAGCTATCTGCATGGTGCGCCGGGATAAACTTTCCTTCAGTTACATCAAATACCTGCACTTCACCCTCTTCAATTACGTAATACCAACCGTGAAGGGTTAACTCCTTGTTTTCAACTTGTGAGCGAACCATTGGGTATTCCATTAAACGTTCTAGCTGCAAGATGACTGAGCGTTGCTCCACCCTTCGGAGTGCCTCAGGGGTTTGGCAGACCGGCAAAAGTGCCTCATCAATTAATTCAAGCCAAGCACTTAAATTAATCGCCTCTTCTGGCACCCCTTCATAAGCTGACCTGACTGCCCCACAATGACTATGTCCACATACAACAATTCGACTAACATTAAGTTGCATTACTGCAAATTCAATTCCTGCAGCCGTCCCATGAATACCATAGGAACCATCGTAAGGTGGAACAATGGCGCCTACATTGCGCAAAATAAACAAGTCTCCAGGCCCCGTTCCGGTAAGTAAATATGGAACAATTCTGGAATCAGAACAACCTAAAAATAAGGTTTTAGGTGTCTGCCCATTTTGAATAAGGCTTGTAAATTCTTGGCGATGCGCCGGGAAATATTCTGTCCGAAATTTGCGCAGTCGATCTAATAACTCATCTGGCATCGTCAATTGCTCTCATCGTTTACTTACGACCCATACCGAATTTTCTACTACGTACAATTTGATATGGTCTTACCAGATAGGTGATGGATGCAAACCCACTCCAAATATGAACAAGTCGGGTAAATGGAAAGATTAAGAAAATTGTCATTCCTAAGAACATGTGCAATTTAAATACCCAATCTACCCCACTTAATAACTCAACAGCTCCACCACGTAAGGTGACTATATGTTGAGCCCAGCCTGCCAGCTTCATCATGACCGAACCATCTAAATGTTGGCCAGATAGAGGAATGGTTGCTAAACCGAGCAATAACTGCAACCAGAGCACTACAACAATCAAAATATCACTTGGCTTTGAAGTAATACGGATTCGATCGTCGGTCAAACGTCTATGTAAAAGAATGGTTAATCCAATAAATCCAAATACGCCAGCGATGCCACCACTTGCCATTGCCATAACCTGCTTTTGACCGGCCGTAATAAATGGCTCATACAAGAAATGTGGTGTCAGCATGCCAAAGAAGTGGCCAAAGAATAAAAAGAGCACGCCAATATGAAAGAAGATGCTGCCTATGCGCAATTGTTTCTTACGTAATAATTGGCTTGAGTCGCTTTTCCAGGTGTACTGATCCCTATCAAACCGAATAAGACTTCCTACAAAAAATACCGCAAGGCAAATATAAGGATAAATTCCAAAAATAAATGTATCTAGATAGCTCATGGCTGAACTCCTTTGAACTCTTTCGCACGTTTGACAAATTGAAGCGGTTGCTCTTCACCGGGTTTGGATTGGCCACGGGTTGAGCATCCGCCAAATGCTGGAGGCTCTGCCCACTCTTCATCCATAGACTCTTCCTCAATCTTCAATTCAACAATTTTGAATTTTTCACCGGAGAACTCTATAGCTGCAGCTATCAACCATGCGTAACGGTTGTTACGAGCAACTAAAGTGGAGTAGACGGCATTCAAGATATGGGCCATTTCCCCAATAAATTGCCTGGACTGATCTAAGGGTAGTGTTGAGGCAAACTCGAGAATTACCGACAAGTGATCGGGAAGCTCATTAGCGCTTAACTCTAAACCACCATCTTTATAAGTTTGAAGTAAGTCAACCATAGCTTGACCGCGCTCACGAGAGTCTCCATGAACATGCTCAAACAAGTGCAGGGATGTCGCCCTACCTCGATCAAAGCACTCTACATATTCTTCCTGCAGGTCATACAAATCTGCAGATTCCAGGTGGTTAACAAAATCAACTAGACCGGCATAAACCTTTTTAGTGAGCTTTGGCATTGCCAATAGCGCACTAGTCACTTCGGCTGAATGCTGAATAATCTCTGCATCTGGATACTGAAGAAATCTAGAAAGCGCTCGTAATGGTAGTGAATGTTTCATCATTTCTCCTAAACAGCCGGCTTAATTGGAATGGTGCGACGCTTAGTACCGCCGAAGAGACTTGCTTCAGAGTCGCCATCAGAGCATCCGTTTCCAAAAGTAAAGCCGCAACTTCCCTTCATATCGAATGTATTTTCTGCATACTCACGATGCGATGTTGGAATGACAAAACGATCTTCATAGTTAGCAATCGCCATGGTCTGATACATATCTTCCACCTGATCTTCGGAGATGCCAGCCTGTTTCAATGCCTCTAGATTGCGTGTGCCATCCACATGCTTATCTCGCTGCCATGCCCTCATTGCCAACATTTTTTCTAAGGCGGATATCACCGGAGCCTCATCTCCAGCAGTTAACATATTGGCTAAATATTGCACCGGAATACGTAACTGCTTCACATCTGGAATATGGCCATTTACTCCGACATAACCAGCCTCCACTGCCCCAGTAACCGGGGAAAGTGGTGGAACATACCAAACCATTGGAAGCGTTCTATATTCTGGATGAAGTGGTAATGCAATTTTCCAATCCATCGCCATTTTGTATACAGGGCTCTTTTTGGCAGACTCCACCCAAGATGGAGGCACGCCGTCAGCTAAAGCTTGTTTCTGTACTTCTGGATCATTTGGATCCAAAAATACCTTCAACTGTGCTTTATATAAATCTTTTTCGCTCTCAACGCTGGCAGCGCTTTCAATTTGGTCGGCATCGTAAAGCATGACACCTAAATAACGGATACGGCCAACACAGGTTTCCGAACAGACTGTTGGTTGACCCGCCTCAATACGTGGATAGCAGAAAATGCATTTCTCTGCTTTACCGCTTTTCCAGTTGTAATAAATCTTTTTGTACGGACATGCAGAGACGCACATACGCCATCCACGGCATTTATCCTGGTCAATTAAAACAATCCCATCCTCTTCACGCTTGTAAATAGAACCTGATGGACAAGATGCAACGCAAGCAGGGTTCAAACAATGCTCACACAGACGTGGCATATACATCATGAATGTATTTTCGAACTGTCCCCATACGTCTTTTTGCATTTGATCAAAGTTGGAGTCTTTACTACGTTTTGCGAACTCACCACCAAGAATTTCTTCCCAGTTTGGGCCCCACTCTATCTTCTCCATGCGCTTGCCAGTGATTAAGCTTCTTGGGCGAGCAGTCGGAGTGGCCTTAGATTCGGGAGCGCTTTGTAAATGCTCATAGTCAAATGTAAATGGTTCGTAGTAATCGTCTATTTCTGGCAAATTAGGGTTGCCAAATAAGTTCATCCAAATCTTGGACCTACCACCTTGTTTAGGCTCAATCTTGCCATTGCTTTTACGCTTCCAGCCACCCTTCCACTTCTCTTGATCTTCCCAATTTTTTGGGTAACCGATTCCTGGTTTTGTTTCAACGTTATTAAACCAGGCGTACTCCATCCCTGGACGATTCGTCCAAACCTGCTTGCAAGTAACGGAGCATGTGTGACAGCCGATACATTTATCCAGATTTAAGACCATGCCAATTTGTGCGCGAATTTTCATCTATTTTCTCCGTTACGCTTGAACTGTGTTGGCATTTTCACTATCAAGCCAATCAATATTTCGCATCTTCCGAACTGTCACAAACTCATCTCGGTTAGTTCCAATCGTTCCGTAGTAATTAAATCCATAACTAAGTTGCGCATAACCACCAATCATGTGTGTGGGCTTAAGAACAATCCGCGTTACCGAGTTATGAATACCACCGCGCATACCAGTAATCTCAGATCCTGGCGTATTGATGATCTTCTCTTGAGCGTGATACATCATGACCATTCCTGGATTTACCCTTTGGCTCACGACAGCTCTCGCTGCTATTGCTCCATTGGCGTTATATAGCTCAACCCAATCGTTATCCACAATACCAGCTTTAACCGCATCATCTTCACTCAACCAAACGACTGGTCCACCACGATTCAGAGTCAGCATCATCAAGTTATCGCTATAGGTGGAATGAATGCCCCACTTTTGATGCGGCGTAATGAAGTTCAAAACAATTTCTTTATTTCCATTAGGCTTAATGCCCTTGACCTCAATAATGGTCTTTAAATCTACCGGCGGTCTATAAGAAACAAATCCTTCGCCAAATGCCCGCATCCATTTGTGATCCTGATAGAACTGTTGACGGCCAGTCAATGTTCTCCAAGGAATGTACTCATGAACGTTTGTATAACAAGCGTTATAAGAAACTTTTTCACTCTCCAGTCCAGACCAAGTTGGCGAACTGATGATCTTTCTTGGCTGCGCCTGAATATCACGGAAACGAATCTTCTCATCCTCGCGATGCAAAGCTAAATGCGCATGCTCAAGGCCCGTGATTTTGGATAATGCATCCCAAGCCTTGACTGCTACATGACCATTTGTCTCAGGAGCAAGCATTAATACAACCTCAGCAGCATCAATATCCGTTGAGATTTTTGCCATCCCCTTCATCTCGCCATGCTCAACACGACCATTGAGCTCCCGCAACTGCTCCACTTCAACCTTGGTATCCCAAGCAATACCCTTCCCGCCGTTTCCAACCTTGTCCATGAGCGGACCTAAGGCCGTAAAGCGGTTATAAGTATTTGGATAGTCACGCTCTACTACGGCAATTTGAGGCGCAGTTTTTCCGGGTATGAGATCGCACTCACCTTTCTTCCATTCCTGCACATCAAATGCCTGAGCTAATTCAGCGGGCGTGTCGTGCATTAAGGGAGTCATCACAATCTCTTTTTCAACACCCAGATGACCTACGCACACCTCTGAAAACTTTTTCGCAAATCCTTTATAGATATCCCAATCACTACGAGCCTCCCAAGCGGGGTCAACGGCTGTAGATAACGGATGGATAAATGGATGCATGTCGCTAGTATTAAGGTCATTCTTCTCATACCAAGTAGCAGTAGGTAGAACAATGTCGGAATACAAACAGGTAGTACTCATCCGAAAATCTAAGGTCACTAATAAATCAAGCTTGCCTTCAGGCGCCTTATCATGCCACTCGACTTCAGAAGGTCTTGCCTCATCAGCTCCAAGATCCTTGCCCTGAACACCGTGACTTGTTCCCAGTAGGTGTTTTAAAAAATACTCGTGCCCTTTTCCTGAGGATCCTAAAATATTAGATCTCCATACGAACATATTTCGCGGCCAATTGCTTGGATGATCTGGGTCCTCGCAACTCATTTGTAATGTTCCAGACTTCAAGCCATCAACAACATATTTCTTAGGATCTTTACCTGCAGCAAGAGCCTCTTTTACAACCTCAAGGGGATTTGTCTTTAACTGGGGAGCTGATGGCAACCAACCCATCCGCTCTGCACGGACGTTAAAGTCAATCATGCTGCCCGTGTACTCCTCTTTATTTGCTAGGGGCGATAACACCTCCTCCATACCAAGTTTTTCATAGCGCCATTGATCGGTATGCGCATAAAAGAAACTGGTAGAGTTTTGCTGACGCGGTGGACGAATCCAATCCAGTGCAAAAGCCAGGGGGGTCCAACCAGTTTGTGGGCGCAATTTTTCTTGACCTACATAGTGAGCCCAGCCACCACCGCTCTGGCCGATACAGCCACACATCATTAACATATTGATGATGCCGCGGTAATTCATATCACAGTGATACCAATGATTCATCGCAGCGCCAATAATGACCATTGACTTGCCTTTAGTCTTTTCTGCATTTTCTGCAAATTGACGAGCCACTGTGATTACTTGCTCACGCTTTACTCCGGTAATGGATTCTTGCCATGCTGGAGTATAAGGACCATTGTCATCATAAGATTTGGCGCACTCACCACCTAATCCACGGTCAATTCCATAATTACCTGCCAATAAGTCAAAAACTGTTGCTACAAATACTTCTTTTTCAACGCCATTCTCAGTAAGAATAATTTTCTTAGCAGGTATATTCTGAACAAGAACATCACTTTGCTTATTTGCATCAAAATATGGTGTATCAATACCACCAAAGTATGGGAATCCAACGGGGACAACATCATGTATTGACTGATCCTCCATTAGTGATAACTTCAATTTCACATCATTACCGTAATTAGCTTCTTTTGATTCTAGATTCCATTTACCCTGGTCTTTACGTCCCTCCGGACCCCATCTAAATCCAATGGACCCATTCGGTACTACCGGCTTGCCAGCCGTATCGAATGCAACCGTTTTCCAGTCGGCGCCATTAGTCTGGCCAAGCTTGCCATCAAAATCGCTTGAACGCGCATAGCGTCCAGGAACCAATACTTTTCTGCCGTCATCCAATACTTTTTCTTCCAGCATCACCAGATTTGGCATATCTGTATAGCGACGTACGTAATCATCAAAATACTCAGTGCGCTTATTGAAATAAAACTCTTTCAGAATGACATGCCCCATGGCCATCGCAATCGCAGCATCTGTACCCTGCTTAGGGTGCATCCAAATGTCTGCTAATTTAGAAATTTCGGCATAGTCCGGAGTGATTGCCACCGTTTTAGCACCCTTATATCTCACCTCGGTAAAAAAGTGCGCATCGGGAGTACGTGTTTGAGGGACGTTAGAGCCCCATGCAATGATGAAAGTAGAGTTATACCAATCAGCGGATTCCGGCACATCGGTTTGCTCACCCCATACCTGGGGGCTAGCTGGCGGCAAATCACAATACCAATCGTAAAAGCTCATGCATACGCCACCGATTAGACTTAAGTAACGCGATCCAGCTGCATAACTCACCATTGACATTGCTGGGATCGGAGAGAAGCCAATAATCCGATCGGGTCCATGCTTTTTAATCGTATAGACATTCGCTGCGGCAATGATTTCATTTACCTCATCCCACGAACTGCGAACGAAACCACCCTTACCCCGTAACTCCATCCACTCTTTGCGCTTAGCAGTGTTTTCAACTAAATTTGCCCAAGCATCTACCGGAGATTTGGCGACCGACTTTGCTTCACGCCACTGCTTTAGCAGTCGGCCGCGGATCATTGGATACTTCACGCGATTGGCACTGTACATGTACCAGCTGTAGCTCGCGCCGCGTGCACAACCCCGAGGCTCGTGATTAGGCAGGTCAGGTCTAGTGCGCGGGTAATCAGTTTGCTGAGTTTCCCAAGTAACAATGCCGCCTTTGACATAAATTTTCCAAGAACATGATCCCGTGCAATTGGTACCATGCGTTGAACGTACGATCTTATCGTGCTGCCAGCGCGAACGATAAGCGTCTTCCCACGTGCGGTCTTCTCCGACCGTCACACCATGGCCATCTGAAAACTCTTCTTTATCTGCAGATAAAAACTTGAGGCGATCTAAAAAGTGACTCATATCAATCCTTTAATATTTTCTTAGCAAGGCATTGGTGCGTTCTTACGGCTGTAATACCACCAGGTAATGAACGTACAGGTAACGTAAAAAACAATGAACGAGTACAGGGCAGCTTCAGGACCGCCTGTAGCAGCAATAGAACTTCCATAACTCTTGGGAATGAAGAATCCTCCGTAAGCACCTACTGCAGAACTAAAACCGAGCACTGCTGCAGCTTCTTTATTGGCATCACGAATTGCTTGGTCCTTGTCAGCCTGAGTATTGCCAGCGGCACGTTGACGCTCTGTCAAAAAAATGACCGGGATCATGCGGAAAGTTGATCCATTGCCAACACCAGATGTGGCGAAAAGTAACATAAAGGCAAACAAGAATCCATAGAACTCGCCTCCAACACCTCTCATTGGCAAGAAATGGAGGACTGCAAATACACCAGCACCCATTGCAATGAAGTTCCAGAAGGTAACTCTGGCGCCACCTAGCTTATCGGCTAGCCATCCACCTATAGGCCTTGCTAATGCACCAACCAATGGTCCAAGCCATGCATAACTAAGCGCATTAACGCCAGGAAATTGGCTCTTAATCAGCAAAGGAAAGCCAGCTGAGTAGCCAATAAAAGAGCCAAAGGTACCCAAATACAACCAGCACATGAGCCAGTTATGTTTGCGCTTAAAGATCACTGCTTGATCAGCAAAGGAGGCTTTTGCCTCAGCCAAATCGTTCATACCAAACCAGGCAGCAATTGCTGATACTGCAATAAATGGCACCCAAATAAAGCCTGCATTTTGCAGCCACATTGGCACTTCTTTACCTGCTTTTACAATAATTTGAGAGTCGCCACCTAAGCCACCGAATACACCTGCCGTAATCACCAGTGGAACAACTAACTGAACAATAGACACACCTAAATTACCTAGACCTGCATTAAGGCCTAAAGCCGTGCCTTTTTGCGCTTTGGGGTAAAAGAAGCTGATATTAGCCATTGAGGAAGCAAAATTTCCGCCACCCAACCCACATAACAAGGCTAGCAAGATGAAAAACTCATAAGGGGTTGATGGATTCTGTACAGCAAATCCAATACCTATAGCTGGAATTAATAATGATGCTGTTGAGATTGCCGTCCAGCGTCTGCCTCCAAAGATTGGAACTGCAAAAGAATAAAAAATTCGCAGAGTAGCGCCACATAATGCAGGAAGGGATGCCAACCAAAAAAGTTGATTCGTCGAGAATTTAAATCCAACATTCGGCAAGTTCACCACTACTACTGACCACACCATCCAGACTGCAAATGCGAGGGTTAATGCCGGAATCGAGATCAATAAATTGCGCTTCGCGATCGGCTTTCCAGTAAATTCCCAAAACTGCTTATTCTCCGGCTCCCAGCGCGAAATTACGGTCGAGGACATGATGTTTCCTTTTCTTTGCGATATTTAAGAGAGCGATGGAATGGATTTAGCACCCATCACTTCAGATTTACGAACTTCAGTGAGATACATCCAGATAAGCGATACCCACACTACGCCGTACATCAGCATGAATGCACTTGAACGAATCCCTGTGATATCTAAAATGGCGCCAAACATAATCGGCAGAATGAATCCGCCCAAACCACCGGCCAAGCCAACAATTCCTGAAATGGTGCCGATATTTTCTGGGTAGTCGTCGCCGATATATTTGAAAACACTGGCCTTACCAAACGCCCATGCAATGCCCAAGATGAACATGAGGCCAGTAAACAAATAAATATTTAGGCCAATGTGAAAAGTCTCAGGCCCATTAATCGTTTGGATAGTGAAATCGGTTTGGGGGTAAGAGAGTAAAAAAAGACAAATCCAACTTACCCACATTACCCACCAAGTGACCTGATGGGCGCCATATTTGTCAGATAACCATCCACCAATTGCTCTTAATACGCCACCAGGTAATGAGAAACATGCAGCAAGTAATGCGGCGGTCCGAATTTCCAGACCAAACTCACCGACGTAGTACTGCACCATCCACAAGCTGAGGCCAACATAACCACCAAAGACAATGCTGTAGTACTGGCAGTAGCGCAATACTTTCGGGTCTTTTAGGGCTTTTAATTGATCTTTAAAGGAAATATTGCTCGTTACCAAATGAGAAGGATCGCTAGCGCTAAAAATCCAAAATAAGAGTGCTGCGCCCAACATAACGCCTGCGTATACCTGCGGTACTACAGCCCAACCAAATGCCACCACCAAGGCAGGCGCTATAAATTTGTTAACTGCGGCACCAGAGTTACCAGCACCATAGACGCCCATTGCAAAACCCTGACGATTTTTTGGGAACCATCTTGCTACATAAGGAGTGCCGACAGAGAACGATCCGCCAGCCAAGCCTACGAATAGACCAATAACCAGAAAGTGCCAATATTGGGTGGCATAACTCATCATCCAGATAGGAATAACTGTAGAGAGCATCAGTAAAAACATCACAATGCGACCACCGAATCGATCGGTCCAGATTCCCAGGGGCACACGTACAAGTGAACCAGTCAAGATAGGGGTAGCTGTTAAAAGACCAAATTGAGTTGCACTTAAGTCGAGTGATTTTTTAATCGGTATACCAATCACCCCGAACATCATCCACACCATAAAGCAAACGGTGAAGGCAAATGTGCTGACAATCAAAACTGAATATGCTTTAGCGCTAGTTTTGGCTATCGAACTCATGAATACCCCTTAATGTCATGAGTTAATTATCAAAACTAACGGGGATTAAGAATATCCTCCAAAAGACTACTTTCAAAAAGCAGTCGAACTATAGGCAGCTGTGGCTTATAGTTCTTTAGGACTAGTACTTACGAAATAATGCCTTCAGCATTGGCAAACACTGCCACCTGTACTCGAGAAGTCAAGTTGAGCTTTCTCAAAATATGCTGTACGTGAATCTTGACAGTAGTTTCAGCTATGCCAAGCTGCCGAGCGATTTCTTTATTACTTGACCCAACGGCAATCAAGCGGACAGTATCGATCTCCCTGGGTGATAACGTAGCCGCCAAAGAAGTATTTGAGGGCTTATCTTCTTTTCTGGTATTGGTCTTAAAGGCACTAACTAGCTTATGAGTCAGCTCCTTGCTAATAACAGACTCACCTTCAAACGCCTTCCGAATGCCAAGTAGAAGCTCGTCTTTCTCGCTAGTTTTAAGCAAATACCCCTGGGCGCCATTTTGCAAAGCTTGCATTAAATCAGATTCATCTTCGCTCACTGTAAGCATGATGACAGTCGAATCAGGGGATGCATGAAAAATATCAGGGAGCGATTGAATGCCACTGGCGCCAGGCAAATGATTGTCAAGCAAGATTACATCCGGCTTTAGAGATTTACATAAGCGCAACGCCTCAATAGCGTCCCCAGCTTCGCCGACAACATCAAAGTCACTGGCCTGCGAAATTAAAGCGATCAAACCTCGCCTAAATAAGGTGTGATCGTCAACAACTAGAATCCGGATTTTTTCCAATTTTTTCCACACCTTCAATATTGAGATAACAGAATATCACCTACGTAGGTAAAGTTAACGATATGCAGGTTCCTGCCAATGCCTCCGAGCTCAACTCCAGCTTGGCTCCAATTTTATTGGCACGTTCCTGCATGATACTCATCCCCACATGCGTGCTATCAACCGTATTTAGCTCTGTTGAAAAACCAATCCCATCATCAATTACTCTAAACGTCCATTTTGGCGATTGCGCTACTTCGACTCTTACAATGCTCGCTTTCGAATGCTTTCTGATATTTGATAAGGCCTCTTGAATGACATGCATTACCTGAATCTGAACATCTGGCGCTAAAGGAAGTCCTTGCCCTTCAACAGATAGCTCAGTATGAATACCGGATTGGTGCTCGAATTTTTGTAAAGTCGTCTTTATCGCAGGTTCAATATCCTCGGTATTAGTACGCGTTCTAAAATGCAACAAAAGCTCGCGCACGTCACTATAACTTTCTCTCAAGCCTTCATCCAGCTCACCTAGGATAGTTTTGGCCTTTTCCGTAGCGGGCTCTACGATCTCATCTCTGAGCATTCCAACCTGTAATTTTAAAAACGCTAGTGACTGCGCAATTGAATCATGCAACTCTCTTGCTAATAAACTGCGCTCCTCAGAAATTGCCGCCTCTTTCTCCAAAGCTTTAATTCTCAAAGCCTCCATTGCCCCAGCCAAATGATGCGCCAAGGTCCCTAGCAAGGCCCTCTGATCTGAATCTATCGACTGCTCCTTAGTATAAAAAATATCAATTTCGCCAAGTAAATCTTGCTGAAATAGGATCGGAACCGAAATAAGGGCGTTATAACCTGCCTTTACGCAATGCCGATCCGCCTCTATCTTTGGATCAAATGTAATTACCTGAATTTCTGCATTACCACTAGACTGTCCACAGTAACAGTCTCCAGCAACCAAACATTGCTCTTCCTCGGCAATGGATGAGGGTAAATTTGCGCCAGATAATAAAAAATATCTCTTATTTGCCTGATCTGTCCAACGTATCGCGATGGCAGAAGCGTCCGTTATAGACAAAATTCGCTTTGAAAATCCTTGAGCCAATCTTTCCAGATTATCTTCTGTTGAAACGAATGAACTCAAATCATATAGCGCTTGCAAACGATTTTGTCGCTCTTGTAAATGGAATGTCTTTTCCCGGACCTTTGCCTCTAACCCGCTATATAAGTCACTAATAGTTTCAGTCATTGAATTAAAGCCGATTGCCAAATCACCAAATTCATCTTTTGCCTCGATTTGAACTCGTGTATTTAATTTTCCGGATCTCACACCATCAAAACCAATGCGCAGCTTCTCTACTGGATCTAAAATAACGGAATACCCCACATACATGATGACTAATGTGGCAAAAAGAGAGATAGCCAACATAGCAAACTGGAATAGATGGAGCATATTTGTCCAGTAATCAACCTCGACTTCTATTGACCCGACAAACCGATCAATATTCGCAACAAAATTATCAATGCGCGATACAGAAATACTGGTAGCCTTCCTCGTCTGTAGATCATCTTTGATGCTGCTCCATTGACCAGAAATATTTAGAAACAATTGTTTATTTAATTGATTCCAAGGCACAAATAGCGGCCGAGCTGGATCTCCATATTTAAGGGTAATGATGCTGTTGTCAAACTTAGTTATTAGCTTAGTTGTTGCCGCAGCATCACCCTCATTTACCAGAAGGGCTAACTGATAAGTTTGCATTCTCATGCGGCCAGCCTCATTGATTGCTGCCGCGCCACCCTCAAGCTTCCAAGTAACCCATAAAGTAAAGCTAATAGAAATCATCGCCAACACCAAAAGTGTCGTGCCAATGATCATTAGTTTCTTTTTTAAGGTAAATTCGGTATTCTTCATTCCACAACATATAAATAATGATACAAAGAGACAAAGAGCCCAATTGGCTTCATCGCCTACACCCAGGACTATTTGGCATGTCCCTAAGCTTACTTAGCCTCTCCTTCGCATGGAGTAAATACTCTCACGTCACTTCAATTTCAACTTTTTGGATTGAACGTTTTTTTCTTGTACTCGGCATCTTCATTCTATGCTTTCTAACAATACTCTGGAGTATTAAGGCGATTTTTTATCCTCAAGCGATTGGGGAGAAGTTCTTAAACCCGGTTTTAGGCCCAATGATGGCTTATTTTCCTATTAGCACAATGCTTGCTATCGCTCTACTATTCCCCAGATTTCCGGAATACTCTACGTTTGCTTATACGTTAACTGCTATCGCGCTCATTATTCAAGTCACCATTGCTTGGCGAGTGGTTCATATGCTCTCAATGGGTAATATGCCCACTGACCAAGTAACACCAGCGCTGTATCTACCCATTGTTCCTGGCGGCTTAGTTGGAGGCGCTGCGTTAGCTGCAATTGGATTGCCTGGATTTGGATATCTTGTATGGGGAATGGGTCTTGGAGGTTGGGCGTTATTAGAAATGCGCATTTTGCATCGCTTGTTTGCAGGCCCTCTGCCACCGCAATTTCGCCCAACCATTGGAATTGAAATGGGTCCAGCAGCAGTTAGCACCATCACCGCCATTACGATTTGGCCAAACCTTCCAGTTGATGCCATCTTGGTAGGTTTGGGTATTGCATCAGGTCCTATTTTTGCAGTACTCACGAGATGGCGGTCTTGGACGGCGGTCCCCTTTTCATTTGGATTTTGGTCATTTGCATTCCCTGCTGCTGCAACCACCTCTTGCGTCATTGAGGCGGTTATACGAGGAGGCTGGCCCCATCAAGCTGCGACGATTGCAATTGCTATTTCTACTGCGCTTGTCCTATTTTTGCTAGCCCGAACAATAATCTTGTTGATTCAACAAAAACTATATTGAACTCACTGCATCCACAGATGATTAGCCACACGCTCCGACGTAACCACAACTTGTGCAGTAATCACAGCCATCTTTTTTTATCACCGCATGAGCGCCACAGTCCGGACATTTTTTCCCAGCCATTAGGCCCCCGCCCGTGCTTTTTTGAGAATCAAGCTCACCAATCGTAAACTCCTCTGCAGCTTTAAATTCTGTAATTCCCCTTTTGGCTAGGATATTCTCAATAGCAAAAGCTACAGCAGCCACTTCAGAGTCATGCCACATTGGGGCTACAGCACCATCTTGCTTTTTCTTCGTTCCTAATCGAACAGGCCCTCTATCCCAAGCAACCTTCCTCATATCGCTTAAAGCTCTAGCAAGAAAGCCTCCCCGCGCTGCAAGAGAGAGCATTCGCATACTCGAAGTAATCCACTGCTGAGACTCTCCACTTTGACCTACAGGCATAAAAAATTCAATTGCCCTCTCAACACTTGCTTTCTTGCCAGCAACCACCCCCTCAACAGTCAAAAAGGAAATAATTAAATACAGCGTTTTTTGCCCATCCTGAGTCCAGTAATTAATTTTCTCAGCCACCGCAGGTAATTCGCCATTAGGACGGCGATCCACCACTTTTTTTGACGGACTATTTCTCCAATCCTCGCCATCTAGATCTGCGCTTAAGGGATTCTCGTTTGGACTAGGAGTTACCTGCAATACCGAACCCAAAATACTATTGGGTCGATAGGTGGCCATTCCCTTGAGCCTGGACTTCCATGCCGTTAGATATAGATCCTTAAATTTCTCATAAGGATAATCTGCCGGAACATTTACCGTTTTTGAAATGGCGGTA
Organism: Polynucleobacter sp. AM-25C3; assembly: GCF_018882335.1. GTDB lineage: Bacteria > Pseudomonadota > Gammaproteobacteria > Burkholderiales > Burkholderiaceae > Polynucleobacter. Next base: position 132,600 of record NZ_JACVOS010000007.1, read on the forward strand.
TCAATAAATGGTTGAACTGCTTCCATCATCAAAATATGATCTTCAGCAGACATTTCTAAGGCAGTTACGAAATACTCTGGCAATACATTGACGTCTCCACCCAATTCCTTATACATCCTCCAAGCGTGATCCTCAACCGCATACTCTTTCGTTGAGCCATCAGCCTCTCTTTTCTTTCTGGTATATGTCCATGAGAAAGGAGGCTCAATTCCATTTGATGCATTATCTGCGAATGCAAGACTCACTGTTCCAGTAGGCGCTATCGACAACAGGTGGCTATTTCTCAAACCAAACTGCCGAATTTTTTTCTTCAAATCCTCACCAAGTCGACTCGCAAAATTTCCACCCGAAAGATATTGGTCGACATCCAAATCTGGAAATGACCCCTTCTCCTGAGCTAATGCAATTGAAGCCTCGTAGGAAATATCGCGCAACTTTTCTGATATTTCCGCCGCCTTTAATCTCGCTGGAGCGCTGTTGTATGCCAGCTTAAGCATAATTAAGGCATCCCCAAGACCGGTAAAGCCTACGCCAATACGTCGCTTTGAGTGGGCCTCTAATCCCTGCTCTTCAAGTGGCCAGTATGTTACATCCAAGACGTTATCAAGCATACGCACTTGAACCTTCACTACTTCAGAGAATTTAGCGAAATCGAAATAAGGTTCACCTGAAAAACCGAAAGGGTTAACGACAAATCTTGTGAGGATGATCGGGCCTAAGTCACAACAACCATAGGGAGGCAGGGGCTGCTCACCACAAGGATTGGTCGCCTCAATCCTCTCGCAATAATACAAATTATTATCCTGATTAATATTGTCGAGAAATAAAATTCCAGGCTCGGCAAAATCATATGCCGATTGCATAACCGCATCCCAAACATCTCTTGCTTTTACTTTCTTGTATACCCAGATTTGATCCGATTTTTGGTAAGCTCCATCCGCAATCAATAATTCACCAGGCTTTGCCTTGTGTACTAGCTCCATCTCCCCATCATTTTCAACCGATCGCATGAAATCATTTGAAACGCCAACGGAGACATTGAAGTTATTCCATCGACCCGGCGTTCTTTTTGCCGTAATGAAATCCAATATATCTGGGTGGTCTATTCTCAATACGCCCATTTGAGCCCCCCGTCTTGATCCAGCGCTTTCTACTGTGGAGCAGGATTGATCAAATACATTGATGTAACTACAAGGGCCTGAAGCAATTGAGGCGGTTCCTTTGACCTCGGAACCTTTTGGTCGAATTCTAGAAAAGTCATACCCAACCCCGCCGCCACGACGCATAGTTTCGGCAGCCTGCTTTAAAGCCTCATAAATACCAGGGCAACCATCCTCATCTAAGTCCTGAATACAATCTCCAACCGGCTGCACAAAGCAATTAATTAGAGTTGCCTTAATCCCAGTTCCCGCTGAGCTCATAATGCGACCGGCGCCAATGGCGCCTGCATTGAAATTCTCCAAGAATTTCTTCTCCACTTCTTCGCGTAGAGACGGCTCTTCTACTGAGGCGAGACTTTTTGCCACCCTTGCAAAAATAGTTTGCTCATCTTTTTCACCATTTTTTAAATACTTTTCAGCTAATACATCAAAACTAATTGGCTGCATAACCATAATTTTCTGGCTCCACTTCTGACAATAATTGGGTAATTAATTCGATGACGGGGCGTATCTGATTGCCAAAAGGTAAGGCGCCGGCCCCTCGAAAAAACAACCCTTTCTGTACATTGCCAGTAAGGGCGCTCCCAAGGACCTTATCAATGCAAAATTGACCCCATGAACTATTACCATCACGCAAGCCGCAATCATGAAGGCAATCAAAAATCATTGTGCAACGTGGTTTTTTGCGAGCCGTACCTTGCAGAATGCTCTCAACCTTTAGATACTTTCCAAGCCAGGGAGTTTTGACTGCTCTAGCTGGAAGTCCAGCCACACTTAAAAACTCAACTAAATCCTTTTGTTTGGCATTAGCCAGCACATGTTTAAATGCCTCGTCAGCGTCGCTCTCACAAGTTACCGCAAAAGCAGTGCCTAACTGGACGCCAGATGCTCCAAGTGCCTGCAAGCGCTTAATGTCTTGTAAGGAAGAAACTCCGCCAGCTGCAATTAGCGGAATCTGCCCTTCAATTCCGATGGATTTAAAAAAAGTAAGCACCTCAGGGATGACATTTTCAAAATCAAATTTTGGGTTGTGAATATCCCCCACGCTAGATGCCCCTACATGCCCTCCAGCCAATCTAGGATTCTCGATCACAATGGCATCAGGAAGACGCCCTTTCTTCATCCATTTTTTTACTAATAATTGAACGCCTCTAGATTCTGACAGAATTGGAATCAAAATGGCATCCGGAAAATCTGCCGCTAGATCCGGTAAATCAAGCGGTAAGCCGGCACCCACTACGATGGCATCAGCTCCATTCTCTAAGGAACACCTTACATAGGCGGCATACTCATTCACAGCCTTCATGACGTTTACTGCAATTAAACCAAATCCCTCAGAATCTACTTTAGCCTGGGTAATTTCCCGCCTTAATGCCTCAATGTTCGCTTTATTAATGACCTCTCGACTATCCGAACAAGGAGATAGGTGTTGGGTCTCTTGCATTAAGTCTGGATGCAAACGTCTCAAATCAATGGAGGAGATCGTTCCCATGCCTCCATTTTTTGCAACTGCGCCCGCAAGACGATGAGCTGATACCCCTACACCCATACCGCCTTGCACAATAGGAAGAATTGTCTTGCCTTTGATGACTAGCGGTGTAATCCCGCTCTTAGTTAGTAGATCTCCTGAAAAGGAAGGAATCATCATATTCATTGGCATACCCATATAAGAGACTGCGCTATCAACTCAATAGCGCCACTACCCTGGTTGCCCATCCAAGCGGGGCTTGGTAAGCCAAGGAAAGTACTTGTAGATGTAAAGAATGAAAGCCAAACACCAGCAGATACCAGCTAACCCAATCGTAAAATGGAACCAAACGCCCACTGTTAAATGCGCAACCATCCAAATGACTGCTGTCACCTGCACCAATACATAACAGCTCACTTCTATTGCCCCTGCCTTAATCAGCCTGCCTGTATGCCCCATAGCCGTTCTGGTAATCATGCCAATAATTAAGCCGCCCGTAGCACCAATACCAAAAGCATGCAGAGCGATATACATGGAGACCAGCCCAAAAGATGAAAAGCCGAGGAGGATAAAACCTAAAGGAATCCAAAAATAGGCAGCGTGTAGGATCCATACGATTGGCTTGGATCGTGTAGCCAAAGGCTTCCAACCTAACAGCAAAATAAACTGTAATACGCCGGTCAGAATGCATATGAGAGCAGTAACAACGCTGACTGAAAAGAATATCCAAAGCAAAAAGGACGTCGCACTGAATGCCAGCACAACAGTTGCAAATGATTTATTGCGAAACTGTTTTATTCCCACAATGGCATTCGCGGTAAAGCTTGGAATAACTCGACCACCAATCATGATTTCGATCATCACAATTAAGAATAACGATGAGATCAAAGGAACATTGCTATCAATACCGATATGTCCATAAGCAGACATATAGAACAATCCATTCAGTATCCCCAAAACACTGAGAATAAGAGGCAGGAAAAGATTTCTCACCATACTTCTTTGTAATATCAACTTACCAATAATCATTGCGATGATCGGCAAAAACAGAATGTCAATAATCACAAAATACGAACTAAATAACGGACCAAGTCGTCCCGCAATCCAGAAAAATGCTAGCAGCATTAACGATCTGCCCTTAGGTGTCTCAAGCCCCGTCCATGATCTAACTGCAGTTAGGGAGAAGCCAGCTACAACTGTTGTTGCAAACCCAAAAATCATTTCATGAGCATGCCACTGAATTCCAGGAATCGAGCCAATCCCTCGAATGCCTGAACCACTAAGCTCCATCAGCCATTCCAAAATAGCCGCTACAGACCAAAATGCCGCCAATAAATAAAATGGTCTAAAGCCTAGCGCAAAAAGAGGGATGGTCTTTTTTGTCATATCTACTTTAATTAAGACTTCGCCTCTAATTCTGCAATGCGCTTTTTGAGTTCACGATCTGTCTGAAAGCGCTCTGTATCATCCCTAACAATGGCTGCGATAGCACCTACATTGCCATCTTCATCCGTCAGCATTGCCACTGTGAAAGCAATTGATAAAGCTTTGCCTTCTTTGTGAAGGGCCGGTACGGTGAGCAAGGTAGAACCGTAGCGGGTCGTTCCCGTTTCCATGGATTTTTTATACCCATCCCAGTGCCGTAATCTAAAACGCTCTGGCGTAATGATGTCCAAACTTTTACCTAGAGCTTCAACAGCTGAGTATCCGAAAATTCTTTCTGCAGATGCATTCCAAAAAACAATATCACCTTTGGCATCTGAAATAACAACACCATCACCCATCGCGTTGGCTAACTGCTCAAAATCAACTTGGTATTTCATATTCAGACAAACTCCGTAAGCTAGGGATCAAAAGGTCTATTGTTTTTAGATTTTTGGATTCTCCACGTAACCATTGGTTATTGAAATAGCTCTATAGAACTATGCCCAACAATAAGGCCTCTTTAAACGCTTGAAATGCAGACTTCTTTTGCTATAAATCAAATACTTGGAGATAAACAAGCGTTTAATTACAAATAAAAATTGATATGCTAAAAAAATTCCCCCTCAACCCACCACATCCAGAACGAGTATGTTGGGGATGCGAGAGATATTGCCCGTCGAATTCAATGGCATGTGGAAACGGGTCTGATAGAACACAGCACCCACATGAACTATTCGGGGATGGCTGGGAAAGTTGGGGGCTTGATGATCGAGATTCTTTTAATGATCTTAAAAATCAACATCTTCATTTTTAGTGAACTAACTGGGAAGTGAGTATGAAGACAAAAGATTCAAATTTGATGGTCATCAGCGACCGCTTCTGGCCGATTAGGGACGTCCAAACCCCTAAGAACACCCCATCTTGAATGACTGATGTAGGGCAAGCAAGGGACTGAATCTTGCCTTAACCGAGATAGCTCAAAATACGCGGATTACCTCAATACCCTGAATTTTCTTAAGCGCATCTAAAAAACATTCTTGGCCAAACTCCCCCAAGCCTTCCTCAAAATAGTCTTTTAGTGAATCGGTATACATCTTAAGGAGTCGCTCAGAACGGCCTGATATTGTTGTTTTAATAAAAAAGTAAAAGAGCAGAGTTAGATATTCCCAAGTAATTTTTGGCAAGTTAGCTGCTTGTAGCCTCAGAAACTCATTTGGATTGACTGGGTGCTGAACATCTAGCTCAGGATTTCTTCCATAGCGCCAGCTTTCTATTTTTGGATGGGGATATCTCTCAATCCCATTCTCACTGAAAACATCATCAATACGTTTCAGGATTTCCTTCTCGCTGATGGTCTTAAGTTCGAATAATTCCCAGATTTTGGAGTTAAAAACAATGGCTGTACCTAGAAAATTAGGATGCTGATTAACAGCTTCAACAATTTCGGGAAGATTTCTTTTTAAACCCCTTCCCTTGCCTCGTGGGTACATGCCCACTTTGTCTATTCGTTCAAAAATTTTTGCGGGCGGATTGTGAAAACAGTCTTCAGCATTCCTCCACACAAACATTTCATCTAATTTTGGATTTGTTATTTCTGCCAGGCCCTTAACTTCCTTACACCAAAGAATATTTCGTGCCTTTGCTAAAGGTTCAATCTCTTGACCACCACGAGATTTCCCCGTTAATGCCTTATCGATTTCGGGAAGTTGAATGTCTTTCATATTCCTGTAGATTTTATTAAAACCCAATATGAAAATAGCAAAAATTTAGAAAATATTTAAATGACCCCAATTGACTCCACCTTAAGCGGCAAACTGATACGGGAATATGGCCCCATGATTGGAGGACGCGATCTTTACTCTGCCCTAGGATTCAAGTCCTACGGGGCATTTCGACTCGCCAAAGAACGTGGGGAGATACCAGTTGAGATATTTAAGATTCCAAAAAGACGGGATTGGTACGCCTTAACTACCGACCTGGCCCAATGGCTTCTAAGCCTTACCCGCGCCGAAGATAACGGCTCGCACAATGAGGAGCTAGAAATGTAAAAAGTCAGAATTAACCTAAAGGTCAACCCTGACTTTTTTTTGATGCTTGGATTTGCTGCTGTTCGAACTGACAGTATCCCCAAACCCCAAAACAAAGTCAATTTTTTTGAAGCTCATTTGAGCTGACACGGGAGAAATGCATTCAATTGATGCCTTTTGACGGTTCAGACGAATCACTGGAGATGCAATGCAGCAACACTTACCTAGATCAACCGAAGAAAATTTGGTATTAAAAACATTATGTCGAAAGTTTAATAATGGGGCGTTAATAATTCATGAAAACCCCATTCGACAAGTAGGCGGCAAGAAAAATGCCCCGCACTTAAAAACTACTGCCTACCATTTTGATGCTCTTGATGTTGACTGGATAAACACAGAGTCAAGTTATGAGGCTGATTTTGTATTGGTAACCGCCCTTGATCCTAATGTATCTGCCATATACCACCAGAGAGCGACCCTAACGCTTTCAAATGGAGCAACCTACACTCCCGATTTTTTAGTCATTAAGAATGGTCGGCCAACAATAGTAGAGATAAAACCGCACAAATTTACTCTCAAAGCACCTTGGCCACAATTATTTGAGCAAGCCCAATCTATTTGTGAAGCCCTAAACGTTACCTTTGAAGTTCAAACAGAACTGCAATTTCGCGTAGGAAATTTGCATAAAAGAGCCGAATACATTGCATTTTGTGCTCGTCTTGAATTCAATTCAGAAGATATTTTATTGGCTATTGAGGAAATATCTAAATACACAGATGGAATGACCTTTGATTTTTTCATGAGAATTACAGGCCTTCCAAAAATATTAATCTTAAAGCTCGTAGCAAGCCGTCACTTGCGCCTTAATGATGCGCTTGAGTATGAAGATGGCTCGATGATTTATTCGTCAGCAGCTTACTGACATGAGAAATTATTTTTCAGTTCAAAAGGGATTTTCGTTTTTATTTGAAAATGCCGTCCACGAATTTAATAAAGAATTTGTTAATTCGCAGTTAGAGACTCGTGTTTATTTTACGAACATGACAACCGGAGAAATCTGGGACAGCACTCGAGAAGATGTCTATACCAATGTGACCAATAAGTCTTACGCGGTGATACAGACGGGGTTAATTGATGACTTCACTTCAGACATACCACGTCACAATAATTACTCAACTATCGAACTAAATCCAAAGCAAAAGTTTGCTCATGAGAGGCGGATATTTTATTGCGGTCATTTAATTGCAAAAAATATTAGCGGAAATAATATTTCTGAATTGCGCGCTGAGCTCCATAGAATGAAATCATTTCTAAGTGAGCCAAAAAAACCAAGCCCATCAACTGTCAGACTTTGGATGCTTCAATATCAACCGCGAGAAGATGCTGCTGATTTAATTTCTGGTCATGCATTGCGTCCGAAAGGGCGATATCGATCACATCCTTTGCTAATAAAAATGGCATTTGAGGTCTTAAAACATCATTACTTCATTCAAAAAAATAATAAAAAAAATATAACAAGAAAAACGGCTCAGGCTTGTGCCATAGAAGTAAATGTGCGCGTGAATAACTTACCGCTATCAGATTTCAAGGAAATATTTCCTGAAAAAGATCCGTTTACCTATACCGGCAATCCCCCGCTCGCGCTCTTGAGATGCCCCTATATCAGTATCGCCACCATTAAAAGATTAATTCTAAGTTTTACACCTTATGAACGCGATCGTTTGCGCCTGCCAAAGGAATTGGTTAAGAAAAAATGGCAACATTCAATTGGGGGTGGTTACCCGGAACATGCATTCCAATATGTTGAACTAGACCATACCGTATCTGATGTATATGTCTACGACTCGAAGCATGGAAATATTATCGGCAGGCCCGTCATAACATTTTTAATTGACTCATTGTCTGGCTACATCTTGTCTACATGGGTCAGTTTTGATGGTGAAAACATTGGGCGATTCAGTAAGGTCATCGAATTTGCTTATCGAGATAAAACAAGCTTATTAAAAGAATTTAATCTTCAAAATGACTGGTTTGCTTTACTAGTCAAACCCTTCTATATGCGTATCGACAATGCGCCGTCACAACGCTCCGCAATCTTTTATGCCATATCTAAAAACTTAGGCATCAATCCAGAACGTGGCGCAGTTCGAACACCAGTAATGAAGGGTGGTGTTGAGAATTTGATGAAACGTTACTCGGATGCACTGCCTCAGCGAGGAAGGCCGCTTAAGCCAGGCGAGGTTTCCATTCCAGGCTATAACCCCTTGAAGGATGCAACCATTGCATTTGACGATTTTATTGCCTGGGTCTTCAAATGGGTAGTTGACGTGCACAACGTTTCAATTCCTGAGCGCAGCTTAATGTCTCCAAGAGATATTCTGATAGAGGAAATGGAAAAGCTTAAAGGCACAGTTCCTGTCTACCCAATGATGACTGAAGAGTTTAGGAGAGACCTATCCGTTCCCAAGCAATGCCAGGTAGACAACAACGGCATCACCCTTCTTACAATCAACTATCGCAGCCCTGAGTTGCGCGACCTCACTTATCAAATTAGTCCGAAATTCAAAACTGAAGTTAGATTTGACCCTAATGACATGGGCAGTATTTTTGTCTTAAATAAAAAAACTCAAAATTGGATTACCGTTCCGGCAGTGCGGGAAGACCTGGCAGGAAAAAGTCTTTTCTGGGTGAAATCAGAACGTAAAGCTCGTCGCCAAACGAACATTGAAAGTGGTGCACTTCAGAGGCATCTTGAGGCGATATATGGCTTTGGCGCATGGCAAGACCAATTTCTCTCTTCTAGCAAAAGAAAATTAAATGAAGCGAAAAGGGATGCTAGGCGCAGACAGGTCGATCAAGATAATCCGCACGGCAAGCCAGACACCCCTCCCATGTTGCCACCGCCTACTCAAAAAATGAATCCCATTGCGGAGATTGAAGCCCTCACCGCCAATTATGCAGTCGTCAATACTCCTACAGAAACTATTGACCCCCTTATTGATGCGGTTGTATATGCGCCACTCTAAATTTATTGCCAGCATGTAAATTCCCTATGAACCCTAACAATAATTTAGCCTCACTTCAATTACGTAGCATACGATTAAGACACCCCCTCTTTGAAGAGGCTTTCAATGGCACCTTAGATATCTTAAAAAATGCTCTTGCAACTGCGCGGCCTAACAGCGGTGTCTTAATTCATGGGCATGGGGGAACGGGTAAATCTACCCTTTTGGACTCACTTAAAAATGCTATTGAAACAGGTACAAATGGTGCGCCCCTTGGAAGGGTGCTTAACATCACATTTGCCGACTCTATTCCAACTCCTAAAAGTCTTTATTCATCAGTACTAAGGCAAAGCAATTATGTTTTGAAGATTACCTCACGCTCAACTCGTGATGGAATTTTGGAAGATCGGGTTGTGGATCAAATTGAACGTGAAAAATACATAGCAATGTTCATTGATGAATCCCAGCAAGTAGTCAAACAATCCAAAGATGAGCTTAGGATACGAGTACTAGACGCTGTTAAAAATATTTCGACTAGGACGGGAATTACGACCGTGTTATCGGGGACGAAAGATATTTCGCTATTGTTTGATGGCGCTTTGGGAGACGGGCAACTGAGCACTCGGTTTGCCACTAGATTTTATCTTGCTGAATTCCAAACAGAATCGTCCCTAATGGGATTTTTAAACGGCTATACCCAACAATGCAGTGCCATGGACATAAATATTATTCGACACAAACATAAAGAAATATTTGAAGGCATTGGCGGAAACTTACGGCGTCTAACAGATTTCATCATCATGTCCGTTGAAATTGCTGAAATTGAAAATGTAAGCGTTCTCACAGTTGAGCACCTGAAATTAGCATTTAAGAAATACTACGGAAATGCTCATGCGCGCGTTAACCCATTCTAGGTTTCCATTGCGGACAGAGTTGTTCCCGTTTGCAACCTTTCCAATTCAAGATGGACTGCTACCGGGAGAATCTGGTCCCGGTTATGTTCTGCGGATGGCCAGTAAAAATCATGTTGGCTACTATGAGTTACTACGCCACATTGATCTATACCCATATCCTTATCTCACCATAGATGCCACGGTAATCCCCCCATTTTTAACTTAAGCTAAAAGTAGAAGCTGGTACTGCAAGTGCTAGTTTTTGCTTTGGTGTAATTCCACCTAAGCCCATGTTCGGTCTTTCATGATTGTATGTCCACATCCAATC
>NZ_JACVOS010000008.1 GCF_018882335.1 Polynucleobacter sp. AM-25C3
GATATGGAGTCTTCTCGGGTACAGGCCCTAGAAAACCCATTTGGTCCCAAAGTATTGGGGATGTGATTGGTAAAGGTGTAAACCATGTGGTCGGTACCGGACGTAAAGCATGTGTCCGGTACGTACCAGTAATGCTTGGTGGGTCGGGCGAGATTCGAACTCGCGACCAACGGATTAAAAGACTTAAGAATTGTGCTGAACAGTAATCAAAACATTAGCTTAAACCTGCTTAGAAAGTGATGTGATATCGGCGGTTGGTCTAGCGGGTTTGGTTGGCGTAAGGTGGAGATCAATTGGTTTCGACAGCGTCTTGTTGGAGTGTCGCGTTTCCGGACGCTTATGTTGTCGGGTTAACCGACACTTGGAATGGGAGCTATCGGCCACTAAGAGACCTTCTGAAGTTGTTGAGCCGCCTCTTCCACCAAGTCATTGGGTATTCAGGGGGTTGTGGCATTACAGCAGCTATGTGAGTGATTAATCCATTTGACTTGTATGGAAAAGCTCTAAATGCAAAATACGAAGAAATATGCTGTAATTAGCTAATGAGAAAAATCCTGATAATTCTGGCCCTGCTAGCTTTATCGATACAAACATCCTATGCTACGGTTTCTGCTTACTGCCAAGAAGAGCAGGCAGCAGCTTCTCATGTTTCACATCACGAGCATGAGAAGCCAGTCAGCATTGCCTCTGCTAGCGATTCTGCAAGCTACGATTCTGATTGTGGGGTCTGTCATTTGGCGCATTCTCCAGCATTGCATTCCACTTTTAGCATTTCAGTTACCTCTACCATCTTTCATTATGAAGATGCACGAGTAGAGTTTTTAGTCGATATTTCTCCTCACCGCCCCGAAAAACCCAATTGGCTCGCTCTCGCCTAAGTTAGCGAGAGCCTTAACCTAATTCTTCTCCTCTCGCTAACTCTGTTTTGAACAAACAAATGGAGTTTTTATGTTGCGAGAGTATTCGGGCGTAGTTCGTCGCTGCGTCATTCAATTTACTGGATTGGTATTTATATTGGGATCGCCAATAGCGCTGGCTAATGCCGAGCTCAAAGGTGGATCGACCTTAAAGTCCTTCTATGAATCTTCATGGGAGCGCCAACCTGACTACAAGTCCTATCAGTATCGAGTAGAGGCCGCGCTTGCTAAGCAAAAAATTGCTAGCAGCCTTTTGGTAAGCCCAGCTTCGGTTGAAGTGTCGCAAAAGACCGATAGAACTAACAGCAATCAAGGCGCTAGTGAAACCATACTGGGTTTAGATATCCCCCTGTGGTTATGGAATGAGCGGTCAAGCTCAATTAATTTAGCGGATGCTGAATATAAAAAGCTTTTGTCTCAATACTATCTATCCCAATTGAGAATTGCAGCTGAAGTAAGGGATGCCTATTGGAATTACCAGAAATCAAAAATTGAGTCTGATTTAGCGCTACGCAGAAATGAGAATGCAAAGAGCTTAGCTCTTGATGTTGAAAAGAGATTTAAGGCTGGAGACTTATCTCGCGCTGATCTTCATCAGGCCAATGGTGCCCTCGCATCATCAGAAGCTTTTTTGGTCGAAGCGCAGGCCAACGTAATTAATGCTGAGCAAAGGGTGCGTACTTTATTAGGAAGTGAGTATCTCAAGAAAATTCAATTCGGTGACATTGCTAAAAATATTGAACCGCTACCTAAGGTTCCTGAAAACCTGTCAGGACTAGATTCTAGTTTGCCAATCGTTGCAGCCCTTGTAGATCAGTTAGAGGTTGCTAAAAAAGCAGTTGACCTAGCAAAGTCTCAAACTCGGGCTTCCCCACAATTGCAAATATGGACTACTAAGGGCCGTGAAGTCTATGGCGTTCCGTATCAGCAATCAGTTGCTGTTGGGTTAAGAATTCCTTTTGGCTCTGATGCTCGCAATACCAATAGATTGGCCAGTGCTACTGCTGAGATGGTCGATTCAGAGGTTCGATTGTCCTATGAGCGAGAGTCTGCATTAAGTAATGTGGAGTCAAATGTGGCTTTAGTGAAGTCGGCAAAAATGAAGCTTGGCGCTGCAGATAAGAGGTCTAACTTAGCCAATGAAACACGTCAATTTTTTGACAAATCATTTCGCTTTGGTGAAACCGATTTGCCCACAAGACTACGTATTGAGCTAGAAGCAGTGGATGCAAATAGGCAGGCTGCAATTGCAAAAATCAATTACGCAGTTTCAGTTTCAAATTTACGACAGGCCCTTGGCCTGTTACCAGAGTAAGGTCACTTTAACTATGAATTTATTGAACAAATATAGTCAGTGGGCGTCAAAACTATTAATTGCGCTATTTCTGACGATCGCATCGGCAACTTATGCAGGTCCTGGTCATGGGGAGGAAAAACCCACCACTGCACAAACTCAATCACTACCTCGCTTTTATGCTGAATCTGATCTCTATGAGGCGGTAGGAGTGATTAACGGCAAGGAAATCACGCTCTACCTAGATCGCTACTCCTCCAATGAATTGGTCAAAGGAGCCAAGGTTGAAATTGAGCTTGAGGGCTCTAAAATTAGTTCAGAGCCTCATGGCGATGGAGAGTATCTCTTTCGCCTAAAAAATAAAATTAAAGATCAGCCTACTGCGATCACCATCACGATTAATGATGATGTTACCGACATACTAGCAGCCACTATAGATCTAAGTTCCTTTGAGCGCTCCTCATTGATCACTTGGAAATCAGCAATAAAGATCTTGCTTTATTTCAGCCTCTTGATGGCAATTGCCTATTTGTCTTATCGCAAGAAAGAGGTGTTGATGACGAATACAAAAAAACTAATCAAACAAATTAAGGAGCGGGTATGAATCGCAAACAGAGAGATTTTGTATTTCGCCCCATTGTCCTCATTAGTTTATCTGTGGCGCTATTTGCTTTTAAGGTTTATGCTGGGCCGGGTCATGGCGAGTCGGAAGTATCCCAAGTTCAAGGTGACGCCCCTAAAAGACAGTCGGACGGCAGTCTTTTTATTCCCAAGCCTGCGCAACGCCAGTTACACGTGATGACAGCTCCTGGCCAGTTCGGCGAATATGCCAAAACCTATGATTTAGCTGGAAAAGTCATTATGGATCCTAACTTTGGCGGTAAGGTGCAAGCGATTGTTGCTGGCCGTATTACGCCGGGACCAGCTGGTTTTCCATTGCCCGGACAGAAGGTTAGTAAAGGCGATGTCTTGGCGTATGTAACGCCAGAGGCTGGCCCAGGAAAATCAAGATCACTTGCGGAAAGTCGACTAAAGCGTTTGCGAGATCTGAGCGATACGGTCCCTCGTAAGACTATTGAAGAGGCAGAAGCCGCTGTTGCTAATGAAGAATTAAGAGCCCCAGTCAGCGGAATTATTTCTACTACGGGTGTCGTATCTGGCCAAGTAGTGCAAGCAAGAGATCTAATCTTTGAGGTCGTTAATCCATCCAAGCTATTAATAGAAGCGCTTGCCTACGATTCAAGTCTGAGTAAGAACATTGCTGATGGCAAGGTGGATGTCAATGGCAAAGTGATTGAGCTCAAGTATCTTGGTGGTGGACAGACCCTCAGAGAGCAAGCCTTACCTCTAACTTTTTCTGCTAAATCGGACGATCTCCAATTTTTACCCATAGGTCAGCCCATTCGAGTATTTGTAAATACCGATAGCAAGATCACTGGAGTAAAGGCGCCTTCAAAATCATTAGTCAAAAGCAGCTCGAACCAAACAATTGTCTGGATTAAAAAGTCCCCAGAAATATTTGAGCCAAGAACAGTTGTATATGAGCCTTTAGATGGTCAGAGCATTGTTATTACTAGTGGTATTAAAGATGGTGAACGAGTCATTACTGATGGGGCATCCCTCATCAATCAAATTCGTTAAGGATTAAGACATGTTTACTTGGTTATTAGATTTCAGCTTAAAAAATCGCATGATAGTGATTTTGCTCGGTGCTATATCTATGTTCTATGGTGCCTACACCTTAAGCAAGATGCCTGTGGATGTCTTTCCCGATCTGAATAAGCCTACTGTCACCATCATGACCGAGGCTGGCGGAATGGCTTCAGAAGAAGTTGAACAACTCATTACATTCCCACTCGAAACGGCTATGAATGGTTTACCGGGAGTAGAGGCTATTCGCTCAGTATCTAGCGCCGGCCTCTCTTTCATATACGTTACTTTTGACTGGACTGTAGACATCTATCGCGCCAGACAAATGGTTTCAGAAAGACTGTCATCTATGGAGGGAGCAATTCCGGATGGCATTGTTTCGCGCATGGGGCCCATTAGTTCGATCATGGGTGAGATTATGCAAATTGCCATTCCGATTGATGAATCTAAGATTTCATCCATGCAGGTTCGCGAGTATGCTGATTGGGTTTTGCGACCCAGATTGATGGCTATCCCCGGGGTAGCGCAAGTCATTCCTATAGGTGGGCAAGTCAGGCAGTTTCAAGTGCAACCCAATACTCGCCGTATGGCGGAGCTAGGCCTTAGCATATTGCAGATTGAAGATGCATTGCGGGGCTACTCTGCAAATACGTCTGGTGGATTTCTTGAGTCCAATAATCGTGAGTATCTTATTCGTCATATAGGGCGAACCTCTAGCCTTGAAGATTTAAAGAACATTGCCGTATCGAACCGCAATGGACAAACAATACTTTTAAGACAAGTTGCAGATATTACTTTTGCACCAGCAGTTAAGCGAGGCGATGCCGGTTATGAAGGTGGGCCAGCAGTCATTCTAGGTGTACAAAAACAACCTTCAGCAGATACGGTAGCGCTAACAAAAAAGATTGAATCGGCTATTGCAGAATTAAAGCAGGGCTTGCCAACTGGCATGGAAGCTCCAAAAGTAACATTTAGGCAGGCGAGCTTTATTGATGCATCCATTAGCACTTTAGAGGGTAAGCTGATTGGCGCATCAATCTTTGTTGCTGTAGTGCTGTATTTCTTTTTAGGAACAATTCGCCCGGTCCTCATCTCATTAACAGCAATTCCAGTTTCAATTCTCTTAACTGCCCTAGTTTTTAAGTACTTTGGTTTATCAATTAATACGATGACCTTAGGAGGCTTAGCCATTGGAATCGGCGGCCTGGTTGATGATGCAGTAGTTGATGTGGAAAACGTAATTCGTCGCCTTAGAGTAAATCTAGATAAAGCATCTTTAGACCAATTAAGTCCACTAGCGATTGTGAGAGCCGCATCGCTTGAGGTAAGAACCGGAATTATCTATGCTACAGCCATCATCGTTTTGGTATTCATCCCATTATTTGCATTACCAGGTATAGAGGGGCGACTATTTGTGCCTTTGGGTATTGCATTTATAGTCTCTACTCTTGCATCGCTTTTAGTTTCAGTCACTATCACGCCAGTACTCTGCTTTTACTTGCTGCCCTCAATGCAGTCCCTGAGGGATCACGATACAAAGATTGTCACTTGGCTTAAAAGCCATTATGAGGTTCAGTTATCAAGGTTATTGGCGGCGCCTAAAAAGCCTCTGATGTATGCTTTTGCATCCGTCATAGTCGCTGCTGCCAGTGTTCCCTTTATGGCGAGCGCATTTTTACCGCCCTTTAACGAAGGGACTTTACTGATCGGATTGCGTTTAAATCCTGGTGTCTCTCTCTCTGAATCGGCGGGCGTAGCTAGCCAAGCAGAAAAGTTAGTCAGGCAGGTTCCAGAAGTGACTTATGTTGGACGCAGGAGTGGCCGCGCAGAATTGGACGAGCATGCGGAAGGTGTACATGTGAGCGAGTTAGATGTTGGTTTAAAGCCTGCGGGAGATTTAGATCGCTCCATGGCTGAGATACAGGCAGATATCAGGTCAAGATTAGTTAACTTACCCGCTGCAATTGCGATCGGTCAGCCAATCTCACATCGAATAGATCACATGCTTTCAGGAGTGCGATCGCAAATTGCTATTAAGATCTTTGGCGATGATTTGGACGTGCTGCGTAGCCAAGCCGACCTTCTAAGATCGAAATTGGCAGGCATTGAAGGCTTAGTTGATCTAGAAATAGAAAAGCAGGTTTTAGCACCACAAATTAAGGTCCGAATTGATTACGATAAGGCGGCGCAATATGGAGTTTCAACATCTCAGATTATGGCCACCTTGCAGGGCATGGTTGAAGGGGAGAGGCTCTCGCAAATTATTGAGGGTAATCGACGGTTTGCCTTAGTGATCAAGTTACCAGACTCAGCAAGAAATTTAGAAGGGCTTGCTGATATCTTGATTGATACGCCAAATGGAAAAATTCCACTCTCCAAAATTGCTAGCATTGAGGATGGGGATGGCCCAAATCAAATTAGCAGAGACGGCGGTAAGCGAAGAATTGTCTTATCGGCTAATGCCTCCAAGCGTGCCCTGTCAGATATCGTGGCTGATATTAGAACTGTGATCTCTAATCAGACTCTTCCAGAGGGTTACTTTATTACTTTAGATGGTCAATTTAAAGCGCAAGAAGAGGCATCTAAAGTAATTGGTTTGCTATCGATTGGATCATTTCTTTTGATGTTTGCGGTTTTAAATAACCGCTATAAGTCCATGCGCCTATCTTTAATGATTATGTCTAACATTCCCTTAGCTATGGTCGGAGCAGTGATTGGTTTGTGGATTTCAGGCCAGCCACTCTCGATTGCTGCATTAATAGGATTTATCACGCTAGCAGGAATATCTGTGCGTAACGGAATCTTAAAAATTAGCCATTACTTAAATTTGATGCAGTCAGAAGGTGAATCGTTTAGTCTGGCAATGATTATTCGCGGATCAATTGAGCGCTTAAGTCCTGTACTAATGACAGCTTTGGTCACAGCTTTTGCCTTGGCACCATTGTTATTTGAAGCAGAGCGTCCTGGTACAGAGATATTGCATCCAGTAGCAGTTGTTATTTTCTCCGGGCTCATCAGCTCTACCTTATTGGATACCTTTTTAACGCCAGCCATGTTTTGGCTTTACGGGAAAAAAGCATCTGAAATAGCCTTGAGCAATATGAAAACTAACGAAGTATTTTAATTTAAAGGGGTTTATATGAAATCAATGATGGTGATTGCAACCTTGCTAATCAGTTTTATTGGTCCAGCCCATGCTGGAGCCGGCCATGATTTAAAGCCAATGCATGGCGGTGTCATAGTAGAGGCTAAGGACATTGATGTTGAATTGGTTGCAAAGCCTGATAGCCTATCGCTGTATTTGACGGACCACGGTAAACCGATACCTATAGATGGTGGGACCGCAAAGCTGACAGTCTTAATTGGATCAGATAAAAAAGATTATGAGCTACTGCCTAATGGAGGCAAATTGGAAGTGAAAGGTAATTTCGCTATTCCCAAGGGAGCTAAGGCTATAGCAGTTATCAAGATAAAAGCGAAAGTGATTACAGCAGGATTTAATTTATAGCCTAAATCAGCTCAATCTAGTCTGTACTCTGGGTCGCCCTAAATGATCTGGATTAACCTCGCTGAATAGTAAAGACAGCGCCCATCTATAGTTGGTTTTGGGTCGTTATCGGTCCATTGCTAACGGCATCCTACTATGTCGGTTAACCCGACAACCGTCGTGTTTCGAGACGCTCACGGCTAATCAGTGCTTAACATTCCCACTCACAACGACCCAATATTGTCTATTGTTCCCAACGGGCTTAAAAATGTCGAATTGGCTTTAGACAGGGTTCCTTGGGTGTTAACGATTGGTTATTGGTAAATCGGCAAAAGGCCGATGACTGCTTTCGGCTAATAAGAGGCGGTAGTGTCACCTCTTTTTTACTTCACGGGTAGCGATAATTTATTTAAGATCCCGCAATGTGCTGAGTCCTGATTCGCATGACATTGTTTTCTGAGCAGCTTTAATTGTCGCTCAAGTTGGCGTAGCTCATTAATTCGATTGCTTACACCTTCAATATGGGCATCAAGCAATTCATTTACTGCATCACAGTTTTCATCGGGCAAATCTTTTAAGCGAAGTAATTGACGAATTTCACTTAAGGTCATGTCCAGCGAGCGGCAGTGGCGAATAAATGTAAGGCGTTGCAGGTGCTGATCCCCGTAGATTCGGAAGTTACCCTCAGATCGAGCCGGTTTTGCTAACAAACCCTCTTGCTCATAAAACCGAATAGTTTCCACTTGAGTGCTTGTGGCTGTTGCTAGTTCACCAATTCTCATTTGACCTCCAAGTTTTTACATTTTTATTCTAATCCCTTGACTCTATAGTTACTATAGGGTGTTAAATGTTTTATGTCTTCATCATTTAGGTTTCCGCTATGAGCGAATGCAATACCTCCTGTAGTTGTTCAACATCAACCCCTGTGACAAAGGCTTCTGAAATACCGAGCAAGAATAAGGCCATCTATCGCATTGAAAATATGGACTGCCCAACTGAAGAGGCGCTTATTCGCAAAAAGCTAGCGAGTGTAAGCGGCATTGAGTCGCTGGACTTTAACTTAATGCAAAGGATGCTCACGGTTGGTCACAATCTCAACTCACTTGACGCTATCGAGTCCGCTTTGGGTTCAATTGGAATGCAGGCGGTGCTACAAATTGGTGAGACTTCTACAAAGGACAGCTCACTTGAGCCTATGCCTAAAACCAATTGGTGGCCATTAGCTATTGCAGGTATCACTGCAACCTTGGCTGAAATCATGGAATTGCTGCAACTTGGTAATCAGTGGATTGTCATTGCTCTAGTAATCGCCTCAATTGCTTCAGGGGGCCTTACCACTTATAAAAAGGGCTGGATTGCATTAAAGAATGGCAATCTCAATATCAATGCCTTAATGTCAATTGCAGTCACAGGCGCGATGGCGATTGGAAGTTGGCCAGAAGCCGCCATGGTGATGTTCTTATTTACTCTAGCTGAAGTAATTGAAGCCAAGTCATTAGATCGTGCTCGTAATGCGATTCGTGGCTTATTAGACCTCACCCCTGAAACCGCAACCGTTCAGCAAGCCGATGGCTCTTGGGTGCTAACGGATGTAAAGGCTATCGCTTTAGGTGCTTTAGTTCGAGTGCGTCCTGGAGAGCGAATAGCTTTAGACGGCATATTAATAAGTGGTAACTCGGCAGTAAATCAAGCGCCAATCACGGGTGAGAGCCTACCCGTCGATAAGATAGTTGGCGATGAGGTATTTGCAGGAACGATCAATCAGACAGGATCGTTCGAATACAAAGTTACTGCAGAAGCGACTCATTCAACGCTAGCTCGAATTATTCATGCAGTTGAAGCAGCGCAAGGAAGTCGTGCGCCCACCCAGCGTTTTGTTGATCAATTCGCCAAGATCTATACGCCAGCTGTTTTTTTGCTTGCGGTGTTAGTCGCTGTTTTGCCTCCATTGTTAATGGCGCAGTCATGGCAAGAGTGGATCTATAAAGCATTAGTCATGTTAGTGATTGCCTGCCCTTGTGCTTTGGTGATCTCAACACCAGTAACGATTGTGAGTGGCTTAGCAGCCGCTGCAAGAAAAGGCATCTTAATTAAAGGAGGCGCTTTTTTAGAAGCAGGACGGAGCATGAAGGTCTTAGCAGTAGATAAGACAGGGACACTAACCTACGGGAAGCCTGCACAAACGGACTTTTTTGCATTAAGTAGCAATGACAAGCATATTCACGAAATTGCCATCAGTCTTGCGGCACGATCTGATCATCCCGTATCTCTAGCAATTGCCCATGCTAATCAAGAGCAAAAGAATGATTTAAAGACTGTAGATAGCTTTGAGGCGATTCTGGGTCGCGGTGTCAAAGGCGTTATTGAGGGTAATTTGTATTACCTTGGCAATCATCGACTGATTGAAGAATTGGGTTTGTGCTCTGATGATATTGAGAATCGTTTATTACCACTAGAGCAGCAGGGCAAAACGGCCGTATTGCTTACCAACCAAACAGAGGTTTTAGCTATTATTGCGGTGGCCGATACTGTTAGAGAAACAAGCAAGCAGGCTATTGATGAGCTTCACCAATTAGGCGTGACTACCATCATGCTCACTGGTGACAATGAGCACACCGCTAAGGCAATAGGTAAACAGGTGGGTGTCGATGAGATTATGGGTAATTTATTGCCTGAAGATAAGCTCAAAATAATTGACAGTCGCCTAAAAAAGGATCCCAATGTAAAGGTAGGCATGGTTGGAGATGGCATTAATGATGCCCCCGCTTTAGCAAGAGCAAGTATTGGATTTGCGATGGGGGCGGCTGGAACCGATACTGCGATAGAGACTGCTGATGTTGCGCTAATGGATGATGATTTACGCAAGATTGCTACCTTTATTCGGCTATCCAAATCAACCGCTCTAATTCTGACTCAAAACATTGTTCTTGCTCTTGGCATTAAAGCTATTTTCCTTGTGCTTACCTTTACAGGGCAAGCCACGATGTGGATGGCGGTATTTGCGGATATGGGTGCGAGCTTGCTAGTAGTGGCAAATGGATTGCGGTTATTAAGAAGCTAGGTGTTAGTTCATATCAAGCAGTTAACTCAAGGAGTACTAAAATGAAAAAGCTAGGATGGGTTGCGATTTTAAGTTTAGGTGTTTTACTAAGTGCGCCCGTTTTGGCGCAAACAGCAGGGGCGGGCACTAAAGCCTCACAGACACAACAAAAAAATGTTGATGTAGCGGAGTTTGATAAGCAAGCCGCTCAAATTCAAGAGAACTTTAAAAAGATGCAACAGCAGATGGATCAGATCCGTGCAACTCAAGATCCGCAAGAAAGGCAAAAGCTGATGCAGGCTCACTGGAGCACAATGCAGGGCAACATGAATATGATGCAAGGCATGTGGGGTTCGGGAATGATGGGTTGTTGTGGTGGTAACGGCGGCATGATGGGTGGACACATGATGGGTTGGAATGGTATGGGCCCCTATTACTCTAAATTAACACCTGAGCAGTTAAAGCAACGCCAATACATGATGGATCAATACATGGGTATGCAGCAGAACATGATGAACCAAATGATGCAGCAGAACTATATGTGGATGGATCGGTCAAGGTAGTAACACACTAGGGGGATGAGTTACTGGACTTGTCCTCCAAGGTCTCCCTTGGGTCGATAAGATCCAAATTGATTGAATTCACTCAGATGACTCAAATCGGCCAGAAGTAGTCGCAGTAATTTTAGTGACTGAGCTTATTTGATTGCAATTTCAGAATTAAAGAAGATAGAAATTTAAATTGTGTCTTAAACCTTATCAGTCTTAGTCTACGCCATAAAGAGGTGAGAAGCCGCCTCCCAAGGTTCTTAAATTTGTTGTTTGCCCTTGGTATATGCGACTTACTGAAATGAGTGAATTACCTTCAAAGACATAATCTCTAATATCGACTTTAAGATCAACCTCATTACCATCAATCGTGATGGTTCGTTTGCTTGGTGGAATTACTTTTTGTGCAATATAGCTTTTATCCTTAATTTGACCCCATACGCCTTTAGTTAATTTATCTCCGCGATATACAGCGCGACTCCCATAGCCTTGACTGGGCTTGAAAAAGTAGTCTTTGCGATTTGTCCAAAGAGATTCTTCGTTTTTAGAGGACACTTTTACAGTCTCCGGAATGTGGCTTAGGAGTATTTCTTGTATAGCCAAGTCAACCCCTAGGGAGTCAAGATGTTCCCGATTGCTTAAGATGCAAAGGTTATCTTTATTGGCAAATACTGCATGATTAAAGGGGTTTGGGGTGATGGCTACAAGATCTTGAAGATAAGCGTCTCTAAGCGCTTCGTATGATGAACCTTGAAAATAAAAGTCGGTCGTTCGGTTATAGATTAAGTCAATTTGGACTTCGCCGAAGTAAACCTTTTGATCTTTAATTACGAGACCATCTGGAGAGGTGATGATTGTCGTGATTCCATGCTTTTGAAACAGGGCTTGGAAGAGTTGAAACTCAGGATATAAGAATTGTTCAGTTGGACTCTCATCAACGATTGCAATCGTCTTTAATTGCGCAGAAGGATCCCTATTGAAGGATCTCCACTCCCGGGTAAACATATCCAGAAAAGTCTCATAAATTTCATTGGGCATATTTCTTGCTCCCAAGCGTCTCTCTACTGGCTCACAGCAATTTATCGATGCCCCAATTTCAAGGGCAGAAATCATAGCGCCGCCTGCATTGGTATTGATTTCAATTAATTGCGGGCCATTTACCCCTAGGTGAAAATCAAATCCATAAAAAACACCACTTGTACTTTGTTGATGTCTAGCAATGGATGGAGCTTGCTCAAGAACTAATTTTTGAAATAAAGGCATTTCGCAAACTTTATAGACCGCTTTTACTAATGCTTTCATCTGATCTAAGGCGGCTTGGTCAATAAATACTCCGCTACTTGAGAGCATCGAGCCTATCTTTGTAGCAGTTGAATCAGCAAGGTCCAGATCACTAATAAGGCGATGAACCTCAATATCTAGTTTCTGTTTGTCTACGCTGATGCAGTTGCACTGGGCATTGAGTTTGGCGGCTTTATCTGACATGGATTTCGAATCTACTATCTTTTTGGTGGGGGATGGTGGGGGTTCTTGTAGCACTTTACGATAAACACCCATTTACAAACCAAATGGATTATTCACATCTTCTTGAATTTATAGCCTCAATAGCCCAGTAAGTTAATACCTAGACTCAAAATGTGAAGAGTAAGGCCGACAAAACGCTAAATTCAGTGTAATATTAAACAATGCGGAAAGTATGCGTTTTCTTATGTTTAAGTTTTTTTATTAGCCTGATTCATGCGGCTAGCATGCCCGTATTCGTTTCCGATCAACACCATGCGCACCAGTCCCAAGCTGCGACTCATGCTGATAATGCTGACTCTCATATGCAGCATAAGCAATGTAACGATTGCACTTCATCGATAGAAAAGTCGGCAAAGAAAGTGGCTACAAAGTGCCATACCGCTTCTCAGTGCTGCGTTGGTATTGCTGATTTAACAGTTTCATCCTCCGTAGTTGCTCCTTTGCAGTATGCGGACAATCTACTGCCTTACGCTCCTACTTTGGCACTCGGCCAATCGCTAGGTAGCATTTACAAACCCCCTCGGATTTAAATTTCCTCAGTAGTAAGTAGATTTTGGCGACAAGTCTTGTCGCTACGTTTGTCTATTGGAGAAATTATGAGCATATTTAAATGCATGTGGGGCAATGGAATGTTTCTATTGGCGCTCACATTACTAGGTAGTCCAGTTGCATCGGCGCAAGATGCGGCGGTAAATGGTTCTTCGGCAAAGTTTATTGCCGAGTCGCTGCAGTACACGTCAGTATTTAAAAATTATCAGCCTTATTCGGAAGAGGAGATCATTCCTTGGAGGCAGGCTAACGCTACCGTCCAAAAGATCGGCGGATGGAAAGTGTATGCAAAAGAAGCTGCTCAGGCTGATGTGGCGCCAACAAGCGAAGAGCACTCGAAAAATCATCACGAGGGAGTTAAATGATGATGACCATGCCTTTCAATAAACGATACAAAATAGTATCAATCTTATTTGCGAGTGCTCTTACTGGATGCGCTAGCGTCAATATTGACGAGGCCTTACAAAAAACGAATCTAGATTCGAGTAAATTTACTAATGGCCAGGTTGTTTTAGCAAAATCGTCAGATGAGCGTGATGTTCTTCAGGGTAGAGCTCAGGAGCTGCTGGCTAAGAATTTAAATCAAAGCGATGCTGTTCAGCTTGCCTTGATTAATAGTCCAGCCGTTCAAGCACTTATTGCCCAGAATTGGTCTGAAGCAGCGTCTGCTGCCCAAGCAGGCAGAATGTCTAATCCTTATTTTGCTTTTGAGCGAATGGTTACTAGTCCAGAGATCGAATTTAATCGCTGGTTTGTATTTGGATTATTAGATCTGATTACTTTGCCACAGCGCAAAGGAATAGCTGATAAGCGAATTGAACAAGCTCAATTGCGTTTAACGACCGAAATCATTGATCAGGTTACTTTGGTTCGCCAAGCCTGGGTTCGTGCAGTTGCAGCAGAGCAATCCCTTAAATATGCCGATCAAGTTTTTCGAAGTGCAGAAGCAAGTGCTGAGTTAGCAAGGCGCATGGAGGCGGTAGGTAATCTCAATAAGATTACTCGTGCAAGGCAGCAGGCTTTTTATGCAGATTCGGCCACGCAGTTTGCTAATGCAAAACAGACTTCAGTAAGCCGTAGGGAGGAGCTTGTTCGTGCTCTTGGGCTAAGTGAAGCTCAGGCAAAAGAACTGAAATTGCCCGATCGTTTACCTGATCTGCCTAAGCAACCACCAAACACCGAATTTATTGCGCAGCAAGCCGGTGTAGAGCGGCTAGATATACGCTTGGCTACAGCAACTTTAGAGGCAGCAGCGAAGGCCCAGGGGCTTAACAACATCACCAGTTTTACCGATATTGAGCTGGGCTTTAATCGCGGCACTAAATTTGATTCAGCATCTGGTGAGAGCACCCCAAAGCAGGGTTATGAAATCTCAATTCGACTACCAATTTTCGATTGGGGGAATATGAGTAGGGACGCCATGAATGCCCAAACTTTGGCTGCATTTAATCGGCTAGAGGGCGTTACTCGAAATGCTAGTTCCAATTTGAGGGAGACTTATTCGGCCTATCGAACTGCATACGATATATCCCAACACTATCGAAAAGAAGTAATACCTGTACGCAAAGCCATTGCTGAAGAAAGTCAGCTTCGCTATAACGGCATGATTATTGGTGTCTTTGAGTTGATTGCCGACTCAAGAGATCAGGTCTCTGCAGTAATTGCAGCGATTAATGCTCAGCAACAATTTTGGTTAACAGATGCTGCTTTGCAGTCCTCCTTAATTGGCAGACCAACAATACTCCAGGTGCCTAGCGTTACTGGGGCGGGGATGTTAGCAAACCCTGCCGGACATTGATAAGGAAAAATAATGAGTTCAAGAAGAGATTTTTTTAAATACGCCGGTATTGCTGGTGGTGCTGTTGCGGTTGCAGCAGTTGGCCGCTATGCCTTATCTGGCGCCCCAGAAATAGTGACGCAGGTAAACGCTAATACGATGCCACCATTGACCCCTAGTACAGGTCGCCCATACAACCCAGTTGTTACCTTAAATGGCTGGACATTGCCCTGGAGAATGAATGAAGGCGTTAAAGAGTTTCATTTAGTCGCTGAGCCAGTAGTGCGAGAAATGACTTCTGGATTTAAGGCGCATTTATGGGGTTACAACGGTCAAAGCCCTGGGCCAACAATCGAAGTGGTGGAAGGCGACCGAGTCCGGATATTTGTTACCAATCGGTTACCAGAGCAGACTTCAGTACATTGGCATGGCCAAAGATTACCAAATGGTATGGATGGTGTAACAGGCTTAACTCAAAAAGGTATTCCACCCGGAAAAACCTTCATGTATGAGTTTGTTGCTCGCCGCCCGGGAACATTTATGTACCATCCCCATGCCGATGAAATGACACAGATGGCAATGGGAATGATGGGTATGTGGATTACGCATCCTAAAGATCAAAATCCACTTATTGATGATGTTAATAGGGACTTTTGTTTTTTATTGAGCTCATATGACATTGATCCTGGTAGTTACACACCAAAAGTAGCCACGATGGTTGACTTCAATATATGGAGCTGGAATAGCCGCGTTTTTCCTGGCATAGATTCTTTGAATGTCGCCCTAAATGACAAGGTCCGAATCAGAGTAGGAAACTTAACAATGACCAATCATCCAATTCATCTTCATGGGCATGAGTTTTCGGTCACAGGCACTGATGGAGGCCCTGTTCCAAAAACTGCTCGTTGGCCTGAGGTAACCACTGACGTGGCTGTTGGGCAGATGCGGCAAATTGAATTTCTTGCAGATGAAGAGGGTGACTGGGCGATCCATTGCCATAAGAGCCACCACACCATGAATGCAATGGGGCATAACCTCCCCACCATGATTGGCGTTGATCATCGGGGGGTTGGCAAGAAGATCAACAGTCTGATACCTGACTATATGGTGATGGGTGAAAGGGGTATGGGTGATATGTCTGAAATGGAAATGCCTATTCCCGATAACACGGCTCGCATGATGACGGGTATGGGTCCTTTTGGGTCGGTAGAGATGGGCGGTATGTTTAGCGTATTAAAAGTACGTAAGGATCAAAAGCCTGGCGATTATGCAGATCCGGGTTGGTATAAGCATCCGGCTGGTACGGTGGCAGAGGCTTACAAAGGCGCATTACCTGCAGCTCCAACGCAACTAAATACTGCAAAACCTATGCAATCAACAAGACCAAGCTCTACAAAAGAAATCGAAGTGCAAGTAAGGAAGCCCAATGGGCATTCTGGACATTAATAATTAAGGAAAACAAAATGAAAAATATTCAATTTACATTGGCAGCAATTGCGATGGCAGCATCTAGTTTGGTGTTTGCGCAAGGTGCAACACAACCTGGCGGTATGGGGATGATGAATCAAGGGGCCATGAACCAAGATCCAATGGCAGCGATGTGTCAAAAAATGCATCCTGAAATGAGTCCTGATCAATGTAAGGCGATGCACGAGAATATGGCAAAAATGACTCCTGAACAAAGGGTGGCAATGTGCCAACAAATGCATCCTGAGATGAGTGCTAGTCAATGTAAGGCGATGCATGACAAGATGCAGGGATCAGGCGCAGGCATGGGGGCTATGGGTGGCATGGGCGCAATGTCTCATGACCATGGCGCTAGTGGTGGTCATGATCATGCCAGCGAAAATTCTAGTGTTGGACAGCCGGGTATTGCAGCCAAAGTAAATCGAACAATTAGAGTTCGCATGACAGACAACATGAGATTTAATCCTAGCAGTATTCAAGTCAAGCAAGGCGAAACTATCCACTTTGTAGTCAAGAATCTGGGTAAAACAAAACATGAAATGGTGCTTGGTACAGATCAAGAGCTACAAGAGCACTATAAGCAGATGATGAAGTTTCCAGAAATGGAGCATGCCGAGCCAAACATGGTTACCTTAGGCGCTGGTCAAACAGGTGAAATTATTTGGCAATTTACGAAATCTGGAAAAGTGCAATTTGCATGCCTACAACCAGGCCATTACGATGCGGGAATGAAGGGATCAATTTCGGTAGCTGGACCTAAATCTGTTTCACCAGCACAGAAAGGGGACGGCCATGGCTCCCATCAACATTAATTTAACAAGAAGGGCTATAACAATGGGATTGGTGCTAGTGCCGTTTGCATCCAGTGCTGTCAGTGAAAAACCATTGATCACAGTATGGAAGAGTCCAACTTGTGGCTGTTGCAAGGATTGGATTTCGTATGTGGAGAAAAATGGCTTTGCTACTAAAGTGATCAGCGATGGTAATGACCAGATTAGAAAGAAGATGGGCATGCCCATTCAGTTTGGGTCTTGCCATACCGCAGTCATTGATGGTTATGCAATCGAAGGCCATGTCCCGGCGAGGGAAATTAAGCGTTTATTGGCCGAGAAGCCCAATGCTGTAGGGATTGCTGTACCAGCGATGCCCATAGGCTCTCCAGGAATGGATGGTCCTGAGTATGGATCTAGAAAAGATCCTTATGACGTTTTATTGATCTCTAAAAATGGTCAATCCCAAATTTATCAATCTTATCGATAGGAATTAAATTATGAACAATCTAAAAAAATATTTGAGTGTTATTTTTCTACTATCAGGAGTAATCTTGACTCATATAGTAAGCGCCCAATCTACTGGTGCATATACGGCTGGTCAGGTACGCAAAGTTGATTTGGAGCAAGGCAAAGTCACCATTCGTCACGAGGAAATCAAGAATTTAGATATGCCCCCAATGACCATGATTTTTAACGTGAAAAACAAAGCCCTTTTAAATGGTCTTAAGTCTGGAGACCAAGTGGAATTTGTGGCATCAAGCGAAGGTGGAAAGCTATATGTCGTCGAATTAAAAAAGGGAGAATGAAAATGAGTCAAATTTATTTAAATGTCGCCGGTATGACTTGTGGATCTTGCGTTAACCACGTTACCAAGGCACTTGAATCTTTAGATGGCGTATCCAATATCCATGTCGACTTGCAAAAAGGAAAAGTGCATTTAGATAGGGTGAGCTGGAAGACCGATGATTTGATTCATGCGCTAAATCAGGAGGGTTATCCATCTTCTTTGGACCTTGATGGCAGCGTTCAGGCGCCACAGAAAAAATCTGGTGGTTGCTGTTGTGGTTAACACTCTCTTTAATTCCCAATTTTTAGACATCCAAAAAGGTAACTGTTCTTAAAGACTCAAACTTCAATTAAGTAAAGGAGTAACAAATGCGTAAATATCTTATCGGTCTGTTGGCAATAGCAGCGGTATTGTTATCAGGTTGTGGGTATAACCAAATTCAGTCCCAAGATGAGCAGGTAACTTCTAGCTGGTCTGAGGTATTGAATCAATATCAGCGTAGAGCGGATCTGATTCCTAATCTAGTAAGCACGGTCAAAGGCGAAGCTAAGTTTGAGCAAGATACCCTGACCAAAGTGGTAGAGGCTAGATCTAAAGCTACCTCAATTCAAGCTACTCCTGATTTGGTAAATAATCCAGAAGCTTTCCAGAAATTCCAGCAAGCGCAAGGGCAGCTCACTTCGGCTTTATCCAGGTTATTGGTCGTTACAGAAAGCTACCCGAGCTTACGAACAAATCAAGGGTTTAGAGATTTGCAAGCGCAACTAGAGGGTACTGAAAATCGCATTACAGTTGCTCGTAATCGGTACATTAAATCTGTACAGGAGTACAACGTCACGATTCGTTCATTCCCATCGAATTTAACAGCAATGGTGTTTGGTTATAAGGCCAAGGCAAACTTTACTGTTGAGAATGAAAAGGAATTAGCGACCCCTCCTAGCGTTTCATTTGATACTCCTGCGGCGAAATAATTGGAGCAACTTTCGTGACCCGCATCTTCTGGCTGCCTAAATGCCTATTCGCCTTGCTAACGCTTTTGGCGCTGCTCTGCTGGCCTCAGTTTTCTGTGGCGCAGCAGACGGTGCCAGCTTTATCAGGGCGGGTCATTGATCAAACAGGTACTCTTACACCCAGTCAGATTGGCTCTCTAGATCAAACCTTAAGCAATTTTGAGGCTAAAAAGGGTAGTCAGATTGTGGTGTTAATGGTGCAATCTACAGCCCCTGAAGCTATTGAGCAATATGCTATTCGCGTAGCGGAGCAATGGAAGATTGGACGGAAAAAAGTAGATGATGGTGCGATTCTGATTATTGCTAAAGCGGATAGAGCCCTTCGGATTGAGGTGGGTTACGGCCTTGAAGGAGTATTAACTGATGCAACTAGCAAGCGAATCATCGACCAAATCATTGTGCCCCGATTCAAACAGCAGGATTTTTATGGCGGCATTACGGATGGCGTAAACGCTGTGATTAGCGTGGTTGATGGTGAGGCGTTACCAGCGCCAAACCCAACTAATACAGAAATGCGTGACCCCGGGGATATTCGTTCGTTTTTACCAATCATTTTTATTGTGGCTTTAGTGCTTGGTGGAATCTTACGATCGATGCTCGGCAGGTTGCCTGGATCCCTCGTTACCGGAGGATTTGTAGCTCTTATCGCCTGGTTTATGTTCGGTGCGTTTTCTATGGCCTTAATCGCCGGTGTTGTGGCATTGGTCGTTGCTCTATCCGGAATGGGGTTGGGTAGACATGGCTTTGGTGGCTATAGCAGTGGAGGAGTTCATGGTGGCGGGGGTGGATTTAGTGGTGGCGGTGGCGGCTTTGGTGGCGGTGGCTCCTCGGGGAGATGGTGAGCATGAATATGAATCGATTAATAAAACATCTCTGGTCTCATAGTCGCAAGGTAGGGAAATGCTTTTCCAAGGAAGATCTTGCCGCAATAACAAATGCGATTCGAGATAGTGAGGCTCAACATTCGGGTCAAATCTGTTTTGCCGTGGAAGGTGCCCTGGATACGCTTGCCTTGTTAAAAGACTTAAGCCCTAGAGATCGTGCAATTGAAGTCTTTACCAATCTCAGAGTTTGGGATACCGAGCACAATAATGGGGTGCTCATTTATATTTTATTAGCCGATCATGCTGTAGAGATAATTGCCGATAGAGGCATTCATTCAAATGCGGATGCCAGTGCGTGGGATGTTATTTGTCATGAGATCGAATCCAAATTTGCGCTCAATGAATATCAGGCTGGCATTTTGTCTGGAATTGAAATGGTGAGTCAACTATTGCAAAGTCAATTCCCGGGGAAATCATCTTCAGATAATGAAATCCCAGATACGCCAGTTTTAATGAATTAGGTAAACAAGGATTTGCAATGAGTAAGCACAATGAGAACAATCATCATGAGCATGGACACGATCACTCCCATCACGAACATTCTTCAGATGAAAATTCCTTGAAGGATCCTGTTTGTGGGATGACGGTCACTTCTCAGTCTAAGCATAGTTACTCGCTTAAGAATATTGCGTATTACTTTTGCAGCAATGGTTGTAAAGAAAAATTTATTGGAGCGCCCAGCAGGTATCTAGATGGGGGGCTACAGGACTCAGAGTCTTCTGCTTCGGTGGCTGGCACAATTTATACCTGCCCCATGCATCCGCAAATTCGACAAGATCATCCTGGTAATTGCCCAATTTGTGGGATGAGTTTAGAGCCTCTGCTGCCTGAATTAGAGGAAGAAGAAAATCCAGAATTAGTTGATTTTCAAAGGCGATTTTGGTGGACACTGCCTTTGACGACAGTGGTGACTGTCCTTGCGATGTTTGGCCATAAACTTAATCTACTTGAGTCTCAAACCCAAACCTGGGTTGAATTATTCCTATCCTTACCAATTGTTTTATGGGCAGGATGGCCATTCTTTTATCGTGGCTGGCAATCCATAGCCAATCGCAGTCCAAATATGTGGACTTTGATTGGATTGGGAACAGGTGCTGCATTTTTGTATAGCGTTGTTGCTACGGTAGCTCCACAAGTATTTCCTGCTTCCTTTATGTCTATGGGCAGGATTGGTGTGTATTTTGAGGCAGCCGCCGTCATTATTTCATTGACTCTGCTTGGTCAGGTGTTGGAACTAAAGGCACGTTCACAAACTTCTGCGGCAATTAAATCCTTGCTGGGCTTAGCTCCTAAAACAGCTAGAAGAATTAAGGGCGATGGATCTGAGGAAGATATTCCTTTATCAAATGTTCATATTGAAGACTTATTGAGGGTGCGCCCAGGTGAAAAAGTGCCTGTTGATGGCGTCATTGTTGAAGGCTCTAGTGCGCTTGATGAATCCATGCTTACCGGGGAGCCATTGCCAGTTACTAAGCGTATCGGTGATCGTGTGATTGGAGCAACGATGAATACCAATGGCGCATTGATTATTAAAGCCGAGCGTGTTGGTTCATCAACCATGCTGGCTCAAATTGTGCAAATGGTAGCTCAAGCCCAACGCTCCAGAGCACCAATGCAGCGAATGGCAGATATTGTTGCGGGATATTTTGTAGTAACGGTTGTAGCGATAGCTTTACTGACTTTTTTCATTTGGGGGATCTTTGGCCCCGAACCAAGTTGGGTCTTTGGTTTAATCAATGCGGTTTCGGTATTAATCATTGCTTGCCCTTGTGCCCTAGGTCTTGCCACGCCAATGTCGATTATGGTTGCTACTGGTAAAGGGGCGACAAAGGGAATTTTGTTCCGCGACGCTGCGGCCATTGAAAATCTTCGTAAGGTGAACACCCTCATTATTGATAAAACAGGCACCTTAACAGAGGGTAAGCCAATTTTTGATAGAGTTATTCCTGCGCCCAGCTTTGATGGTAATGAGGTCTTAAAGCTTGCAGCAAGTCTTGATCAGGGCAGTGAGCATCCTCTTGCCGATGCGATTGTTCGTGCTGCAAGAGATGGTAATTTGCCCCTGGAGAAACCTGAAAACTTTGAATCTAGTTCAGGAATTGGAGTTCAAGGTAGCGTTGGCTTGTTTCATTTGGCGTTGGGTAATACTGCATTGATGGATAAGCTGGGAGTTTCTGTTGATATTTTGAAAGCCCAAGCAGAGGAGCTCCGCTCTGAAGGCGCTAGCGTGATGCATTTAGCTATCAACGGAAAGCTTGCTGGACTTTTAGCTGTCTCTGATCCTATTAAGGCTACTACGCCAGAGGCTTTGCAAACCTTAAGAGAGGCGGGATTGCGAATTGTGATGGCAACTGGAGATGGATTAACAACTGCTAAATCTGTTGGCAAGCGCCTTGGGATTGAAGAGGTCTATGGAGAGGTTAAGCCAGCAGATAAGCTCGAATTGGTAACTCGACTACAAAATGAAGGTCGGATTGTTGCAATGGCAGGTGATGGCATCAATGATGCTCCAGCTTTAGCAAAAGCCAATGTTGGTATTGCTATGGGCACCGGTACTGACGTTGCTATGAATAGCGCCCAAATTACTTTAGTTAAAGGTGATCTCAGAGGTATTGCGATTGCTAAGTCGCTTTCAGACGATACGGTAGGCAATATGAAGCAAAACCTAGTGTTTGCGTTTCTTTATAACGCACTGGGCATTCCTATTGCTGCTGGTCTCTTATATCCTTTCACTGGATGGTTACTCTCACCATTAATTGCTGCACTTGCCATGAGCTTGAGCTCAGCCTCGGTCATTACAAATGCGTTACGTTTAAGGAGAAATTAATCATGGAAAAGTCATTTCATCCATTCTCTGAGTTATTCCTTCAATTAGGACTACCTTCTGATGGTAATAGTATTAAGGCATTCATTGATCGGCATGCTCCTTTAGATGAAGCGATTGAATTAGCGGATGCACCATTGTGGACACCATCTCAAGCAAGGCTTCTTCGTGATGAGTTGCTTTTAGATGCTGATTGGGCCGAGATTGTGGATCAGTTAAATAAAGCCTTACGTTAAGCAGGTCGCTCAGTTTTGGGTGAGAGTTAGCGTACTCAGATTATTGAATTGATGGTCTGCTTTGGGTCGGAGTCTGCCTACCAGATATCCACACATGAAATGTCGGTTTACTCGACAAATTTTCCGATCGACCTTCCTGAAATCTGAAGTTAAGCTACAAGTGTCTCGAAACACGACACTTGAGTGCAAAATCTAAACCAGCTTTTCTCTAAATCTAGTGCATCCCAGTCTGCTGATGTAATTCACCTCCACCGAGGTTTAGTAAGTCTCTTTAAGCGATCAGGCAGCAATCAATGGCAATGCCGCTTTAGGTTGCCTAACGATCAATGGCATTCCATGAGCACTGGCCAGGCGGATCTTGAGGAGGCCAAGCATACCTCTATAGCACTCTATGAGCAGACCATGGCTAAGATAAGCCAGGAATTAAGCCTCAAATCCAAGTCATTTAAGCAGTTGGCTGAAGAAGACCTCGTGGCAATGGATATTGCCAATAAAGAAGGTAATGGCAAAGCTATCTTTAAGGATTACAAGTTTGTTCTCAATAAATACCTCATCCCGTTTTTTGGAAAATTCCAATTAAAGGAAATCACTCCCGAACTGGTTAAGGATTTTGAATCTTGGCGCTTATCCCAAATGGGAAGAGATCCCCAGGCAAGCACTAAGCGTACCCATGCAACGACCTATAACCGGATAGTTGCCTTAGCTAGAGAGCAAAACTTGATTGCCGATACTTTTCGGGTTCCTTTATTAGATCCCCATGGATCTCCCAGTCAAGCAAGACCCGCTTTTAGTAAAGAGGAGATCATTCAATTATTAGCCTACATGCCTAGCTGGGAGAAGGTGGGGAGATCATCGCGTACTAAGGAGATGAGACAGCTATGCCGCTCTTATGTGGAATTCTTACTCTATACGGGAGCAAGGCCTGGAACCGAGCTAAAGCCCATGCGCTGGAAGCATTTGCAATGGCATTGGATTGGCGATCAACGCTATCTCAAGGTTTGGCTTTCCGGTAAAACAGGACCTCGGTATTTAATTGCCAAACATTTGGTGGTGGATTGCTTGGAAAGATTAATTGCTTGGCATCAATTGCCATATAAAGATCTAAATGCCGTCATAGAGGCTAGGTTAGATCATCTGATATTTACTTTCCCAAGAGGGGTTCAGCCTTATAACTTCAATCCTCAGTTTGAGAATCTACTAAAGGAATGCAATTTGCTGAAAGATGTAGCGGGGCGCAATCGCAGTCTGTATAGTCTGCGCCATACCTATGCCACATTTGCACTAGCTGAAGGGGTTGATATACACACCCTCGCTAGGCAAATGGGTACTTCGACATTAATGATTGAGCGTCACTACTCAAAACTCACCCCAATGATGGCAGCCGCTAAGTTGGCTTAGATCTCAAATTTTCCAATATGCAATTCTTCACATAAAAAACTTTCAATGTCAGCCCTCAGTTCAACTTGCGTATGTCCATCAATAATGTCGGAAATGAGCTGAGGGAAACCATCATTTGATATGTGCCTGGAATCCGATAGTGCTTGATACCGATCTCTGGATTTGGTGTAGTAGTAAAGCGCCTCGTTAAATAAGGCTTCCATTTCATGAAGATCAAGTAAGGCGCTTAGAGCTGCACGAATGCATAAAGCTGAATTCTTATTCATGAGCCAATAGATCGAGCAGTCTTTATTAGCTAAGCTAGTAGCAATAAATTCAACATGCTTTAGATTGCCGATGACCATATAAGACCGATTTGGACCTGTGAAATTAAGATAACCATCCAGTATTTTGATGGCATCAAGCTCAGAATCAATTGTCCCAATTGGTTTTGAATGCCCGCGTATATAGATCTTCTGTGAAGATGAGCTGATCTTCTGAAAGTATTCGGGATCAATGCCATGGTTAGGAGTGTCAAAAACAAAGACTGTTCTAGGGTAGCGCATGACAACCCCAAAATTCAAAAATTACCATCTTCATATTCTTTTTCTATGTGCTCGTATTGGGTGATTTCAATATTTAAAAAGTAGTTAATCGATAGTAGGCTTCCAAAAGATCGGAAATCTGAATAATTCGAGACTTTTCGGTTATCTCAACCTCGTTTACACATTCATCTTCAATGGCATTCAATACAACATATGCGCCATCAATGCTGCTATATGTTTCTCGGTCATTTAGTACAACTGCGTCAAAATATTTCATGATTACTCCAAGGTAAATTAATTTAAGTAGATTTGTTAAGGATTTAGCGCTTACGTATGCGGCTAATAATTTGTAAAAACTCCACCAATTCCTCATACGAGAAGTGGCCGCCTTGGATTTCTTCAAGCATGAGTTTTGCCATCATGAGTAGCTCAATAGAGTTGGTGGGTCTCTGCGCGGGCTCAAGCGTAAAAGTATTGGGAACAATTAAATTCCAAGAGACGCGATTAAGGTCTTGGTATTTAGATCCCGCAATCTGAAGGATGTTGGGCGCTAGCTTTAAAGTGGTGAAAACATAGAAAACCTCGCTATCATCAATTTGCTGTTGCCATTCCTCTTCAAATTGCACCTTATTCACAATCTTTCTGGTGGAGACAGCATGGTTTTTAGCAAGGACAAAGGTGCCGATACCTTCGTCCCCGCTTACCAATTCAGTAAGCGCCTGCACAGTGATTTCCATCAGCAGTTCAACAGATTTGCGCTTATTCATCTTCAAACTGCCGCTCACGAATAGACTGAGTTATTTCAATATCAGTGAGAATCGTCCTGGCTGATCCGTTTCCAGCATTGACAACACCTGCAATGGCTTGATCTGTTGGTGGCGTTTTGCCAGAGGCTGCGTAGATTGATTTGATCTTGCTGACCCAGGCAGAGGTTGGAGCAGAATTCATATCCAATACGATGGATCGATTAATAACCCCCGGATCTACCTTATTAAGATGATTTGTTGTGAGAACAAAAACTACGTGGGTGTAGTTCATGATTGCCTTGAGCGATGCATGAGCAGCTGCCGTCAGGTTGTCCACTTCATCCAAAATTACATAATGCAAGCAGCTTGGGTTAAAGCTCATAGTCATCACGTGAGTTTGAATCTGTCCGATTAGCGAGGCGCCGTTTTGCCCTTGAGCGCAAGAGTAAAAATCAATATTGGGCTGTGTGGAGTCAATAATTGAGCCCACGGGAATTGATTGCAATACAGGGGTAGTTTTGACAGTCTCTAGCCAGCCAGGCAATAGCTTGGCCATCGTGGTTTTGCCAGAGCCATAGACTCCGTAAAGTAGCAGTGCTGATACTCCATTGCCGGGAAACTTTACGGTACCGTCTATTACGGCTTCTAGCTTAGCCCTTGTATGGGGCATTAATGCAAAGTCATCAGGTGATGACGGGGTCGATATATTGAGTGCCATAGTTCCTCCTAGTTAGTTATGGCTTCACTCATTTCTTATCCGTATTGGCTTACCGCTTTACACAAAAACGCAATTACGCGCCTACAGCTTGTTTTATTGCACTATCGCGAGACTGATCATCGTTTGCTGCTTTAGCAGCCGGAGCTTTTTCGTGTTGCTCCTTAGCTACTGAGTGCGCCAAACTGGCCAGTACGGCGGTAATAGCTGTACCGTTTTGCACTAGTCTACGAATGGCAAAACTACCATCAGCTTCTCTGGTGGAAAGCAGGACTAAGGCCCCGTTGTATTCGGATGCTTGAAACTGACCTGCCAACGTATCGCTATGAAAGGAGGCTAAGATTCGCCCTTCCATGGCAACGCGGCCAACTGCTGCTTTATCCTTGGCCGTTTTATGGTTGGGTGATCGCTCGCGCCGAACTTCTTCAACCCCACCTTTATCTCTAAAAAACTGTGGGATTTCCATACTAGGTGTCTTTGACTCTGCTGCCGCTCGTAGCGCAAGGGCGTAAGAGCTAACGCGACGACGGTCTTCTTTTCCAAAGACACATTGCACCACCTTGGTCATGAGGTGGGTATTGTCTTTAAAGTCCCAACCTTGCTGCTTACAAAACTCTAAGAACCCTTTTTTTACAGCCATAGCTTCCGACTTAATGCTGTTCATGCTTTGAAACAAGATGTAACAGCTTTGCAAGATGCCATAAAGGCGTTCATTGCTTCGAGTTAGATCTTGCGTTTGCCAAGCTTTTCGTTCAGCAATCAAGTTGTTTACTACGGCTCCTACAGATAATTGCGAATCTTGTGTGATTTTTTCAACCAGATTCGTAACTACCTGTCCATCTACTTTCTCAGTTACTTCTGCTATTTGGTCCATAAGACCTCCTTAATAAAAATCTACAAATCACCTTTACCAGAATGGCAAAGGGCAAATGTCGGGAAACCCGACAGTGGATAAGAAATGAGTGAATTGTTAAAGAGCGGTAATGCCAATGAAGAGAAATGTATGTCGAAAATGAGCGTTTTTTTGCCGATCAAAAAAACTAAAAGTTATTGACACAAAATAGGGATTTTTCTTAGCCATGTTTAATATGGGTAGAATGATTTATTGTTATAAAAATAGTTGACAAAAAATGAGGTGTTTTTTGGAAAATCTAGTACAACCCAAAAGCAAATGAAACGAAAACTCAAACTTCTTGAGCATCGCCGCTTAGAAGGCGCTCGCCTTTTAATGAAGGGAGTAGCTAAAGTAGAAGTTGCCCGGCAATTGGGAGTGAGCCGTCAAAGTGTGCAGAACTGGGCGATTCGATTAACAGTCAAAAGAAAAACAGATATGGGCGGCACGATAACCGCTAGCTTTCAGCAAGAAGAAAAAGGGTTCTTAAGTAATAAGAAAATCTATAAAACGAGCTATAACGAGTTACGCTGTCAGCAGTTAGGTAGACCTAAGAAGCTGACAAATAATGAAGTGCAAAAATTAAAACGGGCTTTAAAGGCCGGCGCTAAAGCGGCGGGGCATTTAACGGATAAATGGACGCTCTCAAAGATTCAGGCATTAATTGAGCAAGAGTATTTGGCAGGTGAAACTGTTAGCCGTACCTATGTATTGCAACTATTGCGCGATCTGGGTTTTAGCTGTGAAAAGCCAGGATTAGATGATGAACTCCCATTGCGTAAATGGGAGCGCTTGGGTTGGATAGAGCGGTAACTTAATTTATATAAGCTCTACGGCCTGTCTCTTTTGTTCATCGTTGACATCGATGTACCTTTGGGTCACAGCAATCGATCTGTGACCAGCAAGACTGGCTAAGATTCGAACGCCGATGCCTTTATTAGCCAAAGTTGTGATGAAAAATTTTCTGCCCGAATGGCTGCTTCCACCGCTAATGCCCACATTCTTATAAAGCTGGTGAAACCAAACGCATAAGCCATTAGGGCTAAAGCGTAATCGGTGATCCGTATGAAAGAAGGGAATATCAGCGCCTTTGGCATGTCTTGTGGTGAGGTAGTTAGCTAATTCCACCTGTAAACGCTGTGAAACAAAGACGGTTCTAGGGTATTTGCCTTTGGTTTGTGCTGCTGATAAACGGATTTCATTCTTAATGGTGCCATCGGGGTTGACCACATCACCCATGGTAAGTGAGGCTATTTCGGCGACCCTTAGGCCACCTAAGAAGCTGGTAAGAATGATTGCTCTATCGCGTAGAGCATACTTTTTGGTGCTGACATACTCCAGAACAATGTCTAGTTCTGCCTGGGATAGTGTTTTTGCTTGTGCCATATAAATCTCCTGTCATAAATAAAAAGTGCGTTTTAAGTATGTTTTCTTATTTGAAAAAGGTCGACCTCAATTTGTCTTCCATTCAAATCTCGAGATCTTCCAAGAATCAATGACTTACAAGTTCAGGTTAAGAATTGTGCAATATTCTTAACCTGATTCTTTCTATAAGTATTTAGCTAAATCTTCTAAATATCGTGGGATTTAGACGACAAAACCCCGCGAAGTTAGCTAACACCTCAAATCACTGGATAGCGTACTTTTGTAAGTTCTCAAGTGCTTGCTTATGTCCCCCAGAAAATATGCCGTTTGTAGACGGTTTTTGAGGTGAATTTAGCTCGGATTGTGTGGTAGCAATCAGTGCAGGAGTAGGCTTCCCAGGAACTCTAGCGATACAGCTACGTATAGGTAGCTCCCAGCACTCATTGATACCATGAGCAGAGTCGTCAATTTGGATGGTAATTCTGCTGTAGTTCAAATCTAAAGCGGCATAGCCTTCAATGGCGCTCTTTAAGCCATTCTCGTAGCGATAGATCCAGCTCATTAATACTCCGGCTTCATTGACTGGTGGGTTGGCTAAGCGATTAGCCATTTCCACGTGCACTGGGCTCTTGGGGAAATGAAACCAAGCTTCAACTTCTTCAAAATCCACTAAATACTTGGCATAGGGGCTTGGGATCTCTAATGTGCCGTTGTAGATAGCTTTGCGATATTGACCTTTGCCGAAGGTTGTTCCATACATTTTGTTTTCCCATAAACGGGCTGTGATTTCTTTCATTTTTAATCTCCTTGAATGTTGAAAGGAGTCGCGGTGTTGCTTTGAGATGCAGGGAGTAGCAGAGACAAAAGATAGTTGCTGTTGCTTGAGTTGCTGTTCAGAGCTACTCATT
Source organism: Polynucleobacter sp. AM-25C3 (assembly GCF_018882335.1). Lineage (GTDB taxonomy): Bacteria > Pseudomonadota > Gammaproteobacteria > Burkholderiales > Burkholderiaceae > Polynucleobacter. The sequence goes on from NZ_JACVOS010000008.1 coordinate 29,316, forward strand.
TGTCCCAAATACAGCAACTAACTGCATCTCTTACTGCAACTTATTTCTTAATCGCATCTCAATGCAACTCATTACGCGACTCGTAAATATTTAGCCCTTGTTAATAAAAACCGTATTTTTTCTATCCAAAATTAGCCAAAACGATCCAATGGTCAAAAAGAGGTCGACCAAAGCGCTATATCGAAAACACACTTAATGAGCCCATTAACTACATAGGAGAATTCAAATGAGCCAATTAAGTCACTTAAAGCTAGTAGCCGTTAAAAAACCCCGCAATATGCCCGCAATTGTTATACGTAGGAATAAGCTCGGATCCAAACTCTGGGAGCAGATCCAACTCGCTAAAAGTCAGCTAGAAGGAACACCATTTGTAGTCATGAAGTACAAAACTGTGAAAGATCGTGAAACAGGATTACGTAAACAAGTGGAAGTTCCAAAACGTATAAAACCATGGTGGTTTCAAAGTGAGGAAGGAAAGGTCTGTGTCTCTGTGAAATATGGCAGTTGTACTTTGGAGTTAGCCAAAGGCAAGCCTAGCGTTGAAGTAGCCAGTGGAGAGGGATTGGTTAAAGCACTTGAATCCATTAAAGCAGCAGTAGAGGCGGGGGAGCTCGATCAGCAGATTGAATCTGCAAGCTCCACTTTAAGAAGTGGGTTTAAACGTTAATTAAGTGGGGTGCCCAGCGTACCCCAGTATCTCATCAGGATTTACCCTGCAGGGGCTTACCAACATGGCAAGCCTGCATTAAAGTTTTGAATAACTATTAAAAACCATAAGGGGTTTTCCATGGGCTTTTGGGGATGGGTTGGACTTATCTTTTTCACCATCGTTGGTTGGAATCTCATTCAATGGGGTATTCGAGTTAATGATGAAGCAAAAGCTGAAGAGGAAGCGAAAGCAGGCCGCAAAAGGGTAGAAGATGCAAAAAATGAGATGACACGAATCCGAAGCGAGGTTATTCGGGATTTAAATAAAACGTGGAATGAGCGTTGTCTCGAATATATTGAAGCGCTTAAAAGTGGAGATAAATTTTTAGCCACTGCTAAAGGGCGAGATTTTTACTCCTGCAATAGGCGGTATAGCGGAAGCAGAATTCAGAGCCAAGTTATTGCAGATGAAATTCGCATAAAAAATGAGGTTGCCAAAGGTAGGATTGATCAGGTTAACCCTCTTAGGCTTGAGGAACTGGACAACGAAGGACTCAGAGATCGGCTCGAGTTTTTGACTAAATAACTTTATGAAACGATACAAGGCAACTGTTAATGCGGCTGGAATGTGGGTGGAGACAATTCTTTATGCTCAGAATCAAGCTCAGGCATATAAGTTATTTCAAGCAATCTTTGGCTCTAATAATGTGCCTCATCAACCACTGCAGATCGGATAGTCATGAGATTCAATGAAATAGCTCCGCTAAAACCATTAAGCCCAGAGCAAGCTAGGCTTAAATCAATGAAGGATCGCGTTAAGCGAGACCAAGAGGCTATAAAGGCTGAGCGGGCAAGGCAAAAAATTAAGTCTGGTCAAGATGCGTTAGTGAAATCACATCAAGTCTAGGTTTACTCCGTATTCAAAATACTAATATCAATCAAATTTACTAATAGAGGTTGAGTGTGGCTAATTGCTCTAACTGTGGTAAGTATATGGACGGCTGGGGGAGTATTTGTGGTGTCTGTAAAGATAACGCAAAGATCCAGGAAGGCCAGGCTGATATGCAACGTCAGCTTCGGGAGAGTGCAAGAGAGGCCGCATGGGCTGCAGAGCGACACCTTGATGAAGTTCGAGAGGCAAAGTGGCAGGCTAGTGCAAATCATGAAGAGGCAATGCGAGCTGAATCTGATCGCCTTGAGGAGCTCCAAAAGCAAACTCAGATCTTATTAGAAGGTCAGATTACTAATGAAGAGGCATATCAGCGCGGCTTTGATTTGGAAGATGAATATCTAAATTTATTCTTAACTGAAGATGGAAGGGTTTATTGGGATATCTATGAGCCTTATTTGGTAGCTAGGCTTAATGCAGCTTATGAAAAAGGTGCTCAAGACAGGTTAGAAAAAGAATTTGAATCCAAATATCCTGGATTGGAATACATGAAGCAAGAGGCGTATGGGCATGGATATGCTGGCAGTAGAAATTGCAGCATTGTTTACTTGCATCATCTTCCGCACATCTACCCAGCGAAATTAGACATTCTCTCTGAAACTGGGCTGAAGCAAACTACAAACCAAGAGACAGGCAAGCTCGAGTGGCAGTGGATGCCAGCCTATATGAGTGAGGAGTTAAATGATGCTTATGATGCTGGTGCTCAAAAATTCTTAGGTGAGCAAAATACTGCTGAATTAGTAGCTGAGAGGCTTGAAAAAAATAAAGCAGAATTAATGAAAGCTGAAGAGTCGGCTAAGGAGCAGGCAGAAGCTGATTTGAAAAAGCAGCAAAGCGATAAAGGGGATCGTAGGAAGAAGATATACGCGGTATTCGCCACGGTAGTTATTGCAGTGATAGCCCTATTCGGATACTGGAAATATGATGAATCTAAGACCTCTTACTTGGTATTGCGTGATGCAATACAAAAGGAGGGTTGGAAACCTTTGGTGAGGCCGCCAGTAGTAAAGAATTGGAAAAACCCATTTCCTGAGGTGCTGTCATGTTACGAGGGCTATTGCGAGTCTGAGTTTGTAAATAAAAATAAGCCAAATAAGGTTCGTACAATTGTGTATGAGTATTGCGGTCATCCATATGGTAGTGAATGTACGTTTCTAAATCCAAAAGACTTTATGCGTACATACCGTGATGAGATTATTAGTAGAAAAAAAGCGGATGAAGGTTACGAGATTACTCGCAAGCATTTTGAGCAATATTAGTTCGAATCTCTAGGCCGGATACCAAACTTTTGAGCGTTACTTTAAGTAACGGTTCCCATTAAATAAGTCCTTTAGCCTTAGCCTCTCGATATCTCAAGGTTAACTGAAGTAGCTTAGCCGCACGATTTACCTTAAGCTTTTCCATGAGGTTCGCTCGATGCGCTTCTACGGTTTTAATTGAAATACCTAAGTCCATGCCAACTTCCTTATTAATCCTGCCAGCAACAATGCGATCAAGCACATCAACTTCTCTTTGGGTTAGAAGTCTAAATCTCTCTTTGATCTCTTTGAGCTCCGTAGATTGTTCTTTACTGAGATAAGCCTTTGATAGCATTTCATTGATTAAGCCACAAAGCTTTTCTTCATCTACTGGTTTTTGAATAAAGTCAAAAGCCCCCTTTTTGAGCGCGTTTACCGCAGTGGTGATCTCCCCATGGCCAGTAATAAACGCAATGGGAATATTAAGACCCATATTCAGAAGCATTTCTTGAAGTTCGATTCCAGACATGCCACCAAGGTGAATATCTACTAAAGCACAGCCCAAAGATTGTTGATCACTAGCGGCTAGTGATTGCAAGAATCTTTCGGCACTTTCATGAGGGCTGACCCTAAAGCCATAGGCATTAAGTAGTAGAGCCAGGGAATCTCGAATCGCTTCGTCATCATCAATGACATACACCACACCGCCTTTTCCCGGAGGGGAAGGGTTGGGTTGATTGAGCATTGTTCGCTGCCGATTCATTTTTTAGTCGCTTTTATCTTTTGCGCTACAAGTGCTAGCGCTTCTTCCACATTTCTGGCCATCGTGCCACTTCCAGATTTGCCGATAACAAAGTAATTGTCTTTATGGATATAGATATGAATATACAACTCTGTCTTTTGGATTCCAATGACCACTTGCAATACCGGCTCATGGCTAGCTCGGTCATAGCTTTCGGTAAAGCTACTGTAATCTAAATGATCAGCTTGATTTTTCGCTAACTCTCGAATTTGTGCGCTAATACCCTCAATTAACAGTTCATACTCATGATAAAAGTTTGGATTTGAGTAGCGAAGCTCGTCAATAGCGATCGCGTGTAATGTGCTATTACCCATGGTTATTTGATGATTTCAAGATGGACATAAGCATCTAAGTTTGCAAGTGAGCCACGTTTATCCATAACGGCAAATCGTAAAGCTTCTTTTTTAAAGTCTTCAAGACCAGGGTGAGAACCATCTCCGCCTAATGAGACGATATAAGTCCAGAGAACTTGGTCCCTTTGCTCTTTTCGGTAGATATCTACAATCCGCTTCATCTATGCCCCTTAAAAATAACTATACGCTCGGAGCATGAGAATTGGTTCTTATTTTTATAATGCACCGCCGCAAAATTAAAGGAGCGCTCAAAGGGAGCTTTGGTTTGGCTTGACGATGGTCAATGAATGTAGCTCTAGGATTGCTTACTATCCATAGATGCCAAATGCCTATATTCGCTTTTTAAATCTGATTGATGCGCTTGATCGCATCAATCCAGGGCGCTCTCTGGATAACATCGAAATTCAGTTACTTGAATACATCATGCAGCAAGACTCGCGAAAGATCCCCTTATTGGTAGGCGATCTTATTTCTCTTCAGCAATATGGCTCCCAGGCTACTTTACATGGGAGATTGAAGAATTTGGTGACACTTGGTTACGTAAAGTTGCTTGCAGACAAAACAGATGCTCGTAAAAAATCCGTTATCCCTACTAAGCTGGCAATAAAGTATGTGCAATTTATGTCAGATTGTTTAGACAAGGCTTTGGGCCGTTAGTTGCCTTTAGCTATCCACATATGAAATGTCGGTTAACCCGACAACCGTCGTGTATCGAGACGCTCAGTCTCAAGTCAGCGCCTGCCATCCTGACTCATCACGGCTCAATAGATTTTCCATTGAGCCCATACAGTGGCCAACGCGTTCCAAACAGCCAAAAGAAAAGGGACCACATTGCTGTGATCCCTGTGTATAACTGGTGGGTCGGGCGAGATTCGAACTCGCGACCAACGGATTAAAAGTCCGCTGCTCTACCGACTGAGCTACCGACCCAGTAAGACAAAGATTATAGCAAGAAGTTCATAGATGCCCCTGGGTCTTAAGGTGCCTACCTCCTAGCCCTTGTAATTCGGAGTTTGTTAGGCGGTTGTTCGCCTCGCAACGGGTGGATTTTTAGAGAAATAGTCCTTAATTCCTCTCAAAATAGCCTCAGCAATTCGGTCTTGATAAGCGTCGTCATTGAGGCGCGCTTCCTCTTGTGGGTTGCTGATAAACGCGGTCTCAACCAGGATGGATGGAATATCTGGAGCCTTGAGAACAGCAAAGCTAGCTTGCTCAACCTTTCCTTTGTGCAGGGGGGCAAATCCACTGATTTGCTTGAGGATTGAGGTGCCCACTTGAAGAGAATCTTTAATCTGGGCAGTTGTCGACATGTCTAGTAATAGATTGGCAACCTGCTTATCTTGCGTCTTGATATTAATGCCACCAATCAAGTCGGAAGCATTTTCCTTATTCGCCATCCAGCGTGCCATTGTGCTACTGGCACCCATTTGAGATAAGGCAAACACCGAAGCCCCTTTTGCTCTAGGTTCAATAAAAGCATCCGCATGAATCGAGACAAATAAATCCGCTTCAACGCGTCGTGCTTTCTGTACTCTGGTGTGAAGCGGTACAAAGTAATCGCCATCTCTAGTGAGGAAAGGGCGCATATAGGGATCGCTGTCAATTTTGTCTCGCAAGCGCTTGGCAATAGAAAGAACCACGTGCTTCTCTTTTGAGCCCATGGCGCCAATAGCACCAGGATCTTCTCCACCATGACCGGCATCAATTGCAATGGTAATGAGGCGTTTGTGTTTAGCTGGCGCAGAAGCTTCTTTTACATCTGGAATAGCTTGGGCCACCGGAGCCTTGGGGGCATCCTTCTCTTTTTTGGTTGCGAACTGCGCAATCAGGTCGATTTCTTCATTAGCTTTTTCTAGGGCGCTTTCTTTTCGGGCGCTACTCTTGACTAATTCCATCAAAGGATCTGGAGGCGTGGCAGGGTATAGATCGAGCACCATGCGGTATTGATATTCCGCAATAGGATCTAGTGTGAAGAGCTGAGGTTTCACTGGCTCTTTAAGGTCAAATACGAGTCGCACCATGCCAGGCTGAAATTGCCCCACCCGAATTTGTGAAACATAGGGATCGTTCGGTTTTACTTTGGCGACTAAATCTTTCAGGGTGGAATTAAATTCCATGCCTTGCACATCGACTACTAAACGATCGGGGTTGGTAAGTAACTGCTGCGAAATAGGTAATGCTTTATCAGATTCGAGGGTGATACGCGTGTAGTCTTCAGCGGGCCATATGCGAACACCTAAGATCTTAGCGCCCCAGGCAATCTCAGTCTCGCTGAAGAAGAGGATAAAGCCCAGCATCTTTGCTGAAGTCTTGAGATGCTTTCTTCTAAAGGGGTTGGCGGTGGTTTTGCTCATTGCCATTAGGTGCGCAGTTTCTCTACAACTGCCGCACCCTGGTTTGAGTTTGCTTTGAGATCGATATTTCTTGCATTCTCATCATCGCCAGCAATGAGGTGAACTTCAATATCAAAAGCGGGGAGGGTGCCCTCTGCTTTTTCTGGCCATTCCACCAAACAGAATCCCGGCTCATCAAAGTGCTCTGCAAATCCAGCCTCTTGCCACTCCAGTGGATCTCTCATGCGGTAGAGGTCGAAGTGGTTCGCTGTGATGTTTGTAGCTGTGGATGGATTGCTACTGTTGATTTGAATGGGATAGGGCTCGCACAAGGTATAGGTTGGGCTCTTGACTCGACCTTCATATCCCAGGGCTTGTATTAGATGGCGAGCAAAAGTGGTCTTACCGGCTCCCAAATCGCCTTTTAGGGAAATATTGAGGTGAGTACTTTGATCTGCTTGAAAAAGAGGCCTAAGGATACTAGCAAGCTTTTGCGCTAAAGCAGTCGTATCCGCTTCTTGCCTACAATATTGATTAAATGAATTCTGAGCCATTTGCCTAGTTTATTCAATTATTAAGCTACATTCTGTATTCCTAATGACTTCTTCCCAAATACCGAACCCTGTTGATCAGACCAATCTTCGTGAATGGCTAGATGAACAGTCTCGTCAGCTGGGTTTTGATGGTTTGCGTATTACTGATACCCATCTTGGATCGGCCACAGAGAGGCTTCATGAGTGGTTAGAGCAGGGGCGGCACGGGCAAATGGAATACATGGCTCGCCATGCTCAATTGCGCTCTGATCCAGGCTTGCTAGTGCCAGGCACGGTCAGGGTAATTTGCCTCACTATGAATTACCTTTCCCCCGCAATCGATTTTGATCAAGAGTGGCAGCGTTTATCTGAACCCACCCAAGCAGTGGTATCGATGTACGCCCGTGGTCGCGACTATCACAAGGTGATGCGCAATCGTTTGCAAGAGTTTGCGCAGATGATTGAAAAACACATCGGTGCATTTGGCTATCGCGTGTTTACCGATTCTGCGCCATTGATGGAAGTGGAATTGGCCCGTAAGGCTGGATTAGGTTGGCGAGGTAAACATACTTTGTTGCTCAATCGTGAATCGGGATCCACTTTCTTTTTGGGTGAGATCCTAGTGGATGTGCCATTGCCTGTAGATGAGGAAGACGAGTCGCATTGCGGGACTTGCCAAGCTTGCATTGAGATTTGTCCTACGCAAGCGATTACTGCTCCATACCAATTAGACGCGCGTCGCTGTATCTCCTATTTGACGATTGAAAATCCGGATGCTATTCCAGTAGAGTTTCGTAGGGCGATGGGCAATCGTGTTTATGGATGTGACGACTGCCAACTTATTTGCCCTTGGAATAAATTTGCGCAACGCACGGCCTTACCTGATTTCGCTGAGCGCCATGGCCTTGGTCGGGCGAGCCTCTTACAACTCTGGTCATGGACTGAGGATGAGTTTGATAAACGTCATGAGGGCAGTGCGATCCGTCGCATTGGTTACTCCAGATGGCGTAGAAATTTGGCAGTAGCGATGGGGAATGCCTTAGCAGATAACGGAGTGCCTGAGTCCGATAAAGCATTACTTCGAGACGCCTTGCTTGGCGCCCTGCCAGCAGCAGATACCTTGGTCGCTGAGCATATTCAATGGGCGCTTGATTCTTGAGGCTGCTTAGCAAAGTTTTGCTCTAACTCATACAATACCCAGATGTCATCAGCCGATCAACCTTATATAGACCCTAGCGAAATCGCGTTAGAAGGCTCTGCGGCGCAGCGCTTTAAAAGTCGTAGCGATGCTTTCTGGTCCGGCATTCGGGATGCGGCAGGCGCGCCTGCACTGGTGCTTTTTGCTGGCATGGTCGGCTTTGGTGCGATGGGAAAAACCAATGGGATGGATGCTTGGTTTACAAGTGCCACCAGCTTTTTCATGTTCGCCTTACCTGGGCAAGTTATTTTGTTGGAGATGGCCATCACTGGCTCATCCATTATTGCGATTGCCTTAGCGGTGACCCTGACCGCGACTCGCTTCATTACGATGACGGTGACCCTCTTTCCCCAGTTCCATGAAAAAGATCGCAATCATAAGCTCTATGCTTCTGTTCATCTTCTAGCAATGACGGCTTGGGCTATCTCGATGCGCGAGTTTCAGACAATTGAGACAAAGCACCGCTTGAATTACTTCATTGGCCTTGGATTGCTGTGCTGGTTGATTTCCGTTCCAGGAACTATTTTGGGTTACCTTTTGGCGGGTATGGTGCCGCCAGCCGTTACGCTTGGCCTTGTCTTTATTAATCCCTTATTCTTTTTGCTGACATTTACTGAGGTGAAGCCCTGGGTTAATCGTATAGCGATTGGCCTGGGTTTTATATTGGGCCCACTATTTTTTGAGTTGGATCGCGATACGAGCTTACTGACTACAGGCCTAGTAGCAGGTACGATTGCCTACTTCATTGATCGCAAGGTATTGCGTAAAAGAGCAGGGGTGATCAGTTGATGAATGCCAGCCTCCAAGGATGGGGTTTGTGGATTGCTTTAGCAGGCGCCACAATCGGGACCTACTTTTGTCGTGCTATTGGCGTTTTACTTGCCAAAAGGATTAATCAAGATAGCGAAATCTTTCGTTGGCTTGCAGCAGTTACTTATGCAATGGTTGCGGCTTTGGTTGTCAGAATGATTTTGATGCCTGTTGGTCTTTTGGCAACTGTGCCAGCGTGGATTCGGATTCTGATTTGCATCTTGAGTATTGGCGTGATGGTATCTAAACCAACACGCCGTCTCGTTCCAGCCTTATTGACTGGAACCTTACTGATGCTGGCTTACGGCGTCATTCGGTAAGCAGTTTCGCTTTTACAGGTGGGCTGCCAAGATCTTGGCGATATGCACAGCGTCTCTTTGCGCTCCATCAGCAATCTGATGACGGCAACTGGTCCCATCTGCAACCACCCAACTATCTGGTGATTTACGAATAGCAGGCAAGAGGCTGACCTCCGCCATCTGCTTAGATACTTCAATGTGTTCGACTTCATAACCAAAGCTCCCCGCCATGCCACAACAAGAAGATTCAATTAACTTGGGCTCTGCGTTAGGGATCAACTTTAAAAGCTCCAATGCTGGTGTAACAGCGGCAAAAGATTTTTGATGGCAGTGACCATGAAACAGCACTGGCTGTGACGCTGGCATTAACTGAAGCTTGAGTTTTCCGGCTCTAGCCTCGCTAGCCAAGAACTCTTCTAAGAGTTGCGCTTGTTTGCTGACCGTAATTGCGCGCTCACCAAAACCCATTACTAAGGCTTCATCCTTTAAGGTAAATAAGCAGGAGGGCTCAAGACCAATGATGGGAATATCTTTTTCTGCAAAGGGGGCTAGATGATTAACCAATTCACCTAAAGTTTCTTTAGCCTTGTTGACCATACCAGCAGCCAGATAGGTCCGACCACAGCAAAATTCTTTAGAGCAGGTAGTGGGTGAGCTTGGTATTGAATTTGCTTGTGCAGCTTGTTTTTTGAGACGCTTCTGTGGAATATGTACGCGATAACCAGCGGCTTTGAGAACCGCTAAAGCTGCTTGTAAGTTTTCATCTTCAAAATAAGCATTGAAGGTATCTGCTAGCAGTACTACCCCCTTATTGCCATTCGCATCAGCCTTGCTGAGTTCTACCGGCGTAAATTGATGTGATGCAATTGCACTCTGATTACTCCAGAAGGTTTTTGCTTTCCAAGTTGGCAGACTTCTTTGCGCAGAAATGCCCATGAGCCATTCTTGTAATTTAGCGATGGGCGCAATGTGGTTGCGAAGATTGAGTAGTGCAGGCAGCCCAGGAATACTGCTGATGATGGGTGCGTACTTCGGCAGGTAGGCGACAGCGAGATCGCGCATCGTATGTCCAACTCGCTTCTTATAAGCCGATAGAAACTCAATCTTCATCTTGGCCATATCAACGCCAGTAGGACATTCACGGCGACAGGCTTTACAGCTAACGCAGAGATCCATCACCTCTTTGATGGCATCACTTCCTAGTGGAGATGACGGGGGTAAAGATGATGGGGCACCTTCATCTTTGAGATCGAGCTGATTGGAGAGGGCGAGACGTAAGGTATTGGCGCGACCCCGGGTGAGATGCTTTTCATCGCGAGTCACGCGATAGCTTGGGCACATGACTTCAGCATCAAACTTACGGCAATGACCATTGTTATTGCACATCTCTACTGCTTTGGCCAGGCCCATTGCAGGATCGCCACCAGTCCCTGGCGCGCTAGTTTCTTCTGTGACTGGATTGTTTTGCACATTCCAGGCTGACCAGTCTAATGCTGGCTGGAGGGGGATGACTTTGTAGTTGGGTGGGAAGCGGAAATTGCTCGCATCATCCATCTTCGGTGGATCAATAATCTTGCCGGGATTGAATAATCCCTTAGGATCAAATGCGTGTTTGATTTCTGCAAGGGCTTCGGTAATCTTAGGTCCAAATTGCCAGGAGATCCATTCACCGCGACAGAGGCCGTCGCCATGTTCACCACTGTAGGCACCTTTGTACTTACGAACCAGGGCTGATGCTTCTTCCGCAACTGCGCGCATCTTCTGTGCGCCATCACGACGCATGTCCAAAATAGGGCGCACGTGCAGGGTACCCACTGAAGCATGTGCATACCAAGTGCCACGTGAATCGTATTTAGAAAATACATCTGTGAGTGCCTGGGTGTATTCAGCGAGACTCTCGAGTGGCACGGCGCAGTCTTCAATAAAGCTTACTGGCTTACCATCACCTTTGAGGCTCATCATGATGTTTAAGCCAGCCTTGCGCACTTCCCATAAATTCTTTTGTGAGCCAGCATCTGGCATCGCAACTACTGAGCCTGGAAGACCCAAGTCACCCATGAGGCTTTGCAAAGACTTTAATTTCTCGAGCAAGGGCGCATGCGCTTCTCCTGAGAACTCCACCAATAAGATTGCTTCAGGAGTCTGAGCGCTCGCATCGATCAGCGCAGTCTCAATGGTTTTCTTAAAGCTGGGGTTGTGTCGTGCTAAATCAATCATGGTGCGATCGACTAATTCAACAGCGGTAGGTCCAAGCTTAACAATGTGCTGCGCGCTATCCATCGCCTTGAAGAAGCTAGCGAAATTCACCACTCCGAGAACTTTATGTTGTGGCAATGGCGCCAACTTCAGCTCGAGTGATTTGAAATAAGCCAAAGTACCTTCGCTGCCAACCAAAAGGTGTGCCAAATTGACGCTGCCATCATTTGTGTAAGGACGTTCGCTTTGCGGAAGAAATACATCCAAGTTATAGCCAGCAACTCTACGTAGCACTTTCGGAAAGTGCGCTTCGATCTCAGGTTGAAGTTTGTTGGCAAGACCTTTTACAAAATCCCCAAGTTGTTTTGCGGCACCAGAGCTGTTGGCGTAATTGCCAAAGCTAGCTACTTGCCCGTTGGCTAACCAGGCATCAATACCCAATACGTTGTGCACCATATTGCCGTAAGCAATTGAGCGACTACCGCAAGAGTTGTTACCAGCCATGCCGCCAATCGTTGCTTGCCCAGCAGTTGAAACATCTACGGGATACCAAAGACCATGTGGCTTGAGGGCTGTATTGAGATGATCGAGGACGATGCCTGGCTCAACTACCGCAGTCGCATTCTCTGGATCGGCATGCAAGAGCTTGCGAAAGTATTTAGTGTTGTCGATGACCAGCGCCGTGCCAGTAGTTTGGCCGCACTGACTTGTCCCGCCTCCGCGAGGTAAGACGGGTACGCCCAAGTCAGCGGCAATCTGAATGGCTGTCGCAATGTCTTCTGCAGTTTTCGGAACAAACACGGCGACCGGCATCGCTTGATAGATGGATGCATCGGTTGCATAGCGTCCACGACTAGCCATGTCGGTCATGACTTCACCAGAGGTTTCTTGTCTCAGGCGCTTAGCTAGCTCTGCCTTGTTAGCGATGAATTCTGGGAGCGGCAAATCCAGCGGCTTGTTCATGCTGCAACTTTCTCTCTAGATTCTGAGTCAACTAGTTGAATGACGACATCACGCTTATTCATGACGTGCTGCATCATGACCTTGCGCATGCGCACACTATCGCGGGCTTTTAAGGCATCCAACATCTCTTGATGCTCGCCGACAGCCTTTTCCCATTTGACTCCATCTTGATTAGAGCGAAAGCGCAGCGCTTCGATGCGCGCATTGACTTGGGTAAACAGTTGACTTAAGACGGGGTTGTTTGCTGCCTGGTTGATTGCGTTATGAATCTTTAGATTGAGTTTGTAGTAGCTAGATAAATCTCTGCGTGCATACGAGGCCATCATTTCATATTGGAGCGCCTCTAGTTCGATAAGCGCTTGGTTACTAATATTGTTTGCAGCCAATTCACCTGAGTAGCCTTCCAGATTGGCAATCACATCAAAGGTGTGAATGATGTCGTCGCGCGAGAGTTGTAGGGCGATTGCACCACGATTAGCAATGAGCTCAACTAGGCCATCAGCCGCCAAGCGACGAATCGCCTCACGAATCGGGGTGCGAGAGACATTGAGCTGTTCGGCCAACGCCCGTTCGTTGAGCTTGCTGCCTGGAGTAATGACGCCTTCTACCAGTAAAGATCTGAGCTTCTGGAAGGTTGCTTCATGCAGGTTTTGGGTACTAGGTTGGGCAGTAAGCGCCATATTTGAATACCTAAATTTTGTATACATATTTACTATAACTGATGAATAGTGATAAATAGAGCATTAAATCGCTTATTTTTTACTTATTTTATAAATATTTTGCATACAAAATTGTAAATTCTAAAAAAGTGACTTACACTGGCCCGCAAGATTAACTACAAAAATCAAGTGAGACAAAGCATGCTAAAACTGGATAACCACCGCTCAGGACGTCATTTCTTACATATTCCGGGTCCAAGCCCAGTGCCATCACGCATCCTGCGGGCTATCAGTTATCAAACGATTGACCATCGTGGCCCTGAATTCGGCGCATTTGGCCTCAAGGTATTGGAGGGCATCAAAAAGATTTTCAAAACTGAGCAGCCCGTCATTATTTACTCAGCATCTGGCACGGGTTCTTGGGAAGGTGCTTTAGTGAATGTCCTTAATCCTGGCGATAAAGTGCTCTTTTATGAAACCGGCCATTTTGCAAACCTGTGGCGTGCCCTAGCCAAGAAGATTGGTATTGAAGTTGAGGTGGTTGGTAAGCCTGGTGCCGATACTTGGCGTTGGGGCATTGATGCTGCCGTGATTGAAGAGCGTTTGCGCAAAGATACTCAGCATGAAATCAAGGCAGTCTGCGTGGTGCATAACGAAACCTCTACCGGCATGACATCCAATATCGCTGCGGTTCGCAAGGCGATTGATGATGCGAAGCATCCAGCCTTATTGCTCGTAGATAGCGTGTCTGGCTTGGGTTCTGCGGACTATGAGCATGACAAATGGGGTGCCGACGTCACTGTTTCTGGCTCGCAAAAAGGTTTGATGTTGCCTCCTGGTATTGGCTTTAATGCCTTGTCACCGAAGGCAATTGAGGCTAGTAAACATAGCAAAATTCCAAAATCGTACTTAGCTTGGGATGAAATTCTCGAATCCAATAAAACGGGTTATTGGCCAACAACCCCTAGTACCAATCTGATGTACGGCCTGCATGAAGCCATCGACATGATGCAGACCGAAGGCTTGGAGACGATTTTTGCTCGGCATCAGCGTTTGGCGGAAGCCTGCCGTCGCGCCGCAGCAGCCTGGGGTCTTGAGAACCAGTGTTTAGACCCAAGCGCCTATTCGCCAGTATTAACAGCGATCGTGGTGCCAGAGGGAATGGATGCCGATGTATTACGTAAACATGCCTTAGAAAAGTTCAATCTTTCGCTTGGAACTGGCTTAGGCAAGCTCAAAGGCAAGATTTTCCGTATTGGCCATCTTGGTGATTGCAATGAATTAAGCCTCATGGCCGCCTTAAGTGGGGTAGAGATGAGTTTGGGCGCTATGGGCTATAAACCCAAGGCTAGCGGCGTGGTTGCGGCTCAAGAGTGCTTAAAGTAAGGCTGGGTCGGCAGACTCAACCTATAATTCACCATATATATCAATAGCATTAGAGATAGAGAGATTAATCATGTTGGCAACTAAACCGTATTTAACCCAGGCTGATGTTCAAAAGATTTTGGATGCAGCAGACAAGCATGCAGCAGCAAATAACTGGGCAGTGACGATCGCCGTTTGTGATGATGGCGGACATCTATTAGGTTTAACTCGTCGCGATGGTTGCGCTCCTGTCTCTGCTTACATCGCTCAAGAAAAAGCGCGCACCGCTGCAATGGGTAAACGCGAGAGCCGTGTTTATGAAGAGATTATTAATAACGGACGCATTTCCTTTTTATCTGCCCCACATATTTCGGGCATGTTGGAGGGTGGCGTCAATATCGAGGTAAATGGGTTTACCATCGGCGCAGTCGGCGTTTCCGGCGTTAAATCGACCGAGGATGCTGAAACTGCTAAAGCCGGCATTGCGGCCATCCTGTAAGTTATCTTGACAAATACTGTTCCTGAAATAAATTCTTCTACCGGCGCTACTGAGAGTAGCGCCCCCCCAGCAACAATTACCTTTGCCGACTTTGGTTTAGATCCAAAGATTCAAAAAGCGGTATCTGAGCAGGGCTATACCATCCCGACTCCGATTCAAGCTCAAGCGATTCCCCATGTTTTAGCTGGAAGCGATCTGATGGGCGCGGCCCAAACTGGTACCGGCAAGACAGCTGCTTTTGTGTTGCCAATTATTCAAAAGATTCTGCGTCATGCTAGTAGCAGTGCTTCCCCTGCTCGTCACCCGATCCGCGCTTTGGTGTTAACGCCGACGCGTGAGTTGGCCGTTCAGGTTTCTGAGAATGCGGCAAGCTATTCGAAGCACACCGATTTACGCGCTGCCGTGGTCTATGGTGGCGTGGATATGAAAGAGCAAGTCGCCACCTTGCGTAATGGTGTGGAGATTTTGATTGCTACCCCAGGGCGCCTGCTGGATCACATTGGCTCAAAAGTAGCCAATCTTTCGCAAGTAGAGATTCTGGTGTTGGACGAAGCGGATCGCATGCTCGACATGGGCTTCTTGCCTGACTTGCAGCGCATCATTGACTTGATTCCAGCGCAACGACAAACCCTTTTGTTCTCTGCGACTTTCTCTCCAGAGATTAAAAAATTAGCACAAAGTTATTTACGTACTCCAGTGACGGTTGAGGTGGCGCGTCAAAACGCTGCAGCAGATACTGTTAAACAAGTAGTGCACATGGTTGCTAGTGCAGACAAGCAGCGTGCGATTGTGAAAGTGCTTGAGGCGCGCACCCGTCAAGGTTTATCTCGTCAATGCATCATCTTTACCAATAGCCGTTTAGGTTGTGCAAAGCTATCTAGAGCTTTGGAGCGTGATGGAATTAAAGCGGGCGCGATTCATGGCGATAAGAGCCAGGGCGAGCGCACTTTAACTTTGGACGCATTTAAGTCTGGCGCAATTGAAGCACTCGTTGCAACGGATGTAGCTGCACGTGGCTTGGATATTCCATCAATGCCTTGTGTGATTAACCATGAATTGCCATACAACGCAGAAGACTTTATTCACCGCATTGGTCGTACGGGTCGTGCGGGTAGTAAAGGTGATGCGATTGCCTTGGTAGATGCCAGCGAAAAACGTTTACTCGACGATATCGAAAAGCTGATGAAGCGTAAGCTGGATGTTCAGCCTTTGCCCGAAGGTAGCCCTAGCCATAGCACCCCGTCCAGCAGAAACTCGTCAAGATCGGATGCGCCGGCAAAAATGTCGGACCCATTTTTCTATAAGCCGTATGAGCCTAGTGCTGCATCTCAGTCATCTTCCTCAGCCGCTACTAATTCTGAAGAGAAAAAAGTGGGTATTACTCCTGCACGACCAGCTGTTGGTGCTTTGCTTGGCGGCTTTAAGAAGAAGTAATTTTTCTGCTCCAAGCCTGAGTGGCGGCTAACAGCCACTCAGCTATGGAAATATCATTTCCATCCGGTAGATTTCTTAATCCTAAGTGTGTTGCCGCTTTGCATAATTCATTCAAGGCCTGCTGTTCATTTTCAGTATGAATAGCGGTCGCTAATGTTTGTTTGCTGAGTTTTTCGCCATGCTCATCCAGCACCAGGGGTAGGTGCAAATAACTCGGAGTCGGATAGCCCAAAATCTTTTGTAAGTAAATTTGCCGTGCCGTATTGCTGAGTAAATCTTGACCGCGCACGATATGAGTAATGCCTTGCTCGGCATCATCCACTACTACAGCGAGTTGATAGGTAAATAAGCCATCCCGACGACGCAGAACAAAATCCCCTACTGCTCGGTTTAAGTCTTGCTGCTCTTTTCCCAGAGCAAGATCTTCAAATTCAATTGATAGATTCGGGGGGAGGGCTAACCGCCAAGCAATATCAACCCTTGAGGTGTGGAGCATCCCATTAACCTTCATTTCATCTGGTCGGCAGGTGCCTGGATAGATTATTTCTTGGTTGCGGGGGGTGATCATGCCTTGGGCCTCTAGGGCGCTTGCAATGGTTTGGCGGGAGCAGGTACAGGGATAGATGGTTTGGAGCTGATTTAAGCGCTCTAGAGCGTTTTGGTAGCGTTCTTGATGCTTGGATTGCCAGCTGGGCTCTTCGTCCCAGGAGAGGCCGCAGGCAAGCAATTGGCGCATGATTTCTTGATCGGCCCCAGGAATGCAGCGTGGGGTATCTAGATCTTCGATTCTGAGAAGCCATTTCCCTTGATTTTGTCGGGCATCCAACCAGCTCCCAAGGGCCGCAACTAGCGATCCCGCATGAAGCGGACCGGTAGGTGAGGGGGCAAATCGCCCGCGATAGCCGTCGGCTGGGGATGAGGGGTTTTTGAGGTTCGTCACAGCTAAAATGATCTCATGGTTTCACCCCGTTTTGTTCATCTGCGCGTCCATTCCGAGTTTTCGATTACGGATGGCGTCGTTCGCATTGACGATGCGGTAGCTGCAGCTGAAAAAGATGCCATGGGGGCTTTGGCGCTCACGGATTTGAGTAATTTATTTGGCTTGGTGCGCTTTTATACCGCCGCCCGCTCCGGTGGAATTAAGCCGATTGCCGGGGCTGATGTTTGGATTAGTAACCCACAAGATCCAGATCAGCCCTATCGCTTGTTGCTCCTAGTCCAAAACCATTCTGGCTATCTCAATCTGTGCCAGTTATTGAGTAAGGCTTCTTTGGAGAATCAGTCGCGTGGTCGCGCTGAAATAGATCCCAAGTGGTTTAGTGAGCCAGCCTCTAAGGCCGAAGATAAAGCAGCAAACAAAACCCTAGCATTTGGTTTAATCGCACTTTCTGGCGGTCGGTGGGGTGATGTTGGTGCCGCACTGTTGGCTGGCCAAGAAGATCAGGCTAAAGGAGCCGCAAAGCAGTGGGCAAAGCTATTCCCAAATGCGTTCTTTATCGAGGTTCAGCGTGGTGGTCACCCCCAGGATGAAAAGCAACTTCAATTAGCTTGTCACCTAGCTAGTGAGTTAGATTTACCCATCGTCGCTACACATCCTGTGCAATTTATGCAGCGAAGCGATTTCACAGCGCATGAAGCGCGGGTGTGTATTGCGGAAGGTGAGCTCTTAGGCAATCCTCGCCGCACCAAAAAATTTAATGAAGAGCAGTATTTCCTATCTCAAGAGGAGATGGAAAAGCGCTTTGCAGATCTTCCGGTTGCACTAGCCAATTCCGTTGAGATTGCCAAACGTTGCAATCTTTCCCTGGTCTTGGGTCAGCCTCGCTTGCCGGATTTCCCGACGCCACCGGGCATTACGTTAGATGAATATTTACTGGCTCAATCTGAGGTTGGCTTAGATCGCCATATGGAGCGCAATTTCCCAGATGCAGAAGAGCGTGCCAAAGAGCGGGTACGTTACCAGGAGCGCCTC
This sequence comes from Polynucleobacter sp. AM-25C3, assembly GCF_018882335.1. GTDB lineage: Bacteria > Pseudomonadota > Gammaproteobacteria > Burkholderiales > Burkholderiaceae > Polynucleobacter. The sequence continues at coordinate 47,567 of NZ_JACVOS010000008.1, forward strand.
GTCTTTGAGGTCAAGACGATTGCTCAGATGGGTTTCCCGGGTTACTTTTTAATCGTCGCAGACTTTATTAACTGGGCGAAAAACAATGGTGTGCCAGTGGGTCCTGGTCGTGGATCTGGTGCGGGATCCTTGGTTGCTTATTCTCTTGGCATTACGGATCTGGATCCACTGCGCTACAACTTACTTTTTGAGCGCTTTCTCAATCCTGAGCGGGTATCGATGCCCGACTTCGATATTGACTTCTGTCAACATGGGCGCGATCGCGTTATTCAGTATGTAAAAGATAAGTACGGCAAGGATGCGGTGAGTCAGATTGCTACTTTTGGCACGATGGCCGCAAGAGCAGCGATTCGTGACGTAGGTCGCGTGCTTGAACAGGGATACAACTTCGTTGACGGGATTGCTAAGTTAATTCCCAATAAGCCAGGTCAATATATGACCATAGAAATGGCCAAGAAGGAAGAGAAGCAGCTAGCCGAACGTGAGAAGAATGAAGATGAGGTGCGGCAGCTCCTCTCATTAGCTCAGCAATTAGAAGGTATGACCCGTAACGTGGGTATGCATGCTGGTGGTGTATTGATTGCTCCTGGCCGTTTAACAGATTTTTGTCCGCTCTATACGCAAGAAGCAAAAGATTCTAAAGATCAAGACAGTAGCTCCGTCATCAGTCAGTTCGATAAAGATGATGTGGAGGCAATTGGCCTAGTGAAGTTCGACTTCTTGGGCTTAACGACGCTGACTATTTTGGCAGCTGCTGAGAAGTGGATTAAGACGCTGCATGCTGACCGCAAAGATTGGAATATTGGCGAGATTCCACTCGATGATGAAAAAGCATTTGAGGTTTTAAAGAATGCCAATACAGTTGCCGTTTTCCAGCTAGAAAGTCGCGGCATGCAAGGCATGCTTCGCGAGGCTAAGCCGGATCGATTTGAAGACATCATTGCGCTTGTAGCGCTTTATCGCCCAGGCCCAATGGATTTGATTCCAGACTTTATTGAGCGTAAGCATGGACGTCAAAAAGTAGAGTATCCAGATCCGCGTATTGAGCCTGTTCTGCAAGAAACCTACGGCATCATGGTGTATCAAGAGCAGGTCATGCAGATGGCCCAGATGATTGGTGGCTACTCATTAGGTGGCGCTGATATGTTACGCCGTGCGATGGGTAAGAAAAAGCCGGAAGAGATGGCGCAGCATCGCAAGATTTTTAGTGATGGTGCAAAAGCAGGTGGTATTACCGAGGGCAAGGCCAACGAGATTTATGACTTAATGGAGCGTTTTGCGGGCTATGGATTTAATAAATCCCATGCTGCTGCCTATGCTCTTCTGGCATATCAAACTGCTTGGTTAAAGGCTTACTACCCTGCTGAATTTATGGCGGCCAACTTATCACTCGCGATGGATGACACCGATAAGGTGAAGATTCTGTATGACGATTGCTTAGTTAATCAGATCCGCGTGTTCTCGCCGGATATTAATACTGGTGTCTATGTATTTACACCTTTGCGTGCACCGGATGCTGCGCCTGATTCACCAATCAGTCATATTCGTTATGGTTTAGGTGCTGTCAGGGGTACGGGCGAAGCAGCGATCGAAGTGATTGTGAAGGCACGTGAGGCAGGTGGCCCATTTAAGGATCTATTTGATTTCTGCGCACGTGTTGATCGCAGGCAGGTGAATCGTCGTGCTATTGAGGCCTTAATGCGGGCGGGTGCATTTGATAGTTTGTATAAGGACGCTATACCAGCTGGCGGAAACCTATACGATATTCGCTCTACCTTGCTGGCCTCTCTTGCTCGCGCAATCGAAGCGGCTGAGCAAGCTGAAGCCTCGATAAATCAAGTGAGTTTGTTTGAGGTGGCAGGAGAAGAGGATCGTCACCTACCTGAATTGGTTCGCGAGCCAGTCTGGTCTGAAAAGAAACGTCTTCAGGATGAGAAAAATGCTTTAGGCCTGTGTTTGACGGGGCATATGTTCGACGCCTATCGTGATGAGACCGCGCATTTTATTCGTCAGCCGCTGGCTAAAGTGACTGAGGGTAAGGATCAACTCATCGCCGGCATTATTACCTCCGCTCGGATGCTCACGGGTCAGCGTGGCCGCATGATGATTGCGACGATTGATGATGGATCGGCTGCAATAGAGGTGACCCTCTACAGTGAAGTCTATGAACCGAATCGTTCATGGCTCAAGGAGGATGAGTTATTGGTTGCCAAGGTCAATGTCACTCCCGATAAGTTTTCTGGTGGGGTGCGTATCGTGTCTGAGGCAGTGATGGATATCACTGGTGCCCGCATGCGTTTTGCACGCAATGTACATCTCTCTATCGATTCGGCAATTGACCTGAAATCCTTGCGTAGCCAAATTGGTCCATACCTCATGAGTAACCGGGTGCGAGATCCAAGATTGGGGCCTGCAGCGGCAACGATGCCGGGTGGCAATGAGAGTATGAAAGGCTTAATGTTGACCGCTGCTGTAACTACTAGTGGCGGCGCCTGTTTGATGCAGTTCCCAGAAGAGCTCCGTATTTATCCTGATGACGCCTGCTTGCATAGTTTGAATCAAATTTTGGCAGCCAAGCAATCTAATACTGTTCAGGTTCAGTACCACTAAATCGGCACTAGCAAAACTATCTCAGTTTTTTATTTATTTGTGGCGCTTTGAAGTGCTGCAATCACTTGGCTTGGGTCCAGCTGATCAAGGCATTCACTATTGCTGCTCGCGCGATCTTCGCAGCCCGCTTTGCGGCAGGGAACGCATTCACCAGGGCCTTGTAAGATCGTCACATTACCCACAGTTTGAGTGCGAGCCCTTAATTGATATGGTTGTTCCCCAGTAAATCCATTAGGCCAAGGCCCAAAGTTCGTTGGTGGTGTGGGACCAAACAAGGCGATCGTTGGCGTATTGCACGCGGCTGCTAGATGAGTGATGGAGGTATCAACCCCAACATAGGCTATCGCCCCACGAATGAGTGTGCCCGCTTGTGGAATGGAGAGTAAACCTGCGGTATCAATCACATGGCTCCGAGTCTCCTCATCGAGCAAAGAAAGAATATCTTTGTTGAGTTGCAAATCTTGTTTGGCTGGGGATGCACTCAGCACCACTTGCCAACCTTGCCTCACAATCCAGGTCAGCAAGGTTTGCCAAAAGGCGAGAGGCCAACGCTTATAGGCTGTTAGTGGGCCGGGGTGAACCACGATATAAGGAGAATGTAGTTGTCCTGCGATGCTGGGGGTGATTGGGTCGCCAGCAGGTGGCGTTACCAAAATTGGTTCACCAAATAAAGCCAGTTTCGATTTGCAAAAAACTTCTAGCAGGCGTAGCTTTTCAGTAATGACGTGTTGCGCAAAATAATCTACATTAACCGTATGTAAACAAATTGCTTTTTTCCAGGCGTTTTGTTTATCACTTTTACTTTTCTTGACTTTATCTTGCTCGGTCAGTCCTTGGGGGTGGCCTCCTAGGACGCCTACCCGTCGATGTGCGGCTACAAGCCCATAAAAATATGCGCGATCACTGGGTTGTGTGACCACCGCTAAATCGTAACGCTGAAAGAGGTGAAAAAATAAGGAGAGATATTCTTTAAGCTTTGGGCGATCTGAAGTTTCAATCGTCAGGGCAATATCTGGATTGGCTTTGAGCATATCAAGTTTTCCACGGTACCCTAGAAAATGAAATTCTGCATTTGGCCAGAGTTCGCGCGCCTTTGAAATCAGAGGCGTCGTGACTAACACATCGCCAATTTGGCGAGTGGCAATAAATAACACTTTTTTAGGCTTTAGTGTTGAAAATGCAGTCATGGATCTAATGTAACCCAATCCACTCATTTGGCCTTAGCCAGAATTTTTTCACGCACTCTACGCGCATTTTCTGCGGCATTGGATTGGTCGTTAATCCGATGATAGAGATGCAGAACTTCGGTAGACCAAGACCCTGATTTGCGAATTAAGCCCATATTCTGCAATCTGAAAACAAAATCAGCGTCTTCATGGCCCCAGCCTGTCATGGTTTCATCAAAGCCACCAATGGCCAGCGCATCGACTTTCCAGCAGGCCATGTTGCAGCCCTTAATGCGGCGCCAGACAAACTTTTTATAGTTGCGCCAAGAACCATCACCTAGCTTGATCTTTAGGGGTAAGTATTTATTAATGCCGCCAGATAAGCGGAAATTGAGCAAGCTACTCATAAAGCGTTTGTAGTCCCAATGCTTCCAGGAGAGCAGTTGCTTGGTCAGCATATCGTTCAGCAAAACTCTGCTGCCGGTGATGATATGACCTACTTGAGATAATTTTCTGTGTTCTGCCACAAAGTCAGGTTGAACAATGCAGTCACCATCTAGAAATATTAAATAATCACCGCATGCCGCTTCGATTGCTTGATTGAGGATGCGTGTCTTGCGAAAGCCCTGATCTTCTTGCCATAGGTGGGTAATTTTTATGGGAGACTCAACTTGAATAGTCTCTATGAGATTTTTGGTTTCTGCGGTCGATCCATCATCGGCAATGATGATTTCAAAGTCCGTATCTGTCTGAGTGCGGAGAGACTCAAGGCATAGTTTTAGGGCTTGTGGCCAGTTATAGGTGGCCAGAAGAATTGAAATCATTTGCTGTGATGATCTTTGTGATTATTTGCTTCTTGATGAAGTTGCCATAACTTCATATACCGATAGTAAGTTCCTTGTCCATTGGAGATCGCCAATGCAAAACCTTGGGGCCCATCTAAAAAACCAAGGCGTATGAGGTAGGTGCGCACAAAAGCCCAAATGCCATGCAGCACTGCTTTCAATGGGTTGCTGGTTTTGCCTTTGGCAAAAGCCTGCTCTGCTGATGCTGTTGAATAGCGATCTAACTTTTGCAGGACCTGGGAGTAATTCATAAAGCTGAAGTGCAGCATCGGATTTTCAAGTCTTGCCACTTGACCTTCTGGAATCAGGCGTTCATGGACTAAATCATCCGAGAAGCGAGCGGTTCCCCGCTTAAATAATCGATCGACGTAATCTGGGCTCCATCCTGAGTGGCGAATAAAGCGGCCGCAATACCAAGAAAGGCGTGGAATCGCAAAACAGTCCACATGGGCAGAATGATGAATGGCCGTCAGAATTTCACTTCTCAGGGCGGGAGTAAGGCGTTCATCAGCATCTAGGGATAGTATCCAGTCGCCCGTTGCCAAGCCTAAGGCGCGGTTCTTTTGGGGGCCAAATCCGGGCCAATCCGCTGGCTGGCTAATGACTGCCCCATGGTTCTGGGCGATTTCTAGGGTGCGATCATTGCTATTGGTGTCCACTACCACGATTTGCTGGGCAATCCCCTCTAGAGAGGTTAAACAGTCGGCCAAATTGGCCTCTTCATTGCGGGTAATGAGTATGACGGATAAGGTGGGCATAATTCATTATATGAATGCTCAAGACCGTACTGCCCTAAATCGCTTAATTCAGTATCTCAAGCCCCATATTCGCTTGATTATTGGCTCTTTACTAGCTATGGCCTTTGTTGCTGGTGCTGAAACCTCTATCCCAGCCTTAATGAAGCCTTTGCTGGATCGCGGTTTTACAGGGGAGCTCAATAGCAAACTCTGGCAGGTGCCGGTCTTCTTAGTTGGTTTGGCTCTGGTTCGGAGCTTAGCGCAGTTTCTGTCTAACTATTTGCTGACGCGGGTAATTAATGCAGTGTTGTTGAAATTACGTCAGCAGATGTTTCAAACACTCTTACATGCAAGCACTACTTTCTTTCAAAAGAATTCGGCGTCCAACTTAATTAATGCCGTTGTTTTTGAGGTTAATAATGTTCTCTCCATTATGGGTGGCATGTTAATTAGTTTGGTTCGGGATTCGCTGACGGTGGTCGGTTTGATCGGATATCTTATTTATTTGAATTGGCAGTTGACTTTAGTTGTATTGGTTATTTTCCCCATCATTGCTTTCATTATGAGCAAAATTAATAAGCGTTTACGTAGCTTAAATCGTGAACAACAAGGTTTAACTAGCGAGCTTGCCTACATCGTTGAAGAAGCTGCTGCCGGTTATAAAATTGTGAAGGTGCATGGTGCTGAAGGGTATGAGATGCGCCGCTTTATGGAGAAAGCTGATCGCCTGCGCCAATTCGCCTTGAAGTCTGCGGTAGCTGGTGGCCTGAATCAGCCGATTACCCAATTGATTGCATCGATGGCGCTTTCAGTGGTGCTGGTGATTGCCTTGATGCAATCCGCATCCGAAGGAACTACAGTTGGCGGTTTTGCCGCTTTCGTTACTGCAATGATGTTGGTGATATCACCGATTAAACATTTAGCCGATATCAATCAGCCCCTGCAGCGCGGCCTTACTGCTGCAGAAATGATTTTCTCTCTCATGGATCAACCATTTGAGGAGGAGGAATCTCGCAAAGAAAATATGAAGCCCCTTGGCAAGACTAAGGGCGGAATACGATTTGAAGATGTTGGCTTCTCTTACCAACAAGAAGCAGGGCGCAAAGATGCGCTCACCGGAGTGAATTTGAATATCCAACCCGGGGAGGTAGTTGCTTTTGTTGGACCATCTGGCGGCGGTAAATCCACGCTGGTGAATTTATTGCCGCGTTTCTTTAAGCCGACAAGCGGGCAAATTTTCTTGGACGATATTCCTCTCGAGGATATTGTTCTGGCGGATGTACGTAAGCAAATTGCTTTTGTAAGTCAGGATGTTATTTTATTTAATGACAGTATTGCAGCAAACGTAGCATACGGAGCCGTGGGCCCTGAAGGTGTTGATCGTGGGCGCGTCATCGAGGCTCTTGATGCAGCAAACTTATCAGCCCTCATGAAAGAAATGCCTGAAGGTATTGATACGCAAATTGGGGATAACGGCAATCGCCTTTCTGGTGGTCAGCGGCAACGTTTAGCTATTGCCAGGGCAATTTATAAGGATGCGCCTATTTTGATTTTAGATGAGGCAACTTCAGCCCTAGATTCTGAATCAGAGCGTCAGGTGCAGGACGCATTAGAGCGATTAATGGCAGGCAGAACCACTTTGGTCATTGCCCATCGCTTATCAACCATTGAGCATGCTGATCGCATTGTGGTACTTGAGCATGGCCATGTGATTGAGAATGGCTCGCATGAGGAGTTGATCTCTAAAGATGGCTTATATGCCAACCTACACCGCATTCAGTTTTCGAATGCTTAATCAATGATTAACTGAGAACGATATCGTATTGTTCTTGGCGGAAGCTGCCTTCCGCTTGGAGTTTGATCGGCTTGCTAATAAAGTCGCCTAGCTGTGCTAAAAATTGATTTTCTTCTTCTAGGAAGAGATCAATCACATCGGGAGCGGCGACGATTCTAAATTCTCGTGGGTTAAATTGGCGATGTTCACGCACAATCTCACGCAAAATCTCGTAGCAAATCGTTTGTGCGGTTTTTATTTCACCCTTGCCTTGGCAGGTAGCACAAGGCTCGCAGGTGATATGGGCTAGTGACTCACGGGTCCGCTTGCGCGTCATCTCTACTAAACCTAATGAAGAAAAATCACTCAATGATGTACGAGCATGATCGCGTTGTAAATTTCGCTTGAGCTCATGTAAAACAGACTCTTGATGATCCTTGCCCAACATGTCGATAAAGTCAATGATGATGATGCCGCCAAGATTGCGTAAGCGCAGTTGACGGGCAATGGCCTGAGCGGCCTCAAGATTGGTTTTAAATACTGTGTCATCCAGATTGCGTGCACCCACATAACTTCCAGTATTTACATCAATGGTAGTCATGGATTCTGTTTGGTCGATCATCAGGTAGCCACCAGATTTAAGGTCAACTCTTCTACCCAGCGCCTTATTAATTTCGGCGTCCACATCAAACAAATCAAAGAGGGCACGCTCACCACGATGCAGTGTGAGCTTATCCAAGAGATTGGGCATATACAGCGTGGCGAATCCTTTGAGCTTTTCAAAGTTCTCAGCTGAGTCCACCCGAATTTGAGTGGTTTCTTCGCCAGCAACATCTCGCAATACCCGCTCAGCCAAACTAAGATCCTGGTATAGCAAACTAGGCGCAGCCTTGTGATTTACGGCTTCCCTGATCTTTTCCCAAGTGGTGCGCAGGTAATGCATGTCATGCTCGAGTTCAGTATCGCTAGCATCTTGTGCGCTGGTGCGGACAATGATTCCACCTTTTTCATCTGCAGGCATTAGCCCTGCAAGGCGCGCCTTAATGGCTTCGCGTTCTTCAGGTTGATCAATTCTTTGGGATACGCCAATATATTTTTCGCTAGCTACATCAGTACCAGCTGGTGGCAGGTAAACCAAGTTGCGACCTGCAATGCTCAGTTGGGTAGTTAGGCGAGCACCCTTGGTGCCGAGTGGATCCTTGAGGACTTGCACTAAAACATTTTGACCCTCAAAGAGCAGTTTTTCTATTTGCGCCTGAGGATTGTTTTGTGTAATGTCAGCAACATGCATAAATGCAGTGCGCTCTAAGCCGATCTCAATAAAAGCAGACTGCATGCCAGGTAGTACACGCACTACCTTTGCTAAGTAAATATTTCCAACAATGCCTCGTTGACGAGTGCGTTCAATTTGAAGCTCTTGAACGGCACCTTGCTGAATTAATGCCACCCGTGTTTCTTGGGGGGTGATGTTGATCAGAATTTCTTCATTCATATGCGGGTAACTTTAGCGAAATCCAATAACTGGTTAACTTCGTAAATAGGTAATCCCATGATACCGCTATAGCTGCCTCTGATTGAAGGAATAAAAGCGCCTCCAAGCCCCTGAATGCCGTAGGCACCAGCTTTGCCAAAAGGCTCGCCACTGTTAATGTAGTTGGTAATGTGCTCAGGAGTAAGGTGCGCAAATTCCACCTCAGACACTTGCACCAAGCAGAGGGGGTTGGTTTTAGGATCGATCGTGAGTACAACCGCAGTGAGCACTTCATGCACTTTGCCGCTCAGCATTTCTAGAATGTGCGCGGCATTAGCAGCATCAGTAGGCTTTCCTAGGATCTCACCATCAGAGCTGCCCGGTAGACTCACGGTAGTATCTGCGCACAAAATAGGCGCCCATGGTTTGCCGCTTTTTTGCCACCGCGCTAAGGCAATAGCGCTTTTGGCAAAGGTGACTCGCTCAACATATTGACGCGCTTTTTCATTAGGGAGAGGCGTTTCAATGATTTCAGTATCTTCGCCTGCTTCAGCAATCAGCATTTCAAACTGAACGCCGATTTGCTTGAGCAAGTCTTGGCGCCTAGGGCTTTGTGATGCAAGGTAAATATAAGAAAACATCAATGACTTACTCGCGGTGATAAGGATGGCCTTGCAAAATAGTCCAGGCTCGATAGAGTTGCTCCACTAGCACTACTCTTGCCATGGCATGTGGCAGCGTCAGGCTCGAGAGGCGCCACATTGCTTGCGCGTTTTCTTTGAGGCTGGGATCGAGTCCATCGGCACCGCCAATTAAAAAGGTGATGTCAAAACCCTCTTGTCGCCAGTTGCTTAGCTGAGTGGCTAGATTTTGAGTAGTTTGGTCTTTGCCGCGCTCATCTAGGGCAATCACACGAGAACCCTTGGGGATGGCCGCCACTATTTTGATTGCCTCTTTAGCTGGCGTCAGATCTGGTTTAATTTCTTTGATTTCGATACTGCAATCGGCAGGCATGCGCTTAATGTAATCATGGGTTGCAGTTGCAACCCATTCTGGCATTTTGTGACCAACAGAAACAATCGTTAAACGCATTGCTGGGGAGTTACTCTTCGTCGTCGGGCTCACTGGCCTTCACAAGCCCTTTGTCAGCCGCTAATTTGACGCGCACTGGCTTAGCGCCCCACATACCTTCCAGTTGGTAGTACGCACGCAATGCAGGTTGCAAAATATGAACCACGATATCGCCGCAATCGACGAGCACCCATTCACCCGTCTCCAAGCCTTCGACCGAGATGACTTCCCCACCTTTAGCGTTGACGGCCTCTTTAACTGACATAGCTAAAGATCTGGTTTGGCGATTGGAGGTGCCGGTAGCAATAATGACTCGGTCAAACAGCTCGCTGAGCTTGGTAGTGTCGTAAACGCGAATATCTTGAGCTTTGACATCTTCAAGTGCATTAATCACGACGCGTTGTAATTTTGTTAAGTCCATAGTTTCTTTAATATTTTTCTTGGGTATTTTGTATATAGGGGTGATCTTAGCCTGATTACTTGTACAGACCTAGATTTGTAATGATTTCTAAAGCGTGAGAGGGAATGTGCTCAGATGCAATAGTGCCCCGAGCTGAGCTTTTGAGTTGATTTCGAAGGCGGGTTGATGAAAGGTCTACCGAAAGACTGTTATCTAGATAAATGAGGCCAAATGGGCTTTTTTCAAGGGTATTGGCGTCAATAGATTGATGCTTTGCCAGTAAGGCCTCAATTTCGGGGTTCATCTGCGCTGAAAGTTCATGGTGAGGTCTGCTGGCTACCGCAAAATTCACATAATTGAGTAATTGATCCCACGAGTTCCAGGAGGGCAGGTTGAGGAGGGAATCAGCCCCCATTAGCCAAGTTAAGCTGGCATGGGGTCCAAAGCGCTCTCTGAGAGCCTTGGCGGTATCGATGGTATAGCTTGGGCCTGCTCGATCAAGCTCAATCCGATCAATGCCAATTTGAGTGGGTATTTTTAAATACAGAAATACTCTAGCAAGATCAATGCCCGCTGCTTCAGTCAGCTGAAAGCGAATCTCCGCCGGGGTGATATCAGATTCTTTTTGCCAGGGCTCACCACTGGGGATGAGTAGAAGTACGTCCAGCTGCAGCGCCTTTGCAAAGTGAGTTGCTAGCTTGAGATGGCCAAGATGAGGGGGATCAAATGTTCCACCCAGAATGCCAATTTTTTTTGGTTCGTCCAAGGGCAGTGATGTCAAGTTAGGCCAGCCAGTCACGGGGCTTGAGGTAGTGGTCATACAGCTTGGCTTCTGGTGTCCCTGGCTTTGGTTGCCAGTTGTACCACCATTGCACTACAGGCGGCATGGACATCAGAATGGACTCGGTACGTCCACCAGAGTGCAGGCCAAAAATAGTGCCACGGTCGAATATCAAGTTGTATTCCACATAGCGACCACGACGATATTCTTGAAACGCTTTTTCCTCGGCAGTAAAACTATCTTTATAGCGTTTCTCCACAATCGGTAGGTAAGCATCAATGAAAGCATCGCCTACAGCACGCGTCATTGCAAAGCTTTGCTCATAGCCGAGACTATTGAAGTCATCAAAAAAAATACCACCAATACCACGAGGCTCTTCCCGATGCTTGAGATAGAAGTATTCATCGCACCATTTTTTAAAGCGGGGATAGAGGTCTTCACCAAATGGATCCAATGCATCTTTGGCTGTCTGATGAAAGTATCTGCAATCTTCATCCACACCGTAGTAAGGGGTGAGATCAAAGCCACCGCCAAACCACCAGACTGGTTCTTTATCAGGAGCTTGCGCAATAAAGCAGCGCACATTCATATGGGTGGTTGGTACCTTGGGATTGTTTGGATGAAATACCAAAGAAACACCCATGGCCTCAAAACTACGTCCAGCGACTTCAGGGCGGTGATGGGAGGCAGAAGGGGGCATTTGATCGCCACGAACGTGTGAGAATCCCACGCCACCTTTTTCTAAAATATTGCCGCCATCCAAAATGCAGGTGCGCCCATAACCTTTGAGCTTGCTATCTTCCGGCTTCTCCCAGGCGTCCACCATAAATGCCTTACCATCCAGGGCGCTCATCGCTGTAGTGATGCGATCTTGCAAGCCTAAGAAATACTCTTTTAAATCTGCAATATTAATTTGGGTGCGTTCGGTTGATGACAAGGATGAAAGGTTTTTCTTTGTATTGGGTTATATCAAGAGGCTGAATTATTTAACTGCGCGATAGCCAATATCTTTGCGGTATTGCATCCCATCAAACTGAATCTGGGCAATCGCTTCATATGCTTTTTGTTGAGCGCCGCGAACCGTATCCGATAGACCCACTACGCACATCACGCGACCACCAGAGGTGAGTAGCTTTCCGTCTTGCAGCTTGGTGCCCGCATGGAAGGTAAGTTGATCTTCAGTATCGGCTGGAATACCAGTGATGACGTCGCCATTGCGAGGGGTATCGGGATAGTTATGCGCCGCCAGCACCACACCTAAAGCAGTGCGACGATCCCAATCCAATTCCACTTCGTTGAGCGTGCCATCAACCGCATGATCCAGCGCATTGACGAGATCACTACGCAAGCGCGCCATGATGGGTTGAGTTTCTGGATCGCCCATACGGCAGTTAAATTCCAAGGTCTTAATCTTGCCGTCTGGCGCAATCATGAGGCCTGCATAGAGGAAGCCAGTGTAAGGGATGCCATCATTCTTCATGCCGTTAACAGTAGGCATGATGACCTCACGTAAGGCGCGCGCATGAATTTCTGGAGTAACCACAGGCGCAGGGGAGTAAGCACCCATACCGCCTGTATTGGGACCTTGGTCAGCATCGAGTAAACGTTTGTGATCCTGGCTAGTAGCCAAGGCCAAAACATGTTTACCGTCAACGAGAACAATAAAGCTGGCCTCTTCGCCAGTCAGAAACTCTTCAATCACCACGCGGGCACCTGCGTTACCTAGCTTGTTGTCGGCCAGCATCATGTCGACCGCCGCATGAGCTTCTGCTAAATCCATTGCCACAACAACGCCTTTACCAGCAGCAAGACCATCGGCCTTGATGACGATTGGCGCGCCTTTAGCATCAATGTAGGCATGCGCCTCTAGTGCATTTGAAAATGTTTGGTACTCAGCTGTTGGAATGCCATGGCGCTTCATGAACGCTTTAGAAAAATCTTTTGAAGACTCTAACTGGGCAGCCAGTTGGGTTGGCCCAAAAATACGCAAGCCATTGTTGCGAAATACATCGACGATGCCCGCTGCTAAAGGCGCTTCAGGACCAACTACTGTGAGATGAATCTTTTCACGCTTTGCAAAGTCTGCCAATTCTTGAAGACCGGAGATGGGAAGATTTTGAATGCCTGCCGCCGTCAACTTTGCTGTAGCTGTTCCGCCGTTACCAGGGGCAACATATACGGTTTGAACTTGGGGGGAATGGGCTAGCTTCCAAGCAAGGGCATGTTCGCGACCACCGGATCCAACTAAAAGAATTTTCATAAAGAGCTAAGAGATATGTTGATGAATAGAGTTTATAAAACTGCTTGATTACAAAGATGCATTCGTGAAGACTTCTTGAACATCATCTAAGTTCTCAAGTGCGTCTAATAGTTTCTGCATGCTTTCAGCTTGATCACCCTCGAGTTCAGTTTCAGTCTCAGGGCGCATCGTCACCGTTGCTAGCTCTGCTTTCAGACCGGCCTGAGTGAGTGCATCTTGTACTTTGGAAAAATCAGGCACTGGAGTCAGTACCTCAAGTGAGCCATCATCATGGGTGATGACATCTTCTGCGCCCGCGTCCAGTGCGATCTCCATGAGTTGATCTTCGTTGGTACCTGGGGCAAATAACATTTGACCGCAGTGCTTGAACATGAAAGCAACAGAACCTTCGGCGCCCATATTTCCACCATTTTTTGCAAATGCATGGCGAACCTCGGCAACGGTACGGGTGCGGTTATCCGTTAAGCAATCCACAATGATGGCTGCCCCATTCAGGCCGTAACCTTCGTAACGAATTTCTTCATAGTTAACTCCTTCTAAGGAGCCGGTACCGCGTTGGATTGCCCGCTGCACATTATCGTTAGGCATATTGGCATCTTTAGCCTTATCGATTCCCAGGCGTAAGCGAGGATTGGTGGCGATATCGCCACCACCCAATTTGGCTGCAACAGTGATTTCTTTAATGAGTTTGGTCCAAATCTTGCCGCGCTTTTCGTCTTGACGTCCTTTGCGGTGCTGAATATTGGCCCATTTCGAATGGCCGGCCATACGGGAAAGTCCTTTTGAGTAATGTGGCTTGAAGACCTCATTTTAAGGGCTTCTCAGCCCAAGAATGGGGGTCCTATCATTTTTTTGTTACACTCTCACCTCTTAGTTTGCTTCAATGCAGTTTTTCCACTGCAAACACCTGCCCCGGTGATGGAATTGGTAGACGTGCCGGACTCAAAATCCGGTGCCGCAAGGCGTGGCGGTTCAAGTCCGCCCCGGGGCACCATCTCAAAAAGGCCGTTATCTACGCCAAGAGATGCTCAAAACTTTAAATCTCGTAAGTTTCAGACTCGTTATTCATTGCTTGCTCAACAATTTTCTTGGTGAGTGTCGGCGAGAACAGTTCAATAAAGGTATACACGAAAGAGCGCAGGTAAGCACCTTGCTTTACGCCCAGATGCGTCACGTTGTTGCCAAATAAATGCCCTACAGGGATCACTCGAAGATTGCGATCTCTATCGGCGTCATAGGCTAATCCAGCAACAATTCCTACGCCCATGCCCGTTTCCACATAAGTCTTAATCACATCAGCATCAATCGCTTCCAAAATAATATCGGGGCTCAGATTGCGCTGCGCAAAGGCGGCATCAATCTTGCTGCGACCCGCGAACGCTTTGTCGTAGGTGATGAGGGGGTACTTCGCAATTTCTTCTAAGGTGATCGTTGACTGATTGAGTAGCGGATGGCTGAGTGGCACCATGATGACGTGTTGCCATTGGTATCCTGGTAAAGCCAATACGCCTGGTGTGTTGGCAATGCCTTCAGTTGCAATCGCAATATCCGCGCGATCATGAATCAGTAGTTCCGCAATTTGCCCCGGACTGCCTTGTTGAATGCTGACGCGCACCTTAGGAAAGCGCTTGGTAAATTCTGTCAGGACTTTGGGTAATGCATAGCGCGCTTGAGTATGGGTCGTGGCAATCACAAAGTTACCTTGATCCTGGCTGGCAAAGTCTTTGCCTACACGTTTCAAAGTTTCTACCTCATCCAGAATGCGCTCAATAGAAACCAAAATCCGTTTGCCCGGCTCAGTGAGTGAGCGAATGCGTTTACCGTGGCGTCGAAATATTTCTACACCTAGTTCATCTTCTAGCTCAATAATGGCCTTGGAGACCCCAGGTTGGGAGGTGAACAGTGCTTTAGCGGCCGAAGTCAGGTTGAAGTTTTGTCTTACCGCTTCACGAACAAAGCGAAATTGGTGCAGATTCATATGGAGTCCATTCTTTATATCAACTGCGATATAGGAATTAAATTCTATATGATTTTAAGGTATTAAGCTCTAGATACCCAGCGCAAGCCTGCAATTGCCAAAATGAAATACAGTAAGGGTGGCGTCAGGGCTGTAAGAAGCGCAGGCCATGCGCCAAGAAGTCCGACATTGGAGAAGAGTGAGTTGAACAGTTGAAAGCTCATCCCCAGCATGATTCCGCCGAATACCTTGATGCCGACGCTACCAGCTCGGACTTTGAGGTAGGCAAATGGAAGGGCTAATGCCAGCATCACAAAAATCGTGAACGGATAAATCACTTTTTTCCAGAATGCAATCGAATGGCGCTGTACATCTTGTTTGTTGTCTCTGAGATGGGAGATAAAGCGCCCTAAACTAAAGATCGACATTTTTTCAGGGCTTACTAAAAGAACACTCAAAATCTGTGGCGTAACCTCAGAATCCAGGCTAATGATAGGGTGGGTAAAAGTTTGTGCTGAATAGACTGGGTTTAGCGGATCCGCCTGCTTAGCTTCTTTAAAGCGAGTTTCGGTGACATCATCCAGAATCCACGTGCCCGTTTGATCAAAGCGACCAGATACTGCACTACGAATGGAGAGTAATCGATAAGCATCATCAAACTCATACATCCGAATATTTTTGATTTCGTTATCTTGTTCAATTTTGCCAACGTTAACGTAGCGCACTCCCGGCCTGATTGGCCCACTGCCATCCTCATCACGCAAGCGATCTTTTACCCAAACCCCAGTTTTAAATTGTGAGCTGTAGGACGAGCCCAAAGCCTTCATGCGAATTTGCTCTGACAGATTTTCGGTATACGGCCCCAGCCACTCACTCATCACTAGGGTTAGAACAACTAGAGGTAGAGAAATTTTGGCTAGCGTCTTCAAGCCTCTGCGCGTATCCAACCCGGCAATCCGCAAAATAGTGAACTCCGATTGACTTGCCAACATGGCAAAGACGTAAATACTTCCAATGAGGGCTGCAATCGGAATAATCTCGGAAATACGACTTGGCGCCTTCAATAAAACATGTAGCAAGGCCAGTGGTAGGGTGTATTGACCCTTAACTGAGCCAAGCTCGCTGAGGATGTCAAAAAACAAAAATAGCGCAACTAGTGCACATAGGATGAAACCGAAGGCGGCATAAATCTGCCTAGCTAAGTAGCGTTCAAAGATGTAGGGAAATAGATAATTCATCTATTAGCCAAAAATGAAGGTAGTTGACGGCGCCACCATTTTAACGAGGGGTTGATGCGATTGCGAATAAGGAAGTAGGCCATACCTAAAGCCAAGACATGTATTGGCCAAGCCGCCATAAAAACGTTTACTTTGCCCTGCGATACAAAGTTTTGGGTGAGGTTTAAGAGGTTGCTGTAGATGAGGTAAATCAGTACTGCATAAAACATCGCAGTGTAGTTGCCGAGCCGTGGGTTGACATAGGCAAGCGGAATGGCAATTAACACGAGACCCAAGGCCATTAATGGCAAGCCAATCCGCCATAAAAGTTCCGCTCGATTAGCGTTTATTAACCAAGGTTCGCTTGTATTTAGAAGCTCACCGACTGTCTTTTCTCGATCTCTAGGTGGCGGGTCTAAAGCTTCTTTATTGTGAATGTTGGTGAGATATTCAGAAAACTCTAGAATCCTAAAATCAGGCTGAGTGGGGAGCCCCTCATACCGTCGACCATTGTTCAGGACAATCGATTTTCCGCCGCCTTCTGCATTTTCAATAAACCCAGTGGCGGCAACGGCGACACTAAGACGTCCATTTTTAGTTTCAGCGGCGAAGATATTTTTAACTTCACTTTTATCAACATCTAACTCTTCAATAAAAAAGACACGTTCCGCTTTGGCGGACTCTCTAAATTGACCAGCGGCAACCATGGAGACATCACTGCGCTGTTGAAATCGTTGGCTAATTAGGGTGGATTCGCGATTCGCCCAAGGCCACACAAATAGGGCTAACAAAGCAATGATGACAATGAGTGGTGCTGCAAAACGCAGGATCGGCCGAATCAGGCTGGCAATACTCAGGCCACTGGCAAACCAAACAATCATTTCAGAATCTTTGTACCAACGCACCAGCACAATTAGGACGGCCACAAAAAGGGAGACAGTCAGAAGAACCGCCATATAGCCTAGGGTAGCCAGTGCAATAAGCACGAGGGCATCCTCTGGGTTCACTGCGCCATTAGCCGCAAACCCGAGAATTCGGATAACTAAGGTGGTAATCATGATGGTTACCAAGACCAAAAAAACGCCCCCAGTCGTAAAACTGAGTTCGCGGCGAAGGGCTTGGTGAAAAATCATGTATGGATAAAAAAGTAACTGTTATTGGCTCACTCAAGATGTGAACCTTCATGACGGAGGATAATGGATAAACATCCGTTTTTTCCCTTGAATTGACTTAAAAATACCGTAAGACATGATGACTATTCAATTTAGTACCAAGATTTTCTCGCAAGCTGATACAAGTAACCCTAAGCTGATCAAGGCGAGCCTAGCCACTTTATTGGTGCAGAGCTCGGATTGCCTGGTTCTGGCCTACTCAAAAGCGGATTTAGATGCTTTGGCGTCTACAAAATCTAAATCCGGCCTTTTATTAGAGTTGGACCGCCTATTGGGCGGCTCGGTTACCCATGCAAATCTTGTTGGTGATCTAGATGCCCAGCAGGCATCGATCTGCGTGATTCGCGCTGAAAAATCATGGGCCGCAGCTGGCATAAAAGTAAAACGTGTTCTCTTGGTATGTCTGGGTGATGTTGCACCGGCTAGTGCACGCAGCTTGGGTTCCTATTCAAAAATCGCCCGCGCAGCTCTAAAACAATTGAGTGGCGGGTCGATCAAAAATGCTCTGTGGTTTATCCCGAGTTTTGCTTTGGGTCATCGCGCCGACTTTATTGCTGAAGAAGTGCGTTTGACTATTCAATATGCTGGTGATCAAGCCTATCGTTTTGGCGTTCGTCAGCCAACAATGAAGTTCAAGGCCAAAGATAAAGCAGATACTTTTGCTCATCTCATCTTTGCTGGTAATGATGCGTGCGCTAAAGAGTTGAAAGCGGCCGTCCCAGAGGGCGTTGCAATGGTTGAGGGTATGAACCTCGCTAAAGACTTGGGTAATTTGCCTCCGAATATTTGTACGCCAACCTACTTAGGTAAAGCCGCGCAAGGTTTGAGTAAGAAGACGGGTTTGAAGATTGAAGTCTTGG
Source organism: Polynucleobacter sp. AM-25C3 (assembly GCF_018882335.1). Lineage (GTDB taxonomy): Bacteria > Pseudomonadota > Gammaproteobacteria > Burkholderiales > Burkholderiaceae > Polynucleobacter. The sequence continues at coordinate 65,888 of NZ_JACVOS010000008.1, forward strand.
GTCGTAAACAAATTGAGGCTTTGGGTATGGGTTCTTTTTTATCGGTAGCTAAGGGCTCTGATACGCCGCCTCAATTTATTGTGATGCGTCACCAAGGTGGCAAAGCTGGTGAAGCGCCGATTGTGTTGGTGGGTAAAGGCATTACCTTTGATACCGGCGGCATCTCTTTAAAGCCTGGTGAGGCTATGGATGAGATGAAGTACGACATGTGTGGCGCTGCATCTGTGATTGGTACGATGTACGCCACTGCTTTGATGAAGTTGAAAAAGAATGTCATCGGCGTTATTCCAACTTGTGAAAATATGCCCTCAGGTCAAGCTACTCGTCCCGGGGATATTGTGAAAAGCATGTCGGGACAAACCATTGAAATTCTCAATACCGATGCTGAAGGTCGCTTGATTTTGTGTGATGCCTTAACTTATGTTGAGCGTTTCAAACCCAAGGCGGTCATTGATGTCGCTACCTTAACTGGCGCTTGCATTATTGCTTTGGGGCACGTACATAGCGGTGTGTTTTCTGATGATGAGGGCTTGGTTCATGATTTAACTAAAGCGGGTCACGCATCTCTAGATACGGTATGGCGTCTACCTTTAGATGCTGCATATCACGAGCAACTCAAATCTAATTTTGCAGATGTGGCTAATATTGGTGGGCGCCCGGCCGGTAGCGTTACTGCTGCCTGCTTCTTATCGCGTTTTACCGAGAAATACAAATGGGCTCACTTGGATATTGCCGGCACTGCCTGGAAGAGTGGTGCCGCGAAAGGCTCGACGGGTCGCCCAGTGCCATTGCTAGTGAATTTTTTGCTAGAGCAAAAGTAAGAAAATAGATAGAAGCGAAGTTAAAAGGGAAGACAGGATTCATGGCTCGTATTGATTTTCATAGCAATGTCAGCGATAAGCTGGAATATGCCTGTCGATTAACACGCAAGATCTGGAGTGCTACGCCCGTTGGCGAATCTGTCCGCAATATCGTGATGGTGGGCGAAAAAGCAGATCTCAAAAAATTGGATGAACTTTTGTGGGCATTTAGTGCAACCGATTTCTTGCCGCATTGCTTTATTGATGATGAGGCTGCAATCGATACCCCAATTTTGCTGACAGAGGATTTCTTGTCACCCGCTTTACCTCAACTTCCCCATGCGGATGTCTTAATTCATCTGGGGATGCGCATGCCTGCTGATGTTCCAGGGTTGCTCGCACGCTTTCCTCGTATTGTGGAGGTTATCACTATCAATGAGGCAGAACGCTTAGCAGGTCGCGAGCGATATAAAGCGTATCGTGACCTGGGTCATGAGTTGCATAACTTTGATCAATCTAAAGCGTGATCATTACTAAGCTCCGAGTATGTTGATTCATCCAGAATTTGATCCTGCCGCAATTCGTATTGGCTCATTTGCCATTCATTGGTATGGCTTGATGTACCTCTTGGCTTTTGCACAATTTTTATTATTGGGTCGTCTGCGTATACGTGCTCCGCGATATCAGGCTTTGGGCTGGTCTTATAAGGATCTTGAGGATTTGCTATTTGCTGGCGTATTGGGAGTAGTGCTTGGTGGGCGCGTGGGTTACACCTTGTTCTATATGCCCGCTTACTACCTTGCCAATCCTCTAAACATCCTCAAGATATGGGAAGGTGGCATGTCTTTTCATGGGGGCCTTTTGGGGGTTTTGTTGGCCTTGCTCTGGTTTGCTTATCGTCGCAAGGTTTCATTCTTTGTCGTCAGTGATTTAGTTGCCCCACTAGTGCCGTTTGGTTTGGCATTTGGTCGCCTGGGTAACTTCATCAATGGTGAGTTGTGGGGTAGGCCGACTGATTTGCCTTGGGCTATGGTGTTCCCAATGGTGGACTCCATTCCCCGTCACCCTTCGCAGATCTATCAACTCTTTGGCGAGGGAATATGTCTGGGCATCATTCTCTGGATCTATTCCAGCAGCCCTCGTCGGGTGGGACAGGTATCAGGACTATTTTTACTGGGCTACGGAATTTGCCGTTTCTTGGCAGAATTTGCCCGCGAGCCCGATGCCTTCCTTGGTCTCTTGGGCCTTGGCCTATCGATGGGGCAGTGGTTATCAGTGCCCATGATCATTTTCGGAATTTACCTCCTCACCTCTTTTAAATCTAAGCCAGCTTAAGTTTTATAGAAAAGGAGTGAGCTCTTATGTTGAATACAGATGTCACACTTCGTAAGCTGGAAATTCTTTGTGCATTTATCAGGACGGGGAGCCTCCCCAAAACCGGCGAGGAGTTAGGCCTTAGTTCGGTTAGCGTTCACAAAGCGCTACATTCTTTAGAGGGCGGGGTAGGGTGCCCTTTGTTTGTTAAAGAGGGTCGACAACTAAAGTCGCTTCCGGCAGCGATCTACTTGGCTGAGATGGGCGCAGACTTACTTAGAGATATGGAGCGCATCCTTAAAAAAACCAGATCTAAGGCTGGGATGGAGAGTGGTCAGATACGCCTAGGTTCAATGTATTCTTTGACGGCTAACATCATTCCTAGAATGATTATGGGGACCAAAATTCGTAGGCCTGATTTGGATATTGATTTGCACCTCGGCTCAAATGAGGAGTTGATGAAGAAATTATCTGAGGGGGTTATTGATGCGGTTGTGATTGCGACACCCTCAGGAAAATTGCCTGAAGGGGTTCAAGTTGTCCCCTTATTTGATGATCAGCTTTTCTTTGCCTCATCCAAGAAAAATCAGCCCAATCAAGCTAGTATTGATTTATCTGAATACCAGTCTGAAAAGTTCCTTACTTTGCAAGATGGCTTTGCTACCACTTCTGGTTTTTACGATGCCTTTAAGTTAGCGGGTATTAAGCCAAACGTAGTCATGAAGGTTGGCGATATCTTTTCATTGATGAATATGGTTTCTGGGGATTTGGGTAAGGCGTTATTGCCGGGAAGGGTAAGAGCGCTAATGGGTGATGCAATTGCGTTTACGCCTTTAATGCCTAAATATAAAGTGATTCAGCATATTGCCTTAATTTATCTCCAGGCTAATGAATCTAATCCCAATATTTTGGCGTTAGCAGCTGAAGCCCGTATGTTGCAGCGCAAAATGATTGTTAAGTAGTTAGACTGCTTATAAACAATTAACCTAAAGCTAATGAATTTCTCTTTTGATTAATTGATTTTGCGGGTTTGAGGCTTTACATTGAACCGAGTATCTTAATTTCATAGTATTTATTTGAAAGAAATCCATGCTGGAGAAGTTAACCAAAGCTCGAAATTTGTCCAAGGCAAATAATGCGATCAAGCGCTTGATATCCGAGCGGGGCGAATCGAATGCGCTTAGCATGGCTGATGATGCGGTCAATAACTATCGCAAATTGGCCAAAGATCAGTATGTATCTTTTTTCACATTTCTTTTTGAAAAACTGAACCCGCAAGCCGATGCTGTTTTGAAGGCAGCGCAAAATTTTGTTGCCGACTCTAGTGCGCGTAATTACATCCAACTTCAAAAAGTATCCGAATCTCCTCGCCAAGAATTTTTCCGTCGGTTAAATCGCGCAAGTCAAGGCACTGCTGCTGTAGTAGAAATGCGCCGTGACTTACTGCAATTATTGGATAAAAAACCAGAGTTAGCTGCAGTCGATTTTGATTTGCGCCACCTACTATCCTCTTGGTTTAATCCAGGCTTTCTAAAAATGCATCGGGTTGACTGGAAGTCTCCGGCTGAGGTGCTTGAGAAGCTGATTAAGCACGAGGCAGTACATGCTATTGATGGGTGGGATGACTTGCGTCGCCGTCTCCAGCCCGATCGTCGCTGTTTTGCTTTTTTTCATCCACAACTTCCGAGTGAGCCATTGATCTTCGTTGAGGTTGCACTTTTGCCTGAGATCCCAACGGTTATCACCCCATTGGTGGACAAGAAAGCAGATGTAGTGGATCAAGCCTCTCAATACAAAGTGGCTGTCTTTTATTCGATTAGTAACTGCGAGCCTGGGCTACGTGGCGTATCCATGGGCAACTTTTTAATTAAGCGGGTAGCAGAGCAGTTACATGCTGAATTTCCGGGTGTAAAAACCTTTGTAACTTTGTCGCCGATTCCAGGGTTTATGGATTGGGTTGCTGCCGGTGCGAATTTAGGCGACGGAGTGCCTGCCGAAAGATTAAAGCCCGCTTTAAAGATAGCGCGAGATGCGGCCTTAACGGCGCTAAAGCTTGAGAGTCAATCTTGGAGTGAGCGATTGGCAGGTGGTTGGCATCCCGATATAGCCCCCGAAAAAGAAAAAGAGGCTTTATTGACCTTGGCCAGTATTTATTTGGGACTCGCTTCTACTGGGCGCGATGGTAATCCAGTGGCTAAGTTTCATTTAGGTAATGGCGCCAAGTTGCACTTGATCAACTGGGCGGGAGATTTATCGCGTAAAGGCTTGCGCCAATCTGCCGGCCTGATGGTGAACTATCTTTATGACTTGGGAAGTGTGGAAGATAACCATGAGCGCTTTGCTAATGGCGAAATTGTCTATTCCAGGGCTGTGGGTCGCTTAATGGCGCCCTAGTATTAACGCTGAGGCTAACTTCTGCCCAAAAGCGGAAGTCCCCTTAGAATGAAGGTTAGAAAACTGGCTGTAAAAATGAAACCAGCGCAATAGCTGGTAAAAATAAAGGAGACAAACATGTTTACTAAAACAAACAGAAATTCCGCATTCTCATTAAGCACTTTAAAGAAAGCGCTGTTTTTAATTTGCGCAGCGCCGCTTGCGGTACTGGCTCAAGAGTGGCCAAACAAACCTATTACCTTTGTCGTTCCCTTTCCTGCTGGTGGTGGGACTGATGCTTTTGCCCGCCCATTAGCAAACCAGCTGACTAAGCAATTGGGCAAGCAAATCATTATTGATAACCGCGGTGGTGCTGGCGGCACAGTTGGCGCATCGATTGCAGCCAAAGCAGCTCCAGACGGGTACAGCTTTTTTGTAGGTGCCGCTCATCATGCAATCGCTCCTTCCATGTATCCAAATTTGGATTACGACATTGAGAAGAGTTTCATTCCTGTGGCGATGATTGCAAGCCCACCCCAAGTTATTGTGGTGAACCCAAAAAATGTTCAAGTCAAAAACTTAAAAGAATTTATTGAGCTCTTGAAAAAGAACCCAGGTAAGTTCAACTACGCAAGTGCTGGTAATGGATCTTCCCATCACCTAGCTGGTGAGCAATTCAAAATGTTGACCAAGACTTTCATTACCCATATCCCTTATCGCGGCGCAGGCCCTGCAATGCAAGACCTGATCGCAGGCCAAGTGGATGTGGAGTTTGATGGTTTGGGTTCATCAGCAGCACAAATCAAAAATGGTTCCATCGTAGCTTTGGCTGTAGCTTCGCAGAAGCGTTCTACTGCATTCCCAAATGTTCCAACTGCTGCTGAAGCTGGTTTGGTGGGATATGAAGTTTCTACCTGGTACGGCTTGTTTGCTCCTAAAGGAACTCCTCAGCCCATCGTCGACAAGATGATTGTTGAGGTGCAAAAAGCGCTTAATTCTCCTGAGTTGAAAACGATTTGGACGAATAACGGTTCAGATACGCCAACTCTTACCGGGGATGCCTTTGGCAAGTTTGTCTCTGCAGATATCAAGCGTTGGGCTGCAGTAGCTAAAGCCTCTGGCGCTAAGCTCGATTAACAATTTGATTTAATTTACTGGTTTGGATTTGAGGCTCGAATGAATTTATATTCTTTATTGGAAAAAGGTTTTCCAAAAGATAAGCAAGCGTGTGCATTGGAAACGCATGATGGACTGTATTACTCCTGGAGTGATCTAGAGCGTGCCACTGCCAAGATGGCCAATCTTCTAAAGAGCCTCAAACTGCCAGCAGGATCTCGTATTGCAGTTCAGGTTGAAAAGTCACCAGAAGCCCTCTTTCTTTACCTAGCTACCGTAAAGGCAGGTTATGTTTATCTGCCTCTGAATACCGCTTATCAAGCTGCTGAGATTCAATACTTTCTCGAGAATGCAGAACCGGCAGTCGTAGTGTGCAGTAGTAAGAATTTCTCCTGGGTTTCTAAGGTAGCCTTTAAGGCAGGAACAAAACATGTCTTTACCTTGGATGAGGATCGCAAGGGTACCTTGCTTCAGCGTGCCGGCGCTCAAAGCGACAAGTTCAAGACGGTTGCTGTGAAAGACGATGATTTAGCAGCGATCTTATATACCTCAGGCACAACAGGCCGTAGCAAGGGCGCAATGTTGACCCATAAGAACTTGGGCAGCAATGCACAAGTGCTGCAGAAGTTTTGGGGTTGGAAAAAAGGCGATGTCTTGTTGCACGCACTTCCAATCTTCCATGTCCACGGCTTATTTGTGGCTGCTCACGGTGCATTGATCAACGGCAGCAAAATGATTTGGCTGCCGCGCTTAGATACTGCGCAATTGATCCGCCACATGCCAAATTCCACTGTCATGATGGGTGTGCCGACGTTCTACGTACGCCTGCTTGCTGACAAAGGTTTCAATAAAAATGTCACGCGCAATATGCGCCTGTTTGTTTCTGGCTCTGCACCCTTACTTACTGAAACATTCAATACCTTTAAAGAGGTAATTGGCCAGCCCATTCTGGAGCGTTACGGTATGAGTGAAACCGTCATGCTAGTTTCCAACCCTTACAAAGGCAATCGCGTTGGCGGATCAGTCGGCCTGCCATTGCCTGGAGTGAAGGTTCGCGTGGTAAACGAAAGCAATAAGCCTTGTGGTGTTGAGGAAATTGGCAACATTCAAGTTAAAGGCCCGAATATATTCAAGGGCTACTGGCGCATGCCCGAAAAAACCGCCGAAGAATTTACTAAGGATGGCTGGTTTAAGACAGGTGACGTTGGTCGCTGGGGCGGGGATGCCAATGGTGGCAAGGCACCTCAGGATTATCTCTGCATCGTTGGTCGCAGTAAGGATCTGATTATTTCTGGTGGCTATAACGTCTATCCAAAAGAAATCGAAAGCTTTATCGACGATATGGACGGCGTAGATGAAAGTGCTGTGATTGGTGTTCCGCATCCTGATTTTGGTGAGTCAGTAATGGCGGTAGTGGTGCCAAAAGCGGGCGCTAAGTTGGATGCGCAAGCCATGATTGCCACTTTGAAAACCCAAATTGCGAACTTTAAGATTCCGAAGCGTTTAGAAATCGTTGCCGACTTGCCTCGCAATGCGATGGGTAAAGTACAGAAGAATATTCTGCGTCAGCAATACACCAGCTAAGAGCAGTAAAAAAATATTGGCTTAGAAACCGAATGCCTTGCGGCTTTCATTGAACATGAAGGCCGCAAGCATAAACAGCATGACACCAAAAATTCGCTTGAGTTGAGCCACATTTAATTTGCGAGCCATCTTCGCTCCCAGTGGTGCGGTGAATATGCTGACCACCACAATACAGAGCACTGCCGGAATATAAACAAATCCCAATGAACCTTCGGGCAGATTAGGATTACCCCAGCTGCCATACATATAGCCGATCGTAGCAGCTGCCGCAATCGGAAATCCCAGGCCTGAAGAACTGGCCATGGCGGTGTGCGGTTTTACATTGCACCAAAGCATAAAAGGTACGGTGATAAATGCTCCACCGGCACCAACAAGGCTGGCAATGACACCTGTAAATGCTCCGAAAGAAAAGAGGCCTAAGGTGCCAGGCAGCTCTCGTCCAGCGGCAGGCTTTTTATTGATGATCATCTGAATAGAGGTGTAGACGATAAACACCGCAAAGAACAATGACAGCCAAGTAGTATTAATTGCTTCGAAGATTTCGCTGCCGCCAACTAGGCTACCAATGACCAGTCCGGGGGTAAGTGCGGCTACCAACTTCCAGTCGATCGAATTGTGTTTGTGATGAGCCCAGATGGCTGAAGTGGTGGTGAAGAGGATAGTTGCCATGCCGGTAGCAATGGCCATATGCACAATGACATTTTGACCAAACTCCAAGTGATTGAAAACCAGAATCATGAAGGGAACGAGGATCATCCCACCACCAATACCAAGGAGTCCCGCTAGGAAGCCCGATATGCTCCCACACAACATCAACATAGCAATATCAACTAATGACATGAATTCCCCGCCTGAGCCGCTAGGCCGTCATCCTGAACCCTAAGGTTCAAGGTGGAACGGCTACTCTGCTTCGGGTGCATTAAGAAGTTCAGGGAGTGAACAGCGCGAAGCTGTCACTGTGAAGATTCGAAACGCTCACGCCCACAAGGTAAAGATCGTTCCTGATGCTTGCGCATCGGTTCAAGGAACTATTGGCCTTGGCGAACCAGGCAGGGAAAGGCTTTGCATCAAAGCATCCACTTGATCTTCCAAAGAATGAATCTCATTCTGAAGTCGAGCAATTTCATCGGGATCATTATTGGAGGAGCTGCTTGATGTTGTTGATTGTTGGGGCGCTGTTTGTAACTTAATTAGGTCACCGGCTATCTTGAGTGCAGCCATCATGCTGGCACGTTCAATACTACGATTACCGCCATTGATTGCTAATTGAATTTGCTCATCCACTAATGTGCAGGCCGCACGAAGTAGGGGTTCATGTTCAGCGCTAGTGGCTAAAGTAATTTTTTGCCCGGCGAGGGTTACTTCAATGCGTTGTTGGCTCACTGTCATCCTCTGGGTTGGTTGGCGCTACGGGTTCACCAAGTAAATTCAATTGACGACCATCACTCTGCTCGGGCAGGCGACTCAAGATATGCTGAATCCGCTTTTGTGCATCCTCAATCTTGGTCTCAAGCTGGCTGCGATCTTGATGCAGCGCCTTAACGGCATCGGAAACCAACTGAATTTTTTTGGATAGCCTTTGCAATGATTCGGATATCGGATCGGATTCTGTGGAGTCGCTTGGGACGTGAGGGTTGTACTCGGTCATATAGGCATTGTAGCCTCAGGAAAAAGCTTTGTGAAACTCCTGTTTTCAGGTTTAGTTGGGTAAGGCTACCCAATCATTACCTAGCTTTTCTAGTTGAATACGGCCATCAAATAGCGCTATCAGGGCTTCGTGCGTTCTGGGATCTTGGTTAGATCCCTGGAAATGCAGCTTCCCTTTATTCAGCATGATGAGATGGTCTGCTCTCAGGGCAAAATGAATCTCATGCAATACGGTAACCAGGGTCTTACCCTGAGCCAGTAAATTTCCCTGCCATTTCAGAAAATCAGCTTGGTGAGGGGGGTCTAAATTGGCCAATGGTTCGTCCATAAGCAAAATGTCGGAGTCAACGGCGAGAAGGCGAGCCAATAGTACTCGCTGACGTTCCCCGCCAGATAGCTGTTGCAATGGGCGATAGCGTAAATGCCAGGCATCGGTTTGTTGTAAAGCTTTCTCAACCAAGATGTGATCCGCTTCAGAGGGTAGATGCAACCATCCTTGATGAGGTAGGCGCCCCAACATGACGGTGTCATACACGCTGAGGGAGTCGCCAAATTCTTCTGAGTTAGCGCTTCCTTGATCAAGCCACGCTAATTTTTTAGAGAGGTCTTTGCGTGTCAGGGCAGATAGCTCGACCGCATTTACCGTTAGAGACCCAGTGTGCTTTAGTAAGCCAGCCATGGCTTGCAGAAGAGATGACTTACCAGCACCATTAGGTCCGATGATGCTAGTCCATTGCCCCTGAGGAATATCTAAATCCAAGTCAGTAAGGATGGCGCAGGGTCCTCGATAAATGGAGAGCTGGCGGGTTTTCATGGGCGCCCACCAAAAGAACTGCGCCTCAGAAGGATGAGTAGATAGAAGCCCCCCAAGACGGCCGTCACAATACCGACCGGAATTTCAAGTGGGGCGAATAGAGTGCGCGCAATGAGATCTGAGCTAAGTAATAGGATTCCTCCACCAAGGCAGGAGAATAAAAGCTGTACACGTTGCCGCCCTCCAAAAATCTTTCTCACTAAATGCGGAGCCGCCAGCCCAACAAAAGCCACTAAGCCGGTCTGCGCAACAGCGCAACCAGTCGCCAAGGCAAGAATGGTAATCAGCATCAGGCGCAGTTGATCTAAAGGCAAACCTAAGGTGCGAGCGGTATTCTCACCAAGCGAAAGAGCATCTAATGTGGGGCTGATGACTAAGCTTACAAGCAGGCAAAAGGCTAAAGCGATTGCCATGACCTCTACGCCAGACCAATTGAGAAGTGTCGTATTACCCAACATAAAGGACTGAATGCTTTGAAACAGGTCTGGGCGTATAAACGTAAATAAAGAATTTGCTGCACCAAGGATGACGCTAATCACAACCCCGGAGAGTAAAAGACGTAAAGAGCTACGGTAGCCGCCAGCCAATAGTAGAGAGGCTAGCACCCCAATAAGCGCCCCAAGAAAAGCACCGCCATTGAGACCAATGATTTCCAGCCAAGAGTTACCAAGATAAGCAAAGCAGAGAATGTTGCCCACACCAAGTAGAGCGCCTGAAGCACTTCCTAGCAAGTATGGGTCAGCAAGTGGATTACGAAACAGGCTTTGTGCAATGCCACCTGCAAGTCCCAATAAAGCCCCAGCAAGATAGGCGCCCAATGATCGTGGAAGGCGAATATCAAATAAAACAGTTTGATCAAGCTCTGGCGTATTCCAGCTGGCACCCATACTTCCAAGCAAAGTCCCAAGCAATACCAAGACCGCGCTGAGAGTGAGAAGGGCAAAAAGTCTGCCTAGAAAGTAATTTTTTTGCATTACCGAGATGATGACATCTTCTCTTGGATGCATTGAGAAATAATCAGCGCTGCTTCACCCATGCGTGGGCCGGGGCGCACTAAGACATCATTTTGTTCGGATGTAAATACGCAAATCCGATTTTTAGATACTGCTGGAATGGTGTTCCATCCAGGACGTTTCTGAATATCAGCAGCGGTAGATTCAGTAAGCAGAATCACATCGGGCTTTGCTTGTACTACAAACTCGGGATTGATTTTCGGGAATGGCCCCAAAGATTCTGGAATGATATTAATCAGATCAAGACGCGAGAGAATTTCTCCGATGAATGAAGTTCTTCCAGCAGCAAAGGGTGCTGGATTTACCTCAAAGTACACGCGAATACTTTCACCCTTAGTTGGCAGTTGCTTGTTGGCGCGCATAATCTCTTTTTGAATCTGATTCCAGACGCGAGCGCTCTCAGAGGTGCGAAATACGACATCAAGCTTTTGCAGTGCTCGCTCCTCATCACTCATGGATTTAATGTCTAAGGCAAATGTGCGGATGCCTAATCCATTTAACCTAGTGATAACAGGCGAAGCTTTCCCCAGTAAAACAACATCAGGCTTGAGTTGGACGATACGCTCTATATTGACATCGCCCATTCCACCCAACTTAGGTAAGTCCTGAATTGATTTTGGCCAATTAGAAAATCGATCAATACCAACCAAAGCGCCACACTTGCCCAAAGCACAAACAGACTCGGTAAGCGAGGGGAGCAGGCTAACAATCCGTTGCGGCGGTTTATCAAAAACTACGGCAACACCTCGGTCATCAACGACAGAAATGGGCGCGGCAAAAATAGCCAAGGAGAAGCCCAGTATAAATAAAGCAACCCCGATCGCTAAATAGCGGGAGCGAGTTGAGGGTTGCATGTCTTTGAATTCTTTCACAAGGGGTTAGAAGTTGTATTTTGCGGTTACAAAGTAAGTTGTTGGTGTAGTGGGATAGTAGTAATAGCCTGAATAGGTGTTATACCCTCCAGTTGTTGCGTAGGAATTACCCCCAATATTTTTAATCGTAAATCTAGTATCCCAAGAATTTGCTCTAAAGCTGGCGTAAATATCGGCAGCCACATAAGAAGGGATTTTTGCTAGTGAATTTGTGACAGCATGATCTGCATCGTAGTTTTGATTGCCAACGTAATTCACTACGGCCCCAGCGCTCCACGAACTACTAAACAAATATTGCACGCGAGCATTTAATAGTAAGTCTGGGGATAGGCCAACTCCAACCCCAGATACCGATCCAGTCGTGTAAGTGGACCTTTGTATTTTTCCGCCACCAGCGACAGTGAAATTTCGGGTGATGTTGCTTGAGGAGTCAAAAAGGAATCCAGTGCGGTTAATATTTCCGGCAGTATTAATGTTGCTCCCAGATGATGGATCGTAGCGAATTTCATTTTGTGTAATTGATTGAAATACGAGCGCTGAAAGATGGGTTTGACGGAGATTCCAATCCCCACCGGCTGAATAAGTTTGTGAGATTTGTGGCTTTAAGATGCCATTGAAAATGGGAGTGTAAGTTGTTGGATCAAAACCCCAGAATTCATCAGTATTTGGGAATCGATAAGACTGATCCCATTTAATAAATACTTTTTGTCCTGCTTGATAGTTGTAATTAAACGCTACATCTCCAGCGTTGGCAGAATATTTTTGACTTGCGCTAATCGTTGATCCGGTTGAGAGATCATTTGCCGATGCATTTTGAGCTTGATGTCTAAAGCCCCCACTAGCCTCTAGTCCATTAATTGCCTTCAAAGGAATCCGTGACACAAGATACACGGATTGATTAAGGATGTTAACGTTTTGCTGAAGGCTTGTATTGCCAAAATTTAATCCTGAAGAGCTACTTTGAGAGGCTTGATTGAAGTCATAACCTAAAACTGTGGTTCCCCAATCCCCAAAATTAGTTTTGATCTTTGGTGCAACAGCAAGTTGCCAGTTAGGATATAGAACATAGTAAGGGTAGGCGGGGATGTTGGAGTTGGTATTTTTATTGGAGTACGTTCCATCAATGTCAAACGTTAGCTGATCACTAATTGCCTTTATAAAGCCAGCCCTGATTCCGGAGTTATCAGTAGTGATCGTTGATCCTATGAATGTCGCTCTAGCAGCCTGCGAGTTACCTCTGCCCGCCTGACCAAGCACAGCTCCTGGTGTTTGAGAGTTGGAGTGATTAAAGAATATATCGGCGTAGACTTGATCAATTCCGCCCAAAGATTGAGTCACCTTGCCATCAAATGAATAGGCGTTTGCTGCAGAGTTTTGTCGCCAGCCATCTGTGTTGGAAGTGTTTGCCGTCAGTTGAGTTGTTGTGTCGTTAACTTTGTTGCGCAAAATTGCGTTGCCGATTAGCGTGTTGTAGCTTCCGTATGTAACTGATGCTTGGTTGAGGTTTTTTGCGCCACCATTAGTGATGATGTTGATAACCCCACCCACAGCTCCATTGCCATACTGAACACTCGCTCCTCCCTGTAGGAGTTCGATGCGTTCAATTGATTCTATCGGGATGGATTCCCAATTGATGGTTCCTGAATCCATAGGATTTAAACGCTGGCCATCGACCAATATCAGTGTGTTGCTATTTGCGGTAGCGCCATAGCCCCCCATATCAACGGAAGCATCAAGATTTAATGGGTTGCCGCTGGAATTTTTGACATTCAAGCCGCCAATCTGGGAGAGAACCTCAGGAATATTATTCGAGCTTGAATTTGAAATTTCTTCGCGGGTAATGACTTTGACATTTGCCGGAACCTCATTGAGGTTTTCTTGGAAACGTGAGCCCGAGACAATGACTGTCGATTGGGAGTTTTGAGCGATTACTGTCGTGCTGAGAGATATTGCTGCGCCGCAAACTAGGACGACTAAAGATTTACTGCCGAACTGCTGTTTCATGATGAACTTTCTGCCTTCGAATCGCCTAGCTAACTTCCCCGTAAGCTGGGCCGAACAGAATTTCACTTTTTGAGAGTTCAGGCGTCAATTGGCATCTTTTTTGGTGCTTGGGATGCTTCCTTAGCGCGCGAAGGTCCCCGTCCGCAAAATTCCACTTGTCTTGGCCGGTATCCGGGCTGTAAATCTCAGAATCTGGCCTTCCCATGCAATTGACGCGCACAGTGGCTTACTCAGACTCCTGACACCTTCACTTGGAAGTTAGGGTGCATTTACTTACCGTTGCGGGGGCAGCACACGTTTAGTGTTTCCCGTTTAACTTTATTGCATTGCAATAAAGCACCACGACCCCGCAATTCTATCTCAGGCGGGTTCGAATCAGCTTAAAAAGCCAAAAAAGCCTACAATATGAGCTCTAGGATTAAGGATTCATGACAGCATTAGACAAGCACCCCGAAAAAAACCTGATTCGTTTACAACTGAGCCAAAACTCTGTTTTAAAAAGCTTGGATCCAGAAGCAATGGCCGATTTAGAGCGCCATTTAGTGATCTCAGACCTTAAAAAATCAGAAATTCTGCTCCATCAAGGTGATCACCAGATGGAGCAGTACTTCGTGCTGGACGGAATTTTGAAGCGCATTGTCTCTAGTGCCGAGGCAAAAGAGATGATTTTGCGTTTTGCCATAGAGAAAGATATTGAAACAAGTTATGCAGCGTGGCGCCTGAAGACGGCCGCCCCATATAGCATTGCATCAGTGACAAAGGCCCGCGTTGCCCGGATGCCCCTTAAGAAATGGGCTGAATTTTTAGATACTCATAGACCCCTCAAAGAGAGTTTTGAGTTTGAGGTAATGCGCCTCATGAGCGAGATCATGGCGCACACCATTACCCTGCATATGCTTGATGCCCCGGGCCGTGTAGAGCGCTTCCTGCGCAAATATGAAGACTTATTCGAGTTGCTTCCTAAAAAAGAGCTGGCTGCATACCTCAACCTATCTCCAGAGACTTTGAGCCGCCTCAAAACAAAGCATAAAGAGCTTTTTGTCTAGTTAGAAACCCCCAATTATTTCTAGATTTCAGGGGAAATTGACCGAAGTCAATGATGATCCCCACCCCTAGGCCTAAGATTCATGTCAGCCTCAGCGGGGGTGTTTATAGTTACCCGTGGCACTACTAATAACTTAATTGGAGACAGTTAGCGAAAGCTAAATTGCACTGAATATGTTTTACGTTCGGGCGGTGTAATTAACCAAAAATTTCTATGACAACAGACAATCAAAATACCCAAGTCACTGATGGCTTTCATCTCGTCATTGATGCTTTAAAAGCAAATGACCTAGACACCATTTTTGGTCTCGTTGGTATTCCTATCACTGACTTGTGCCGCTTAGCTCAAGCAGAAGGATTGCGCTTCATTGGCTTTCGTCACGAGCAGCATGCTGGTAACGCCGCAGCGATTGCGGGTTACATGACTCAAAAGCCTGGTATTTGCATGACTGTGTCAGCACCGGGTTTCTTGAACGGTTTGACAGCGCTTGCTAATGCAACTGTGAACTGCTTCCCAATGATTTTGATTTCTGGTTCAAGTGAGCGTGAAATCGTTGACTTGCAGCAGGGTGATTACGAAGAGATGGATCAGCTCAACGCTGCTAAGCCATATTGCAAGGCTGCATATCGTATTAACCACATCGAAGATATCGGCATTGGTTTTGCACGCGCTATTCGTGCAGCAGTTTCTGGCCGTCCAGGTGGTGTGTACTTGGACTTGCCTGCGCAGTTGCTGGCTCAAACAATGCCTATTGAGGAAGCCAAGAAATCGATCTTCAAAGTAATCGATCCTGTTCCACGTCAAATCCCTGCAGCTGATGCTGTAGAGCGCGCATTAAATGTATTGAAGGGTGCCAAGCGCCCATTGATCCTTTTAGGCAAAGGCGCCGCTTATGCTCAAGCGGATGCAGATATTCGTGCTTTGATTGAAAAGTCTGGCATCCCTTACTTGCCAATGTCGATGGCAAAAGGTTTGTTGCCAGACAATCACCCGCAATCTGCTTCTGCAGCGCGCTCATTTGTATTGGCTGAGGCTGATGCAGTGATGCTAGTTGGCGCGCGCTTGAATTGGTTGCTTGCACACGGCAAGGGTAAGACATGGGGCAAAGATCCTAAGAAATTTATCCAGATTGATATTCAGGCAAACGAAGTGGATAGCAACGTGCAAATCGATGCGCCATTGATTGGTGATATTGGTTCATGCGTTGGTGAACTCTTAAAAGGTATTGCGGCGGTTCCAAAACCAGCAGCTGACTGGATTAACGCGATCAACGAGAAGAAAGATAAGAACGCAGCGAAGATGGCTGAGACGCTTGCCAAAGAATCTACGCCGATGAACTTTCATGGCGCATTGCGCGCGATTCGTGATGTGATCAAGAGAAATCCAGATGTGAACTTGGTAAATGAAGGCGCAAATACGCTCGACTATTGCCGTGCAATCGTGGATATGTATAAGCCACGTAAACGTTTTGACTCCGGCACATGGGGCATCATGGGTATTGGCATGGGTTACGCCATTGGCGCAGCCGTTACTAGCGGCTTGCCAACGGTTGCAGTTGAGGGCGATAGCGCCTTTGGCTTTAGTGGCATGGAGTTAGAGACTATCTGCCGTTATAACTTGCCAATTACCGTCGTTGTTTTCAATAACAACGGTGTGTATCGTGGTACTGATAAAAATCCTACTGGTGGTGCTGATGTTGCTCCAACGGTATTCGTTAAGGATGCGCGTTACGACAGGATGATGGAAGCGTTCGGTGGTACAGGTTACTACGTGACTACTCCAGCAGAATTAGGGGCTGCCTTGACTAAGGCTATTGCTGAAGGCAAGCCAGCTTTGATTAATGCAGTCATCGACGAGACAGCGGGAACAGAGAGTGGGCGTTTGACCAACTTAAACCCGTCTACTGCTGGAAAGAAATAATTAGCAGGTAATCAACACGTAAGATTTTTAGAATAAATTTAGCAATATATAAGAAAGACTTTAAGGAGAAACAAGCATGACTAAACCATTAGACGGTATTCGCATCATCGATTTCACACACGTACAAGCAGGCCCCGCATGTACCCAGCTATTGGCTTGGTATGGTGCTGACGTGATCAAGGTTGAGCGTCCAGGTTCTGGCGATGTGACTCGTAGCCAGTTGCGTGACATTCCAGGTGTCGATGCTTTGTACTTCACGATGTTGAATGGTAATAAGCGTTCTTTGACCTTGGATACCAAGACTCAAGAAGGTAAAGAAGTTTTAGAGAAGATGATCAAGACATCTGACGTGATGGTTGAGAACTTCGGTCCGGGTGCATTAGATCGCATGGGCTTTAGCTGGGCGCGTATTCAAGAATTAAATCCAAAGATGATTATGGCTTCCGTAAAAGGCTTCAGCGATGGTCACTCATACGAAGATTTGAAAGTATATGAAAACGTTGCGCAGTGTGCTGGTGGCGCCGCTTCTACAACGGGTTTCTGGGATGGTCCCCCGACAGTTTCTGCTGCTGCTTTGGGCGACAGTAATACTGGTATGCACTTGGCTATTGGTATTTTGACTGCATTGATGCAGCGTCAAAAAACTGGGAGAGGTCAAAAAGTTTCTTGCTCAATGCAAGATGCCGTATTGAACTTATGCCGCGTGAAGTTGCGCGATCAACAACGTTTGGACAAAATTGGCTACCTCGAAGAGTATCCACAGTACCCACACGGCACATTCTCTGACGTAGTTCCACGCGGCGGTAACGCTGGTGGTGGTGGTCAGCCAGGTTGGGTGCTGAAGTGTAAGGGTTGGGAAACAGATCCAAACGCCTACATCTATTTCACCATTCAAGGCCACGCTTGGGAGCCAATCACCCGTGCAATTGGTAAGTCAGAGTGGGCGACTGATCCAGCTTATATGACTGCTGAAGCGCGTCAAGATAAGATTTTTGACATCTTTGCAACGATTGAAGAGTGGCTCAAAGACAAAACGAAGTACGAAGCTGTGGATATTCTCCGCAAGTTCGATATTCCTTGCGCACCAGTTCTCTCAATGAAAGAATTGGCTAACTCTCCTGACTTGCGTAAGAGTGGCTCTATTGTTGAAGTGGACCACAAAGTTCGCGGCAAGTATTTAACCATTGGTAGCCCAATCAAGTTCTCCGATTTGGAAGTTGAAGTTGGTCCATCACCAGTTCTAGGCGAGCACACAGATGAAGTATTGACTGATCTTGGTTATAACGCAGATGATATTGCGAAGTTGCACGCTGCTAAAGCGGTTTAATAACAATAAGTAGTATTTGTTTTAGCTTCAAAGGCGCTCCTGGTGAGCGCCTTTTTTATTCACCACTGCTTAGAAAAGTCATTAGACTAACCATATGAAAACCACTGTAGATTTACTGCAATTACTTGACCGTGTTGATGATGCCGTCGTTGTTGCTGATGCCCATGAAAAGATTGTTCTTTGGAATGCGGCAGCTACTAGAATTTTTGGCTACTCGGAAGCGGAAGCGCTAGGCAATACCTTGGATTTAATTGTTCCTGAGCGTCAGCGCCAAAAGCATAACGAGGGCTATAGCAAGTCCATGGAAACTGGCACTACGCGTTACGGCACTTCTTTGTTAAAAGTGCCTGCCAAGCATAAAGATGGTCGCACCTTATCCATTGCATTTACCGTGGGGATGCTCTTTGATGAAAAACACCAGGCCAATGGCGTAGTTGCGGTGATTCGTGATGAAACTGAACGCTTTGCCGAAGAAAGGGCGCTTAAAAAGCGACTCTCTGATCTTGAGGCTCGATAAAGTAGCTGTCATGCAGTCAATTTGAGGTGTATCGGGTTGGGTATGCCCAATAAATAGGCATGCCATGTTGCACCGCAATCCGTCGCTGGTAAAATTGGGCCAATTCAAAATTTCAATCTTATTAGGGCTTTAATCATGGCAAAAGCATTAGAAGGGGTGAAAATCCTCGACTTCACACATGTTCAATCGGGCCCAACTTGTACTCAGTTGCTCGCTTGGTTTGGCGCCGATGTAATCAAAGTAGAAAAATCTGGCGAGGGTGATGCTACTCGCGGTCAATTGCGCGATATCCCGGATGCCGATAGTTTGTATTTCACGATGTTGAACCATAACAAGCGTTCGATTACCGTGAATACCAAAACCACCAAAGGCAAAGAAATTCTTGAGCGTTTGATTAAAGAGTGCGATGTTCTGGTTGAGAACTTCGCTCCTGGCGCGCTCGATCGCATGGGCTTTTCTTGGGAACGCATTCAAGAGCTCAACCCAATGATGATCATGGCATCGGTTAAAGGTTTTGGTCCTGGTCCTTATGAGGATTGCAAGGTTTATGAAAACGTTGCGCAATGCGCTGGTGGTTCAGCTTCAACCACTGGTTTTGATGATGGCCCTCCGATGGTAACTGGTGCACAGATTGGTGATAGCGGAACTGGTTTGCATTTGGCCTTGGGTGTCGTGACAGCGCTGTATCAACGTACCCACTCTGGTCGCGGTCAAAAGGTGTTGGCAGCAATGCAAGATGCAGTATTGAATTTATGCCGCGTGAAGTTGCGCGACCAACAGCGCCTAGAGCGTGTTGGCCTGATGCAAGAGTACCCACAGTTTCCAAATGGCGAGTTTGGTGACTCTGTACCCCGTGCTGGCAATGCCTCTGGCGGTGGCCAGCCTGGTTGGATTGTGAAATGCAAAGGCTGGGAAACGGATCCAAATTCCTACATGTACGTCATTGTGCAAGCCCCAGTTTGGGGAGCCATTTGCAAAGTCATCGGCCGTGAAGATTGGATTACGGACGTGCGTTTCGCATCACCAATGGCCCGCTTGCCACACCTGATGGAAATTTTCGGTGAAATTGAAAAATGGACAATGACTAAGACGAAGTTTGAAGTCATGGATATTTTGAATAAATACGATATTCCTTGCGGCCCAATTTTATCGATGAAAGAAATCGCTGAAGAGCCTGCATTGCGTGCTACTGGAACTGTTGTAGAAGTAGACCATCCAATTCGTGGCAAGTACCTCACTGTTGGTAACCCAATCAAGATGTCCGATAGCCCAACTGACGTAACCCGTTCACCACTGTTAGGTGAACATACTGATGAGATTCTCAGCGAATTGGGCTACTCTACTGATGAGTTGATTGCACTTCGTCACGATAAGGTGATCTAAGATGCGTGTTGCGCTGATTGGGAGTGCGGATTTTGGTAAGGCGGCCTTAGAGGCTTTTTTAGATCGTGGCGATGAAGTGGTTGCCGTTTTTTGTCCGCCCGACAATCCTAAATCTAGCAAGCCTGAGATGCTCAAAGAGGCTGCTATTGCAAGGGGTTTAACTCCTTTGCAATTTGCTTCTCTCAAGGGTCCTGATGCAGCGCAAGCGATGATTAATAGTGGTGCTGATATTTGTGTCATGGCCTACGTTCTTCAGTTTGTTCCGCAGGAATTAGTGAAGTTGCCACGTCATGGCACCATTCAATACCACCCCTCTTTGTTGCCTAAATACCGTGGCCCTAGCGCCATTAATTGGGCGATTGCTTTGGGTGAACAGAAAACCGGTTTAACTATTTTCCGTCCATCCGATGGCTTAGATGAAGGCGCAGTGATTTTGCAAAAAGAAGTAACTATTGCTCCTGACGATACTTTGGGCAAAGTCTACTTTGATCAGCTGTTCCCATTGGGTATTAAAGCTCTACTGGAAGCTGCCGATCTTGTGGTTGCTGATAAACACCAGGAACTCGTTCAGGATGAGTCACTAGCAAATTACGAGGGTTGGTTTGATGCAAACGCTGCACAAATCCATTGGGCTATGCACATCTCTCAAATTTACAATCTGATTCGTGCATGCAATCCTGCGCCTGGCGCATGGGCTAAGTTTGGTGAACAAAAGGTTCGGATCTACGATTGCCATAAGCATGTTGCAACTACTTTTGCAGCAGTGAAAGGTAAGCCTGGTGAAATCACCAAAATTACTTTGGACTCTTTCTTTGTTGCCTGTCATGGTGGGCAGATAGAGGTTCTAAAAGCAAAAGGCGTCGCTGGAAAAGTAACTGGTGCTGAACTAGCTAAAGAATTAAATCTGGAAGTGGGCCAGATCTTCACGCTTTAGAGTCTTTACTTTTGAATGGTTGCTATCACAGCCACTATCGCTTGAGACTTAGATTTTCCTCTTCGAGCCGGCACACTTCGCTAGCGCCTAAATTACCATATTTTTTCTTCCAAATGTAGAAGATCGCTTGCGCGATATCCCAATGCTGCGGCAAGCATCATCGACAGCAGTTCCGGACTCGGTTGGGCGCAGAACGTAGGTAACTTACTCTTCAGTAAGCTTCGATCTGTTCATCGTTTTTCCCTATTTTTTTAAAACGGGTCTAGACGACATTACTCTAGCTTTAAGATCTACCAGTTTATTGGGGGCAGTTAAATTCACTGATTGGTCTGTACGCAAATTTGACTGTAACTCCCGATTTGGCAGAGAGATGCCTGATTTCGCTATGGAATTTGCAATCGATATGGGCGATCAACTTGGGCCGTTGCAACTCTTTCTTTAACGCCCCTTCCGAAAAGAGGATTTTGGTTCTTAATGCCTCAAAGCTATAGCCCCTACCTAGACGATTCATTACCCTTATCAGGTTGTTGAGGGATTCGGTATAGGCATTGGTTATTGGTTGGTTTACTGGATAATCAAAGTAATTAAGGATATAAGGCTGCCAATTGCGCCAATCCCGGATGAGATCGCTAAAGGCATCCCGAACTTCATGGGTTACTGATATTTCCCAATTGGCAAAAAGGGCTAGAGCATCATTGCGAGTTTTAGCTTCATAAATCTTAAAGAAGTTTTCTTTGAGTTGATAAGCTAGCGCTAAGGTTGGGAAGTTATTTGCCCAGCCAGGCAGAAGTAGCGCTTCTTTATCAGTCAGCTCAGACTCACGCTTAAGCAATGCGTAACGATCGTGCATTAAAGTGCGCCGAATCTTGGGCGATAGTTCTGCCTTAAAGCTCTTGCGAGTACGCTCTACCGCCTCATTAGCCATTTTGACCACATGAAATTTGTCGATCACGATTTTGGCCTCTGGAAGCACATGCATTACAGCATCGCGGTATGGCGCCCACATCCATAGCGACATAAGCGATCTCTTCTTTGCCCTGTAGTCCTGTGAGATATTTAATGATTGTGTCTTTATTCCGATTAGGTAGTAATTCAACCACCGTATTGTTTTGGATATTAGCGATGACTCCGTGCGGCTTGATCAGATGAATCTCATCAATACCCATCCATTTGGGGGGTTCAAAGCGGGTGGTTTGCTTGAGCTCGTTAATGTAGTTGCGAAAGATATTGCGAACACTGCCTTCAGCAATGCCAACTTCCTCTGCAATACTGGCAAAAGTGCGCTAATAGCCTGCTTGCCTATCCAGCTAACAAGGCGAGATGTCATTAAGTGGTGCGCGTCTAACTCTGGCAAGACTTCATAAAAGGTTTTGTTGCAAGAGCGACACTGAAACCGGCGGGTGTCAATATAGATACCAACTCGCTTGCCGTGGGATGGGATGTCTTTGATTAACTGCTCTCTTCGCCCAAAGTCAACAAGAGATTTTGAATCGCACGCTTGACATGTTTTTGGGGTTACAGCAGCCACCACCTCAATATGGTAGTTGTGATCGTCAGAATCAATCTTACAGACCTCATAGGCGGCAAGATTGAGGATATTGGCTGGCAGTAGGCTAAAAGTTGGGGGGGGTGATTGCAAAACTCTATCAAGAAAGGCGGGGACTCGTCAATCACCAATTGCGGTTTTTTGGTATAAATACTAAGAGCCAATGTTTGACTAAATCAATCAGGGATTACGGATACTCATCAAAAGTAATGGTTTTGACTAATGGGGCCATGGGACTTAGTTTGTTAATGATGGCGGTACTGATTAAATCCGAGGTTTTATTGATGACTTTGGCGATGAGGGCATAACCACTCTTACGCTCTACTAAGGTCACTACGGCTTGCTTGTGATGGACTCCAAGACGGTATCGCCTTCCCAGTGGCCGACTTGGGCTCGAGTCTCAATATGGGCTGGGCGCTCACTAATCGGTCTTCTGCCAATGATCTGGCCTCTAGGTTCCCGACCACTGGCATAGCGCTTTTTACGCTTCTTTTGGCAGCGCAGCTGTTGATACAGGCTCCCGCCAGCGGCTTTATCGGCATAGATATGGCGGTAGATGGTCTCATGGCTAATACCCACTTGATCTGCAATTTGAACTGGGCTCCACTTCTCTAAGAGGCAATTAACTGTCTTACCCCAGTCGGCAGCAGTAATCTGGGTAGCGTTGCGAGAGCCTTGCGAGCGCTTCTCTGCTAACAGGCAGGCTTGTCTGGGACGATAACCCTTAAGCCCCGTATTGCGAGCAAGCTCTCGGCTAATGGTCGACTTATGTCGCTCCATCAGCTTTGCTATCTGGGTTTGGGTTTTTCCGTCCTTCATGAGGATATAAATCTGATATCGTTCAGTTTGGCTAAGGTGTTGATAGGTCATGGCTACTTTGACTTGCAGGTCTAGAAGCTTTGGATACTAAAATATCCTTAGCCACTAGGCGTTTATCAAAGTTGCACTTCGTGGTTGAATCCGCCTAATACTTTAAAGGTAAGTTATGCAAAATAAGTCATTAAATTATGATCCCTCGATCTTTGATCATGCTAGTATCGAAGGCGCCAAAGAGATCGTGTTAACCACTGAGTCTGGGATCTCCACCCAAACTCGGTGGGACACAGAAACGCCTTGGTTGTTAAATCTCATTGGAAAACACATCATAAAACCTAGCGGCCTTGTTGTTGATTATGGCTGTGGGGTGGGTCGATTGGCGGGCCCTTTAGTTGATCAAGGATACTCCGTCATTGGGGTGGATGCCTCAAGCAGCATGAGACAACATGCCACCAATCTTATAGCGAGCGAGCGCTTTATGGCAATGACGCCTGCCACGCTGGAGCAGTTGGTGGGTATTGGCATAAAGGCAGACTTCGTGCTTGCTATTTGGGTGCTGCAGCACTGTTTTGATTTGGACGCAGAAGTAGGGCGAATTTATAAAACCTTGAACAAGGGCGGTATTGTGGGGGTTGCGGATATGCGGCATCGGGCGGTACCAACAAATCAAGGCTGGTGCGATGACGGGAGAGACGTAAAAGAAACCCTTAGCCGCTTTTTTATGCCAATACAGCAGTATCCCTACAATCCACCTAGCGCCCCCAAAGGTTTACAAGGCAGCGCTTATGTTGCCTTTTTTCAAAAAAATCGTTAAGATTGAATTCAGGGGTTGGCTATTCAAGCTTTGGTAGTCGCAAAATAGGCTGTGCTGTTAAATGCGCAAAACGTTGGGTTAGGCTGGTAGTGCTTGATTTAATGCTGATGGATTATGGGGTGTATGCAATGCTTGGATTGTCGGGCAAAACAATGGGTGACTTGTCGATTGCAGCAATTCAGAATACGGAGTCTTGGTTGGATTCAAATGAGATGGGCATGGAATGAGAGCGTAAATTCAAAGATATGGGCGGTGGAGAATTTTGCGACCACGAGTTATACATGGGAACCAGGAGTAATGACGGCTGCAATCTTTGCAAATGCATCAAGATAATGGGCTAACGCCACCAAATTAATTGGTGGCGTTAGCTGTGAATAGGTGAGCCGAGCTCATTATCAATTGCATGTGGGTTGATGGGTTGATGAGTTAATTGAGGCTTGAATTTGATTCGATGGCTATTTAATCGGCATAATTTAGACTCCATGTGACCGAGCTTTCCGCTATAAAAACAAAACTAAGTAAATCATGGATTCAAACACCGAAAATACCAATATTGATAGTGGCCTATGGTCCTTCTTTATGATGGCAGCTTTACATGGCTTTGCAGCTGATCAAGCTAAACTGGTTCATGAATTTGGAGTGCCATTTACTACCGAAAAAATTCGCCTAGCCGCTCAATCTTTGGGAATGAGTACTAAGGTGATTGCGCAAGATCTGGGCCGTCTTGCTATGGCTCCGTTACCGGCAGTTGCTCAAGCGCTTGACGGCACTTTTTTTCTTATTGCTAAGGTTATTGAGTCGGCACAACCATCTGAGTCCACTGACCTTAGGGTGATTGATGAGCATGCAGGCACCCCTAAAAAAAGGGTGCTTATTCAAAAGGCTGGGGAGCCTCCCAGCGTTATTCCTATAGAAGAATTTTTAGCACTCTGGTCGGGCGAGCTAATTTTCTTTACTAGCAAAGCCTCCTTTGCTGGCGCTATGACCAAGTTTGATTTTACTTGGTTTATTCCAGTGATCGTTAAATACCGCAAGCTACTCGGAGAAATTCTTCTCATCTCATTGGTGCTCCAGCTTATTGGTTTAGTTACCCCGATGTTTTTTCAGGTAATCATGGATAAGGTATTGGTCAACCATGCGATGAAAACATTAAACGTTATTGCGATTGGCTTAGTTTGCGCAACCCTATTTGAGTCTGTGCTCACCGGGATTCGTACCTGGGTGTTTGCTCATACCAGTTCTAAAATTGATGTTGAGTTAGGCGCTAAATTATTTCGTCATTTGTTGGGATTGCCTATAGCCTATTTTCAGTCACGCAGAGTGGGGGACTCGGTTGCGCGCATCCGGGAGCTGGAGAGCATCCGCTCGTTTTTGACGGGTAATTCCATGACATTGGTTTTGGACATTCTTTTCTCGTTTATTTTTTTAGCGGTAATGCTCTGGTATAGCGCGCAACTGACTCTTATTGTAGTGTGCTCCATTCCGCTATACGTGATCTTATCAGTAGTATTTACGCCCATCATTCGCAAGCGCTTGGATGATAAATTTAATAAGACTGCTGAAAATCAATCTTTTTTAGTCGAAACAATTAGTGGAATTGATACAGTAAAAGCCTTGGCAGTTGAACCGCGCTGGACCCAAAAATGGGATAAGCAATTAGCCAGTTACGTCTTGGCCGGCCTGTCAGTCACCAATATTTCTAATATTGCCAGCAGCGGTGTAACGCTAATTAGTAAATTGGTGACAGCGCTCATTATGTGGATTGGCGCCACCTTGGTAATTGATGGGCAATTAACTGTGGGTGAGTTAATTGCTTTTAATATGTTGGCCGGTCAAGTCTCCAATCCCATTTTGCGTTTAGCGCAACTTTGGAATGATTTTCAACAGGTAGGGATCTCCATGAGTCGCCTAGGAGATATTCTGAATACCCGCACTGAAATTGAGGGTCAAAAAACACGCTTGCCGAGATTGCAGGGTGCCATTACCTTTGAGGATGTTTCATTTCGTTACCGACCTGATGCTTCGGATGTTTTACGTCAGATTACGCTATCCATTAATCCTGGCGATGTTATTGGCATTGTTGGTCGGTCAGGATCTGGTAAAAGTACCCTGACCAAGTTGGTGCAACGATTGTATGTGCCCGATCGCGGCAAAGTCTTGGTGGATGGACAAGACATTGCCATTATCGATACCACCTCATTACGTCAGCAAATCGGTGTAGTGCTACAAGAAAATATGCTTTTTAACCGCTCAGTCAGGGACAATATCGCACTGACAAATCCAGCCTTGCCCATAGAGAATATTATCGCTGCAGCTAAATTGGCTGGCGCCCACGAGTTTATTTGCGAATTGCCTGAAGGTTACGATTCGATGGTAGGTGAGCATGGAACTGGATTATCTGGCGGACAACGTCAACGCGTTGCCATTGCTAGGGCTCTCATTAGCAACCCCCGCGTTCTGATTTTCGATGAAGCAACTAGCGCGCTTGATTACGAGTCAGAAAAAATTATTCAAGACAATATGCGAGATATTTGCAAGGGTAGAACTGTACTCATCATTGCACATAGATTATCAGCCGTAAGAGATGCGCACCGAATTGTGGTGATGGATAAAGGGCAAATTGTTGAGGTGGGCAGTCACGAGCAATTGCTGCAAAATCCCCAGGGAATTTATGCCCATCTTTATCGCTTGCAACAAGGCAATGACAGCACTTTGGGCGATAGCCTTCAGACTGGAATCCATTAATGCGTTGGCAGGAGAGGGGGCAATGGATTGTTGATCAATGCAAACGGCTATGGTTACTGCTTCATGTCAATACTAAGTCGAGCGCTGAAAGTTGGCGTTATCGTCGGCAAGCCCATCAGGAGTTATTTAATCGATATAAAGCAGTTTTTGCCTTTTGGTGGGAGCGCCGTGATCAAATAAAATTACCCGACCTAAAAACCCATGAGGCGGAATTTTTGCCAAGCGTTTTGGCTTTGCAAACTGCCCCCATATCGCCGATGGGGCGATGGACTGCGCGTGTCTTAATTGTTTTATTTATTACTCTATTCCTGTGGTCTGTCTTTGGGAAAATGGATATTATCGTTAATGGTCAAGGGAAAATTATTGCCGGTGGCCATAGTAAAGCCGTTGCCTCAGTTGAGGCGGGTAAGGTTATCGCGCTTTATGTGGAAGAGGGCCAAAGCGTTAAGAAAGGGGATGTTCTTATTGAGTTAGATGCTAGGGGTCCCGATAGCGAGCAGAATAAGGCGGAAGGCGATCGTCAGCTTGCTTTATTGCAAATGGAGCGCTCCAATGCTTTGCTGGAATCTTTAGCAAACAATCAAGAACCAAAGCTTTCCATCATTGCTGGGGTTGATGAGACTCACTATAAAAATGAAGCACGACACCTACGCGACCTATGGCATGACTATGTCGCCAAACGCAATCGCATCATCTCTCAGATTAAGCGTTTTGGGGATGCTTTGCCATTGGCGGCTCGCAGAGCAAAGGACTATAAGGAGCTTGCCAAAGAACGTGATGTCTCTGAGCATTCTTATCTGGAGAAAGAGCAGACGCGCATTGATTTATTGGGTCAACTAGATGATGCTAAGACTCAATTGGCAGCGCTTACCGCTGAAATGCGTAAAACTGCGCAAAACGATCTTTACCAGGCCACCCGGATTTGGTCTGGCGCGGTACAGGACGTCAATAAAGCGTCGGCCCATAGCGAACAATTGCGCATTATTGCTCCGGTCGATGGCGTAGTTCAGCAATTAATAGCCCATACCGTTGGCGGCGTAGTTCCAGCAGCGCAAACCCTCATGTTCATTGTCCCTAGCCAGCATACTGTGGAATTAGAGGGCTACGTGGAAAATAAAGACATTGGTTTTATGCGCAAAGGACAGTCTGCGCAGGTCAAAATTGATGCTTATGAGTACAGCAAATACGGCACCATCGCTGCTGTGGTAACGCACATCTCGCATGATGCGGTGGATTTTTCCGGAAATGGTACTGGGCAATTTGCTAACAAAGAGTTCGACTCAAATAAAGAAAGTACCCCTGGAGCTAAAGGGCTAATGTATGCTGTTAAAGTGACGCTACAAAACCCCAGTATCCTTGTCGATGGCAGGCAAATGCCCCTCTTGCCCGGCATGAGCGGCAGTGTAGAAATTAAAACTGGGGAACGGCGCATTATCGAATATGTGCTATCGCCTTTAATTACACATGCCCGTGAGAGCTTGCGTGAGCGTTAGTAGCTCGCTATTAAGTTGTGCTGGATTAGCAGCGGGGGCACGGTTCAAACGGAGTCTGCCGATTGCTAGTGTAAAGCTCAGTATTTGGGTGGCGTGTATACTCCTCGGAGCTTTCCCTGCAAACCCAATTTTTGCTATTGAAGTGCCCGATGTTCTTGACGACCCTCTTTCGACTAAGCCCACTATTTTAAAGTTGGGGGTAATTTTGCCGGATGGTACGCCTATTGGGTGTCCTGCCCAAGTGGATTTAAACCTGCCCCTGGGGCTGGGTGAGGTGATTGATTTATCGCTGTGTAATAACCCTCAAATTAAACAAGCCTGGGCAGCCATTAAAATTCAAGCGAGCGCCTTGGGCGAAGCGCGAAGCGCCTACCTGCCAACAGCAAGTGCAACTTATAGCCCACGCCAACAATCCCAGGTTAATTACCCGCAATCCCCATACAATGCGAATAGCATTGCCAATGGTAGAATGGGTTACGCTAATTTAACTTGGCGCCTCTTTGATTTTGGAGGCAGGGCGGCCAATCGATTATCTGCCAAATATTTATTAGAAGCCGCCTTAGCCACGCATGATGCCAGCATTCAAAAGGCGATGGCTGCTGCCATCCAGAGTTATTTTGATGCCTTAACAGCGATTGCCACCGCCAAGGCTAAGACGCAGGCAGCAGGTTTTGCAAGGTCTGCTTGGGAGGCTACCGTACGTCGAGAAGCAAAAGGAGTATCAGCCAACAGTGATGTTTTACAAGCCCAAACGGCTTTGGCTAATGCTCAATTGGCTAGCAGCCGAGCCGACGGGGATTATCGCAAAGCTCAGGCAGCACTAATTTTTGCCATGGGCCTGCCTGCCAATACCAAGCTGATGCTACAAATATCAGACACACGCGTTCAAAAACGCGATTTTAGAGATCTAAATGTTTGGTTGGAGGAGGCGGAGTTTGAGCATCCGGCCATTAAGGCTGCTAAAGCCCAATTGGAGTCCGCTAAAGAAAAAGTAACCGCTGCTAGGGCAGCAGGCTTACCTACGCTAGATTTTATTGGTAATTTTTATCAAAACGGGTACCCAAATCAAGGGGTGCAGCCTACGAACTCCAACACAACCACGGTTGGGGCGACGATCACGATTCCGATCTTCGAAGGGTTTGGTACAACTTATAAAATTCGAGGGGCGCAAGCTCAGGCAGAAAAAGCGCAAGCAGACCTAGAGGATAATATCCGTCAAATTTTGACGGATATTGTTAAATCGCATGCGGATGCAGCATCTTCCTTGGCTAATTTGGAATTCTCTCAAAAATTATTGGAGGCGGCCACTGCCGCAGTAGAATCCTCGATGAAGCGTTATGATAAAGGCGCTGCTGACATTCTGGAGTTGCTGACGACACAAACTGCCTTAGCTGGGGCACAACAAGAGCGCATCCGATGCGTTGCTGAGTGGCGCTCGGCTAGGTTGAGGCTGTTGGCTAATGCTGGAGTTTTGGGTAGGTCGATCGATTGATAATGCACTTCTTGCAAAAGGAGTTTTTGAGTCGTTACCAATGCCTTGGGTACTTCTCAGCCTCGCTTGGTGCTGCCTTTCAAATACTGTCGGAGGCAGGTTTTTTGGCATTATTCTTCATGGTGGCGGAATGTTCTTTTGGTGAAAGTTTGCTTTGGATAATTGTTGTATTTTCAACAAAAATTTCCACTGCTTGCACTGATTGGCCCATACACAAGATTTGACTTTAACTCGCGATAACTAGTTTGACCCAGTGGGCATGGTAAACCCCTATAAAACCCCCGTTAACTAAGGGATAGACTGCAGGTAAGTATATTTTTATTGCAGAGGTCTTTGTGCAAACACATTCGATTGTCAATACTACTCCACTAGCGACAGCTACCCAGAGGCTGCAGAAGATTGCAACATCAATTAGCACATCAAATTTTTATGAGCTAGCAAGTATAGGGATAGGGAATGCCTTTACTGAGTTTGCGGCAGCGTTTAGCGATGCCTCGGTTAATCCAATTGATCGGGCTAGCATTGACTTTGCGAAAATTTTTGGAATGGCCAAAACATTTGGGTATGTTGATAATTTAACTGCCATTTTCAAGAGTGGGCTATTAACGGGTAAGCAAATAAATGCCCTCTCTACCCCCAGTTTCTATACCTCGAGTAATAGTTACAGCTCTTTCGTGAAGGCGTTAATTCTCAACAATTCATCCCTGTCAGCGCAGGCGATCAAGGATCTGGATGCGGCGCACTATAGGGTGCTAGCAGCAGAGCTAGCAAAGAGTCCAAGTGCTAGTGACCATTTTATATATTTCTTAAATGCTTCGAGTAGCGCTCAAGTAGGAATATTAACCACCGCTCAGTTCGAGGGCGCAGGTACTGCAGTCCAAACTTGGCTCTTAACTAATCGTTATAAGGACTTAAGCTCAGCAGTAATAAGAGTGCTTACCAAAGGTCAATTAGGGATTCTGATTGGTGGCAAGCCTTTATATCAACAATTAAGTCCTGCTCAAGTAGGGATATTAACCGCCACTCAGTTCAAGGGCGCAGATACTAAAGCCCAAACTTGGCTCTTAACTAATCGTTATAAGGACTTAAGCTCAGCAGTAATAAGAGTGCTTACCAAAGGTCAATTAGGGATTCTGATTGGTGGCAAGCCTTTATATCAACAATTAAGTCCTGCTCAAGTAGGAATATTAACCGCCACTCAGTTCAAGGGCGCAGATACTAAAGCCCAAACTTGGCTCTTAACTAATCGTTATAAGGACTTAAGCTCAGCAGTAATAAGAGTGCTTACCAAAGGTCAATTAGGGATTCTGATTGGTGGCAAGCCTTTATATGAACAATTAAGTCCTGCTCAAGTAGGAATATTAACCACCACTCAGTTCAAGGGCGCAGATCCTAAAGCCCAAACTTGGCTCTTAACTAATCGTTATGCCGACTTAAGCTCAGCAGTAGTGAGCTCATTAACCATAGATCAGTTCCGGGACGCAGGTGCTGCAACCCAGAAACTTCTCTTAACTCATCGTTATGCCGACTTAAGCTCAGCAGTAGTGAGCTCATTAACCGCGGATCAGTTCAAGAGCACAGATCCTATAGCCCAAACTTGGCTCTTAAATCATCGTTATGCCCAATTAAGCCCAGATGTAGTGGCCTCAATAACTGCTGATCAGTTCATATCGCTAGACTCTGAGGATAAAAAAAATTGGCTCTTAGAAAATAGGTACCATGCATTAAGCGCAGAAGTAGTGGGCATGATATCCATGGATCAGTTCCAGCATCAAAATGATAATACCCAGAAACGTCTCTTATTTCATCGTTATGCCGACTTAGGCTCAGCAGTAGTGAGCTCATTAACCGCAGATCAGTTCGATGACGCAGGTACTACAGCCCAAACTTGGCTCTTAACTAATCGTTATGCCGACTTAGGCTCAGCAGTAGTGAGCTCATTAACCGCAGATCAGTTCCAGGACGCAGGTACTGCAACCCAGGAACTTCTCTTAACTAATCGTTATAAGGACATCAGCTTAGGAGTATTGAGCTCATTAACCGCCGCCCAGTTCGAGGGCGCAGATCCTATAGCCCAAACTTGGCTCTTAACTCATCGTTATGCCGACTTAGGCTCAGCGGTAGTGAGCTCATTAACCGCCGCCCAGTTCGAGGGCGCAGATCCTATAGCCCAAACTTGGCTCTTAAAAAATAGGTACCATGCATTAAGCGCAGAAGCAATGGGCTCAGTATCCTACACTAGGTTCAAGGCATTGTTCGAACTTGAGAATGAGCAAGCTCTAATTTGGTTCTTAGATAATAGCTACAGTAGATTAAGTGCACCTGAGGCAGCCTCATTAACCGCGGATCAGTTCGATGACGCAGGTAATACAGCCCAAACTTGGCTCTTAACTAATCGTTATGCCGACTTAAGCTCAGCAGTAGTGAGCTTGATATCCGTCGCTCAGTTCGAGAAGTTAGATGTCACAGCCCAAGATTATTTCATAAATAGTAATTACCAAAACTTAATCGCAAATGTAACAGCCTCGTTAACCTTCATTCGGCTGCATACGGTGAGATTTTGGATCATAAACAAGTACTGCGCCAACATATCTGAAGCAGTAATAAATGTACTTAATAATGATGAATTACAGACTGAGATAAATGGCCAGCCTTTGTATAAACAATTTAGTGATGCTCAGGTAGGGTATTTAAGGGCCAATCAGTTTGCATCGAAAAACGGTACAGTCCAAGGTTGGCTCTTAAAAAATAGGTACCATGCATTAAGCGCAGAAGCGAAGAGCTCAGTATCCTACACTAGGTTCAAGGCATTGCTCGAACTTGATAATGGGCAAGCTCTAATTTGGTTCTTAGATAATAACTACAGTAGATTAAGCGCCCCTGAGGTAGACTCATTAACCGTCACTCAGTTCAAGGGCGCAGATCCTATAGCCCAAACTTGGCTCTTAACTCATCGTTATGCCGACTTAAGCTCAGCAGTAGTGAGCTCATTAACCGCCGCTCAGTTCCAGAGCGCAGATCCTATAGCCCAAACTTGGCTCTTAACTCATCGTTGTGGGAGCATTCGCGCAGCAGTAGTCGCAACACTCAATAATGAACAGATAATGACGGTGGTCAAAAATGTCTTTTTTAATTTAACCGTGGCTATAACCAGCGATCAGTTCATATCGCTAGACTCTGAGGATAAAAAGTGGCTCTTAAATCATCGTTATGCCCAATTAAGCCCAGATGTAGTAGCCTCAATAACTGCTGATCAGTTCATATCGCTAGACTCTGAGGATAAAAAAAATTGGCTCTTACATAATCGTTACACCAACTTAAGCCAAGATGTAGTAGCCTCAATAACTGCTGAACAGTTCCGAGGGGTAAATCGGACAATCCAAGATTGGCTTTTAACCAATCATTCCACCAACTTAAGCTCAGATATAGTAGCCTCAATAACTGCTGAACAGTTCGGGCGGCTAGACTCTGAGGATAAAAACTGGCTCTTAAAAAATAGATACAAATATTTAAACCTACATGTAATTTTCACCCTTACTAAAAATCAGTTAATAACCCCGATCAATGACAAGCTTTTATATCAAGAATTAAGTGATGCTCAGGCAGGGGCTTTAGAACAAACTAGCTTCAAGCGGTTAGACCTGGAAGCCCAAACTTGGCTCTTAACTAATCGTTATGCCGACTTAAGCTCAGCAGTAGTGAGCTCATTAACCATAGATCAGTTCCAGCATCAAAATGATAATACCCAGAAACTTCTCTTAACTCATCGTTATGCCGACTTAAGCTCAGCAGTAGTGAGCTTATTAACCGCGGATCAGTTCGATGACGCAGGTGCTGCAACCCAGAAACATCTCTTAACTTATCGTTATGCTGCCGACTTAAGCTCAGCAGTAGTGAGCTCATTAACCGCGGATCAGTTCGAGGGCGCAGGTACTGCAACCCAGGAACGTCTCTTATTTCATCGTTATGCCGACTTAGGCTCAGCAGTAGTGAGCTCATTAACCGCAGATCAGTTCGATGACGCAGGTACTACAGCCCAAACTTGGCTCTTAAATCATCGTTATGCCCAATTAAGCCCAGATGTAGTGGCCTCAATAACTGCTGATCAGTTCATATCGCTAGACTCTGAGGATAAAAAAAATTGGCTCTTAACTAATCGTTATAAGCACATAAGTGCAGCAGTAGTGAGCTTATTAACCGCGGATCAGTTCGATGACGCAGGTACTACAGCCCAAACTTGGCTCTTAATTAATCGTTATAAGCACATAAGTGCAGCAGCAGCGAGCTTGATATCCGCCGCTCAGTTCGAGGGGTTGGATGCCATAGCCCAAACTTGGCTTTTAACTAATCGTTATGCCACGATCAGCGCAGCAGCAGCGAGCTTGATATCCGCCGCTCAGTTCGAGGGGTTGGAGGCCATAGCCCAAACTGGGCTCTTAAAAAATAGGTACCATGCATTAAGCGCAGAAGTAATGAGCTCAATATCCTACGAACGGTTCAAGGAATCGTTCGAACTTAAGAATGAGCAAGCTCTAATTTGGTTCTTAAATAATAACTGCAGTAGATTAAGTGCCTCTGAGGCAGCCTCATTAACCGCTGCCCAGTTCCAGGGTCTAAGTGACGCAACCCAGAAACTTCTCTTAACTAATCGTTATGCCGACTTAAGCCCGGAAGTAATAGGCGTGCTTACCAAAGATCAATTACAGACTGAGATAAATGGCCAGCCTTTACATGAAAAATTAAGCGCCCATCAAGAAGGGGGTATAACCGGTAATCAGTTCTGGTATGTAGATAAGGAAACCCAAGATTGGTTTTTAACTAATTATTATGCCACTATCAGCGCAGAAGTAGTGGGCACGATATTCATCGATCAGTTCCAGCGTCAAAATGAAAAAACCCAAATACAGCTCTTAACTCATCGTTATGCCGACTTAAGCTTAGGAGTATTGAGCTCGTTAACCGCAGATCAGTTCCGGGGCGCAGATCCTAAAGCCCAAACTTGGCTCTTAACTAATCGTTATAAGGACATCAGCTTAGGAGTATTGAGCTCATTAACCACCGCTCAGTTCCAGGGCACAGATCCTAAAGCCCAATCTTGGCTCTTAACTAATCGTTATGGGCACATAAGATCAGCAGCAGCGAGCTTGATATCCGCCGCTCAGTTCGAGAAGTTGGATGCCATAGCCCAAACTTGGCTTTTAACTAATCATTATGCCACGATCCGCGCAGAAGTAGTGGGCACGATATCCATCGCTCAGTTCCAGGGTCAAAATGAAAAAACCCAAACACAGCTCTTAACTAAGCGTTATGCCCACTTAAGCCCAGCAGTAATAAGCGTGCTTACTCACATTCCATTCTGGATTCTGCAACAATTCAGCGCTGCTCAAGTAGGGGGAATAAGCTGCAATTGGTTCCAGGGGGTAAAAATTACAACCCAAACTTGGTTCTTAACTAATCGTTATGCCGCGATCAGCGCAGCAATAGTGAGCTCATTAACCGCCGCTCAGTTCAAGGGCGCAGGTACTGTAGCCAAAGATTATTTCATAAATAGTAAATATCAAAACTTAAGTCCAGGTGTAGTAGCCTCATTAACCGCAGATCAGTTCGATGACGCAGGTACTATAGCCCAAGATTTCCTCTTAACTAATCGTTATGGAGAATTAAGTAGAGCAGTAATAGGCGTGCTTACCAAAGATCAATTAAAGACTGAGATAAATGGCAAGCCTTTATATGAACAATTAAAAACCTCTCAAGTGGGGGGCTTAACCACCGCTCAGTTCCAGAGCGCAGATCCTATATCCCAAACTTGGCTCTTAACTCATCGTTATAAGGACTTAAGTACAGCAGTAATAGGCGTGCTTACCAAGGGTCACTTAGAGACTTCGATTGATGGCAAGCCTTTATATGAAGAATTAAATCCCTCTCAAGTGGGGGGCTTAACCACCGCTCAGTTCCAGAGCGCGGATCCTATAGCCCAAACTTGGTTCTTAACTAATCGTTATGCCGCGATCAGCGCAGCAATAGTGAGCTCATTAACCATAGATCAGTTCCAGGGTCTAAGTGACGCAACCCAGAAACTTCTCTTAACTAATCGTTATGCCGACTTAAGCCCGGAAGTAATAGGCGTGCTTACCAAAGATCAATTACAGACTGAGATAAATGGCCAGCCTTTATATGAAAAATTAAGCGCCCATCAAGTAGGGGGTATAACCGGTAATCAGTTCCGGAGCCAACATGACAGTATCCAAGCTTGGTTCTTCACTAATCGTAGCGCCAGCTTAAGCGTAGAAGTAGCGGAGGCTCCCACTCAAATTCATTTAGAGCCCCCCACTCAAATTCATTTAGAGCCCCCCACTCAAGCTCCTTTAGAGACTTCGGTTGATGGCAACAAGCCTTTATATAAAAAATCAAATACCCATTTTGTGGTTGTCTGGAATGTGAACTCCTTAGATAGCTTCCAGAGGTTTAGTTCTGAGGAGCAAAAATATGCAATACAATATCAACACGAAACCTTAAGACCAGAAGTAATAGGAGTGCTTACTAGCGATCAATTAGAGATAGAGACTATATACTGGACCTATCGTCTCAATGATGGCGGGCCTTTATACCAACAATTAACCGCCGCTCAAGAAGATGGCTTAACCATTGATCAGTTCATGGGTGTAAGTGTTGCAGCCCAAACTTGGCTCTTAACTCATCGTTATAAGGACTTAAGCTCAGCAGTAATAGGCGTGCTTACCAAAGGTCAATTAGAGACTTCGATTGATGGCAAGCCTTTATATCAACAATTAAGTGATGCTCAAGTAGGGATATTAACCGCCGCTCAGTTCAGCGAAGCAGATCCTAAAGCCCAAGCATGGCTCTTAACTAATCGTTATAGAGAATTAAGTAGAGCAGTAATAGGCGTGCTTACCAAAGATCAATTAAAGACTGAGATAAATGGCAAGCCTTTATACCAACAATTAACCGCCCATCAAGTAGGGGGTATAACCGGTAATCAGTTCAGCGAAGTAGATTCTATAGCCCAAACTTGGCTTTTAACTTATTGTTATGAGGACTTAAGTACAGCAGTAATGGCCTCATTAACCGTCGCTCAGTTCTACAGTTACCAGCACGGAACCCAGAAATTTCTCTTAACTTATTGCGCTGACAAATTAAGCGCAGCGGTAGTGGCCTCAATAACCGCCACTCTGTTCAAGGGCCAAGATGGCGCAACCCAAAAACAACTCTTAATTTATCTTTACACCAGCTTACGTGGGGAGGTAGTGGCCTCATTAACCGCCACTCAGTTCAGCGAAGCAGATCCTAAAGCCCAAGCATGGCTCTTAACTAATCGTTATACCAACTTAAGCGCAGATGTAGTGGCCTCATTAACCACCGCTCAGTTCGGCATGGCAACTACTGCAGCCCAAACTTGGCTCTTAACTAATCGTTATAAGGACTTAAGTGCAGCAGTAATAGGCCGGCTTACCAAAGGTCAATTAGAAACTTCGATTGATGGCAAGCCTTTATATCAACAATTAAGTCCTGCTCAGGCAGGGGGTTTAATTTACTCTCAGTTCTGGTTTGCAGGTAAGGAAATCCAAACTTGGCTCTTAACTCATCGTTATAAGGACTTAAGCTCAGCAGTAATAGGAGCGCTTACCAAAGGTCAATTAGAGACTTCGATTGATGGCAAGCCTTTATATCAACAATTAAGTGATGCTCAAGTAGGGATATTAACCGCCGCTCAGTTCAGCGAAGCAGATCCTAAAGCCCAAGCATGGCTCTTAACTAATTGTTATACCAACTTAAGCTCAGCAGTAGTGAGCTCATTAACCATAGATCAGTTCGGCATGGCAACTACTGCAGCCCAAACCTGGCTCTTAACTCATCGTTATGCCGACTTAAGCTCAGCAGTAGTGAGCTCATTAACCGCCACTCAGTTCGGCATGGCAACTACTGCAGCCCAATATTGGCTCTTACAACGTATGTACACCCAGCTGGATAGCGAAATACTCGAGACGTTTCCACTCGCCATTCAGTTCAAGAGTGACCTGGCTGAGTATGAGGCTTGGAGCAAAAAACCTGGCTCATCAGCTATGTGGTTCCCGACTGCAAGTCCTGTAGTCCAGACATTTTTATTGGCAAATGTCTGGTTAGATGATTATACAATCAGCTTGTTAACCGCCACTCAGTTCCAGAGGCAAAATCCCGCAATCCAAACTTGGCTCTTAACTAATCGTTATAAGCACATAAGTGCAGCAGTAGTGAGCTCATTAACCGCAGATCAGTTCGATGACGCAGGTACTGCAGTCCAAACTTGGCTCTTAACTAATCGTTATACCAACTTAAGCGCAGATGTAGTAGCCTCATTAACCACCGCTCAGTTCGAGGGCGCAGGTACTGCAGTCCAAACTTGGCTCTTAACTCATCGTTATAAGGACTTAAGCTCAGCAGTAATAGGCGTGCTTACCAAAGGTCAATTAGAGACTTCGATTGATGGCAAGCCTTTATATCAACAATTAAGTGATGCTCAAGTAGGGATATTAACCGCCGCTCAGTTCAGCGAAGCAGATCCTAAAGCCCAAGCATGGCTCTTAACTAATTGTTATACCAACTTAAGCGCAGATGTAGTGGCCTCATTAACCACCGCTCAGTTCGACATGGCAACTACTGCAGCCCAAACTTGGCTCTTAACTCATCGTTATAAGGACTTAAGTGCAGCAGCGATAGGAGCACTTACTAATGATCAATTAGAGGCATCGACTTCGATTGATGGCAAGCCTTTATATCAACGATTAAGCGATGTTCAAGTAGGGGGCATATCCGGCGCTCAGTTCGTCATGGCAAGTGCTACACCCCAAGATCAGCTCTTAACTAAAAGATACATCAACTACTTAAGCCCAGCAGTAATAGGAGCGCTTACCAAAGGTCAATTAGAGACTTCGATTGATGGCAAGCCTTTATATCAACAATTAAGTGATGCTCAAGTAGGGATATTAACCGCCGCTCAGTTCAGCGAAGCAGATCCTAAAGCCCAAACTTGGCTCTTAAATAGCAATTATCAAAACTTAAGCCCAGATGTAGTAGCCTCATTAACCGCTGCCCAGTTCCAGGGTCTAAGTGACGCAACCCAGAAACTTCTCTTAACTAATCGTTATGCCGACTTAAGCCCGGAAGTAATATGCGTGCTTACCAAAGATCAATTACAGACTGAGATAAATGGCCAGCCTTTATATGAAAAATTAAGCGCCCATCAAGTAGGGGGTTTAATAGGCGAGCAGCTGGGATTTACATTTTCGACTCGCCCTTTATATCAACAATTAAGTGCTACTCAAGTTGGGGGCTTAACCGCCGCCCAGTTCCAGGGCGCAGATACTACAGTCCAAACTTGGCTCGTCAATGAGAATTTAACTAATTTAAGCGCGGCAGTAGTAGGGTCAGTAACCGCCGCTCAGTTTCAGGCAGAAGTCATAAGTACGCAGAATTCATTATTAAGTCGCCCAGAGACATTGGTGCATTTGAGTCCATCAATAATTGCCAGCCTATCCGAAGCACAGCTAGAAGTCATAATTGAACATTCGCTATTCCATCGTTTGTCTGGATGGCAAATAGGCGCTCTTTCTACTGCTCAAGTAACGTTCGCATTTCAAGAATTTAAGGACTCACAAATTCAAGATCTCACTTGCGATCAGCTGGCTTCGATCATAGCATTGGATGGCGAGGTAATTTCAGTGACAAGCCTCTTTTCAAATACTCAGATTTCACTTCTTAATTTTGCACAGCTAACCACCGAGGTTCTTGCCTCCTTGAGTAATAGTCAAATAAAGAATATAAGCAAGGCAACAGTAGCCAATATGGATTACGATGTGCTTAAAAATTCCATTACCGTAGATGGTTATCGGGTTCTTAATGTCTTAAGCGAGGAGCAGTTATCGGCAGTTAATTCTCTAGAATCCTTGAAAAAGAAGCATGCCGAGGGCGATCTTGATGCGTTGATGGCGGGCGCTATTTGCTTGGGCAATGAGGATTTGGATATTCTGCAAAGTGGCTTAATGCCCACAAATGCGCTAAGTAGCTCGGCTTTTTACATCGATGAAAGTCAACCTCAAGTTACATTCGGCGATACTGACTTGAAATTGCTTGGTGGGGGTGGATCAGCCAAGATGGGGGATATGGTCAAGGTGCCGGCGAATGTTAAAGGTACGACTTTCAATGCAACTATTTATAGCATTATGTTTAGATACATTCAATATACCAGGGACGGGAATCTGCCAGCAGCAGTCAAAGAGCCTGCTAATAACTACGTTCGCATTTTTATGGGGGATTTTTTTGCCATACTCAATGCACAACGTAATGTTTTTAACCCCTTAAGAAATCGCGAGCAGCTCGATCATGATGTAAATATTGCACTTTCGGTATCTGCTTATGTTAAGGTATTAGCCACCATATGGCGCTGGTCGCCTCATTTTGCACTTAGCAGCTTGGCGTCAGGCACGCCAGGATATGCGACTGTGGCCAATAGACAATATTCGGCGGCTAGGGCCATTTTTGATATGGCAGAAATAGGAATGAAGGTGGCCGTATTGGTGCAAAAAACAAGGAGTGGGGGACTCGACAGTGAGGACGAGAAGGTGGCCTTTGCCGCTAGCCTTCAGCTCATTACGGGTCAGTTGATAATAGCCTGTGCAAACATCCTGAGGGCTGGGGGTTCAGCTATGTTTTCTAAGCTTGCGCCTCATGCGCTTGCGAGCGGCATAGGCGCCCTTATTAGTTTGGCGGGAAATATAACAGCTATGGCAATAGCGCCAAAACAATGGGATAAACAAGCAATAATTGGTCTATCTTTTAACCTCGCCACAATTGGGGCTGGGGTGGCTGAAGCAGTCTATCTTTATCGGGCCAGCAGCGAGGCCTTCGTCGTAACTGCGACCGCCAAAGCAGTGGCTCAACTACAGAAAAGCCAAATCGCTCTCCAAGCTACGGTGGCAGACAAATTTGCCGACCTTGCTATTGCAGTTCGGAATTTTGCAACGATTAAGACTGAAGTCGAATCTTTGGGTCGTGCGTTGGCAGCTGCAAAATCAAGTAACATCGCCCTGAGTGCTGATGATATGGCGAAGCTGCTAGCGTTGGCAAGAAAAGCTCCCCAAGCCAGTAAAGATTTAAAACTAGCACTAGCTGCAGTAGACGGGGCGGAGAACCAGCTGGCGGCAGTGAAGGCGGGTGCACAGTCCTCTAAGATAGCCCTGGGGATTAGTGTTGCAATTGGAGTAATTATCGCAGCAAATCCAATTCCTTATATGCAGGCTCAGTCCTATATTGATCAAGCTGAAATGCTCGCTCAAACTGCTGAGGATTATCGTGATCATGGTAATAAGGTCGGCTACAGAGAAGCTAAATCTCTAAGTGCTTTTTATCAGAGGGTTGGGAAAATAGCCTATTCACAGGCCTCCATCGGTTCCACATTAGCTGTAGCTGGATCATTGGCTTTGCT
This sequence comes from Polynucleobacter sp. AM-25C3, assembly GCF_018882335.1. GTDB lineage: Bacteria > Pseudomonadota > Gammaproteobacteria > Burkholderiales > Burkholderiaceae > Polynucleobacter. The sequence goes on from NZ_JACVOS010000008.1 coordinate 106,936, forward strand.
CGGGGGTCCGCCGGGAATGCTTCTCGGCTTAGCGCTCACTCTAGCGGGTGTGATATATGATACTTGCATGAACGATGCCATACAGGCAGAGAGAACAGAATTGGGCAAAAAACAAGGCAGCGGGCAGGCGCTAGCAGGAAGAGATTTACGGGGCCAGTTTGATTCTATGATAAATCCGCTTATAGATGGGGCCATTAAGAAAAGACAAGACAATATTGCAGAAGGCAAACCTTCAATTAATCAAATTGCTTTGTTTGGTGGTGCGACAATAAGTCAAGTTGGGGCTTTATTAGGGATAACGGCTACAGATTCTTCAGGCAATAATTTATTTTCACAGATGGGTGGCGCAAGTAGTGATAATTTTTCAGCCGTTTTGACTGAAAATGCAAATACAAAAGTAGAGAAGAATTTATTTCAAGATTTTGTCATCGGTACAGCACAACAAAACGTAGATCTTTCAACTTTTATTGATACAAGTTTTGTGAAATCTGAAAACAATATATGCATTACACATATTGAATTTGTTAGTCCGCTGACAATCGCGAGCAGTCAGATAAATCAGGCTGATGTAAAAACCTCTAAAAACCAATCAACTGTGCAGTATTTATCAAATTATGTTACAGGAGCTACATTCAATTTAGCTTCTGATGCTATAACCAATAATCAAGCTGTTGTTATTGATACCAATAATATTTTAACAAATTATATTCCCGGGGACTTCAAAAATAACTCCCCGATTACAATGAATAACATCATGACATTAGGTAATGCCCAGTATTACATTAATGCAAGTGTTGCAAATTTTACCTATGAAAATGCTAAAGATAATTCAGGTTTTGGTTCTGCAACACTTGACTATAACAATATAACAAGCGAAGGTTCCAGTATATTTATGATAGCTGGCACCTCAAATATGAAAGTAAATAAAAAATTATCCGATAAGATTACGTATTGGCAAGAAAATAATGGGGGGCTAGTATCAGGTAGTTACGGAAAAGAAACTGCTAGCGCTCAATATATTCAACTTGTGGCAAAGCAAAACATAGATAAAGATAAGCTCGAGAATGCCTATGACGTAATAGCTGCTAATACCTGTGTAACGCAAATATTGGCCGTCAAAGGATCCGGGAATATATTGAGCGGTTATGGCGGAATGACTTTAGAGGCTGGGCATGCTGGCTCATATTATTTCAATAAGAACAGTGCAGGCTATAACAATGGTAAAGAATTTACATATAGAAGTAGCAATGTAAATGCAGTTGCACAAATCGATATAATCCAAGGATCAAAGCCAAAGATAGAGAATAATAATACCTCTCCACCCGTTTTGAAAACTCCTCTGACGGCGCCTGATCAGATCATTCTGGGTAATGTTTTAAATTTAAACAATATTATTTTCTCTCTTAGCACTAATAATTCTGATTTAACCATTATTAACACTGAAACACGTTTGGCTATCAAGGTTTATAATTTTTTAGATAATGCAGAAAATGAGATTATAAAAATACAATCCCGCAACTTTGTGCAGGTTATTCAGGGCGGTGAATTGCGGTCGCGTCTTATAGATGCGGTATCTAACGGCTATATTAATAGCGCTAAATTTGCAAAAGAAATAGGGGGTGGAAATTCGGTAGTTGCAAAAAGAATTTATGAGGAGTCGAACCAAATGCCCACGATGATTCGAAACAATGTTGTGGGATGGAAATCCATTTCCCTTTCTAGCAACTTTCATGGGTTAGAAAGTCTAGGTGACAATATTACAACAAATCTATACCGCGGGCAGAATAAATTTAATCAAAGCATCAGTGTAAATGGCGGCTCTTTTGATGCAAATCCTATATTTGATTTAAGTTATTGCGGAAATGATGTAGAGAATCAAAGTGCCATCATTAACTTTACAGAGGGGGGCAGGGCCGGCGCGGTAATTAAAAAGCAGAAATATTTGAATGCAGAAAAAATCGTAGGAACGGACACCTTTCAGAATATATCCCAATTTTTTGGGCCTAATGTTGACACAGTTTACAATAATATTCAAGGTAATGTCGATATTGCAGTAAATAGCTTAACTACCAATACCTTCAATATTGGCGCTTATTATTATGATAACTCTGGGAATAAGATAAATTCCCTTGCTAAGGATGATACTATTTATAATACAACGCTTACGCTTGACATAATCAGCGATACTCCTGTGAGGGCGAGCATGGATGCAGGCGTTGAAATAAATACTATCAATGCCAGTCTAACTGAAGGTTTAGTACATGCTGCAATTAACCAATTTGGTCATATGGTTGTCCAATCTTTTGCAGAGAACTCTCGATGGACATTGCAATTGGATAACTTTTATGATATTACCAATTCCAGCATCACTGATACTTATGTGTATAAGTCGATTAGGATTGCTGATCCATTGACGGCATCCCCTTTGAATAATTATTTAACTGCCGCCAATTTGGCGCAACTGGCGGCAGCCCAGGCTTCTTTCCAGGCCACAGATTCAGGCATGAATATTTTTACTGTTGCACAAAATTTTAACGTTCATAGTTTCATGACTGCAAATAATTAATTTAAAGAAATGGGAGATGTAGTTTGCTAGATAATGACTTGATGGAATTGGCTTGTGGAGATTCTTCTGATGACTCAAGAAAATTATTTTTTTCTAACTTAGGAAAAATTGCATATTTATGGGGGTGCTCAAATTTACATAAAGATTGGCCGGTTCATTTAATCAGGCAATATGTTCAGCCGGCACTAGAACTAAATCAATATTTAATTCTTGAAGGCTCCAATGGCATTCCCTTGGCTTACATTAGTTGGGCTTGCTTAAGCATTGAGGCTGAAGTGAAGTACCTGGAAAACCCCCACTCCATAGGGGCAGAAGAGTGGAATGGGGGTAATAGAATCTGGTTTATGGATTTAGTGTCACCATTTGACCAAAAATATACAAATGAAATTATTCGGCGATTGCGAAGCACCATTTTTTCAAAAGTCGTGGCTAGGTCATTGCGGATAAAGCTAGGCTCAAAAACTTCAAAAGTAGCCTTTTACTGGGGCAAGCAAGTTACCCCTCACCAAAGAGAGGCAATGCTGCAGTACTTATACGAAACAGCAAAAGAGGCCTCTAAAGCAGAAAAAATTATCTGGTCACGTACTAACCCATAGGGACGCAATATGTTTGAACAATGTCTCTATTTCAATGCCACTAGCCTAGCTCGTCAGCTAGATTGACCTCCTCCCAATAAATTGGACACCCTAGATTAGAAAAAATCGGCGATATTATCCCTAAGGAGGGGTGCGCCATGACGAGGTCAAAGTTCACAGAAGAGCAGATTGCTTTTGCATTGCATCAAGTCGATACCGGCACTTCGGTTGATGAGGTCTGTCGCAAGATCGGTATCGGCCAAGCCACTTTCTATAACTGGAAGAAAAAATATAGCGGCTTAGGAGTTTCTGAGTTAAGACGCCTCAAGCAGCTTGAAGAAGAGAACCGCAAACTCAAGCAGTTGGTCGCTGATCTGAGTTTAGATAAGGCCATGCTGCAGGATGTGTTGCGAAAAAAGCTTTAAGGCCGGCGCAGCGTAGGCTGCTAGTCGACCATCTCATTAAGCAATGCCGAGTGAGTGTTCAGCGTGCTTGTGGCGTATGCCAGCAAGCACGCTCGACCTGGTATCACAAGCCCAAAGGCAAACCGTTAGACATTCCTCTGAAGGCAAGATTGCAGGAGATTGCTCGAACTCGTATTCGGTATGGATTTCGGCGCATGTACATTCTGATTCGTAGGGATGGTTGGGTGGTCAATCACAAACGGCTGTATCGCCTATATCGTGAAGAAGGCTTGAACCTTCGGTGCAAGCGGCCTAGGCGTCGCAAAGCAGCAGCCAGTCGTATGGAGAGGCCCATTCTGACAGGGCCTAATCAAGCATGGAGTATGGACTTCGTATCGGACGCCTTATTTAACGGCAATAAGTTTCGAGCTTTAACCTTGATGGATAACCACACCCGTGAGTGCTTGGCGATCTATCCCGCGCAAAATATCAGAGGTGATGATGTAGCACATTTGCTAGAGCATATCGTTTCACAGCGCGGCAAACCTTTGCGGATTCAAGCGGACAATGGGCCGGAATTTATTTCCATTGCACTTGATCGCTGGGCTTACGATAACCAAGTCGTCTTAGATTTTTCAAGACCAGGTAAACCTACTGACAATGCGTTTATTGAATCATTCAATGGCAGCCTGAGGGACGAATGTTTGAACATCCATTGGTTTATGTCCCTTGAGGATGCCCAAGAAAAGCTTGAAAACTGGAGACAAGATTACAATTGTTTTAGACCGCATTCATCACTAGGGGATCTCCCGCCAGCGATGTTTGCAAAGTCATTTTGTAGTTCAACCACACCACCCGATTTTCTAGCTCAGAGCTGACTGATTTATGGGAGGAGGTCAACGGCATAACTCTGGGGCTGGCATGCCAGCCTCGGCTTGTTTGAGGATGGCCATGATTTGGCTATCGGTGAAGCGGGAGGTTTTCATAGAATTTCCTTTAAATCAAACAACTTAGAAATTCAACTTTTAAGTCAGGTTAAGGGGTGGGGGTATTACCCCCTGGGGTAGCCCCCAGACCTTAAATACTCAGTAACTACTTTTAGCTTGAACTGCGTGCTGTATTTGCTCATGAAGCTGACCCCTTTGAGTTGGATTTGGTGTCCAACTTTTGTGGGTCAGTTCAGTTGGGCTAGAGCTTTTTTCTGTAGCATCCCCCGTCAGGCCGACATTCCTAAAGTACTGTTTTCTGTCTGTGCTCGATAGTCCCTAGGCGTTATTCTGCCAAGAGAGCTGTTTACTCTTGGAGCTTGAGACTGTTCTTAATAATGGAATCCTTCTCAATTGACACCTTCTTTGTAAAAGATGGAATTTTTCGAATCAGCGATTTCACATGATCCACCGTGATTAAACGAGTGCACTCGAATTGACGATCAGTCCCCTTGTGACGCGGACACCACATAAAATCAAGGTGATCAAATATCTGCTTTGGGTCATTCCAGCAACTATTGCAGGTATGGTGGTTAAAAACTCTATAGGGCGTCTGAAACTCATTATTGGGATGTGTAAAACCACTAATCATCACTGTTGGTGTGCCAGCCGCCCAAGCAAGCCAAGCCAAACCGCTTGATAGGCCTATAAAAAAATCAGCGTGCTTAAGCAGTGCCGCCCGTTCCAGAAGCGGTTTGGCGCCAGTCATATCCTCGGCGCCATTGGGGATGTAATTCCAGCTCGAGCTCTGCCCCCACACGGGCTCTCTATCAATGCACAATACTCGGTAGCCAGCCTCATTTAACCATTTAACAATCTCATGCCATCCGTAGGGATTATTCCAATATTTGCATTGGGTAGAGCTTTGAACTGCAATGCAGACGTAAGGCTCTTTAACCGCTCTTTCAGCATTTGCAATGTCCAATTTGGGGGGGAGCTCAATCGGCTCCACATCCAGAATATATGCGGCAGTTTTATGCAAGCCAACATACCGAAAGTCCACTGGCTGATGTCTGCAATTCCAATCATCAAAATAGAGTCCCAAACGATAGCTGGCATAAAAATCTTTTTGCATGGGCAGCGCTGTTTCTTGTGAGGCAAACTCGATGTTAGGATATACCCCCTCAAATAGTGGCCTTGCTAACTCTGAGATAGTGCATACTAATTTGCACCCATGTTTTTTCTGAAATAAATCTACATAAGGAAACCATGCAATCACATCGCCCAAAGTCCCCACAGGGATCTGAACCTGTACAAGCCTATCCTTTAGGCATAGCTCATGCGTAAAAACCTTCTCATCATTCTTCCAGACCTCAATCTTAAGCGGTACAAAATATAGCTTCGTACTCTGATAGGAGCCGCCAGTTGACTCTGCTTCAAAAATAATATTTGAAGTCACCATATCGGTGTAGCGCACCTTCCATTTCTTGCCTTTGGCCAATGTTGGTAACTCAACCCGGCAGCCATAATTAAAGTCGTAAAGGATTTTATCAGGGCCAACCATTGTTGGTCTTGAGGTCGGATCAATAAATATAGATGATGTATTTTTGGGTTGCACGGGGACAGGTTTAGCCTGATCAGTCTCTTGAGCATCGGCAAATGGATTTGCTAAATTCAGATCTGACTGATTGAGTTCTGTTGAGGTGGGTACTGTTGTAGTTGGCATGGGTAATTAGAGTAATGTTGTTTATATAAATTGAATATCAAATTTTAAGTGTAAAAGTATTTGTCAGCCCCGAACCAAATAAGCCAAAGACATGCCGAGGCTTCACCGCTCAATTTGAGAATCCCTCAACATCGAATCCATCGCTAGGCGGTTTATTCGCAAGGCGCCATTTCAAACAAAATAAACTATTTCTGTTGAATTAATGCCTATGCACTCATTCAAAATAATCGTCGCCATTTCGTGCGCACCCCCAAGATTATCCTATATCGTCGTCTCGATCAATGGATGGCATTACCAACCGGCCAAGCATATAAGGTGCTGCGCCCACTCCAAAGGCATGAATTGAAGACTTCAGGCCAAACTCTTGCGAATGAGCCAATATTTTCAAGCGCTTAAGAACCTCTTCGTTCATGCCAGCCTCAATGAAGCCTAACTTAACAATACGATAAAAGCCTTTTACTCGGTGCCCTATGAACAGGATTTGGACGTCAGACCTTGCCCTAGAAGGCCCAGGATTGACTTAAACCCATGACATGATGTTAAAATCATGCCTAAATATACAAATTCTTTCTGCGAAAGTTAAAAACCAGATGTCTGCTAAAATTTTTCGACTGTTAATAGCCTTGAAAGGCATCGATAAAGTAAGTCGAGCCCTTTCGGGTATGCATGGTTCTCGATATGGGTCATGAGGATATGAGCCCGGACCGACTCCGTCACTTTGGTGTAGACCCTGTTGCCCCGCTCCAGACTTTTGCCTCTCGCACCTCGCCCGAGAGCTTAGCCAGGCTTTATTGCTTGCCGCGGAGCATCCAAACATGCCTACGAACCGTCTTTATCGTCTTAAATGAACCGCAAAAAAACACACTTGCGACCATTCAAAAAATTGGCCGCACAACAAAAACTGTAGGAGCCCTGATAACCATTTCTCCAAGATGCACTGGTTACGAAACGCCCCAATCGACTGGCCTCAGTTACCAAGGTGGTATTTGGGCAACCCTTACAATGGGCTAGGCTTTATGCTCAACGCCATCATAAACAAAGACGTAGAGATTATATGAATCGCGTATACAGACTGGTTTTTTCCAAAAAGCATGGGGCGCTTGTTGTGGCTTCAGAGCTGGCAAAGTCCGATGGCAAGGCATCAGGTAGTAAATCGGCATCGGCAATTGTTTGTGGGTTGTTGTGTGCTCTGGGGATGGGCGCGCAAAATGTGTGCGCTCAATTTACATCAAATGTAAGCTCAATGACGGTAACGGGCCAGATTGTTTCTGGTGGTACGCAGAATATTTTGAATTTAGGGGTTGCTATAAGTGGCACAATTATGGCAACTGGCGTGCAAAGTATTGCTTCTGGCGGCATTGCCAGCGCTACCACTATCAATAGTGGCGGCATTGTAAGAGTCTCTTCTGGCGGTGTTACCACTGGCACCACCATCAATAGCGGGGGATCTCAACTTGTCTTTACTAGCGGCGTTACCACCGGCACCACCATCAATAGCGGGGGAGTTGAATCAGTCTCTTCTGGCGGTGTTACCACCGGCACCACCATCAATAGCGGGGGAACTGAAAGAGTCAATGCTGGCGCTAGCGCTCTAGAAGTCATTCAGTCTGCTGGCGGCGCACTGTCGGCAATCGTAGGTCTTGGCCCTGCTGGATCCTTTGTTACCGGTAGAAATGAAAACGGCAACTTCTCTATTGCCGGCTTAACAGCCAGTGGAGTAATTCTCAATTCTCGCGGTTTGTTGACCGTCTCTTCTGGCGGTATTGCCAGCGGCACCATCATCAATGGTGGGGGAGTTGAATCAGTCTCTTCTGGCGGTGTTACCACCGGCACCACCATCAATAGCGGGGGAGTTGAAAGAGTCGCTGCTGGCGCTGGCGCTCTAGAAGTCATCCAGTCTGCTGGCGGTGTGCTGTCAGCAACCGTAGGTTCTGGCGCTGCTGGATCCTTAGTTAACGGCATCAATGAAAACGGCAACTTCTCTATTTCCGACTTAACAGCCAGTGGAGTAATTCTAAATTCTGGTGGTTCTTTGTTGGTCTCTTCTGGCGGTATTGCCAGCGGCACCACCATCAATAATGGGGGAATTCAAAGAGTCTCTTCTGGCGCCATTGCCAGCGCTACCACCATCAATAGTGGCGGTATTGAAAGAGTCTTTGCTGGCGGTATTGCCAGTGGTACCACCATCAATAGCGGGGGAAATCAAGCAATCGTTGTTGGCGGTATTGCCAGCGCTACCACCATCAATAGTGGCGGTATTGAAACAGTCTCTTCTGGCGGTATTGCCAGCGGCACCATCATCAATAGTGGGGGTATTGAAGTGGTTGCTGCTGTCGGTATTGCCAGCGCTGCCACCATCAATAGTGGGGGAAATCAAACGGTCTCTTCTGGCGGCATTGCCAGTGATACCACCATCAATAGCGGGGGAAATCAAGCAATCGTTGTTGGCGGTATTGCCAGCGCTACCACCATCAATGGTGGGGGAATTCAAGCGGTCTCTTCTGGCGGTATTGCCAGCGCTACCACCATCAATAGTGGCGGTATTGAAAGAGTCGCTGCTGGCGCTAGCGCTCTAGGAGTCATTCAGTCTGCTGGCGGTGTGCTGTCAGCAACCGTAGGTTCTGGCGCTGCTGGATCCTTAGTTAACGGCATCAATGAAAACGGCAACTTCTCTATTTCCGACTTAACAGCCAGTGGAGTAATTCTCAATTCTGGCGGTTTGTTGACCGTCTTTTCTGGCGCCATTGCCAGCGCTACAACCATCAATAGTGGGGGAACTCAAACGGTATCTTCTGGCGGTGTTACCACTGGCACCACCATCAATGGCGGGGGATCTCAACTTGTCTTTACTAGCGGTGTTACCGCTGGCACCACCATCAATAGCGGGGGAGTTGAATCAATTGCTCTTAATGCTGTTACCACCGGCACCACCATCAATAGCGGGGGAACTGAAAGAGTCGCTGCTGGCGCTAGCGCTCTAGGAGTCATTCAGTCTGCTGGCGGCGCACTGTCGGCAATCGTAGGTCTTGGCCCTGCTGGATCCTTTGTTACCGGTAGAAATGAAAGCGGCAACTTCTCTATTTCCGACTTAACAGCCAGTGGAGTAATTCTCAATTCTGGCGGTTTGTTGACCGTCTCTTCTGGCGGTATTGCCAGCGGCACCACCATCAATGCCAGCGGTTTTGCAAGAGTCTCTTCTGGCGGTGTTACCACTGGCACCACCATCAATGGCGGGGGATCTCTACTTGTCTTTACTAGCGGTGTTACCACCGGCACCATCATCAATAGCGGGGGAATTGAAAGAGTCTCTTCTGGCGGTGTTACCACCGGCACCACCATCAATAGCGGGGGAATTCAAACGGTCTCTTCTGGCGGTATTGCCAGCGGCACCACCATCAATAGAAGCGGTTTTGGAATAGTCTTTGATGGCGGTGTTACCACCGGCACCACCATCAATAGCGGGGGATTTGAAAGAGTCTCTTCTGGCGGTATTGCCAGCGCTACCACCATCAATAGCGGGGGAACTCAAGCAGTCTCTTCTGGCGCTACTGCCACCGGCACCACCATCAATAGCGGGGGAGTTGAATTAGTCGTTGCTGGCGCTAGCGCTCTAGAAGTCATCCAGTCTGCTGGCGGTGTGCTGTCAGCAACCGTAGGTTCTGGCGCTGCTGGATCCTTAGTTAACGGCATCAATGAAAACGGCAACTTCTCTATTTCCGAC
>NZ_JACVOS010000009.1 GCF_018882335.1 Polynucleobacter sp. AM-25C3
GAATATATCCACTACTACAACCATGATCGAATCAAACAAAAACTAAAGGGATTGAGCCCAGTGCAATACCGAACTCAATCCCTTCTGGTAACCTAATCAAACTGTCCAACTTTTGTGGGTCAGTTCATTACCTAGGGGCTTTTGCTTTTATTGCTTACTGCTTTTAATCCAAGTTCAGATCCGTTACTGCACCTTTGCTGGCAGTGCTTGCTAGGTAAGCGTATTTAGCGAGTAATCCACGGGTATAGCGTGGCTTAGGTTGCACCCAAGCGCCGCGACGCTTAGCAATCTCTTCATCGCTCACATTGAGCTGAATAAGTAGCTTGTGTGCATCGATCGTGACAGAGTCGCCTTCATGAATAAGGGCAATCACACCACCTACAAATGCTTCAGGAGCGACGTGACCAACGACCATGCCCCAAGTGCCACCAGAGAAGCGTCCATCGGTAATCAGGCCTACTGTCTCGCCTAAGCCCTGACCAACTAGGGCAGAGGTAGGGGCGAGCATCTCGCGCATACCAGGGCCGCCTTTAGGGCCTTCGTAACGAATCACCATGACATCACCATCTTTGATTTTTTGCGCCATGATGGCGGCCATTGCATCATCCTCAGAATCAAATACACGGGCAGGACCAGTAATGGATGGGTTTTTGAGGCCGGTAATCTTGGCAACGCAACCCTCAGGAGAAATATTGCCCTTCAGAATAGCGAGGTGACCTTGCTTGTACAAAGGATTGTCCAGGGTGCGGATTACTTTTTGATCGGCACGGGGAACGGATGGAACATCTTTCAATGTTTCAGCAATGGTTTTGCCAGTGATAGTCATGCAGTCACCATGCAAGAGGCCGCCGTCTAGCAAAATCTTCATGACTTGCGGAATACCACCCGCTTGATGAAGATCGGTAGCTAAATATTGACCAGAAGGTTTCATATCCACGATTACGGGAACGCGTTTACGAATGCGTTCAAAGTCATCAATTGTCCAGTCGATCTCGGCAGCGCTGGTGATCGCTAAGTAATGCAGAACAGCATTGGTAGATCCACCAACTGCCATGATTACGCTGACTGCATTCTCAATGGATTTTTTAGTGATGATGTCACGTGGACGTAAATTATTTTTAATGGCCTCAACCAAAACAATCGCAGATTCATGAGCGCTAGTGACTTTTTCAGCATCTTCATTAGCCATCGTCGAGGAGTATGGCAGGCTCATGCCCAACGCTTCAAACGAGGAGCTCATGGTGTTGGCGGTGTACATGCCACCGCAAGAGCCGCTGCCTGGACAAGCATGCTGCTCAACGCCTTTAAGATCTACTTCATTCATGCGTCCTGAAGTAAATTCACCAACGGCTTCAAATGCGGAAACAATATTGAGGTCCTTACCTTTGTAATGACCTGGCTTAATGGTTCCGCCATAAACATAAATACTCGGCACATTGGTGCGGGCCATCGCCATCATGCCACCTGGCATATTTTTATCGCAACCACCGATGACGACCACGCCGTCTTGCCATAAACCATTGACACAAGTTTCAATACTGTCAGCAATCACTTCACGGGAGATGAGGGAGTACTTCATGCCCTCAGTGCCCATGCCGATGCCATCAGACACGGTAGGGGTGCCAAACATTTGCGCTTTTGCACCAGCTTCTTCTAAGGCAGTTACCGCAGCATCTGCTAGTTTTTGTAAGCCGCTATTGCATGGGGTAATGGTGGAGTGACCGTTTGCCACGCCGACCATCGGCTTAACGAAATCCTTCTCTTGGTAGCCCATCGCGTAATACATTGAGCGATTGGGTGCGCGAGCAACCCCTTCGGTGACATTGCGCGAGCGTTCATTGAGGCGTTTCATGCTGATATTGACTCCAGAAAAGAATTTGTCGAAAAGCTCTATTGTGCCGTGATAGAAGAGCAAATGCAGGGGTTTTATATAGATTTGCCCCCAATTTACTAGTGCAGCGCAGCATCAATTCTTCCATTGTATTTGCTGGTAGATGAAGCTTATTAGCTTGAGAGCTAATATCCTTGTAAATAAAGCTGCAGTACATTGCCATATCTAATACTTTTTCCTTCAAATTCAATGACTAAAGTTGGCCATATCTACCTAATTGACGACGATGAGTCGATGCGCACCTCTTTAAGCAGAATGCTGAAGGAGGTTGGATACATTGTTGAGGATTTTTCATCTGCGGCGACATTTTTAGAACATTCATTACCAGTATCCCCTGCAGTCATCTTGCTCGATATGCAAATGCCTGATGCCACCGGCCTAGATCTTCAGGAAAAATTACTGCAATTGGGGCGTAAAACCCCGATTATTTTCGTCAGCGGACAGAGTCACCCCCATCAGATTGTTAAAGGTCTTAAGAAGGGCGCACTTGATTTCTTGTTTAAGCCTTTTAATTTAGAGGACATGCTCAAGGCTGTCGCTGATGCGGTGGAATTTGATAGATGTCAGCTTAAGCGGATTTCCAAAGAGGTGGAGACGAAAAAAGACTACGCAACCTTAACGCCACGCGAGAAAGAGGTTTGCTTCTGGTTGGTAAAGGGCTTGCTGAATAAGGATATTGCCGTCAAGCTGGGAACTACCGATGCCACCATTAAGGTTCATAAGGCTAGAGTCATGGACAAAATGCAGGTTGAATCAGTTCAAACTTTAGTTGCAAAGTACCTTGAATCCGATCTTGAAAATCTCCAAAATACCTAGCTCTTAGACTAATTTCCCTTGTAGTAGATAGGTACTATGATGAGGCAACATTTTGATATATAAATCATTTAAAATACTTTTGTGACTACCAACTCCAAACTTCCCGAGATTTGCAAGGAAGCCTTTGCTCAGGCTCGCGAAAAACTGGGCTTAAGTGCCAAGGATTTGGGTGGTATGGCTTGTCTATCTACTCGCCAAATTGAGCAAATTGAAAGCGGTGAGACGAGCTCCTTCTATGGCGCTCAAATTAAAGTCACCGCCGCCAAGAAAGTAGCAAAGCTTCTCAATTTAAGTGATGAGGAAGCATTTGACTTTGGTACTCATACCCCGGAAAAAATTAGTACATCTGCAGTTGAGTTGCCCATTGCAGAGGCTAAGCTGGTAAAAACCGCTGAAGCAGAGGCGAAAAAGAATGCCACTAAAGTAAGTGAGCAGGTGGAGGGGGCTGAGCTGCCCGCAGTGGTTGCCGCGGAAGAAAACAAAGAGCCGGCCAAAAAAGTCCAGGCTAAAGAGGGACCATTCGCCAGAACAGTTGCTAAGGCAAAGCCGTCTTCACGGAAAAAATTGTTTCTTTGGCTCAGCGTGCTTGCCACCCTAGTATTTTCAGTAATTAATTTACAGCCATTGTTTTTCGCAGATAAGCCCGAAGAAATCGTCATCGTCAAGGAAGAAGTAATTGAGCCTGCCCCGTCATCGGCACCAGTAGGCGCTCCGATTGAGTCAGTTCCTGCAGCCGCACCAGTTGTAGTGGCTGCAGCACCAGCTATTGCCACGGATGCCCCTGGAGCTTGCCCCGCTGAGGAAGGAATTATTAGCTATAAACCAGAGTCACCTCGTAAGCCAGCCGATTTGGTTTATGTGCAGACCAAATCAAAGCAGACTGTATGTGTGATTGATGCCTCCGGCAAGATTCAAAATAAACTGCTTGAGCCTGGAGTGGGCGCATCCTTTTATGGCAAACCACCATTCAAAGTGCTGACCACTGGCTTGAGCCAGGTGGATGTGTTCTTCCAGGGCGCGAAAGTGCGCTTATCTAATCCCAATTCAAAAACAGTGATTTTGGAGGCTGCTGAGGTGGTTGCTCCGCCTGCTGATGGGACGGAATCTCAGTTACGCTAACCCCGAGGGAGTTAGCGTCTTCTGCTGGCGGTTTTTATACCGCTGAGTCGTTGGTTTCGCCGGTGCGAATACGAATGGCTTGTTCAATCGGGCTAACAAAAATCTTGCCATCACCAATCTTGCCGGTACGAGCGGCTTTTGTAATTGCTTCAATTGCCGCTTCTACACGGTCACCAGCAACTACTACTTCTACTTTCACTTTAGGCAAAAAGTCGACCACATACTCGGCGCCACGATAGAGCTCAGTATGACCTTTTTGGCGACCAAAGCCCTTGACTTCGGTTACAGTAAGTCCAGTAACACCTACTTCAGCTAAGGCTTCGCGAACTTCGTCAAGCTTGAACGGTTTAATAATGGATGTAATTAGCTTCATATATTCCCCTTAATACAGTAATCATACCTAGAACTGAAACCCAACACCCAGTTACGCTCTAAATTGAGAGGTAATAGGATAGCGCCAGTCGCGCCCAAAGGCTCGTGTGGTCACGCGTACGCCAGGGGGCGCTTGGCGACGTTTGTACTCATTGAGCTTAATCAGGCGGGTGACTTTTTCAACACTCTCAGGATCAAAGCCAGCGGCAATGATTTGAGCGATAGATTGGTTTTGCTCCATGTAACGCTCCACAATCCCATCCAGTACTTCATAAGAAGGCAGACTATCTTGATCGGTTTGATCGGGGCGCAATTCGGCGGAAGGTGCACGCGTCAGAATCCGCTCCGGAATAATGGGGGCAATGCTATTGCGGTATGCGCACAGGCGATAGACCAAAGTCTTGGCAATATCCTTAATCACTGCAAAGCCGCCAGCCATATCGCCATATAGAGTGCAATAGCCTACGGCCATTTCACTCTTGTTTCCCGTGGTGAGAACTAGGCGGCCAGTTTTATTGGAGAGCGCCATCAGCAGGGTGCCGCGAACTCGCGCTTGAATATTCTCTTCAGTGGCATCTGGTTTTAAGCCTTTGAATTGCTCTGCCAATGCATGCTCTAAAGCATCCACAGGCTCACTGATAGGAATTTCATCATATTGAACGCTCAGGTTCTGCGCCATTTCTCTAGCATCAATCCAAGAGATATCAGCGGTATAGCGAGAGGCCATCATGACGGTACGTACTTTATCGGCGCCCAGGGCATCCACTGCAATGGCTAGCACCAGCGCAGAATCAACGCCTCCTGAGAGACCAATAATGACCCCTGAAAAGTGATTCTTTTGAACATAGTCACGCACACCTAAAACTAAGGCTTGATAGGCCTGAGCCTCAACACTGGAGGTGGGGACTATGGAACCTTGCTCTAGATCACCAGATGCATTGACACTCACAAACCCGAGGGCGGTTTCAAACTGCGGCATGGTCATCACTACTTTGCCTGCGCTATTTAATGCAAAAGATCCACCATCAAAAACGAGCTCATCTTGACCGCCTACCGCGTTTACATAAATCAGCGGCATCCTCGTAAGTGCAATTTGTTTACGCAGCATTTCAATGCGTAAAGATTCTTTTTGGAGGTGATAAGGAGAGGCGTTGAGTACCAGCAGTACTTGAGCGCCAGCAGCATGAGCTTGTTTTGCTGGGCTTGCATGCCAAGCATCTTCGCAAAGGATAAGTCCGTATTGGATACCAGCATTTTCAAACACACACGCTTCATTGCCCGGCGTGAAATAACGTACTTCATCAAACACTTCGTGATTGGGCAACTCTTGTTTTGCGTAGCCGGCAATGACCTTTCCGTCGCGCAGAACGGAAGCGTAGTTTTGTAAACCAGCAGCAGTCTTTTTTGGGTGCCCAACAACAACTGTCAGGCCTGGAAATTTTTGGAGCTCCAGCATTAAACAACTGAGCTCACGATCTGCGGCCTCAATAAAAGCGGGGCGCAAGAGTAAGTCTTCTGGGGGGTAGCCGGTGAGCGAGAGCTCTGGCGTTAAAACAATATTTACGCCTTGTACATAGGCATCGGCCGCGGCTTGAGAGATGAGCTGCGCGTTGCCAGGCAAATCACCCAGGAGAGGGTTGATTTGCGCTAAGGCGATTTTTTGCGAGCTCACTCCTGATATCAAGTTGAGACTTAGTTAACCCTGATGCGCTTTGTTGTAGGCCTCGATGCCTTCAAGAATTTCTTTATGGGCATCAGCAACACCACCCCAACCTTTAACTTTTACCCATTTACCTGGCTCGAGATCTTTGTAGTGCTCGAAGAAGTGTTGGATTTGGTTTAAGCGCAATGGATTAATGTCTTCTGGTTTTTGCCAGTGGGTGTAGATAGGCAAAATCTTATCTTCTGGAACGGCCAACAACTTAGCATCTTGTCCGCCTTCATCTTCCATCATCAATACGCCAATTGCACGGCAGCTCACAACTACACCAGGAATCAATGGGAAGGGAGTAATTACCAGTACGTCAACAGGGTCGCCATCACCAGCAATGGTTTTGTTAATGTAACCATAGTTACAAGGGTAGTGCATTGCAGTACCCATGAAACGGTCAACAAAAATTGCGCCACTCTCTTTATCTACTTCGTACTTGATTGGATCCGCATTCATAGGGATTTCAATAATGACGTTAAAGCTTTCTGGGATTTTTTTGCCAGGTTTGACGTTGTCAAGACTCATACATACTCCGGATAGTGATTAGTAAATACCCTGATCTTAAAAAGATCGTAGGCTGGTGATTCTGTTACATACTGATAGAGCTCTAGGCTCTAGTTTATCGCTTTCAGAGAACTATCCGACATAGGCGCTGGAAGCAAAACAATTTAGATCAAATTTTAAGGGGTTCAAGCATGAGTAATGTCACTTTAGGCTTGTATTTTGCCTTGGCTTGCGGTGTTTTAGCTGTGATTTATGGGTTTGTGATGCGTAGCTGGATTCTGAAGCAAAGCACGGGTAACGCCAAGATGCAAGAAATTGCCGAGGCGATTCAGCAGGGCGCAGCAGCTTATTTATCTCGCCAATACAAGACGATTGCCATTGTTGGCGTAATCCTGACGATCCTGATAGCGCTATTTCTGGATTTTGCGACGGCCCTGGGTTTTGTCATTGGCTCGGTGCTATCGGGCGCCTGCGGCTTTATTGGTATGAATGTTTCAGTGAGAGCCAATGTGCGCACTGCTGAAGCGGCTACTAAGGGGATGAACGAGGCCCTCAACGTCGCTTTTAAGGGTGGCGCGATTACCGGCATGCTTGTTGTCGGATTGGGCTTGCTTGGTGTCGGCCTTTTCTTTATGTTCCTCGTGTCGGTTGGTGTGGGTAGGGATCTCTCATCAGTTTTACATCCCCTCATTGGATTGGCATTTGGATCTTCTCTGATTTCAATTTTTGCGCGATTAGGCGGCGGTATCTTTACTAAAGGTGCTGACGTTGGCGCCGACTTGGTTGGCAAAGTAGAGGCGGGCATTCCGGAGGATGACCCACGTAATCCGGCGGTGATTGCCGATAACGTTGGTGACAACGTCGGCGATTGTGCTGGTATGGCGGCTGACTTATTCGAGACTTACGCGGTGACACTGATTGCCACAATGGTCTTAGGTGCATTGATGATTACTGGCGCACCAGTTGCTGCGATTGTGTATCCACTGGAATTGGGTGGGGTTTCGATCATTGCCTCAATTATTGGTTGCTCATTTGTTAAGGCAACGCCTGGCATGAAGAACGTGATGCCTGCGCTGTACAAAGGCTTGATTGTGGCTGGAGGCATTTCTTTAGTGGCATTCTATTTTGTTACTAATTTCATCATGCCGGATGACTCCTTAGGGATTCCGGGAAGTCAGTGGCGCTTATTTGGATCTACCGTGGTGGGCTTAGTGCTCACTGCTGGCTTGGTATGGATTACCGAGTACTACACGGGTACCCAATTTAAGCCAGTGCAGCATATTGCAGAAGCGTCAACAAAAGGACACGGCACTAACATCATTGCAGGCTTAGGCATCTCTATGAAGTCCACTGCCTATCCCGTGTTATTTGTTTGTGCTGCGATTTATGCGGCTTATTGGTTAGCTGGCATTTACGGCATTGCGATTGCAGCTACCGCCATGCTATCGATGGCTGGAATTGTGGTGGCTCTGGATGCCTATGGACCGATTACAGATAATGCCGGCGGTATTGCAGAAATGGCTGGCTTGCCTCAGTCGGTTCGCGATATTACCGATCCATTGGATGCGGTTGGTAACACGACTAAAGCAGTTACTAAAGGATATGCAATTGGCTCAGCAGGACTTGCTGCATTAGTTCTGTTTGCCGATTACACCCATGCATTGGAAGCCATTGGACAGCAAGTATCGTTTGATCTATCCAATCATATGGTGATCATTGGCTTGTTCATTGGAGGCATGATTCCCTACCTCTTTGGTGCAATGGCGATGGAGGCGGTTGGACGCTGTGCTGGTGCAGTGGTTGAAGAAGTTCGCCGTCAGTTCCGCGATATCCCAGGAATTATGGAGGGTACCGCAAAGCCTGAGTATGGTAAGGCAGTAGATATGCTGACTTCAGCCGCCATCAAGGAAATGATTGTGCCTTCACTGTTGCCGGTGGTAGCGCCTATTGCGGTAGGTCTCTTACTAGGACCTGCTGCTCTGGGTGGTTTGCTGATGGGTACGATCGTGACAGGCTTGTTTGTTGCCATCTCCATGTGTACTGGTGGTGGGGCTTGGGATAACGCGAAGAAATATATCGAAGAAGGAAACTTTGGAGGTAAAGGTTCTGAAGCTCATAAAGCAGCAGTTACTGGCGACACTGTTGGCGACCCCTACAAAGATACTGCGGGACCTGCAGTGAACCCGCTCATCAAGATTATTAACATCGTGGCCTTATTGATAGTGCCATTGCTACCAGTGGTGAGTCGCTAGCAATAAAGCTACTTAGCGCAATAAACAAAATGCCTAGCAATTGCTAGGCATTTTTTATCCCGAGGTCTTGACAGGGGTAGTTCATTGAACTACTATGGAGGCAATGGATTTTGAATGGGATTTGGCTAAAAGTAACTCATGCCAGATCTCTCGAAATTTTGATTTTGCATATGTGATATCAATTTTCAAAGATCCTACATTGCTTATTGAGCATGATCGGCGATGGGATTACGGGGAAGAGCGATTTCAGGCTCTTGGTGTAATAGATGGAAGAGTTTTCATGGTGATCTTTACTAGTAGATCAAAGGCCATCAGAATTATTTCGGCGAGAAGAGCTAATAGTCGGGAGGTTAAACGGTATGAAAAAAATCATTCGGGTTAGCGTAGATCGAAATGAGCCCAATAGTTTCCCTAAGGGATTCGTTAATAAAAAATTACTGGATGCAACAACGGAGCGCTTAATTAAGTTGCATCAACAGCAAGATGATGCGGAAGCAATGCTGGATGCCGCTCAATATGCAAAAGGTGTGCGCGAGAGAATTGGTTTATCTCAGCAAGAGTTTTCCAAGCGCATCGAAGTTTCTTTAGAAACTATTCGAAATTGGGAGCAGGGCAAGCGGAGCCCTACTGGAGCAGCCAAGGCTTTGCTGAAAATTTTAGATAGAGCTCCTGAGATTGCATTACTTGCGCTCAGTGTTTAGAGTTTGATATCCGCCCCGTTAATAAAAATGCCTAGCAATTGCTAGGCATTTTTACTTGATTCTTCGACTAAATCTGCGCTAAGCCAAAGTCTCCAAGTAGCGTTGGGCATCTAATGCAGCCATACAGCCTGTACCAGCGCTAGTGATGGCTTGACGGTAAATATGGTCTTGCACATCACCCGCTGCAAATACGCCTGGGATATTGGTGGCAGTTGCATTGCCCTCTAGACCTGAGTGGGTCTTGAGGTAGCCGTTGTTCATCTCAAGTTGACCAACAAAGAGTTCGGTATTTGGTTTATGGCCGATGGCTATAAAGGCGCCAGTAACAGCGATGGCTTCAGTGCTGCCATCTTCTTTTTTAATTCGTACACCAGTCACCCCTTTTTCATCGCCGAGTACTTCATCGAGAGTGGAGTTCAGTTTGAGCTCGACTTTGCCTTCGGCAACCTTCGCCATGAGGCGGTCATTCAGAATTGGCTCTGCACGGAATTTATCGCGACGATGAATGACGGTCACTTTCTTGGCAATGCCAGTAAGGTAGAGCGCTTCTTCAACTGCTGTGTTGCCACCACCGACAACGCAGACGTCTTGGTTGCGATAGAAGAAACCATCGCAAGTCGCACAGCCAGAAACGCCACGACCCATGAAGGCCTCTTCACTTGGCAGGCCAATGTACTGTGCAGATGCACCAGTAGAAATAATTAAGGCATCACAAGTGTAGGTGCCAGAGTCGCCAACCAAGCGGATAGGCTTTTCAGTTAGCGCAGCAGTATGAATATGATCAAAAATGATGTTGGTATTAAAGCGCTCAGCATGCTTTAAAAAGCGATCCATCAGCTCTGGCCCCTGAACACCATCAGGGTCGGCTGGCCAGTTTTCGACGTCAGTAGTGGTCATTAGTTGACCGCCTTGAGCAATGCCAGTAATCAGGGTTGGGCTCAGGTTGGCACGGGCAGCGTATACAGCTGCTGTGTAGCCAGCGGGGCCCGAACCGAGGATGAGGACTTTAGAGTGTTTTGGAGTATTTGTAGTCATACCCAAATTATAGGATTGCTTGTTTACAATCGGTAGAACATGGCTAGAACCGCATACCCGAAGTCCAAAACCCCTTTAAACCCCCAGCCCCCCGAGAATCAAGGGCAGGGCAGGATGCCCCGCCTCTTACTAGAAGCTCGCTGGTTCATCTCCTGCGGTCTTTGCCTGGGTTTATTTGCTATTTTATTGACCTATTCCAAGGCAGATCCAGCCTGGTCGCATGCCAGTTTTGAGGTTCCTAAGAACTTAGGTGGGCGTTTTGGTGCCTATTTAGCAGATTTATTGCTCTATATCTTCGGTATTTCAGCATTTTGGTGGGTTGCACTCTTTGGTCGCCGAGTTTTGAGTGGTTGGCGGGAGCTTTGGAGCATTCCACTGCCTCCAGACCCCGATGCCAAACCAGATTCGTTGGTAATGCGTTGGTTAGGCTTTGGGCTGACTTTGCTAAGCAGTATGGGTCTTGAGTCTATTCGATTGCATTCGTTGACCTGGGAGCTTCCAAGGCCACCTGGAGGCATTTTGGGTGAGCTGATCGGTGATCCCCTGCAAATGTCTCTTGGATTTACCGGTTCTACCCTGGTTTTGCTATTTACCCTTTGCGCCGGCCTTTCTTTATTTCTCCATTTTTCTTGGTTAGATGTTGCCGAGAAAGTCGGGCGCTCCCTTGAGCTTGCCTATAACCGTTTGCGCGAGCGTCGCGATAGCGAAGAAGATAGGAAGCTGGGTGAAGCTGCCGCCGAAGAGCGTGAAGAGTTTGTTGAGGAGTTCCGTGGGCGCGTTGAAATTGCTAAACCAGTTCAAATTGTTCGCGCTCCAGTAGAGGTTGTGAAAAGTGCGCGTGTTGAGCGCGAGAAACAGCAGCCTTTATTTGTAGATATTCCGGATTCAGAATTGCCACCACT
Source organism: Polynucleobacter sp. AM-25C3 (assembly GCF_018882335.1). Classification (GTDB taxonomy): domain Bacteria; phylum Pseudomonadota; class Gammaproteobacteria; order Burkholderiales; family Burkholderiaceae; genus Polynucleobacter. The sequence goes on from NZ_JACVOS010000009.1 coordinate 11,304, forward strand.
GGCATTGCTTGATCCAGTACCCGAAGCAAAAGAAACCATTTCAGCCGATGTGTTGGAATTTACTTCTCGCTTAATTGAGCGCAAGTTGGCTGAGTTCAATGTTGAAGTTAAAGTGATTGCTGCCTACCCAGGCCCAGTGGTCACTCGCTATGAAATTGATCCTGCCGTTGGTGTGAAGGGTAGTCAAATCGTTAACCTTTCTCGTGACTTGGCTCGCTCTCTAGGCGTAGTCAGCATGCGTGTCGTGGAAACCATTCCTGGTAAAACTTGCATGGCCTTGGAGTTACCAAACCCAACGCGTCAATCGGTTTACCTCTCTGAGATTTTGACTTCGCAGATCTATAACGATAGCCACTCTTTATTGACGCTTGCCTTAGGTAAAGATATTTCTGGCAGTCCCATGGTTGCTGACTTGGCGAAGATGCCGCACTGCTTAGTTGCTGGTACTACGGGTGCTGGTAAGTCGGTTGGTATTAATGCCATGATTCTCTCTATTCTCTTCAAGGCTAAGCCAGATGAAGTGCGCTTGATCATGATTGATCCGAAGATGTTAGAGATGGCAATGTATGACAAGATTCCGCATCTCTTGTGCCCAGTAGTAACGGATATGAAACAGGCTTATAACGCGCTCAATTGGGCCGTGAATGAGATGGAGCGTCGCTACAAACTGATGAGTAAGTTTGGTGTGCGTAACCTTGCTGGCTTCAATAAAAAGATTTTAGAAGCGGAAGAAAAAGGTGAAAAGCTCACTAATCCGTTTAGCCTAACCCCAGATGATCCAGAGCCAATCTATAAAGCACCGGTAATCGTAATCGTGATTGATGAGCTGGCTGACTTGATGATGGTCTCTGGTAAGAAAATTGAAGAGTTGATTGCGCGGATTGCGCAAAAGGCTCGTGCTGCAGGTATTCATTTGGTATTGGCTACACAGCGTCCTAGTGTGGATGTGATCACCGGCCTAATCAAAGCTAACGTACCAACCCGTATTTCTTTCCAAGTCAGCAGCAAGATCGATAGTCGCACCATTCTGGATCAACAGGGTGCTGAAGCGCTGTTAGGTATGGGGGACATGCTCTACATGGCTCCAGGCACTGGCTTACCCGTTCGCGTTCATGGCGCCTTTGTATCTGATGATGAAGTTCATCGTGTCGTTGAGTGGCTCAAAGAAAAAGGCGAAGCCAATTACATTGACGGCGTTCTGGAAGGTGCTGATGAATCGAATATTGATGCATTGACTGGTGAGGGCGGCGGTGAAGCTGATCCTTTATACGATCAGGCAGTTGCTATTGTTTTAGAAAATAAACGCCCATCGATTTCTTTAGTGCAGCGTCATTTGCGAATTGGTTATAACCGCGCAGCACGCTTACTCGAGGATATGGAAAAAGCAGGGCTTGTTTCGAAGATGGGCAATGGTGGTAATCGTGAAATCCTCCATCGTCCTTCTGAATAAGGCGCTTACTTTGCAAAGATTCTTATCGGTAGTCGCTGCAGTTATCTTGGGCATCACGCCCCTTTGTTTCTCAAGGGCTGCATTTGCAGATGGCGAAAGTGGCGCTGAACAGTTGCGTCAATTTGTGCGTAACTCCAAAACTGCTGAGGGTGAGTTTGTGCAGCAACAGCTACGCTCACCTAAAGCTAGCGAACCACAAGACAAAGGCTTAAAAGTGGTTCGTCAAACTCAGGGACGTTTTGTATTTCAACGTCCAGGACGCTTTATCTGGGAAACCCAAAAGCCATACGAACAAAAGCTGATTGCTGACGGTAAGCAATTGATTTTGTGGGACAGGGATTTATACCAGGCTACATTTAGACCTGCAGGGCAGGCTTTGGCTACTACACCTGCTGCCATTCTGTTTGGTGAGACCTCTTTGGATCAACACTTTGATTTGGTTGAGGGTGAAGATCGCCTGGGTATGAAATGGGTAGCCCTGGCCCCCAAGAAAAATCCCAATGCAAAAAATGGCAATGATTTGCCTTATACCAAGATCTCAGTGGGAATGGTCAACGGCCTGCCTAAAGCACTGGAGCTCATTGATGGTCTGGGCAGTGTTGTTTTGGTGACTTTAGATAAGATCCAACTCAACGTCAATTTACCTGCCAATCGTTTTATCTTTACGCCACCTGCTGGCACTGAAGTCTTACGCTTAAACTAGAGTCTATAAATCTCATTCAGACGCAATTTAGTACAAACCGAATATAAAAACTGAGCAATATATGATTGATCCGCAATTACTCCGCAAAGATATCGCAGCCGTTGCTGCACGTTTAGCTACTCGTAAATTTCAACTCGATGTTGAGAAATTTAACACCTTAGAGTCCGAGCGTAAATCCTTGCAAACTCGTACTGAAGAGTTGCAAGCTAAGCGCAACCAATTGGCTAAAACCATTGGTATGAAAAAAGGCAAAGGCGAGGACGCTGCTGCTGAGATGGCCGAGGCAACCCAGATTAACGTGGATATGGAATCGGGCGCTGCGCGTTTGGCAATCTTGCAAGCAGAGATTGCGGATTTCTTGATGGGCATTCCCAATCTTCCGGATGAAACTGTGCCGGTTGGAAAGGATGAGAAAGAGAACAAAGAGGTAAAACGTTGGGGCACCATTCCTGAGTTTTCATTTCCCGTGAAAGATCATGTGGACTTGGGCGCGCCATTGGGTCTTGACTTTGAGTCTGCTGCAAAGATTAGCGGTTCACGTTTTGTAGTTCTTAAGGGCCCTATTGCTAGATTGCATCGTGCTTTGGCGCAATTCATGATCGATCTGCATACAACTCGACATGCTTACGAAGAGCTTTATGTTCCCCTGATGGTGAACTCCGCCTCTATGCGTGGTACCGGTCAGTTGCCTAAGTTTGAGGAGGACTTATTTAAGGTTCCTCGCCAGATGGGTGGTGAAGATGGGGCAGGCGAAGCAAAAGTTGAAAACTTCTATTTGATACCGACAGCAGAAGTGCCTGTGACGAATTTAGTGCGTGACACCATTACGGCGGCGGAAGATTTGCCATTGAAGTTTGTTGCCCACACGCCATGCTTTAGATCCGAGGCAGGAAGCTATGGACGTGATGTACGTGGCATGATTCGTCAACACCAGTTTGAAAAGGTGGAGCTTGTTCAGATTGCAAAGCCAGAAGAGTCAATGGAGTTACTTGAGGAGTTAACTTCTCATGCAGAAAAGGTTTTGGAGTTACTTGAACTGCCTTACCGAAAAGTATTGCTCTGCACTGGTGATATGGGTTTTGGTAGCACCAAGACATATGACTTAGAGGTGTGGATCCCATCGCAAAATGCTTACCGTGAGATTAGCTCTTGCTCCAATATGGGTGACTTCCAAGCTAGGCGCATGCAGGCAAGATATAAATCTGGGCAAGGTAAGCCTGAGTTAGTGCATACCTTAAATGGTTCCGGTCTTGCAGTAGGCAGAACTGGCGTTGCCCTTCTTGAGAATTGCCAACAGGCCGATGGCAGTATTGCTATTCCAAATGCGCTGCAATCGTACTTGGGTGGCTTAAAGGTATTAAAGCCACTTTAAGCTGAGTTCAGGAAGAACCAAGGAATACCCGAAAGCTATAATTGCCATTCGGTTCGGAGAGATGGCAGAGTGGTCGAATGTACCTGACTCGAAATCAGGCGTAGGGTCAAACCTACCGTGGGTTCGAATCCCACTCTCTCCGCCATATACGACAGCAGAGCCTCTAACCATGGGGCTCTTTGTTTTTTTGGGCTCCTCTACCCACCACCAAAACCGTGTCTCACTTCAGCTCTAGCGCTTACCAAAACGTTTAGCCAGATAGCCAGACATAAAAGCCCAATAATTAGCATACCAAGCAGTAGAGTCACCATCATGATCGCTGGGATTTGAACAAATGTACCAACCTTTCATAACCAATCGTATGAACCCAGTCTCTAAAAGTAGGGTGCGCTCGAGCTTGGTTAGATCTATTGACTCGATTACCCCATGATGTTTATCTTGCAGCTTTTTTAAGGCCTTTAAAGCTTCGGAAAGTCTTTTAGAATTCGAACTTTTTTTACTTGACTGAGTTATCATTTTTTTATCTAAAGTATTGATTTAAATGGTTTTAAAAAAGAAAATTACTTGGTTATTCGGTAATAATTTACTTGGTTATTCCCTCACAATAACTATGTAATGTATGTAGTCCAATAGAGGGTCTAGGCGGACTATGGGCATTAATAAGGCTTCTGCCAGTACAGCTAAACCGAACTAGACAGTCAGCCTCAATAGGCATAGGATTGCATCAAGTGTTTCCCTCATGAAGGTCTTTAGGATTTCACAAGAAGGAGTGGCTTGATGAAGATATATCCAATTTCTCTTGAATTAACCGTGTGGTTTGATCTTGGCATTAATCAGTATGAAATCACTATTGATGAAAAATCATCGGTTTCGGTCAAGCGAACAGATGATGTATTTCATGCTCGAGATTTAACGCCTGCTGAAGTTAGTGAATTAATTGGCGCAATTCAGGCGGTTGATGTGCCCGTATTGAAATTGACTGATACGGATTCTGAAAAAGCATCCTCTAGTTACGAGTTGATCATCGAATCAGCCCACTTTTCTCTTGAATTTAATTGGGAGAACTTGGATATTGACGCTGATACTGCGGGATCGCTAGATTCTGTTTCTAGACTGACGCAGCTTGTCGAAAAGATTGGGCAATTTAATTAACGCCCATTGCCTGATGGCTTTGTGGGGAGCTTAATCGCTAAAGGTGACTACGTGATCAGCTACTAGGTGTATACCAATCTTTTCACCAATCGCGTGATCATGGTGGCTGGGTACAAAAGCAAAAATCTCAACACCAGATGCTAGCTTTAGCGTGTAAAGGAAGTCGGCACCCCTAAAGGTTTTTCGTACAACCTCTGCTTGCATAGTGCTACTGTCATCATGCTGAATATCATCAGCGCGCAAGAGAACATCAATTTCTTGTCCAACTTCCTTGCTACGGTCTTCTTCTAGATCCATCTCGCCCAACTCAATTTTGACTTTATTATTGGCTTGCACGACACCCTTAACAAATACTCCGCGGCCGATGAAGTCGGCAATGTAGCGATTGGCTGGCTTGTGATAAAGCTCGTATGGGATATCCCACTGGAGCACTTTGCCATCGGTCATTACCCCGACTTTATCGGCAATCGCAAAGGCCTCAAATTGATCATGAGTCACTAGGAGGGCGGTAATGTTGTTTGCCTTTAGGATCTCTCGCATCTCGCCAGCAAGACGTTCTCTAAGCTCAATATCCAAACTGGAGAAGGGTTCATCTAGCAAAATTAAATCAGGCTCTGGAGCCATTGCTCTGGCGAGTGCTACCCGTTGTTGTTGGCCACCACTCAACTCATGAGGGTAAGCATCGGCTTTGTCTGAGAGCGACACTCTTTTAAGCCACTCCATTGCCAGCGACGATCTGTGATTGCTTGGCAGATGTTGTAAGCCAAAAGCAATATTCTCTAAAACGTTCAGGTGGGGGAAGAGGGCGAAGTCCTGAAAGACCATGCCCACCTTTCTTTGATTGGGGGGGAGGTGAGTGGCGGCGGAGCTTACGACCTGATCACGTAGGAGGATTTCTCCTGCTTTCACGGGCTCAAAACCGCAAATCGCCCTCAAGACAGTAGATTTTCCGCAACCGGAGGAGCCTAATAGGCAACCAATCTCCCCCTGGCCCAGACTGAGGTTGAGGTCTTTGACGGCTGTTACACGACCATGACCATCTCGACTGGGGTAGTCAATTTCAAGTTCTTTGATGGAAAGCAGAGTGCGAGCGGAGTTCATCCCTATAATTTTCTCATTAATGCTAAGTGGTTTAATGCATAGCTAGAGTCTAAACGGATTGCCGATTTCATGAATCGTATTGTGGTGCCACTTGCCCTGCTGTTATTTTTGCCGTTGTTCGGCTTGGCAGCGCCATTCTTGTTTACCGGTGGCGATCATTTAACTACTGGCACTCTTAGCCATCTCTGGAATTTTGTACTTGGCGGATACATTGTCTCGACCTTAATCCTTATTCTGGGTGTTGGAATAGGGATATTTATTCTTGGGGTGGGTAATGCTTGGATTATTGCTAGATATGATTTTCCGGGTAAAAAAGTATTTGAGTGGGCTTTAATTTTGCCTTTAGCTGTACCCACCTATGTCATGGCGTATCTGTTTGTTGATCTCTTGCAATTTTCAGGTCCAATACAGAGCGCGCTACGCGCTTTGCTCGGGATGGATTCACTCTGGTTCTTTCCGGATCCAAGATCCTTGAGTGGGGCTGTCTGGTCCTTTTCATTCTGCCTCTTTCCCTATGTCTATCTTATTACGCGCACTGCATTCTTAGAGCGCAGCGGTCGATTGATTGAAGTTTCAGAAACACTTGGTTATAGCCCACTTCAAGGTTTTTTAAGGTTGGTGTTACCAATGGCAAGACCAGCCATCTTTGCTGGTATGGCTTTGGCGTTGATGGAGGTCTTAGCGGATTTTGGCGCAGTGTCTTACTTTGGCGTACAGACATTTGCAACGGGTATCTTTAAGGCCTGGCTCTCATTTGGTGACCGTGTGGCGGCTGTTCAGCTTGCTTTAGGCCTTTTGAGTTTTGTCTTACTCATCTTCTTTATTGAACAAAGTAGCCGCTCAAAATTACGTTACGCATCTTCATCGCGTGATAGACCGCTAGCGAAGTCGTTGCATGGCAAGAATGCTTTTTTTGCTTTTGCATTTTGTGGTGCAACTTTGCTATGTGGATTTCTGCTTCCAGCATTTGCGCTTTTACAGCTGCTGATTAAGCAGGGTCTCACCATTGATATTCGATATCTGGATTGGTTGAGTAATTCTTTATCAGTTTCGGTTCTCACTGCACTAATTTCGGTTGCGCTCGCCGTATTCTTTGCTTACTCAGTGCGCTTGAATTCACGCTTAAGTTGGGTTAATCGATTGCTAGGATTTGGTTATGCGCTGCCTGGGGCAGTATTGGCTATTGGCATCCTCTCCTTTCTAGAGATCTTTCAGCTTGCCTGGTGGATGTCAGCCAGCGTATTGGTGCTGGTTTACGCTTATTTAGTCCGGTTTCTTTCCTCCAGCTTGCAAAGCGTAGAGGCAGGTCTTACGCGTATCACCCCATCTATGGATGCTTCAGCCGCGCTGCTTGGCCTTTCTAAAGCACAAATTCTGAAGCGGGTTCATGTGCCATTGCTAAAGCGTAGCCTCCTTACTGCAGGCCTTTTTGTCTTTGTAGATGTCATGAAGGAGTTGCCAGCAACCCTCTTATTGCGCCCATTTAACTTTGATACCTTAGCCGTAGCAACCTATCAGTTGGCGGCGGATGAGCGCCTAGCCGAGCTCGCACTACCCTCCTTAACAATTGTTTTGGTTGGGCTTTTCCCAGTATTGCTGCTTTCCAGGGTGATCTCTAAATCTTAATTGATAATCATTCGTATTTGTGATACATTAGATTTAATCTAATTCTGATCGTAAATACAGCAATGGCCATTCAACAAATACGCAAATTTCTATGCACTTACGCACTATTGCTGAGTGGTTTTTTATCACCATCACTACATGCTCAAGAAGCTAAAGAGTTAAATCTCTATTCGGCTCGTCACTACCAAACTGATGAAGCGCTTTATGGTGAATTCACCAAAAAGACAGGAATCAAAATTAATCGCATTGAGGCTGATGACAATGCATTGGCGGAGAGATTAAAAAGCGAAGGCGCCAATAGTCCAGCAGATGTGATTTTGATGGTGGATGCAGCGCGATTATGGCGCGCGCAAATTGATGGCTTCTTTAAGCCAATTCATTCGAAATACTTAGAGAGTCGTATTCCAGCAAATTTACGCTCCAAGCCTGAACCAGAGGGGTCGACTTGGTTTGGCTTTTCAACCAGAGCCCGTCTCGTGGTCTATAACAAGGCAAAAGTGAACCCACAGGATGTCGACACTTATGAGAAATTAGCCGAACCTATGAACAAAGGAAAGGTGTGTACGCGCTCAGGTGCCCACCCCTACATGCTGTCATTGATCGGCGCCATGATTGAACGTCGTGGCGAGGCAGCTACTGAAGAGTGGGCAAAAGGAATGGTGGTCAATATGGCACGCCCTCCAAGAGGCGGCGATACCGATCAGATCAAAGCGGTTGCTTCAGGTGAATGTGGCGTTGCACTAACCAACTCTTATTATCTAGTTAGACTATTGCGCTCAACCAAGCCAGAAGATCAGGCCATCGCTTCAAAGATCGGATTTGTTTGGCCTAATCAGCAGACGACTGGCACGCACATCAATATTGCGGGTGGTGGGGTTGCCAAGAATGCACCGCACTCCCAAGCTGCCGTTCAGTTTCTGGAATACCTTGCTAGCGATTCTGCGCAGGAATATTTTGCCAATGGAAATAACGAGTGGCCTGCAGTGAAGTCGGTCAAGATTGAAAATGAAGGACTCAAAATATTGGGGTCATTCAAGGCTGAAAACATTTCGATTGCAGCGATTGGTAAGAATCAAATTGCCGCCCAACGATTGCTCGATCGGGTGGGTTACAAGTGAAATATATTAGGGAAAACCCTTGACTTTTAGGGGGTTTTCGTTTATATTAAAAATTCGCTGAGAGCCGGCTTTCAGCATAAGAAGCGTACAGACTAGAGTTTTACCGCAGTTGTGGAGACTGTCAGTACGCTTCTTAGAAACATCTTCATAAGCAGCAGTCAGGTCGCATCAGTGACCATCTGAAAATCAGAAATGAGCTGTTGTAAATCAAAAAGCATTTAAAAAACGAATTCAAATAACAGCAGGGTCTCTGCTCGTCTGAAATTTTTGGATCTAGAATGAATCTATTCTTTGAAAGACTTGGACTCACCCATGAAAATCATATCGAGTGCTTTGATATTTTCTGTCGCACTGGCCGTGCTGGCCTGCTCAACCCCGCCAAGCGAGTTTGGAGTCTATCGACAGTCTGATGGAACGGTTGGGGTACATGCCCCTAAATCCGCTAAAGATACTGAGGCTCAGGCGGCTGCAGTAGAAGAGTGTAAAAAACTAGGAAAGCGAAGCGCCACTATTCTTGAAACTCGTAAAACAGTGAACGATCGCTTTCCTATCACCTACATTTATATGTGTAATACCTATTAATTCAATGCAACTTAGCTAAGTAGCCATTTCTTAATCGATTTATTTACGCACATTGCATCTATAGCTAGGCCAAAGAACTCTGAACCATTGGTAACCATGCTTTCAATGGCTTCCACCTTGCCAGATTTCACGCCACGTAAATACGTTGCAGCACGATAGCGCAGGAAGTGTTCATTTTCACCTTCCTCGTTGTCCGTAGAGCAGATTTCTAAGCTGCCATAGCGGGTTTCTGGGTTGATATTCAGAATAGAGAGGCCAAGTGCGCCAATGAGCTTTTCTGGCACAGGGATTGGAACGTAAGAGTAGAGGGAAACCAACTGCTCCTGTTCATCAACTTCAATAATGTGGTCAACATCGAACACATCTTTTTCTGTCAACTCGGTTTCACCAGAATCGCCACCACCAAAAGTGGACTCAAACTGCAGCATCGCTGTATTGCTGTCCTTGGAGATCTCGATCATGTCAGGGTAGCCAAGCAAACCTTTCCACCAGTACATCAATGAGAATGTGCAAGGTTTTACTTCAACTAAACCCTTTTTGGTTGATTTGGCAAAGTACAGGCCATAAAACTCATCATCTTCTTCGAGTCCGTATTGGTCGACTTTCAGCTGCTTTGGTGCGGCTGCTTTAGTGGACTTCTTGGCAGCTTTCTTTGGTGCGGGTTTTTTAGCTGCAGGCTTTTTGGCCACAACTTTCTTCACCGCTTTCTTAGCTGCTGGTTTTTTAGTAATCGCCTTCTTGGCAACTACCTTCTTCGTGGCTGGTTTTTTCACTACCTTCTTTACGGCCTTTTTGGCTACCACTTTCTTTGTGGCAACCTTCTTAACGGCTTTCTTTGCAGGGGCTTTTTTTACCACCTTGGTAGCTACTTTCTTTTTTGCTGGAGACTTCTTTGTAGCCATGGTCTATTACCCTTCCTATTGGTAGTTAATGTGCTTAGAGCACAAGAGGATATTACTTCAGTTTCTACCCTCTATTGCTTATACCTATATGGGGATTTACCTTGCAAACTCAAGGGCGAAAGCCCAATCGTTTTTTAAGGGCTTTAAAAAAGATCGGGGCGCTTGAATTTAGCTCCTAAGTTGCTACACTGGAGCGGTGCAATTATGAATAACCTCAACCTAAAGAGAATCCATGTTCCCTGAATATCGCGAGTTAATTAGTAAGCTGAAGACATCAGATCGTCACTTTTCTCATTTATTTGATAAGCACAACAACCTAGATCAACAGATTCAGAGAATGGAAGCCCATGCGGAGCCTAGTACTCCCGAGGAAATCGAGACATTGAAAAAAGAAAAGCTCTTGCTAAAAGATCAGATCTACGCCGTCTTAAAAAAAGCTAGCGCCTAAAAATTTAAAGTCATCAGACTTCAATTTGGATCTGATGACTTTTTATTCAGAATTACGCTTTCTTCAAAAAACAGGCTTTGAGCAACATGTTGCCAGCTTCTGTTTTGCAATCGACCTCATGGTCGCCTGAAACCAGACGAATGCCTTTAATCTTGGTACCCACCTTCAGGGTGGTTGATGAGCCTTTTACCTTAAGGTCTTTGATGAGGGTCACGGTGTCGCCATCAGCTAATAAAGTGCCATTGGCATCCTTCACAATTAATCCACCTTCATCTTCTTCGGTAGCAGCAGCCATTGGCCACTCGTGACCGCATTGAGCGCAAACAAAATTTTCACCGTCAGGGTAGGTCATATCCTCCTGGCAGGCCGGGCATTTTGGAAGATTGGTAGTTGTATTCATGATTGGTAGCAGGTGAGGGTGATGTAAAGGGTAATTTTAGTCTAGCGGAGACTATCTAAAGTTAGAATTAAAGGCAATGAATCCAAAACTCAAAGTTATCCTCGCTACCCTTGGTGGGATAGTTATCCTGCTTGGAATCGGGACTTGGTACGCCGCCTCAAAGGTCGACCCAGTGACCTTGACGAAATTGCTTGCCAGCTCGGTTAAGACCGCTACTGGACGAGACTTAAAAATTACCGGGCCAGTAACCCTCAGTTTTTTCCCCAGAATTTCAGTATCAGCAGAGCGCCTAAGTTTAAGTAATGCGCCGTGGGCGAGCACTCCTGAGATGCTAACTCTCAAACGCATTGAATTAGATATTAAGACTCTGCCGCTACTGAGTAAGCGAATTGAGGTTGATCGTGTCAAGCTCTCTGGCATGGAATTGTTCCTGCAGAAAAATGCATCTGGTAAAACAAATTGGGATATGAGTGTGGAGGCATCCAATACCACTGCAGCCGCTAATGGTGGGGCTGTGGATTCTGCTTCGGCAAGTGATGATCTCATCTTCATGGAGAGTGTGTCAGTACTCGATGCCAAGATCCAATATCAGGATGGCATTAGCCCAGCTTCAAACTATCAAATCAAGCGTTTGGTATTGGTGGAGAGTGGCGATAAAACTGCCGTCTCTCTTAGCATGAGCCTACAAGAGCAGGCTTTGGAGCTCAGTGGAAAAACAGGCTCTCTTTCAAGATTATTTAAGCAGTGGGACGTTTCCCCAAGTCACTTTCCGATGGATCTCAATCTCACCTTGAATGGCAAATCCATGTTGATTAAGGGTGAGGTTGATAAGAGCCCAAAAGCTTTACCTGAAATTAAAGTGGCGCTCACTTCAAAAGCATTTGACTGGCCTTCTTCAAGCTCCCCAACTCAGGCCTCTCAAGTGCGAGGCAGCGAAAAGCCGCAGCCGCAGCCGCAGCCACAAGTAGTGCAGCAAGCTAGAAAGCCGCAGTCCAACTATTTATTTAGCAATGAAGCTATTCCCTTTGACGTATTGCCACAAGCCAATGGACAGATTGTTTTGAGTATTGATGAGCTTGGTTTGCCAAATCGCAAGCCCATACAGAATTTAAAGGCTACCGTGCAAATGAGCGGAAATGCGATTGATGTTCCGCATCTGACATTGCAATTGGGTCAAGGTCAGGCAGATATTCAATTCCATCTCTCTGAATTTACTAGCGCATCACCCGTGTTGTCCTTAAGGGGGGTAACTAAGAATTTCACTCTTGAGAATTTGCTGGCACGCATTGATCCACATTCAAAAGTTACCGGCGGAAAAATGAAATTGGCATTTGACTTAAAGGCGACGGGAAAAAGTCTTCACGAGATTGCCGGTAATTCAACCGGAAAAATTCAGCTCAATATCGATCAGGCAAGAATGGGCACTAACTTCTTGAATGATGCAGGTGATTTTGTGATTACCGTGCTGGATTCCATGAATCCATTGCGTAAGAAATCTAGCGAAACGCTTCTAGAGTGTGCTGTTGCTTATCTGCCAATTAATAGCGGACAAATTAACATCGCCAAAACGGTGGGCGCTGAAACTGACCGCTTAAATGCAGTAATGGCGGGCTCAATTAATCTGAAAACTGAAGCAGTGAATTTGACGATTGATCCCCAGGAAAAATCAGGGCTGACAACGGGCTTGGATCTGGCTGGTTTGGTAAAGGTGGGTGGCACGCTGGCAAACCCTAGGGCAGGCATTAACCAGGCTGGGGTGGTCAATAGTGCCGTTTCTATTGGCCTTGGAATCTTGACCGGTGGCGCTACTATTCTGGCAGAGAATGCGAGATCAATGACATCAAAAGGCCACCCATGCAGTAATGCACTCCACCCTTGGTCCGATATTTATCCTGGGGCGGAGTAAGTCTTAAAACAGCATTCCGCTAATAAACAGGCTGAATAAAGAAATAAAAATGCTGGCAAAGAAGGCGGTCCAGAAGCTGGAGATTGTAAAGCCACTCACTAGCGCAGAAACTAGCATCAGAACTAAGGCATTTACAACTAGCAAAAACAATCCCATAGTGAGGACCGTTAGTGGCAGCGTAAAGAGGATTAATAAAGGCTTCACTACGGCATTTGCAAACCCTAGCAGTAGGGCGGCGATTAGCAGTGAACCGCCATCCGCAAAACGTAAACCGCTAAAGAGGTAGCTTGCAACCCAGAGGGATAAAGAGGTTAGGCCCCATTGGACTAAAAACGGTACTAAGTTACCCATGATGAGTTTCCCTTTTTGAAATTGGTTATCTAATGTAAGTCAAATGTTATCAGGGCTTTAGTAGTGAGGAGGGATTTCATCTTTTGGGCTGCTACCTCCTCCGCCATCTCCACCACTGGCTTGTTCCTTAATGGATTTCAGTTCTCGATATAGAAATTCAATTTGCTGCTGTTGCTTGTAAATGGTCTGATTGAGTTGATCAATCAGATCTTCTGTAAAGCTCAGCTTGATTTCGAGGTTGGTGATGCGATCTTCAGTCATTTCAATTTCCCTATCTTAGGCATTCACTAACTCAAAACGACCATCTTCCATTTCCGCTTTTGGTCTGATCCAAAAGTCGCGTGACTGGAGTGACTCATATACGTATGCTGGCTCTAGGTTAGCTTCAACGTTAGCTAGTAACACCACCTTATAAAAGCCGCCTGTCTTCATGTGCCTAAGCTTGTTGCCTGGCTTAAAGAGGCCGTCATCGGCATCTGCCATTTTGGGTTTACTCATGTCAAAAAAGTGCTTTCTCAGTATGATCTACGAATGACCAATTCAGTCCCGTACTCCATTCTAGATATATCTCCAATTCCTGAGGGATTTACTGCTGCGGATGCCTTGCGAAACTCTTTGGACCTTGCGCAGCATGCAGAGGATTGGGGCTACACCCGCTATTGGGTGGCGGAGCATCACAATATGACTGGTAATGCTAGCTCTGCAACTGCAGTCTTAGTTGCTTATATTGCTGGGGGTACAAAAACGATTCGAGTTGGCTCAGGCGGTGTAATGCTACCAAATCATGCTCCATTGGTCATCGCAGAGCAATTTGGCACGCTGGCATCGATCTATCCTGGCCGCATTGAATTAGGTTTGGGCCGTGCGCCAGGCACTGATCAAATGACCGCTAGAGCCTTGCGTCGAGATTTGCTGGGTAGCGATGATCGCTTTCCGCAGGATGTGCGAGAGTTGCAGCATTACTTTGGCCCTATTCAAGAAGGGCGGGCGGTAAGAGCTATTCCTGGCGCCGATACAGAGGTGCCCATTTGGATCTTGGGTTCTAGCTTATATGGCGCTCAATTGGCCGCCCACTTTGGTTTGCCTTATGCCTTTGCTTCACACTTTGCGCCTGAGCAATTGCTGGATGCGATGTCTACTTATCGCGAATTATTTAAGCCTTCCGATAAGCTAGAAAAACCTTATTCAGCTTTTGTGATGAATGTGGTCGCTGCAGATACAGATGAAGAGGCTGCGCATCTATTCACGACCTTACAGCAGAACGTTGTGCGCATGCGTCGCAACACCCGCGGTCAATTACCGCCGCCAATTGATAATCTAGATGAGTTTTGCGAGCCCCATGAAAAGACTACTGCTGCACATGCTTTAAGGTGCTCTGCTGTCGGGTCTCTGCAAACAGTCAGAAAAGAGATGCAGTACTGGCTTGATCAAACTGGCGCTAACGAAATAATGGTCGCTGGTCAAATATTTGATCACCAAGCACGCTTGCGATCATTTGAGATTGCTGCTGAAGCAGCCAAGGGATTGCGCTTTAGCTCTAAAGGTTGAAAGCGTTGTAATCACCGGTAATGAGAATGTTCTCTTGAATGGCTCGATTCGCTATCTCGAGCACCGCATTGTCTTTGCTAATGAGTATCGCTGGCCTGAGTTGATAGGTTAGATCTAAAAAGATCTGATCATCGGCGTCCTTGCATTGCCAAGGAGCGGGGGCTAGATTGGAATCATCATGTTGCCGTGCAATGGATTTCCATTGAGCCAGAATACCTGCTTGAGTTTTCTCATCAAGCTTAAAGAGAGGGCGTGAGATGACATCGGCGAACTCTTCAAATGTCTTTTGGCTGGCCACAACTTGAATGCTGCGACCTACAATTGCTTCTTTTAAACTGGCGGCCCTTTCATCATTAAAGACAAAAATATCCAGCAAGATATTGGTGTCCAAAACGACGGGCTTCATTGCTGCTGGTTGCGCCAAATTTCTGGGGTAATGGTGACTTGGCCCATATCTGAAGAAACATACGCCTCTCCATCTTGAATATTCACATGCAGGACCATGCTGCGCTCAACTAACTTCTTGAGTTCTTTAGCTTGTTCTGCTGGAATGGAAATCACCTGGAGGTTGCGTGCTCGAGTCAACTTATTGGCAATGCCATCCCACCAGATCTTGCTAGTATGTCCACCATAGCAATAGACGATAACTTGGTCTGAGCGCCCACAGGCCTTCAGAATGCGGCGCTCATCTGGTTGACCAATTTCAATCCAGAGCTGAATAGCATCAGTAAGGTCTTTTATCCAGAGGTCCGGCTCATCTGTATCGCTTAAGCCTTTGGTAAAGACTAATTCCTCCTGAGCTTGCAGGGCAAACGCAATAATCCGAACCATCATCCGCTCTTCAGTTTCTGAAGGGTGTTTGGCGATGGTAAGGGAGTGACTGCCGTAATAGTGGCGGTCAGAATCTGCGACGTGGAGGTCGGCTTTGTGGATAGTTGCGCGTAGAGCCATGGCGCATTATCGCCTTTTAGCCGAGAGATCCTGCCTATCCCAGTATTATTTGGAAAATTGCTCCTATTTACTGTGTATCGTAGAGTCCCATGATCCGTATTACCGAACTTCGTCTGCCAATTAGCCATGCCCCCGAGGCTTTGGAGGAGGCGATCTTGAAGCGATTGAGCATTCAAGCTCAAGACTTGATTCGGACGGATGTATTTAAGCGGAGTTATGACGCCAGAAAAAATGTGGCCCTTGCCTTTATCTACACCGTCGATTTATCGGTAAAGGATGAAGAAAAGTTGCTCAAGCAATTTTCTAACGATGTGCATATCAGACCTTCTCCCGATACCAGCTATCACTTTGTCGCAAATGCTGCGCAAGTTCAGGCTGATAACTTCGAGCGTCCAGTAGTGATTGGTTTTGGACCTTGCGGAATTTTCGCGGCCCTAGTGTTAGCTCAAATGGGATTTAAGCCGATTGTTTTAGAGCGTGGCAAGAAGGTGCGTGAGCGCACGCAAGATACCTGGGGTCTATGGCGTAAGAATGTCTTGAATCCTGAGTCCAACGTTCAGTTTGGCGAGGGTGGTGCAGGTACGTTTTCTGATGGCAAGCTGTATAGCCAAATTAAAGACCCGAAGTTTTATGGGCGCAAGGTGATTAATGAGTTTGTCAAAGCTGGTGCTCCTGAAGAGATTCGATATGTAGCCAAGCCACATATCGGCACATTTCGATTGGTTGGCGTAGTTGAAAAAATGCGTCAAGAAATTATTGATCTTGGCGGAGAAATTCGTTTCTCACAAAAGGTGATCGGCTTTGATATTCAGAATGATCAGATTGTTGGCGTCAAAATAGAAGGGCAGCCTGATCTAGCTGCCAATCATGTCGTGCTCGCCTTAGGCCACAGCGCGCGAGATACCTTTGAGGCCTTGCATGCGGCAGGTGTTTATATGGAAGCCAAACCATTTTCGGTAGGCTTTCGAATTGAGCACCCCCAGTCTCTAATTGATAAAGCTCGCCTAGGGCCACATGCTGGCAATGAGCTCATTGGCGCAGCAGATTACAAGCTAGTTCACCATGCCAAGAATGGCCGTGCGGTCTACAGCTTCTGTATGTGTCCAGGTGGAACGGTTGTTGCTGCCACTTCCGAGCCAAACCGTGTGGTGACAAATGGCATGAGTCAGTACTCGCGTAATGAGCGCAATGCCAATGCGGGCATCGTGGTCGGAATTACTCCTGAAGACTATCCCGGCGGCCCCTTGGCTGGTATTGAGTTTCAGAGGGCGCTGGAGTCAAAAGCCTATGAGTTGGGTGGGTCGACCTATGAGGCTCCTGGGCAATTGGTTGGAGACTTCTTGCTAGGCAAAGCATCTACTGAGTTCGGTAGGGTGATGCCGTCTTATAAGCCGGGCGTTCATCTAACTGATCTTGCTGATTGTTTACCCCCTTATGCTATCGAAGCGATTCGGGAAGCTATTCCAGCTTTTGAGAAGCAGATCAAGGGATTCTCAATGAAGGATGCGGTACTCACAGGAGTGGAGACCCGCACATCCTCTCCGTTACGCATTACGAGGGGTTCAAACTTTCAGAGCTTAAATATCAAAGGCCTATATCCTGCGGGCGAAGGCGCTGGCTATGCGGGCGGAATCTTGTCGGCAGGCGTTGATGGGATTAAAGTAGCAGAAGCAGTTGCGCTTGACTATCTTTCCCAATAATTCAATAAGCTGATTTCTGATGAGTTCTGTAGTTCCTATGTCCACCCAAAATGAAAAAGAGGCTCTTTTTCATCCAGAGCTATTGCAGAAGTTTGACATCAATGGTCCACGCTATACGTCTTATCCCAGTGCCGATCGTTTTCATAATGAATTTAGTGAATCAGATTATTTGGGCGCATTGCAACGCGTAGCTAAAGTCAATGAGCCACTCTCTTTATATTTTCATTTGCCGTTTTGCCCCAATATTTGCTACTACTGTGGTTGCAACAAAATCATTACCAAAGACCATGGGCGCAGCGCTAAGTACATCAAGTATTTAGCTAAGGAAATGGCAATGGTTTGCACTGCGATGGGTGCGCAGCAAAAGATTCCGGTGACCCAGTTGCACTGGGGTGGTGGCACACCTACGTTTTTATCTCACGAAGAGATGATCGAGTTAATGCACCATACGCGCGAGCATTTTGATTTGCTTCCTGGTGGCGAATATTCTATTGAGATTGATCCGCGTCGCGTGACTGAGGCAGACATTGCCTTATTAGCCGAGCTGGGCTTTAATCGGATTAGTCTTGGAGTGCAAGACTTTAATTTAGAAGTTCAGCAAGCAGTGCATCGCGTGCAGACCATTGAGGAAACCCAAGCGGTGATGGATTGGTCCAGAAAGTATGGCTTTAAATCCAGAAGCGTAGATCTTATTTATGGCCTACCAAAACAAACCCCTGCGACCTTTAAAGAAACAGTTGATGCAGTACTCAAGATGAGTCCTGATCGTCTCTCTGTTTATAACTATGCGCATTTGCCCCATATCTTTAAACCCCAGCGCAGAATTGCTGAAGCAGATTTACCGGGCGCTGCAGATAAGTTGGACATACTTTCTAATACGATCGAAAGATTGGGTGAGGCGGGCTATGTATTTATTGGTATGGATCACTTTGCTAAGCCGGATGATGAATTAGCGATTGCGCAAAAAGAAGGAAAACTGCATCGGAACTTTCAGGGATATTCAACTCAAGCAGAGTGCGATCTATTGGCTTTTGGAATCTCCTCAATTGGCAAGGTGGACGATAGTTACTCTCAAAACGTCCGCACTCTAGATGAATACTATGCGGCGATCGATGATGGTCATCTGCCTACCCTCCGGGGTCTGCAGTTAGATAAAGACGATTTACTGCGTCGCGAGTTAATCGGTGAGTTGATGTGCCAATTTGCTCTGGATACAGGTCAATTTGCCAAGTCTCATCAAATTGACTTCAAAAGCTATTTCAAAACGGAAATTGAAGAGTTAAAGCATCTGGAGGAAGCTGGCCTTTTAGAGTGGCAGGGCGCCACCATGCTTGTCCCAATCAAGGGCAGATTATTGGCAAGGCGGGTTGCGATGACTTTTGATCGTCACCTGCGGGAATCCCAAGCAAGGGGCACTTATTCCAAGGTTCTTTAAGCAAAGTAGCTTCAAAAGCCTATCAATTTGATCTAGATCAAAAACCCATAAAAAGAGTGTTGCTTTTAAACCAATAAAAAATTTCAGCAGCCCTTACATTTGATTTACATCAAATGACTACCCCAGTATCACTTTGAAAATAGACTCATCAAATTGATAACAGAAAAGGGGTACATCATGCGTATTAAAACTCTAGTAGCAGCCATGGCAGCAGTAGCTTCATTGGCTCCAATCGCCGCTCAAGCACAGGCAGCAGCAGAAAATCCATGGATGATTCGTGTTCGTGCTGTTGATTTACTTTGGGCTAATGGTCAAACTGGCGCCGTTCAAACATTGGATGTAAAGGCTAAAGATCAAATCATTCCTGAGTTTGACGTTTCTTACTTCTTTACTAAAAATATTGCTGCTGAGTTAGTGTTGACTTATCCACAAAGCGTTCAGATTGATGCCGGTGGTAATAAATTGGGCACGATCAAGGCGCTTCCTCCATCATTGGTTCTTCAATATCACTTTACTGATTTTGGCGCCTTTAAGCCTTATGTTGGCGCTGGTGTGAACTACACAATTTTCAGCAGTCGAAATAATTTGGGCAATGGCACATACTCTGTTGACAGCTCTAGTGTTGGTGCTGTTGGTCAAATTGGTATGGACTATATGTTTGATAAAAACTGGGGTCTAAACGTTGATGTGAAATATGCAACGATGTCGACCAATGTTTCTAGTCCTGCATATGGCCCAAGCGCAGGTAAGTTGACTTTAAATCCTTGGATGCCAGCGGTTGGTGTGACTTACAAGTTCTAAGAATTCAGTTCTTAGTTCTTGAGATAGGGCCCCTAAGGGGCTCTATTTTTTTGTCTGCTCTTTATTGAATAAGGTGATCGATTAATTTCTCGAACTTCGCTTCATCAAAATGTAGATTATCAAAGCGCTGTATTGCGATATGTTTTGGTGGATCAATTCTGCGTTTGATGTATTGATCCCAATGCTGGAGTTTGTATTCATCTCTGGGGTCAGCGCGCATTTCCATGCGATGTTTTGCTTCATTCTCATTTAGATCAATCCAGGCAATTTTGATGCTTGATACGCTTGGGACACCTAACTCTTCTGGCTTGAACATTCTGCCGCTTTGGATCTCATTGGAAAATGGACCCACCAGAATGACATTCACCCCAAGTTGAAGATTTTCTTTGGCGATGGCTATGAGCCCCTCATACTCCCAATCCCTCAAGTTCTTGAGGTAAAAAGGACTATCTCGATCGTTGGGATTGTTGGTGGTGAGCTCCATGACATGGGCGCTATAGGCGCCGTACACCGTATCTTTATCGAGAAAGAAAAAATCTTCACCAGTTTTTTCCACAATCAGAGGCAATGCCTTTTTGGCAAGCGTGGATTTGCCTGTCCCCGCATGGCCTGCAAAGAGGATGAGTCGTGGTGCGGCAGGGCTAAGCTTGCAGGTCATTTATCTCTTTATTAGGGGATCTTGCTTGAGTAAATTCTACTTCTCCATCCCATGTTTATTGGAAATATCACCACTTTGACTGAAGTGACGATAATGTCGCCATGGCTTTAATCGTACTCACTGATGCAAAACTGGCTTTTGGCCACGTTGACCTCCTCGCAAACACTGCTTTCTCATTGGAATCTGGGGAGCGGGTTGGCTTAATTGGCCGTAATGGCACTGGCAAATCCTCTTTATTGAAGATCTTGGCTGGCATAGAAAAAATGGATGATGGTCTGCTGCAATACCAGCAAGGCCTTCGGATTGCCTATGTTCCACAAGAGCCGATATTTGAGGCTGAAGAGACTGTCTTTGATGCGGTATCCAAAGGCGTAGCTCAAGCCAAAGCTCTACGTGAAGAGTATGAAGCTCTCAGCATTGGGGAGTGGGATGATGCCGCTCATCATCGCTTGGATGAAGTGCAGTCCCAATTGGAGGCGCTCAGTGGTTGGAATTGGGAGCAGCGCGTTTACGAAACTTTAGATCGTTTACATTTAGATGCTGACCTGAAGATCAATACTTTATCGGGTGGAACTAAGAAGCGTGTTGCTTTGGCTCGCGCTTTAGTTGAAATGCCTGATGTATTGCTCCTGGATGAGCCAACCAACCATTTGGATTTAGATTCGATTTCTTGGTTAGAGGATTTGCTAAAAGAATATAAAGGCTCTGTCATTCTGGTTACCCATGATCGCGCCTTCTTGGATAACGTTTGCACACAGATTGTGGAGCTAGATCGCGGAATCTTGCGTACTTATCCAGGGAATTTCTCGGCCTATGAAGTATTAAAAGATCAGGAAATGAATTCTGAATCTTTGGCTAATGCGCGAGCAGATAAATTACTTGCTCAAGAAGAGGTTTGGATTCGTAAAGGCGTTGAAGCAAGACGTACTCGCAGCGTTGCACGTATTGCTCGCCTAGAAAATCTGCGGGCTACTCGCTCACAAAGACGGGATGCGGTTGGGCAAGTTAAGCTGGCAGTGTCATCCGGGGATAGAAGCGGCAAGATCGTAGCTGATCTTCAGAATGTCTCCAAGTCTTATGGCCGCCCGATTGTGAAGGATTTCACAGCAACGATATTGCGTGGCGATAAAGTAGGTCTGCTTGGGCCAAATGGTGCTGGTAAGACAACGCTATTGAAATTAATCCTCGGAACCATTGCACCGGATTCTGGCACGGCAACTATGGGCACCCGGATTGAGGTTGCCTATTTTGATCAGATGCGCGAAGGTCTTGATCTTAATGCTTCGCTTGAAGATTACATCAGCCCAGGTAGCGAGTGGATTGAAATCAATGGCAATAAGAAGCACGTCAAGAGCTACTTAAGTGATTTTTTATTCGCACCAGAGCGAACTAATTCACCGGTAAGTACTTTATCTGGTGGAGAGCGCAACCGCTTATTGTTAGCGCGTTTATTTGCGCGACCTGCAAACGTATTGGTTTTGGATGAGCCAACCAATGACTTAGATATCGATACCCTAGACTTGCTTGAGCAATTACTCCAAGACTATAAGGGTACCGTGTTTTTAGTCAGCCATGATCGCTACTTCTTAGATAATGTGGTGACCAGCATCATTGCCAATGAAGGTGATGGGTTCTGGCGCGAGTATGAGGGTGGTTACGAAGACTGGAAGATTCAAAAAGCACGCTCAGATAAAATTCGAGCTGCCAATGGTGGCAGCAAGGCGACAGAGAAGTCTGAGTCAAAGTCGGATGTAAAAACCGAATCTAAGATCGAGCCCAAGCCTGCAGTTGCAAAGGGTGGCGTACAAAAGCTCAATGGCAAGGAGCGCTTGGAGTTGGAGGCTTTGCCTTTGCAAATCGAAGTGCTAGAGACGGAGCAAGCCGAGATCGGTATTTCTATGAGCAATCCAGATCTTTACAAGAATGAACCTGAGCTAGCAGCAAGCATGCAAGCGCGCTTATCAGAAATTACGGCTGATTTAGAGGTGAAGTTGCAACGCTGGGAATTGCTCTTAAGTCGCTCAGAATCTTAATCTGCTTTAAGGCGCCTAGATTTAAGGCGTGAAAATCCTTCAATCGCGAAGGATCCGACTAGCGCAATCAATAGGGCGATCGCACTAGATGGTGCCGTCTTAATTGTATTGATGAGAAGCGCAGCGAATAAGCTTAAGTTAATCACAATCGCACACCACAGAATTTTTGGCTTAGCGCCTGTCTGGTGGTGAACGCGGAGATGCCCATAGGTAATCACGGCGTAAACCAAGAGAAACGCCAGGCTAGCCATTTGACCTACTTCGCTTAAGGGAAAAATCAAGGCTAAAAAAATCACCCCAATGGATGACATAGTGAGCGCGTGTAAATTATTCTTCAGCACTGTATTGCCCAGAGCACTTGAGATTTCTTTCTTTTCTGCAACATCAGCCGCGATATTAGAAGCGGCAAAAATAGTGGCATTCACCGCTGCCGCGCAGGCTAGTAGGGCGGAAATACTAATTACGATAAAACCCAGTTTCCCGGCTACCAGTTTTGCTGCATCAGCCAAGACATGTCCATTGTCAATTTGCATGACATTGAGTGGCATGAGCAGTACCACTACGATGCTGACTGCTAAGTAGGCAACCGTCACTAAGACGAGTGCGCTAAACATGGCTAGAGGTAATTCTTTTTGAGGGCTTTTCATGGCGGATGAAGAGTTAGTCACCACCCCAAATCCCTGGAAATTAATATAGAGAATGCCGGCAGCTACTGCAATTCCCTCAATGGATCCGCCACCCATGTGAAAACCTTTGAAATCTGCCTGATTAAATCCCATAGCGGAAAATACGAGCAGGCTAATCACAACCAAACCAATTGCAATCATTTCTGCTTTGCCGACCAAACTCGGGCCCAGCAGGTTAAGAAAAGTACAAGTCAGAATGATTGCTGCGGTAATGCACTTCAATAAGATTGGCGATAGGTCTCCACCAAATAGGGTATTGGTGTACTCCACAAAGCCTGCGGCATATAGAGCGGCAGCAATGAGGTAGGCGATGTATTGAAAGAGATTAATTCCGCCAGAAATAATCCCTGGCCCAAAACTCATCACCGTGAAGGTGGCAGCTCCACCACTACTCGGAAATGCAGCCCCTAGCTTGGCGTAAGAGTAGACCGAAAATGAAGCTGCAATAGCTCCGATCAAAAAAGCTAAGGGAACATGTGTGCCAGCATGTGAGCTAGCCAATCCTAGTAATGAGTACAAACCTGCACCCATCATGCCGCCAATGCCTAAGGCGGTGGCGGAAAAAAGACTAATGTCCTTGGCTTGCTTGGGATTACGTTTAAGTAAGTCTGAGCTCAACCGAACTTAACCTAAATTCGTTCGAAGCAGTTGATTGCGTAGGCGCGTAATCTCATCTAGAAGATCGAGAGCTAAGGCAACCCCGGGAGTATTGAGTTCTAAGTCATGTGTGAGGTGAGCAGCTGTTTTTGCACGCTTGAGTGAATCTCCGCTAAAGCGCCAGTCTTCTGGGGATGAGCCAGCAGGACTTAAGACGCCTTCCGATACCCAGGACATGATGAGCTCTTCCGGTGCGCGTGTGGCTTGTGATATCTCCACAATGCTCATATGCACCTCATCATCAATAACTGTACCCTCGATCCAGGTGATTTGTGTTTGGGTCATGTTGATCATCCCTTCAAATGGGTTCTGGGGTTGAAGTCAAATGCCTTTTCTAGGGCTTGATAGGCTTCTTTTTGTGCGTCGGTATCCGCGCTTGGTAAAACAATATTTGGTACGACGTATAAGTCGCCAGCCTCTTTGCTGGGGATGCCTTTTCCTTTTAGTCGCATCTTGCGACCACTCGCTGTGCCAGCCGGAATTTTTAATTCCAGAGTGGAGCCTGCGGGAGTGGGGATGTTGACTGTTGTTCCTAGTGCAGCCTCCCAGGGTGCGAGTGGCAAATCCAAATAGACATCTTTGCCATCTACGCGATAAATAGGATTTGGGTGGAAATCAATTTCAAGGTAGAGGTCACCAGCGCCCCCTGCGCCCATGCCGGGTCCACCTTGACCGGCTAGGCGTAAATTTTGCCCAGCCTTGATACCTTTCGGAATGCTGACATCGAGTTTTCGCTCTTGAGTGCTGACATGACCATTAGCATCTTGGGTCGGCATGTGAAGGGCAATAGTGCGTTTAGCGCCGTTGTAGGCATCAGCAAGATCGATGAGTATTTTGGCGTGGTGATCTTGACCCTTTAAGTCCATGCCTTGTCTTGGGTTCCCACTGCGTCCACCTTGGCGATGTTTGCCTCTACCAAAGAGTGACTCAAAGAATTCGCTTTGATCGCCTTCATAGCCACCACCAAAGCCGCTGTCTGAATATTCAAAACCTTCATTCCAATTCGGTGGAGGGGTGAAGTCTTGGCCATTCTTCCAGTTGGCACCCATACGATCGTAAGCAGCGCGTTTCTCGGTATCTTTTAAAACGGAGTAGGCTTCACCAAGTTCTTTGAACTGGTCTTCTGCGCCAGCCTCTTTATTGACGTCTGGATGATATTTACGCGCCAACTTGCGGTAGGCCGTTTTAATTTCTGCTTCGGTAGCGCTGCGTGCTACACCAAGTGTCTCGTAGTAATCCCTGAATTTCATAATCCTGATGGAGTCCTGATTGAATCAATAAGCTTAATTCTACAGTCCTTACTGCTGATTTCTATCTTCTGGCTGACTTAGCTCATCACTCCAATTTGCCAGGGTACGAATTCGTAATCCCCTAGGCCCAATAATTCACTTTTAGAGGCTTCCCCTGAGGTTGTCCTGAGAAACAGCTCAAAAATACGTTGTCCCGATATTGTCATTGGGATGGAGTCGAATAATCACCCCTATTAAGCGCTTTTCTGAGATTTCAATCATGGGGCTTTAATTAGGTTTCAGGTTGATCAGTGAGCTAGTAATCGTATGACTCAAATGACAAATTTTTAATGACTCAGGTCAAAGATAATGACTTCAGCATCCTTACCCTTGCTGATGAGTAGATTGTTCTCATTTTCTATCAAGAGGGCATCTCCACCGGAGAGGGGTATGCCGTTGATATGAAGGACGCCCTTTACAAGATGAACATAAGCCTTGCGCTGTGGGTCAAGTTCTATTTGCTCTGATTGGGCCCCATCGAAAAGACCCGCGTACATCCTGGCATCCGCATGAATTTTGACGGAATGGCCCACACCATCCGGGGAGGCAATGAGGCAGAGTTTCCCTTGTTTGGCTTGCGTGGGAATCGATTTTTGCTCGTAAGTTGGAGTAATTTCCATGGCGTTTGGCTCGATCCAAATTTGTAGGAAATGGGTAACTTGATTTTTAGCGTGGTTGAACTCGCTATGGGTAACGCCACTTCCGGCGCTCATGCGTTGAACATCGCCTGGCGGAATGCCTTTGATATTCCCCATGCTGTCCTCATGAGCCAATTCGCCAGATAAAACATAGCTAATGATTTCCATATTGCGGTGACCGTGCTTGCCAAACCCCATGCCCGCCGCTACTCGATCCTCGTTGATCACTCTTAAATTGCCCCAGCCCATGAATTTGGGATCATGGTAGCCAGCAAACGAGAAGGAGTGAAAGCTTTTGAGCCAGCCATGGTCTGCAAAGCCACGGTCATGTGCTTTTCGGAGAGTTAGCATGATGAAGATCTTTTATGGAGGGGGTAAGCACATTATCATTAGCTTTTGACATATTTGCCGATTGGCCTTCCATGGGAAGCATCAAACAAGACATTAATGAAACCTTCCTCGGTCTCTATGAGACCGCCCAGGAAAAGTGGGGCGACTTTACTCAGTTCTTAAAAGAGGCTTGGCCCCTTTTAACGATTTTGTTATTGGTTTTAATGGGGATTTGGTGGTACGCCGATCCGCCACCGCCCCGGCATGTTGTGATGGCAACGGGCCAGCCCGGCGGATCCTATGATGCCCTGGGCAAGAAGTACGCTACTTTTTTTAAGAAAAAAGGAATTTCCCTTGAGTTACTTGCAACTAAGGGGGCTGAAGAGAATATTGCGCATTTAGTCGATCGCAAAGATCCCGTGCAGGCTGCTTTTGTGCAAGCTGGTGTATTTAATCCCCATGGTGTTCGGGGTGTGGAATCTTTGGGGGCAATTTCTTACGATCCGATTTGGTTGTTCTATCGCGGCCCTGAGGTCAAGGCAAATGATTTTCAGGAAATTAAGGAGCGCTCCAAATTTTTCCTGAATTCTAAAATGTCTGTAGGTGCAATGGGCAGCGGAACTTATGCCCAGGCGATGCACATCCTTAAGGCCAACGGATTTGAGGAGGGCGCTCATTTCCTAAATCTCTCTGGCGCCCAATCAGTAGAGGCTTTAAAAAAAGGGGTAATTGAGGCAGCGTTTATTGTGGATGCCTATGAAGCGCCCAATGTGCAAACATTGCTAGCAGATCCGAACTTCCATTTAGCCGCCTTCCCTCGGGCAGAAGCGTATTCTCGTTTGCTGCCTTATATGCAAATTCTGAATGTCCCGGCAGGTGCGTTTAGTTTGTCGCGAAACTTTCCAGCAACGGACATCAAACTCATGGCCTCAACAACTAATTTGCTGATCGATGACAGAATGCATCCAGCCCTTCAGTTTTTATTCCTTGAGGCTGCACGAGAAATCAATGGTAATACCTCCTTCTTTGCGGAGCGTGGCGAGTTTCCATCATTTAAAAATACAATCATGCCTGAGAGCCCGGTGGCACTTCATTACGAAAAAAATGGCTCACCTTTATTAATGACCTATTTGCCATTTTGGTTGGCTGAGTTGATTAACCGCCTAGTATTTGTATTGCTACCATTCTGCGCATTGGCTTACCCGGTGCTGTTGACGTTGCCGGGTTATCGCAATAAACGCATGCGCCGGAAGATAGATCTGCTCTATGGTGTTCTTAAGACGTATGAGCAAGAGTTAGCTACTAACTTCGACCCAGAATCAAAAGATGAATACCTTAAGAAACTTGATTTACTCGAATATCAAGCTCTTCAGTTAAGGGTTTCAAAAAGCATGTCCGGTGATTACTTCGCTTTGCGGACTAGCATTGATTATGTACGGAGTTGCTTAAATCGAGGCTTTCATCCCATTCAGTTCCAAGAGGGCCCCAGTGGCGTATAGTTTGTTAATACTTATTAACACGTAATTCTGATGAAACCTTACGATCACCCTGCTCGAAAACAGTTACACGAAGAGGTACATGCGCGTCCGCCAATTGCTCTCTGGCCGAATGAAAGGGTGCTCTCGCAATCCTTTTTGCTAGATGCCAATTCTCGCCAGACTCAAATTGAGTGGATTCAAAAGCTTAGCGCTGCATTGGGTATTTCTAGCGATAATGAACAAGACCATTCTTTTAAGATGCTCACCTTGGCGCCAGAGCCGGAGAGGGTGCTTATCAAATGGGAGTTGCATGGTGAGTTTGCAACTATCGCAGCGATTGTGCATAACCCCATCAAAATTACTGGACCACTCCTAGAGTCTCGCCTTGCTCTTGAAAAGGATTTGGATGCACTATTTCAAGGCTTAGGATGCCCCACCATTGTTGAAGCGGGGGGTGAAAGAATTTCTGCCTTAGATCTAGCATTTGAACATCGCGCACTATTTGCGGAGGCTCAAGAAGTATCTGCCATTTTTAGTGGAAATACTGTATTGGGTAGCTACATTCTGTCGAACAAGAAGGCTCAGCTGTGGACGGATTTGCGCTTGGATGAGGATGGGTTTATCTCCTACTTTATTCCGCATGATGTTTTAGGTTCACGCCAGGCTGGCCGTGTGGCGCGAGCGATCGCTGAAGCAGAAACCTATCGTATGGCAGCCATGATTGCCTTTCCCGTTGCCAAGAGTCTATCTATGCCGCTGAGAAGTGCGGAGTCGGAATTAGCGGACTTGTCTAAAAGCATCTCCCAGTTACAAACCGAGCCCGGTGTACATACTGAAAAAGACGGGCAGTTTTTGGGTGAACTTTCTCATTTGGCATCAAGGGCTGAGCAGTGGATCTCGGGATATGGACTGCGCTTTACTGCTTCTGAGGCCTATAGCCAATTGCTCAGTAAGAACTTGTATGAGCTAGCTGAATCCCCGATAGCTGGAGTGCAGTCCCTCTCCGAGTTTATGGATCGACGTTTTCAACCCGCTATGGGTACCTGTATCTGGACGCAACGAAGATTAAAGGAATTGTCTGATCGCATTTCAAGAACAACTCAAACCTTAAGAACGCGTATTGAGTTTGTGAATGAAGAGCAGACACAAAAATTACTCGCTAGCATGGATCAGCGCGCACGTTTGCAATTGCGATTGCAGGAGACTGTAGAGAGTCTGTCAGTCCTGGTCTTAACTTACTATGCCGTGAGTTTATTGGCCTATGTTGCCAAGGGCGGCAAAGAGGCTGGCTTTGCGATTCATCCAGAAATTGTTGCTGCAATTGCTGCTCCCATAGTGGCGATCATCTTCTTATTCATTAGCAAGCGAAGACGCAAGCGAATTATTGATATGGGCAAATCTCTGTAGACATTAAAAAAGAGGCCGAGGCCTCTTTTTTAATAAGCGGAAATACTCTTAACCCAAACTATCAGCCCAGATGTTGTGCGCCCAGCCCCAAGCATAAACGCCTTCAAGCGTAGTTGGAGCAGGTGAGAGGCCACCAGAACCAGGAACGGTCTTGAAGGTTTTCTCAGCAGCGTTGTATTGGTGAACGCTGGCAACGTGAACCACTTCTCGATCATTCACAAAGCTGTAGCAGGTGTTGGTGAGTACTGGTGCTGGATTCACTTCCCAGCCACTTAACTCTGCAACGATAGCTGCAGCTGCCACTTTGGCATGTTGGTTAGCCATGTGGCCAGACTTCGGCATTAATGGTGCGATTTGAATCGCATCGCCCAAGACGTGGATGTCCTTGCGGGCAGTTGATTCAAAGTTGAGGAAATTGACGTTCACCCAACGACCATTGGAATTGGCTAATCCGGATTTAATCGC
Source organism: Polynucleobacter sp. AM-25C3 (assembly GCF_018882335.1). Classification (GTDB taxonomy): domain Bacteria; phylum Pseudomonadota; class Gammaproteobacteria; order Burkholderiales; family Burkholderiaceae; genus Polynucleobacter. The sequence continues at coordinate 40,491 of NZ_JACVOS010000009.1, forward strand.
AATCTCACCAGCAGCCATTTGTGGAAGGACATTCAAGACATCGGCTTTCACATCATCCTCAACTTCGAGTTTGAGTGTTTTGGTTTTGGCATCAACACCAACTACATTACTCTTTGGTCGGTACTCAATGATTCCGGCATATTGCTCAGCCCAAACCTTTTTGAATAATGCCCCTTTAGAGGTGACATCTTGGTTGGCATCCAAAATGACTACCTTGCCTTTAGGATTACGTTGTTTAAGGTAGTTCGCCACTTGGCAAGCCCGCTCATAAGGGCCGGGAGGGCAACGATATGGAGCCTCTGGAATGGTAATTGCAAAAGTGCCACCTTCACGCATAGCGGCAATCTGCTTATGCAGTGCCACAGTTTCTGGTCCTGCTTTCCAGGCCTGCAAAGTCACGCCATCCTTGTTGGCTTGAGCAAGGCCTTCAATACTTTTGAAGTTCAGTGAAACGCCAGGGGATACAACGGCTTTGTCGTAACGCAATGTTTTGCCAGAGGCGAGCGTAACTGTTTTCTTATCTGGATCAATACTGCTGACGCTATCTTGAATAATCTTGATGCCATGACGCTTGCTGAGAGTGTCATACGGAGAGGTAATTTCAGCTAAAGTGCGCGAGCCGCCAATAACTAAATTGGACATTGGGCACGAGATAAATGAAGTATTTGGCTCGATGAGAGTTACTCGCGCAGTGTTATTGGAGAATAAGCGTAAATATTTAGCAGCAGTAGCGCCACCATATCCACCACCGATAACGAGGATTTCTGCTTTTTGTAAAGAAGCTGCTTTTGTTTGGCTAGAGAGCCCTGCGAGTAGACCTACTGCTGCAGCGCTCTGACCTATAAAATGTCGACGATCCATGGCGCCTCCTTATTGTTTCTTGCCAAGTTGATTGGCAATAGTGGTGAGTTGTTCTTCTGTGTAGCCTTTTGTTAGCTGAGGCATGATGGTGCCTTCAAGTGCACCGCTCTTGTATGCCTTGAGCTTAGCCAGCATCTCTTGACTAGTGAGATTGTTAATCAGCGGCATTCCGCCATCAACCACACCCTTACCATCAGTACCATGACAATTAGCGCAGGTTGCAGCAAGGCTGCGTTTATATAGTTGGTCGGCAGTTTGGGCGTGGCTTAGCCCGCTCCACTGGCTAAGGCCAATCATGGCGCTAGCCACCAAAATAGGTTTTAAGTACTTCACTCGCATAGGGATAGTCTCCGTCATACATAAAGCTGTTCTTGGGATGTTGCTGATATATCCTATCTTAATCAGATAATGGCCGGATTAGTAATTTTACTTAGATTGATTTTCAATAAGCTCAGAGCAAAAAGCGAGGTTATTGCTGCCGATAGTTTTTAGCATTTAAACCCAAGACCTATAAACTAGCAGTATGCGAGGCTCATTCACTTACCGAAATGCAATTTTTATCCTACTTCTAGGTGTATTTACCTATCTATATGGTTTGGATAGTCGCTTTGCTCCTAAAAATGGGGATGAGTATCCCTATATGCACATCGTCAGGATGACTGCAGATTCCGGAGCTTGGTTGCCTCTGCAGTCTGAGATGGATGGTATAAAAAATACCAAGCCTCCCTTGGTATTTTGGGAGGGTATTGCTAGTACTGGCTGGGGTAGTGATTGGACTCTTCTAGCGCTGCGTTGGCCCAGTGTTTTATATACCGGCTTAACAGCATTTTTCTTATTTTTGGCGGTGGCTCGTTTTAGCGGCAAAAAACAGACCGGCTTATTAGCAGCTTTAGTATGGCTCTCCTTTTTTGCGACTTACCGCTATGGACGCCCATTTCTGACGGATCCCCCTGAAGTATTTTGGTTAAGTTTGCCATTTTTTGCGCTGCTCTATTGGGGCAGGGCAGCGTTTGAGTCGAAACTATTATTTCCAGTATTGGCGGGCGCCTGCTTTGGTATGGCCTTGCTATCAAAATCGTTTGCTTATATTGTTCCTGCCACATTTGCGCTGGGATTATTCTTCTGGCGCTGGCGTAAATGGAGTCTGCCAAAGGTCTTATTGCAAGATTTGTATAAAGTGATTTTGGTTGCCATTCTGGCCTTGGGTGTATTTGCTCTCTGGTTTTTGCTGGACCCCTTTCCAGAGGCGGTTTGGAAAGAATTTGTTCTTGGTGAGAATGCGGGCAAGTTTGCTGCGCGTAGCTCAAGCTACCTTTTAGATTTAGTGCGTGGCGGGGATAGCATTTGGATGCTGGCCTTAACGACCCTAGCGAATGCGGGTCTGTTCACCTTTGTATTGATTTCTACATTGATTCAATGTTGGCGAGAGCGGCGTTTTATATCGATTGAAGAGTGCCTGTTGCTACTCATGGTGTTGGCTTTTTTCATTGTGTTTAGTTTGCCAAGTCAGCGCTCTGGTCGTTATCTACTTCCAGTGATGCCAGCATTTGCTGCTTTAATCGCAATGTACTGGGATCGATTGCCTTTGTGGGGATTTCGGATTGCATTGCTACTGCAGTTGGTCTTACTTTCAGCTCTCACTTGGGTTGGTGGAAATTTACAGTTATCGAATTTCTTGGGTCAGCCCGACATTTGGAGTTATTCCCCTTGGCACTGGGGGTTCATGGGAGTCTCGATTGCCTTCATACTGCTCGGCATATTCAATCGAGAGAGAAGCAAAGCAATCGCTTTGGCTGGATGCTTTCTTTGCTACTGTGCGCTGACAACTAGCCTATCTCCTTTGGAGGGTTCTTTGGGTCGATATTCACAAAGCACTATTCAGGATGTTGCTGGAAAAGATGTTTGGGTGCCTTGCGACTATCGCGCCAAGGATGAGGAGTATCGGCTCTTATTGCCAGGAGCAATATTGCATGGTTACTTAGCCAAGGATGCTGGCCAAATTGATTTGCTGACTAGTACTTATCCGTTGCTAGCAGCGCAGTCACCGATTGGCGTGGATCCCGTGCTGTGTGAATCTTGCAAGATCGTGGGTAAACGTATGGAAATGCGAGCCCGTCATTCTGAAGCTGAAATTCAGGCGATACTCAGAGGTCATATTGGGGAACACCTCTTTGTGAATGAATATTTAATTTCTACGCCAGCAACAATTGCGTTGCCCTTAATAGGTAAGGATGCTTGTCGATGAGCCGTGTCATTGCTTTTAGTTTTTTATTACTTGCTTCAGTGCTCAGTTACCTTCACATTGATAGTCGTCCGACATGGGCGCTGTTCGCAAACGACGTTCCAGTCAGCAATGCCAATCCACTGGATGATGTATTGGAACCAAACGAAATCAGCAAGCCAAGTAAGAATGTAAAAAATTCTACGCCAGTAAAAATTGCTCAGCCAAGTTTGCGGAGTGATTGGCTGCCGGATACTGGGGCGCCATCAGTGCATGCCGCCTCTTTAATTGCGCTCAGGGATGGTGGAGTCAGAGCTTTTTGGTTTGCAGGAAGTCGTGAGGGTGCGCCAGACGTTGTCATTAATACATCTGTTTTTGATCCTCAGGCATCGAGGTGGAGTGCTCCAACTGTAGTAATGGATCGCGTTAGTGCTGAGAAGGGCTTATCCCGTTACATTGCCAAGCTAGGCAACCCGGTTCCCGCAAGAATGGCTGATGGTCGCATGCAGTTATTTTTTGTGACTGTATCTATTGGGGGTTGGGCAGGCAGCTCAATCTCTTCAGTGATTTCAGATGACGAGGGTTTGACTTGGGATCGGCCTCAGCGACTTATTAGCTCACCATTAATTAATCTCAGCACCTTAGTGAAGTCTCCAGCCATTGCATTTGCGGATGGACGTCTTGGTCTGCCGGCATATCACGAGTGGATTGGCCGCTTTGGTGAGTTCCTCAGAGTCGAAGCGAGTCAGGTGATAGATAAACGCCGTATGAGCTCTGGTAGAGGTGCGATTCAGCCCGTAGTCTTTACCGATGGACCGCAAGAGGCAAGTGCTTTTTTCCGTCAAACTCGATCAAGCTCACAGCCAAAGCAAATTCCAGTTAGTGAAACAAAAGATGCTGGGCAGTCTTGGGTAGCAATAGGGGATCTTGAGATTCCAAACCCAAATTCAGCAGTTGCTGCACTCACTTTAGCTAATGGTACGCGATTAATGGTGCTCAATAATATTGAAGCAGGGCGCTACCGCTTGGTCATGGTGATGCGTGAATCAAACTTCCTTCAATGGAAGGTGATTCAAGTCCTCGAGGATGATGAGTCCTTGGTGAATGATTTGCATCGAGAGTTCTCTTACCCGTATTTAATTTCTGCCAGCGGTGAAGATGTCCATCTTGTCTACACCTGGGAACGAAAAAAGATTAAGCATGTTTATTTCCCTGCGAATTGGCTTAAGCATGCTGCAAGTAATCTCAAGGAAAAGGAAGTGCAATGATGACCCCATACTTACAAATCATTGCTTTGCTTGAGATGTCGCTTACCTGTGCGGTAGTGCTCATGATTCTCGTGCAAAAAGTATCCTCAACAGAGATCCCATTTGTAATTCGCCTAGCTGGAATCTTGTTATTGGGAAATCTATTTTTCTGGCCCCTAGGAATGTCGCTTGAATTACCTTTATCGGCCTATGTGCGTGGCGTTACTGGTGAGCTCAGTATTGTTTCTATGCTCTTATTGTGGGGGTCCATACTGCCATCTGCTAAAAAGACGCCGCTTGGATTTAAGGTGTCATTAGCGCTGATTGCGATAGCGTTTTATCCCCTAGCTCTTGGTTTCGGAATGGTGGATCCCTATGCGTGGGGTTACGGCTCTATTACGCTGTTGATTGCCGTCATTCTCTTTGCTGTTGCCTGTGGACTAGCGGGCTGGACCAAAGGTGTTTGGATTATTTCATTCGCGATGATTGCCTGGGCGGCTCATTGGCATGAATCTGCAAACCTCTGGGACTATCTACTAGATCCCTTCTTGGCAATCTGGGCGCTGATTGCAATACCGAATGCGATGTATCGCAAGCGTCGTGAAAAGGCGCAGTCGGGTTACCTCTTTAGAGCAGGTTAATTATTGGTGATCTAGTAACTGAGTCAATTTTCAGGTAACAAAAAAGCCAGCAGATCGCTGGCTTTTTTGTTGACTACTATTCCGAGAATTAATCTGGAATATTGGCTTTACGAATGACTGGACCCCATACGTTGATTTCGCTTTCAAGATGACTCTTGAGGCCTTTGGCGGATACTTTATCCATTGGTACGATATCGATATTGGAATCGTTCAAACGCTTTTGAACGTCTGGTGAATTCAAGGCTTTCTTCAAAGCAGCATTGATCTTATCCAGAATTGGCTGTGGAGTACCTTTTGGAGCGTACACACCATGCCAAACTTTCACTTCAAAACCTTTGAGGCCTTGTTCGTTCAATGTTGGCACATTAGGAATTGCGGGCAAACGCTTCATGGTTGTTGTACCAAATGCTTTTACACGACCGTCCTTGATGTAAGGAATGGTTTGTGTAGTTTGATCGCACAAGAGATCAACCTGACCACCCAAGAGGTCGGTCAAAGCAGGACCAGTTCCTTTGTAAGGGATGTTAGTTAACTTAACGCCTAAACGACTTTGGAACAATAGGCCGCATAGTTGTGACACTGCGCCAGGACCAGCGTTAGCCATCGTTACTTTAGAGCCATTAGTTCTGATGTAGGCTTCGAGCTCTTTAAAGTTGTTGGCAGGCAAATCTTTTTTACCCAGCAATACCATTGGTACGTCAGCTACTTGGCCGATGTATTCAAAGCTGGTCATTGGGTCATATGGGAGTTTGTCGTACAGCGCGTTTGCTGTAGCCATGCCCATATGGTGAATGTAGATGGTGTAGCCATCTGGAGCTGCGCGAGAAACTTTAGTAGACGCAATCGTGCCACCAGCGCCGGGAACGTTTTCAACTACAACCGTTTGACCTAAAGCTTGACCCATTGGCACTGCAATTAATCGTGCGATAGAGTCAGTAGGGCCACCAGCTGAAAATGGAACAACCAATTGAATGGATTTAGTTGGCCAATCTTTTTGGGCAGAAGCAATGTTGCTTCCTAATAAAGTACTGGCGCTGATAACAGCAGCTATTCCAGCAAATAAAGTTTTCTTTAATTTCATGTATGTCTCCGTTAATTTGTAAAACGTGCTAATTTTGCCACTTTTAAATACTATCGGCTTTAGGGTTTACCAGCAACTGCCAGTGTTCTTTGAGCCAATAAAACTACCGGCCGATCAATCATGCGGCCATCTAATTTCACGGCACCACCTTTGGATGCTTTATCGGCTTCAATGACTCGATGAGCCCAAGAGACCTCAGCCGCTGTAGGCATAAAGGCACTCTTAACCAAGGCAACTTGTTTTGGATGAATGCAAAGTTTTCCCCCAAACCCCATTCTTTTAGCGCGCTCTGCATCATCGGTAATGCGCTCAATGTTGTCGGTGGAAGGAGTAACCCCATCTATTGGAGGGGCAATTTGCGCCAAGCGAGAGGCCAACACAATCTGAAAACGGGCAGTTTGCAATTCAGTTTCCTGGGCATCACACACCATTCCGAGGTCGGCCTGTAAATCAAGGTTGCCTATTGCTAAGCGTAGCACTTGCTCTGAGTTCGCTATTTCATCTAGGTTGTGTAAGCCCAGCGCGGTCTCGATCATCGGGATGATTGCGGTGTTGGGAAGAATGAGTGCGGCCCCATTAATTTGGTCTAGCGACTCACTTTTAGGAATGAGTAAACCGGCGGCATTGAGCTCCTGGACCAAGATGAGGTCTGCCGCGTAAAACTTGCTGCCGGGAGAGTTTGAGCGAATGATCAGGCGCTTTTTTTGTTCCGCGGTAAATGTGGGCCAAGCGGTGCGGATAGCATCCCGCGCCTCCTCTTTATCTTCTTCAGTAACCGCATCCTCTAAATCGATGATGACGCTGTCGGCAGCACTATCTAGGGCTTTGGCAAAACGCTCTGGGCGAGTGCCTGGAACGAATAGGAAGGTACTGCTAAAGCCAGTGGGTGTATCGAGTGGGTTCATGTGAGGGGCTAATAAAGTAAGGGGCTAGGAGATTAACAAGCCCATCTTGGCTTGTTTGCGGATATTCCACAAGCGCTCAATGGCGGCGCTCATTTCAGTCGGAGTGGCGCCCTCACTAAATGCAGCGAGACGCATCGCCTTATCAGTTATCTCGGCGCGGCTGAGCGTATTACCGGGGTCACCCTTGGGTTCATCAACGCGACCTTCTAAAACTTCGCCATTATTTAAAGAGACTTTGACTTTTCCAATCCAACGTTGTGGATAGGCCTTATCCACTTCGGAATCCAAAGCCATGGTGACGCGATCGCGGAAAGCGCAAATTGCTTGATCATGAAAGTGTTGATCAAATTCCTGCAAGCCTGCAAATTGATAGTGGGCAATCAATGCCAATACAGTGCCCATTGAAAATTTGGATTGATGCACTGTTGCTGGATCAGTCACGGGGCCAAGCACATCAATTGCACCTTGATGAACTAAGGTTTCTACTTTGGCGATATCGCTGGGTTTGAGCTGATGTGCAAGCATGACTTGCAGCAAGGCATCTGCAGCAGGGTGGGTGTGACGACATGAGGCGTGATACTTAAAGCTGGTTTCAGCAATGGTCCAACGACTCCCCAAGCGATCAATCAGCTTGCTCGGATCTGCATCGTTCGACATGCCGGCTGCTAAGCCTTGTTTACCTTCTAGGATGTGCTCCGCACCAGTAAAGCCCGATTGAGCTAAGTAGGCCGACATGAGTCCGGTAGAGGCGGCATGTGCGGTGTGCAACTGTTTAGAGTCTGCAGCATCGCGGAGAAACTCCCAAAGGCCTGCAGACTGCGTACCGGCAGAGCCGAAGGCATGCAACATTTGCGTAGGGTTGAGTTTGAGTAGATGCCCTACGGCAGCGGCAGCAGCCAAAGTGCCCGCAGTTCCTGTGGTGTGAAATATTTTGTAATGTGAGCGCCCCAGAAATTCTCCAACGCGAATACCAACCTCATAACCAGCAACAGCAGCGACTAGCAGATCTTCGCCTGAGGCGCCAATCGTTTGCGCAGTCGCTAGCGCTGCAGGAAACACAACCGTGGCCGGATGAAAGACAGAGCCATTATGAACATCATCTTGCTCGGCTACGTGTGAGGCAGCTGCGTTGGCTAGCGCGGCCAAGAAGGGGCTCGAGCTCGTGCGGTTAATCAGAATTTCAGCACTGCCAGGATTGGTGTTGTTAAAGCCACCCATGCTTTGAGCAAACTGCGTAATCGTTTCAACTGGACGCGAACCTTTACCAGCAATAGCTGAGCCAAACCAATCCACCAGTAAATCTTCAGCGCGATTCATGACATCATTTGGAATATCTGCTGCCCTTAGATTGGCTGCAAAGGTCGCAAGCTCGCGGGAAAGATCTTGAGTCGTCTGAGTAGTCATGGATAAATTATCTTTTGATTACGCCAATACGGCAGTCGCCTGCATCGTGAGCCATCCTTCATGATCCTCGGCCCAGATGGAAATTGTTTTTCCGGACGAGTCTTTCGCAAGATCAGGCTTAGCACTCACTTTGAAGATATTGATGTCAAAGGTGGGGCGAATGGCACGGAACTCAAAACTCTTGAGGGTGCAACCTGGAATGCTTTGACGTACCAGGTCTACCAATAAGGTAGCAATCAAAGGGCCGTGAACAATCAAACCCGGATAGCCTTCAACCTCAGTAACATATTGGCGATCGTAATGAATGCGATGACCATTAAATGTCAGCGCTGAATAACGAAATAACAAAACATCATCCGGCGTAATGGTCTTTGTCCACTTAGCATCCGTAGGTGCTGGCGTTGGCGCAACGGGTTTGTCGTCTGGGCCTGGAGCATCGCGGTAAACAATATCGTGCTCTTCAACGATCGCTAAGCCATGTTGATTGGAGATTTGATGTTTGACCAAGACAAAGATGAGGTCGCCAGTGCGGCCTGCTTTATGGGTAACGGATTCAATTTTGGAAACACGTTCAATTTGATCTCCCACCGACAATGGCGCTAACCACTGAACACGACTTCCGGCCCACATACGTCGTGGCAATGGTACGGGGGGTAAAAAGCCCCCACGCTTTGGATGTCCATCTGGACCAATTTCAGATTGAAGGGCGCAGGGCAAAAAATACAGCCAATGCCATAACTCTGGAAGAAAGGTTCCATCAGTGGGTGCAGGGTCAGGTCGATCTAGTGTTGCTGATAATGCCTTGACGGGTGCAGCAGTAACGATATCTTGAAGGGTCTCAGTTTTCCCGAGCCATTCTTGGAGATGGGTGATGGTTTGAGCTTCGATTCGCATAGCTTCCATTATGCCAATTTCATCCCAAAATAAAGCGTTGCTAGGTCAATAAACTAGCAACTAAATAACTCAGTAAACCTGCCAGAGCAGATCCAGTCAAAACGGAGAGCACCCCTTTTTGAAATTTAAAGAGGGCGAGGCCAGCAAACAGGCTGATGGCGATAGAAATCCAGGAGATCGAGCCACCAAGACCATGTGGAAAGAAGACGTGATAAGCAAAGAAGAGGCCTAGGTTGGCAATGACGCCGACTACGGCTGCGGAGATGGCGGTTAGAGGTGCGGTAAAGCTCAGCTTGCCATGGGTAGACTCAATTAAAGGCCCGCCAACTAGCACCAAGAAGAAGGACGGTAGAAAAGTGAACCAGGTGGCAACGCAGGCGCCCAGCACCCCAAACCAAAATGGATTGGTATTACCAATGAGGTTTTGAATATGTCCAGCTAGGTAGCCAACAAAGGCTACTACCATGATGAGTGGTCCAGGGGTGGTTTCACCAAGTGCTAAACCATCTATCATTTGGCCAGCACTAAGCCAATGAAACTGATCGACCGCACCTTGGTAAACATAAGGTAGTACTGCATAGGCACCACCAAAAGTCAGAAATGCTGCCTTGGTAAAAAACCAAGCAATTTGTGGGTAGAGTGTTTTCCAGCCAAAAAGCAGGGCAAGAGCCAGAAATGGAATTAACCAGAGTGCTATAAAAACAGAACTCTGCTGCATCAATCTCTTAGAAGAAAACTTGGCATGGTCTGGAGTGGGGGTGTGATCGTCAATCAAGGCGGTGCCGTAATGTTTGTCCTTGCCATTGCCGTGCGATGGGGTTTGTTGAAAATATTCTGGATAGCGTTTACCGCCCCATATGCCAATTAAGGCGGCGCATAAGACAATGATGGGGAAAGCAAGATTGAGGATGAAGATTGCCAGAAACGAGCCAAACGCAATCCATCTCAATACTTGATTGTGGATGGTGCGTTTACCAATTCGGACGGCTGCATGTAAGACGATGGCGGTTACTGCGGGTTTGATGCCAAAGAAGATGGCGGCAATCCAAGGCACTTGTCCAAAGGTCATGTAAACCCAAGACAAGCCAATCAAAATAATGAGTGATGGCAGCACAAAGAGGGTGCCCGCGAGCACGCCGCCCCAAGTGCGATGCATGAGCCAACCGATATAGGTCACTAGCTGCTGGGCTTCTGGCCCGGGGAGGAGCATGCAGTAGTTCAGTGCATGTAAAAAGCGCCGCTCAGAAATCCAGCGGCGCTTCTCAACAAGCTCTTGGTGAAGGACTGCAATTTGTCCTGCAGGCCCCCCAAAACTAATAAAGCCAAGCTTGGCCCAAAACTTCAGGGCCTCGCTAAGTGGAACACTCAAACCTCTTCCATTCCGCCGACGACTTGACTAAAGCCGTTGTCGACGTAAATGATTTCAGCGGTAATGCCGTTTGCCAAATCAGATAATAAGAAAGCAGCAGTATTGCCAACATCATCAATCGTCACATTGCGACGCATTGGGGCGGTTTGCTCAACTGCTTCCAAAATCTTGCCAAAGCCTTTAATGCCAGCAGCAGCCAAAGTTTTGATTGGGCCGGCAGAAATGCCGTTGGCGCGAATCCCTTTTGGTCCCACTGAGCCGGCGATATAACGCACTGAGGCTTCGAGTGAGGCCTTAGCCAGACCCATGGTGTTGTAGTTCGGCACGTTGCGCATGCTGCCTAAGTAAGTCAGCGTCAGCAGGGAAGATTTATCGCGCAACATTGGTAAAGCTTCTTTTGCCATTGCTGGGAAGCTGTAAGCAGAGATATCGTGGGCAATTTTGAAGCCTTCGCGAGAAAGGCCTTCTAAAAAGTCACCGGCAATGGCTTCGCGTGGTGCGAAACCGATTGCATGGACGAAACCATCAAACTGAGGCCAGGATTTTGCTAAATCCTTAAATAGGGCGGAAATTTGCTCATCACTACCAACATCACAGTCAAAAATCAGCTCGGTATTGAATTCTTTGGCGAAATCGACAATCCGGTCTTTAAAGCGCTCACCAACGTAGGTAAAGGCTAGTTCAGCCCCTTCGCGGTGACATGCCTTGGCAATACCATAGGCAATAGAGCGGTTAGAAAGAAGGCCGGTAATCAGAATTTTTTTGCCAGCGAGAAAGCCCATGTTGTGTCCTTTGCTTCAAATGTGGTTTGCTATCTACAATTGTTGCATATATGCCCATGTTCCCCGCCATCCGCCAAATCCCCACTTTCCTGCTCTTAGCCATTCTGGCTGGGGTAGCGGTTGATTTGGCCTCTGCTGCTCAGGGGATTGCTCAGTACGGGAAGCCTAAATATGCAGACGGATTTAGCCATTTTGACTATGTCAATCCGCAAGCTCCCAGGGGTGGAACATTAATTCTGCCTAATCCAGATCGCCGTACCAGCTTTGATAAATTCAACCCTTTTACCTTGCGGGGTGTCGCCGCCCCTGGTGTGGCTCAGTTGATGTTTGAGTCTTTAGCGGTTGGCAGTGCCGATGAGGTCTCTAGTGCCTATGGATTGATTGCAGAAGATATCCAAGTAGCAACAGACAAGATGTCTGTCGTGTTTCGGATTCGTGCTGAGGCCAAGTTCTCAGACGGTAGCGCTATCTTGGCGGGTGATGTGAAACACAGCTTTGACACCTTGATGAGCTCACTGGCAAATCCGCAATTCAAAACCGTCTATGCCGATGTGAAGCAGGCAGTAGTCGTTTCTGATCGAGTAATCCGCTTTGACTTTAAGAATCGCAATCCGGAGCTGCCAGTAATGGTGGGTACCTTGCCTGTGTTCTCGCGCAACTGGGGCAAGAAACCCGATGGCACGATGACCCCTTTCGATAAGCTCACATTTGAATTGCCATTAGCTAGCGGCCCTTATGTGATTGAGTCTTACAAGGCGGGTAAGACCATGATCTTTAAGCGCAACCCAAACTACTGGGCTGACCAAGGCGGTAAGACTCTCAATGTTCGCGTCGGTTTTTATAACTTTGATCGCGTGAACTACAAACTTTATAGTGATGATGCAGTTCGCCTAGAAGCCTTTAAGGCAGGGGAGTTCGATGCTTTAGTGGAATACCGCGCTAAGAATTGGGCGAAGAGTTATGTGGGCCCTAGGTTTAATGATGGCACCCTAGAAAAGAAGGCGTTCTTAAATCACAATGGTGCAGGTATGCAAGGCTTTGCTATGAATGTGCGTCGACCGATTTTTCAAGATCCACGCGTACGTCAAGCTTTGGGTTATGCGCTCGACTTTGAGTGGCTCAATCGCCAACTCTTTTTTGAGCAATACAGTCGTATCAATAGCTATTTCACGAACAGTGATTTGAGTGCTAATTTCGATGGCTCACGCAAGCCTACTGAAGCGGAATTGAAATTACTCAAACCGTTGAAGGCGCAATATCCAAAGTGGGTGCCTGATGCAGTCTTTGGCCCGATGCCTGCAGCACCTTCCACTGTGTCGCCGGATAGCTTGCGTCAGAACCTTCGTAAAGCGCGTGACTTATTGGCGCAGGCTGGTTGGCAATACCGAGATGGCGCCCTACGTAATATGCAGGGCGAGCCTTTCCGTTTTGAGATGGTCGAAGACGGTCCATTTTTCTTAAGAGTGATTTCATCCTACGTACGTAATTTAGAGAAGCTGGGTATTCAGGTGGATATTCGGACAAGTGATTTTGCTTTGCATCAGAAGCGCATGGACGAATATGACTTCGATATGACTACCATTCGTTTTCCGGATTCTCAAAGTCCTGGCAATGAGCTGTGGGATCGCTTTGGAAGTCAAGCCGCTAAAGAAAAGGGTTCTGACAATGTGATTGGGGTTCAGTCTCCGGTAGTTGATGCCTTGGTAGATGCTGTTGTTAAAGCCCAAACCCGTGAAGAATTGCGTGCTGCGACTAGGGCCTTAGATCGAGTGCTATGGAATAGTTATTACGTGATTCCCCAGTGGTACAACCCGACCCACCGAATCGCGTATCGTAAGGAGATGCGCTACCCAGAACCTCCTTTATATTACAGTGCTGAATCTTGGATTTTGCTCAATTGGTGGAAAGAAGGGGCGCGCTAATGCAGGGGCAAATGTGGTCGTATATTTTCAAGCGCGTGCTTTTAATGATTCCTACTTTGCTAGGGGTGTTAACTCTCACTTTTGCAGTGGTGCAATTTGTGCCGGGTGGTCCGGTTGAGCAGTTGATACTGGAGCTAAAAGGTAAGGGTGATGCCGCTGTCAGTGGTGCGGAGTCTTCTGGTGGTGGCAGCAATTATCGCGGGCGTCAAGGAGTGGATGCAGAGCGTTTAGCCGAGGTCAAAGCCTTGTATGGTTTTGATAAGCCTCCAGTAGAACGCTATTTCATGATGCTTAAGCGTTTTGCGCAATTTGATTTGGGTGAGAGCTACTACCAGCACCAAAGTGTTTGGCAGTTGGTGATTTCAAAATTACCAGTGTCTATCAGTATTGGTCTATGGACCTTCTTCTTAACCTACTTAGTATCGATCCCCTTGGGCATTGCTAAGGCAGTCAGAGATGGTTCGCGCTTTGATGCTATTACCAGCACCATGATTTTGGTGGGTTATGCCATTCCTGGATTTGTCTTAGGTGTCTTGCTGTTGGTGATCTTTGGCGGCGGTAGTTTCTTGCAAATCTTTCCTCTTCGAGGGCTGACTTCGGATAACTGGAGCGAGCTGAGCATGATGGGTAAGGTGATGGATTATTTATGGCACCTCGTGTTGCCAATCACTGCATCTGTTTTGGGTAGTTTTGCCGTAATCACGATGCTCACCAAGAATTCATTCTTGGAAGAAATTCGTAAGCAGTATGTTTTGACGGCCAGAGCAAAAGGCCTCACAGAGAAGCAGGTTCTTTGGAAACACGTTTTCCGTAATGCCTTGCTGCCTTTGGTAACGGGCTTCCCGGCGGCATTTATTGGTGCCTTCTTTACCGGTTCACTCTTGATAGAAACCTTATTTTCTCTGGATGGACTCGGCTTACTCTCCTATGAATCAGTGATGCGCCGCGACTACCCAGTAGTTTTTGGAACGCTCTATCTATTTACGCTGATTGGCTTGTTTACTAAGTTAATTTCTGACCTTTGTTATGTCTACATTGATCCGCGCATTCAGTTTGGTGCAGGGGGTGGGTCATGAGTCGCTGGTATCGCTTTAAAAACAGCCGCATGGGTTATGCCAGCCTCTGGATCTTCATGGTGTTGTTTGGCCTCTCCATGTGCGCTGAGTTTATTGCAAATGACAAGCCATTAATCGTGCGCTATCAAGGCAAGTTTTATTTCCCGATCGTAAAGACGCAACCAGAACGAGTCTTTGGTGGAGACTTTGCTACCCCAACCGATTTTTTAGACCCCGATATTCGGCACAATATTACGAGCGATGGCAATTGGGCGATTTATCCCCCTATCCCTTATAGCTATGAAACTCTGAATTACTTTTCAAAGGTGCCAAATCCCGCGCCACCATCTTTTGATAACTGGCTAGGTACCGATGATCGTGGGCGCGATGTCTTGTCACGTCTCATTTATGGATTCCGCTTATCGATTTTGTTTGGCTTGGCACTCACCATTGTGGGCGTGAGCGTGGGCATCATCACCGGCTCTTTAATGGGCTTTTTTGGTGGTAAGTTTGATCTCATCTCTCAGCGCTTAATTGAGATTTGGTCTGCTATGCCAGAGCTTTATTTGCTTATTATTTTTGCCTCTATCTTTAACCCCAGCATTTGGCTCCTCATTATTTTGTTGGCAGCTTTTGGTTGGATGGGTTTATCAGACTATGTGCGTGCAGAGTTCTTCCGTAATCGCGCTCTCGAGTATGTGCGCGCTGCAAGAGCTTTGGGATTAACCAATTTACAAATCATGCGTCGCCATATTCTTCCCAATAGCTTGACGCCAGTCATTACCTTTCTTCCCTTCAGAATGAGTGCGGCGATTTTGTCGCTGACGAGTTTGGATTTCTTGGGCCTAGGTGTTCCGCCTGGAACCCCTAGTCTTGGAGAGTTACTCTCGCAAGGCAAGAGCAATTTAGATGCGTGGTGGATTTCACTATCGACCTTTGTGGTCTTGGTGGCGACTTTGCTCTTATTGACATTTATGGGTGAAGCTTTACGCGATGCCTTTGATTCTCGTAAGGCTAGCAATATGAGTGGAGGGCGCTCATGAGTAGTGCAACCAACTCAAACAAACCGGCCACCCCATTGCTGCGCTATGAAGACTTCTCCATTTCCTTTGGCTCTGGACGTCGTGAGAAATTTGCCGTTAGCCATCTTGATCTAGAGATTGGGGTAGGTGAACGGGTTGCTTTGGTAGGTGAGTCGGGTTCTGGAAAAACACTTACTGCACTTGCCCCGCTAAGGCTTGAGCCTGAAGGTGCTAAAACTTCTGGGCGGATTTTATGGAGTGGCAATCAAGCTAGCGCCACACCTGTCGATCTATTGACGCTGCCGATACAAGATATTCGAGACATTCGTGGTCGTGAGATTGCGATGGTGTTTCAGGAGCCCATGACTGCGCTCAACCCTTTATTTACAGTAGGCAATCAAATCGTCGAGGCGGTGCAGGTATATCAACCTCTGATCTCTAAGGCAGACTGCATGTCTGCGGCGATTGATTTACTCAAAAAGACAGGTATTCCCGAGCCAGAAAAACGCTTTCACTCTTACCCCCATCAATTGTCTGGCGGGCAACGTCAGCGAGCGATGATTGCGATGGCTTTGGCTTGCAAGCCAAGATTGCTGATTGCGGATGAGCCTACAACCGCGCTTGATGTGAGCTTGCGTTTGCAGATATTAGATTTACTTAAAGAATTGCAAGAAGAATCTAAAGATCATGGCGGTATGGCCATATTACTCATTACGCATGATCTCAATTTGGTAAAGCACTTTGCTCAGAGGGTTGCCGTATTAAATCAAGGCAATCTCATGGAGGTGGGGTCGACCAAGCAAGTGTTTAATCATCCCGAGAATGCGTACACAAAAGCCCTGGTCAATAGCGAACCCGTGCGTGGCCTAGCACCGGTCATGCCTTTGGCGCCAGTGTTATTGAAGGTAGACAATTTATCGGTTTCTTACCCGGGCACAGAATCTGCTGCTTGGTTTAAAAAGCCTGCACGTAATCTGGTTTTACGTAAGGTTGGTTTTGAACTAAAGCAAGGTCAAACCATTGGCGTCATTGGTGAATCTGGCTCCGGCAAAACCACTTTAGGAATGGCCGTCTTAGGTTTGCTGGGGGACTCTTCTGCAGAAATTACGGGCGATGTAGATGTGCTTGGTAATGATTGGCAAAAATTAAAACCTGCAGAACGTCGCGCAATGCGCTCAAGTTTGCAGGTGATTTTTCAAGATCCGTTTGGCTCACTTTCTCCGCGCATGAATGTGCTGCAAATTGTTTCGGAAGGGTTGGATGTTCACTTTCCTAAATTATCTATGGCAGAGCGTGAGTCCCGCGTTTTAGATATTTTGCGAGAAGTCGGCATTGATCGTTCCGCCCTCATGCGCTACCCCCATGAATTTTCTGGTGGCCAAAGGCAGCGTATTGCCATTGCCCGCGCCTTAATTTTGAAGCCACAGATTTTGGTGTTGGACGAGCCGACTTCGGCGCTGGACGTTTCAATTCAAAAACAAGTGCTCGCCCTGCTCACTGAGTTGCAGAAAAAATATAACCTGGCCTACTTGATGATTAGCCATGATTTGGCAGTTATTCGGGCAATGTCCCATGAGGTGATAGTGCTTAAAGCAGGTCGGGTAGTAGAGTTCGGTGATACGGAAACCCTCATCAAGCATCCTCGTCAAACCTATACCAAAGAGCTTTTTACGGCCGCTGAACTGACTTAGAGTCTTTTAGAAATAGGCCCTATAAAGCGCTAAATTGGTGCATTCATGCCCAATAATGGTAAATATTGTATTGAAAACAATGAGTTAGCCCAAGGGCTAGCATTTGGTTAAATGATGCTTCTTTGTTAGAATGAATAGATGTCCTTTCAAAAAGACCTCCTACTACGCGTAGTGAAGCAAATGCCAATGGCTACGCTGATTGCATTCGCAATCGTTGTGAATCCAGTAATGGCCTTAGATGCCGCTCCTGATTCTGCAAAAGAATCTTCTGCTGAAGTTCTCAAAGACGCTCCCAAAGAAAGCATGTTCCAAGCGGGCAGGTCTTACTTTGCCCGCGTATCGGATCGCTTGGCTGACTCCGTCACCGTTAAATCAGATGAGTTGATAAACCGCGCAATGGAAGTGATTGGCGTGCGATATCGCTGGGATGCGGAGTTGCCGCAATCGGGTTTAGACGGCAGTAGTTTTGTTGGTTATGTCTTTAAAGACAAGTTAGGTTTTTTATTGCCACGTAAATCCACTCAAATGAGTCGTGTTGGCAAGCCTATTACTCGCGAAGAATTGCAGCCTGGTGATTTAGTGTTCTTCAACACCATGCGTTTAACTTTCTCCCATGTCGGCATTTATGTCGGCGACAATAAATTTATTCACTCGCCATCTAAAGGCACCAGCGTGCGCGTAGATGATCTTGGTAGCCTCTACTGGGATAAGCGTTTTGATGGTGCGCGCCGTTTAGATGGTAGCGACAACTTGGGTGATGCAGAGCGTCAAGAGCTGTTGAATGAAGTGAATAAGTTGAAACGTAAGTCTCGTAACCTTTAATCCCGGACTCCTAAATTTCCATTGAGCTAAGCGAGCGTATGCTCCCTCAGCCATTCTCTTAGTGCTAAATCAATCCTAGTCTGCCAGCCAGATCCCGATGCTTTAAATGCTTCAATTACATCACTGGATAGACGAATAGTTGTTGAGATTTTGGTGGGCAAAGCTTGAGCCCCTCTGAGCTTGCGAGAGGCTAATTTAGCTTGTAGCGACTGTGGCAGATCTTGAAATGTTTTCGATTTCTTAAACTCTTGAGCTGACCACTCGAAGTTTTCATCATCTATCTTGGATTTGTTTTTCATATTCAGTGAGCTCCCGCTTGTTTGCCTTTCTAAAGCTAATGACTCGTATTCCCTTTTCGGTTTCAGTAAAAACCAACGTGTGCAAACGACATCGTAAAAAACCAATTGCCCGTATTCTTATTTCGCCATAATCCTTGCGTTCGTCTATGGATAATCTTGCACCCTCAAATTCAAATTCAATCACATCCTCAAATGAGAGATTGCGTTCAATCAAATTTTTTCTGTTTTTAGAGCGATCATAAGTAATTTCCATACATCTGATTGTAGTTACAATCAGATGTATGGAAATATACCATGCTTATGAAATGGGGATGTAGGACATCAATAGCGCTCGAATGAAGTGGGCGGGCTTAAGCGCAATTCTCGCAACCTTTAATTGCTTTAGAAGCTGGCTGCTAAACCAATCGAAGTTCCTCGGACATTCTGTCCAAATTGATACCGAAATACCAATCGCACCCGGCTAAACATCGGATCTGATGCACTACGATCGACCTCCACGCCGGTACCTACGGAGGAAAGGGAGTCAAACCCAAGGGCGCCTCGAAGTTGACCCAGAAACTCAGTATGAGCCACTTCAAAGACGGCGCGCAAAGGTCTCTCTAATACGGTTAGTGGAGTCGGGTATCGAGCACGAGCCCATAAACCTAAGCTTTGTGAATCTGCGGAGCCTTGAACGGCGGCTGAGCTATCAAAGGTATTGGTGGCGATATTGGTGTAGCGAAGTTCCACATCGTATTCACGTTCAGGTTTGTAGTCCTCATAATCCAACATGAGTGATCCACCAAGCCCATAAGCATTCATGCGGCCACCGTTTAAGAATTGCAGATCAATTCCCTTTTGGTTATTGAGGTAGCGACTTGCCAGAGACAGGTCGCTCTCAATATGGCCTAGCATGACGTTGGCAATGGGGCGGATACGTAAGGTATCGGTAAGCGGGAAGTCCCAACCAATGCCGCCAGTTCCAGTAATGCCATTCCAGTGGACGGGTACAGTGACACCCGTGTTAGCAATGCCATCTGTAAATGTGGGGTTGTAACGATTGACGGCAATTGTGCCTTCAAGATAGAGTGGAAAGTTTGCGCTAATGCGATCGCCGCCACCCAAAGAAATCATTTGCAAGTTTGGATTGTCGCCACCTTTATCGGTGATCGAGAGCGACCCAGTGGTGATATCTGGAGTGAGCGAGTAACCCGTGATAGTCATGAAGGCATCGGTACGCTTCTTAAGGTAGTTATTGGCTGCCGTTGAGAATTGGCCGCTCTGCGCATAAATGGGATGCGCTTGCACGCTGAGTACCAGCATGAGCAAAACCTTAAGAAGAGTGGGGGTGGATTTCATAAACAATTGCACTGAATCCTAAATCAATCACTTCCACTTGGGAAGTTAGCCTTAGAGCTAGCCTCGAAGCTTTTCTTTCAGGGCGGCCATCTGCTCTTGGGCTGCTACTTCGCCTGCCAGGATCGCAGCATTTCTGGATCTGAAGTCGCCACTACTCATTTGTTTGAGAAGGGGGGTTATCACAATGTCAGCGTTTTTGAGCTCGTACTGGTTAATGCTTCTTTGCATGATTGAGATGGTTTGCTGCATGATGCCGAAAGTTCCGCTGGCATCTTGATGAACGGGTTCCGATGAGATGTTGACCGCAATCACTAGGGTTGCACCCATCTGCCTGGCATAACTTACTGGGACTGGCGCGACTAAGCCGCCATCCACATATTCTTTGCCACTAATGACGGCCGGCTGAAAGACGCCAGGGACACTGCATGAAGCGCGCACTGCTAGACCGGTATTACCAGAGCGAAATAAAACACCTTTGCCTGATTGCAGTTCGGTAGCTACAACCCCTAGTGGGATGCGCATTTGCTCAATCGATTTGTTTTGTACTTCACGGTTCACCATGTTCTGCAGGGCATCCCCTTTGATGAGGCCGCCAAATCTTCCCGCGAACGGTAATCCCCAGTCCGCAATAGTGGCTTCATCCAAATTTAAGGCAAGTCGGTTGAGTTCGTTTCCGGTGGCGCCAGAGGCAAGTAATGCGGCAATAACGCTACCAGCACTGCTGCCAACCACTATATCGGGTCGGATGCCTTGAGCCTCGAGCGCCTTAATAACTCCCACATGGGCAAAGCCACGGGCAGCGCCGGCTCCTAAGACAAGGCCAATAACAGGTTTGCGACTGCTCATTAAGCTGCATCCAGCTAGACTTGAACCCCCAATGAGAGTCCCCAAACCAAGACTAAAGCCCAAAAAACGGCGCCTTGCATCGGTTTCGAAGGGTGTAGATGGGTTTAGGGTTGTAATTTCATGCATATAGCTATTGTATTGAGCCTCCCTTATAATGAACGAATGGTGAGCGAAAAAGACTTCGTTTCAGCGGGGGTAGCTCTCCGATACGTAGATTTTCGGAGATGAATTGCCCGTAGTAGCTAAAAGTGCCACCAGAACACCACCAACCCATTACTGAAATACATTTTTTATACCCTCGTCAGGTCATTACCTGATAGCCCGAATTTTATGGATGATCACAATAAACGCGTAATTGAAACAGCCCTCTTGTGCGCGCAAGAACCACTAACAGTTGCTGATCTCACGCGCTTATTTGTCGAAGACATTGCGGTTGGCGAGATTGATGATGCTCTATTAGAGCTTCAAAAAGCCTGGGAAGATAAAGGTATGGAGTTAGTCCATATCGCAACCGGCTGGCGTTTCCAAAGCCGTTTAGCGATGCGCGAATATCTCGATCGTTTGACACCAGAAAAGCCACCAAAGTATTCTCGTGCGGTGATGGAGACTTTGGCAATTATTGCTTATCGTCAACCAGTCACCCGTGGTGAGATCGAAGAGATTCGTGGTGTTGCTGTGAGTAGTAATGTCATGAAGCAATTGGAAGATCGTGGCTGGGTTGAGGTGATTGGCCACAAAGAGACTATCGGTCGTCCTGGCTTGTATGCCACTACTAAACAGTTCCTGGATGACTTAAGCCTCACCAATTTGCAAAGCTTGCCAATGCTTGAAGATGCTGCGCCGATGGCTGCGGCTGAGCAATTGGGTCAAGCGGTAATGGAGTTTGATCCAAGCGCTACTGTAGAAACAGTCATTGAGTTAGACGAAAACGGTCAACCCCTGATTCAAACAGAGAGCGAAGAAATCACTGAAGTAACTGCAGAAGAATTAACTGCGGAAGAAGTAACGCACGAAACAATGGAAGAAGTAGAAGAAGTTACCCCAGAGTCTGAAGAAAAATCAGACGAACAAAAATAATTATTAATGACAAGTCCCAACGAAAACGATTCATCCCCGATAAAACCAACATCGGATATTTCCCTTAGCTCTGAACCTCGCTCCGGCAACGCCGATGGTGCGAAGACTGAAGGGCGCGAGGGTGAACCACGTCGCCCACGCCGTCAAGGCGCTGGCGCTAGTAAGCATCCTTTTAATAAGAAGCGCCCATTTAATAAAGATCGGCCGCGTCGCGAGGGTGCTGAATCTAATGGCCCACGTGAAGGTGGAAACAATCAATCCGCTAAGCTTGCACCCAACCCAGCAGAAAGTGATGCTCTGTTCGCGTCAGTGGTTTCTGGTGAGTTCGATGCTGCTTTGGATGCACCTGAAGCGCTTGAAACAAAAAACCCTGATGGCGTGAATGAGAATGAAGTTTCTCATCAGACTGGTGCTGAGCGTCGTGCGCAACGTGTGCGTCATGACGAAGACGCAGATATGCCTAGCGATGATGAGATGAGCAGTTTGCAATTTGCAAACATCGATGATTTACCGCTCAGCTTGCGTGATGAAGTGTGGTCAGACTTAGATGGTTTAGACGACGACGCTGACGATGAAGACACTGTGAAGTTACATAAGGTGTTAGCTGATGTCGGCATGGGATCGCGTCGCGATATGGAGGACTTGATTATTCAAGGACGCGTATCTGTGAATGGCCTACCTGCTCACATTGGCCAGCGTATTGGCCCAACCGATCAAGTGCGCATTAACGGTAAGCCCGTGCATCGCAAGATTCAGACTAAGCCACCACGCGTCATCATGTATCACAAGCCTTCAGGCGAAATCGTGAGTCAGTCCGATCCAGAGGGTCGCCCAACCGTATTTGATCGATTGCCAAAGCCACGTCAGGGACGTTGGATTGCAGTAGGGCGCTTGGACTTCAATACTGAAGGTCTATTGTTGTTTACGACATCAGGCGAGTTAGCAAATCGCTTAATGCACCCTCGCTACGGTGTCGAGCGTGAGTATGCCGTTCGTATTTTGGGTGATCTGAGTCAAGAAAATACGGCTCAATTAAAGAGCGGTATTACCTTAGATGACGGCCAAGCTAAATTCTTACGTCTTTCTATGGGTGGCGGGGAAGGTGCAAACCGTTGGTACCACGTTGCTTTGACTGAAGGTCGTAACCGTGAGGTGCGCCGCATGTTCGAAGCAGTCGGGCATGTCGTCTCTCGTTTGATTCGTACTCGTTATGGCATTTTCTTGTTGCCTCCACGCTTGAGGCGGGGAAAATGGGAGGAGATTGAGGCCGGCGGCATCTATAACTTGATGAAGTTTGCGGGTTTGAAGATGCCTCAGCCACAAGATAAAGGTCGCAATCCAAACTCACAGGGTCGTGATCGTCACTCCACTCCAAGTGGTGATTTTCAGCCAGATCCAATGCAAACCTCAGTTTCTTATTGGGGTTCACGGGATGCTTTAACCCAGGCTAGTGGCCACGGTGCTCTAACCCATCAAGGTCGGGGCGACAAGCCTGCTGGCGGTCGTGGTGGTTCAGGCGAAGGTCGCGGTCCTTTCCGGGGTCGCACTAATGCTGGCAGACCTGGGCAGGGATCCGGGCAAGGCGGCCAGGGTGACCAAGGAGCTCAGGGACAGAATCGCAATAAAGGCAAGAAAGTCCACCATGGCCAGTCTGCTTTTGTGACGGCAAGCCCTCAAAGCCCAGGAAATGGCCCTAAACGGGGCGCGCCAAAAGGGCGTAAACCCTTTAATAAAGGACCTAGAAAACCTCGAAATCCTAGCGAAAGCTTCTGATTTTGATGAATTTTCCTCTAAATCGGCTATAATTTTGGACTTACAGCAGTTTGCTGCTGTTTTGGGTGGTTACCGACTGATGTTGCGATCAACGTAAGTCGGCCTGTTCTGAATTTCGAGAATATGGGCTTTGAAGCCCATTTTTTTTTGCCGTTTTGGATTGAAGGGTTGTTGTGAAAGATCAGCGGATTATTTCTGCGGAAGTAGAAAACTTAGGGTACACGCTAGTGGATATTGAGCGTGAAGCCGGCGGTTTGCTGCGTGTCACGATAGAAAACCCGGATTATGAGCGCTTGATTAATGTCCAGGATTGCGAAAAGGTAAGTCACCAGCTGAGCTATACATTGCCAGTGGAAAACATTCCCTTTGAGCGCCTTGAGATCTCTTCTCCTGGTCTAGATCGCCCTGTGAAGTCAGCGGCTGATTACGAGCGCTTCTCTGGAATGGAAGTGGATTTGAAATTGCGTGTTGCCGTTGGTGATCGCAAGAAGTTTCGTGGTGTGTTGCAAGGTTTGCTGAGTGGTGAGTTGGATTCACCTGACGCGAAATTTGGTTTGTTGTTTGAAGGTGCCGATGGCGCCGAGTCTCAATTGGAGTTTTCTTTAGCCGAGGTCGATAAGACTCGGTTGGTCCCTGTTATTGATTTCAAAGGAAGAAAGTCATGAGCCGAGAAGTTCTCATGTTGGCAGACGCCTTAGCGCGTGAAAAGAACGTAGATCAAGCGATTGTGTTTGAGGCGCTAGAAATGGCGTTGGCATCAGCCACTAAGAAGCGTTACCCGACAGAAGATGTGGATATCCGTGTATCGATTGATCGTGAGTCTGGAGAATACGAAACCTTCCGTCGTTGGTTGGTTGTTCCTGATGAAGCGGGTCTCCAAGAGCCGGATAAAGAAATTCTGCATTTTGAAGCTTTAGAGCAATTCACCGACATGGAAGTTGGTGAATTCATTGAAGAGCAAATCGAATCTTTAGCTTTTGGCCGTATTGGCGCTCAAGCTGCTAAGCAAGTGATTTTGCAACGTATTCGTGATGCTGAGCGTGAGCAGATTTTGAACGACTACCTTGAGCGTGGCGAAAAAGTCATGACTGGTACCGTGAAGCGTGCTGACAAGAACGGTTTGATTATTGAATCTGGCCGTGTTGAAGCCTTGCTGCGTCGCGATCAAATGATTCCTAAAGAGAACCTCCGTTCTGGTGACCGCGTACGCGCTTACATTCTCAAAGTAGATCGTGAAGCCCGTGGTCCACAGATTGAGCTCTCACGTACTTGCCCAGATTTCTTGATTAAATTGTTTGAGAATGAAGTTCCAGAGATGGAGCAGGGTTTATTGGAGATTAAGGGCGCGGCTCGTGATCCTGGTATCCGCGCAAAAATTGCTGTGATTACTTACGACAAGCGTATCGATCCAATTGGTACTTGCGTTGGTGTTCGTGGCACCCGCGTTACTGCAGTGCGTAACGAAGTGGCTGGCGAAGCAGTGGATATCGTGTTGTGGTCTGAAGATCCTGCGCAGTTTGTGATCGGCGCTTTGGCTCCAGCCCAAGTATCTTCCATCGTGGTTGACGAAGAGCGTCACGCCATGGATGTGGTGGTTGATGAAGAGAACTTGGCAATTGCAATTGGCCGCAGCGGACAAAACGTTCGTTTAGCTAGCGAATTGACTGGTTGGCAGATCAACATCATGACTCCAGAAGAGTCTGCTGAGAAAACTGAAAAAGAAGCTGCTTCTGTACGTCAATTGTTTATGGATAAATTGGACGTGGACCAAGAAGTTGCTGACATCCTGATCGAAGAGGGTTTCAACACATTGGAAGAGGTTGCTTATGTACCCCTTTCTGAAATGTTAGAAATCGATTCTTTTGATGAAGACACAGTAAATGAATTACGTACTCGTGCACGTGACTCCCTCTTGACCATGGAATTGGCGAAAGAAGAGCGCGTTGGCGAAGTCTCACAAGATTTACGTTCCCTCGAGGGAATGACCACTGAATTGATTGCTAAGCTTGCTGACAATCAAGTTCATACCCGTGACGACTTAGCTGAACTGGCTGTTGATGAGCTAGTTGAGGCGACACAAATTGACGAAGAAACCGCGAAAACGCTCATCATGAAAGCGCGCGAACATTGGTTTACTTCATGAGAGGAAGTAGTGCATGGCAACAACAGTAAAAGTACTCGCTAAAGAATTAAAACGTACCGCGCCAGACCTTCTGGAGCAATTGAAGGCGGCCGGTATCGAAAAAGGTTCTGAAGACGACAGCATTACCGAAAAGGACAAGACTGTCCTGCTTGAGCATTTGCAAAAAGAGCATGGCAGTGCGGATACAGGTAGTCGTAAAAAGATTACTTTAATCAAGCGCGAAAACTCGGAGATTCGTCAGGCGGATTCCGCTGGACGCACTCGTACAGTTCAGGTTGAGGTTCGCAAAAAACGCGTGCTAGTTAAAGCAGGAGACAAAGCTCCTGAAGAGGCTCCGGCTGAAGTGGTCAAAGAGGCTGCTCCTGCGGCTCCTACCAAACCAATTCTGTCGGCTGAAGAGTTGGAGAAACGCGCAGCTGAAGCAACTCGCCAAGCTGAGTTATTGGCTCGTCAAGAAGCGGAAATGAAAGCGGCAGAAGATGCTCGTGAAAAAGAAGCGGCTGCTGTTGCTGCCGCTGCAAGCGTGGCTGAACCAGCCCTTGAAAAAGTAGCTAAGTCGGGTGACGAAGCGTCTGCTGCTGCAGAAGTTGCAGCAAAAGCGGCTGATAAAAAAGCACAAGCTGATAAGGCCGCCAAAGATATTGCTGATGCCAATAAGGCACAGTTGGCTGATATTACCAAGCGTCGTGCCGCCGCTGAAGCGGAAGCTTTAGCGATTCGCGACATGATGAGTGCGCCTGCACGTGTTCTCAAAGCACCAAGTGAAATTGCTGCTGAAGAAGCTAAAAAAGGTACCTTGCATAAACCTGCCAAGGTTGAAGGTGCAGACGACAAGAAGAAAGTGGTTGCTAAGGTTGGTGGCAAGACGATTAAGTCTGCAGAGACTTCATCTACCTGGCAAGAAGAGGGCGCTAAGAAACCTAGCGGCCTTAAGACTCGTGGCGACAGCTCTGGTGGTGTAGGTGGTTGGCGTTCAGGCGGCGGCAGAAGAAAGCAGCGTCAAATTGCAGAAGCCAACGTTGATACCAACTTCCAAGTTCCAACAGAAAAAGTTGTGCATGATGTTCATGTTCCCGAAACGATTACTGTTGCGGAGTTAGCTCATGCAATGGCTGTGAAGAGTGCTGAAGTAATCAAGCTCTTGATGGGTATGGGTCAGATGGTGACGATCAATCAGATCTTGGATCAAGACACTGCAATGATCATCGTAGAAGAAATGGGCCATACAGCCCATGCTGCTAAGTTAGATGATCCAGATTTAGATCTCGGTATTGCTGGTCACGATGCGGAATTGTTGCCACGTCCACCAGTAGTGACGGTGATGGGTCACGTTGACCACGGTAAAACATCTCTACTCGATAAGATTCGTGCTGCAAAAGTTGCTACTGGCGAAGCCGGTGGTATCACTCAGCATATCGGCGCTTATCACGTTGAAACTCCACGCGGCATGATTACCTTCCTGGATACCCCAGGTCACGAAGCCTTTACGGCAATGCGTGCTCGTGGTGCTAAGGCAACCGATATCGTGATCTTGGTTGTCGCGGCTGATGACGGCGTGATGCCACAAACAAAAGAAGCGATTCATCATGCGCAAGCAGCGGGTGTTTCTATCGTGGTTGCAATCAACAAGATTGATAAGCCTGAAGCCAATTTAGAGCGCGTTAAAACTGAACTGGTTGCTGAGCAAGTGGTGCCTGAAGAATACGGTGGCGATGTGCCATTTATTGGTGTCTCTGCAAAAACAGGTGACGGCATTGATGCATTGCTCGAGAACGTTCTATTGCAAGCTGAAATTTTGGAGCTCAAAGCGGCTAAAGATGCTCCTGCACAAGGTCTTGTCATTGAAGCGCGTTTGGATAAAGGCCGTGGTCCTGTTGCTACTATTTTGGTTCAGTCTGGCACGCTCAAGCGTGGCGATATGTTGTTGGCTGGTTCAACCTACGGTCGCGTTCGTGCGATGTTGGATGAAAACGGCAAAGCATGCAATGAAGCTGGCCCATCTATTCCGGTGGAGATTCAAGGCTTATCCGAAGTTCCTGCAGCTGGTGAGTCAGTACAAGTGGTTCCTGATGAGCGTAAAGCGCGTGAGATTGCCCTCTTCCGTCAAGGTAAGTTCCGCGATGTGAAGTTGGCTAAACAGCAAGCATTCAAACTCGAAACCATGATGGAAAACATGGAAGAGGGCGCTATTGAAGCGAAGTTGTTGCCCCTCATTATTAAGGCCGACGTACAAGGTTCTCAAGAGGCTCTGTCACAGTCATTACAAAAGCTATCTACTGCAGAGGTGAAGGTTCAAATCGTTCACGCAGGAGTGGGCGGCATTACTGAAACTGATGTGAACTTAGCAGTTGCCTCTAAGGCAGTCATTATTGGCTTTAACTCTCGTGCGGATGGTGCAGCACGTAAGTTGGCTGAGAACAATGGTGTGGATATTCGTTATCACAACATTATTTATGACGCAGTGGATGAAGTGAAAGCAGCCTTAAGTGGCATGTTGACGCCAGATAAGAAAGAAGAAATCACCGGTATGGTGGAGATTCGTCAAGTCTTCTTGGTATCTAAAGTTGGCGCGATTGCTGGTTGCTTGGTACTCGATGGTGTTATTAAGCGTAACTCCAGTGTTCGCCTCTTGCGTGACAACGTGGTTATCTGGACTGGTGAGTTGGATTCACTTAAGCGCTTTAAAGATGATGCGAAAGATGTTCGTGCCGGTGTTGAGTGTGGCTTGTCATTAAAAGGCTACAACGACATCAAAGAAGGCGATCAACTCGAAGCGTTTGAAGTGACTGAAGTTGCCAGAACACTCTAAGAATCATTAAGTCCATGCATAAAACTAGCCCTCATCGTAACCAGCGTCTCGCCGATCAAATTCAGCGAGACCTGGCTGAGCTGATTCCTCGTGAATTGCGTAGTCCAAGCTTGGGTTTAATTACTTTACAAAGTATTGAACTCACGCCGGATTTGGCCCATGCAAAAGTATTCTTTACTGTCTTGGGTGCTGAACCTGCGGTTGCATTGAAGGCTTTGCAGGATAAGGCGGGTTATTTGCACTCTTTGTTGTTTAAGCGTTTGCACATTCATACTGTGCCCACTCTGCATTTCCACTATGACAGTTCTGTTGAGCATGGCATCGAAATGTCTCGCTTAATTGATCAAGCGGTGGATAGTGATCGCAAAGACGAGAGCGCGTAATAGCCATGTCTGTACGTATCGACGGCGTAGTCCTGCTTGATAAGCCTGCTGGCATGAGCTCGCAAGGTGCAGTTACAGCCGTAAAGCGTGCATTTAATGCAGAAAAAGCAGGGCATACTGGTACCTTGGATCCAATGGCAACGGGCTTGCTCCCGATTTGTTTGGGTGAGGCTACAAAATATTCACAAGATTTACTTGAAGCAGATAAGACTTATATTGCTCAGGTGAAATTTGGTCAGCGTACCGATACTGGTGATGCTGAGGGTCAAATCATTGAAGAGTTACCGCTCCCCGTATTTGCAGATGAAGTTGCCATGAAGTTGGCACTGGAATCATTGTTACCCGCATTTAGTGGCCCCATTAGTCAGATTCCGCCTATGTATTCCGCGCTCAAGCGTGATGGCAAGCCTTTGTATGAATATGCTCGTGCCGGCGTTGAATTAGAGCGCGCTCCACGAGATATTACGATTCATGCAATTCGTTGGACTAACTTTAATTGGCCAGAAGCAACATTGGAAGTGAGTTGCAGCAAAGGTACTTATATCCGCGTGTTAGCGGAAGATATTGGCAAGGCTTTGGGATGTGGTGCGCATTTAGTTGGGTTGCGCCGCACTGAAGTGGGCCACCTTACATTGGACCAGTCCTTTGCACTGGAAAGTATTCAAAAAGGCTTGCAAGATAGCTCTAGCTATATCTTGCCAGTCGATGCGCTCTTGCAAACATTGCCACACCTCACGGTGGATGAGCAGCAAGCAAAGCGTTTAGAGATGGGGCAACGAGTCCCGCTCAATATCCCCTCTATTGAAGCACTCGTTCGCATCTATCGTGCTACGGCTGCTCCCCACAACTTTATTGGCACTGGTGATTGGCGCTCGGGTGTTTTACATCCTAAACGTTTGATTTCTTCAGCACATTAAATATTTTTGACTTATTAATTCATTAACCTTAATTAACCCTACTCTTAACTTTAGAAGCTTCACATGACTAAACGCGCACTCCGTAATATCGCCATCATCGCCCACGTTGACCACGGTAAAACTACTTTGGTTGACCAACTCTTGCGCCAATCTGGCACATTCCGCTCCAATGAAAAAATGACCGAACGCGTCATGGACTCAAACGACTTGGAAAAAGAGCGTGGCATTACTATTTTGTCCAAGAACTGTGCAGTTGAATACGACGGCACACATATCAACATCGTTGACACACCAGGACATGCTGACTTCGGTGGTGAAGTAGAGCGTGTGCTCTCCATGGTTGACGGTGTATTGCTCTTGGTTGATGCGGTTGAAGGCCCAATGCCACAAACTCGCTTCGTGACTAAAAAAGCCTTGGCTTTGGGTTTGAAGCCAATTGTGGTGATTAACAAGGTTGACCGTCCAGGTGCACGTTGTGACTACGTGATTAACGCTACATTTGAGTTGTTTGACAAACTTGGCGCTACTGAAGAGCAGCTCGACTTCCCAATCATCTACGCATCAGGCTTAAACGGCTATGCAGGCACTACAGAAGATGTTCGTGAAGGCGATATGCGCCCATTGTTTGACGCTGTACTGAAATACGTACCTGTGCGTGATGACGATCCAGATGGTCCTTTGCAGTTCCAGATTTCTTCAATCGATTACAACAGCTATGTCGGTAAGATTGGTGTTGGTCGTATTAGCCGTGGCCGCGTAAAGTCGGGCATGGAAGTGGTTTGCATGAACGGACCTGATGGCGTGCCATTCAAAGGTCGTATCAACCAAGTATTGAAATTTAAAGGTTTAGAGCGTGAAATCGTTGACGAGGCAGTTGCTGGTGATATCGCTTTAATCAACGGTATTGAAGAGTTGGCAATTGGTACAACAGTTTGCGCTGTGGATAAACCAGATCCATTGCCAATGCTCAAGATTGATGAGCCTACTTTAACCATGAACTTTATGGTGAACACCAGCCCATTGGCCGGTCGTGAAGGTAAGTTTGTTACTAGCCGTCAGATTCGTGAGCGCCTTGATCGTGAATTGAAAGCCAACATGGCTTTGCGCGTAAAAGAAACTGATGATGACACCGTATTTGAGGTATCAGGTCGTGGTGAGTTGCATTTGACTATTTTGGTTGAAACCATGCGTCGTGAAGGCTATGAGATGGCGGTTTCCCGTCCACGCGTAGTGTTCCACGAAGAGAATGGCGTCAAGATGGAGCCGTACGAAAACTTAACGGTTGACGTAGAAGATGCTACTCAAGGTTCCGTGATGGAAGACTTAGGTAAGCGTAAGGGTGAGTTGCAAGATATGGTGAGTGACGGAAAAGGTCGCACCCGTCTTGAGTACCGCATTCCTGCGCGTGGCCTGATCGGCTTCCAAGGCGATTTCATGACTATGACTCGTGGTAATGGCTTGATGAGTCATACATTTGATTCTTATGCTCCAGCGAAAGACGGAATCTTAGGTGAGCGTCATAACGGCGTATTGATTAGCCAAGATGATGGCGAAGCAGTTGCTTACGCTATTTGGAAACTGCAAGATCGCGGTCGTATGTTCGTAAAACACGGCGACCCTGTGTATGAAGGCATGGTGATTGGTATTCATAGTCGTGACAACGACTTAGTTGTGAACCCGATTAAAGGTAAGCAATTAACCAACGTACGTTCTTCAGGCACTGACGAAGCAGTTCGTTTGGTAACCCCAATCGATTTGACTTTGGAATACGCTGTGGAATTCATCAGTGATGATGAGTTGGTTGAGGTCACTCCGAAAAGCGTGCGTATCCGTAAGCGTTATTTGAAAGAGCATGACCGTAAGAAAGCTTCCCGCGAGTAATATCGCTGAGTTGCTTCACTGAGTCGCTTTAATCAGTCACGCTGTTAGCTAAATAAGAGTCACCTTTGGGTGGCTCTTATTTTTCCTTAACGCCAATATTCCTAAAATCTGAGTAAATTATTCATTTCATGCTGCCATCTATTGAACAACGCCTTGCCCAAGAGTTATCCGCTAAACCGGCTCAAGTAGCTGCTGCTATCGCCTTAATGGATGAAGGGGCTACAGTTCCTTTTATTGCCCGTTATCGTAAAGAGGCTACTGGTGGGCTGGATGACACGCAGTTGCGATTGCTAGAAGTGCGTTTGGCTTATTTGCGTGAGCTCGAGGATCGGCGTAAAGCAATTGTTGCCTCCATTGAAGAGCAGGGCAAGATGACGCCAGAGTTGCTCAAGGCAATCATGCTGGCTGAGGATAAGACGCGCTTAGAGGATCTCTATCTTCCGTATAAGCTCAAGCGTCGCACTAAGGCGCAAATTGCCCTAGAAGCTGGATTAGAGCCCTTGGCAAATGATTTATTAGCAAACCCCATGCTCGAGCCAGAGCTTGAGGCGGCTAAGTACCTCAAAGAGGCATTTACTTCTGATCAAGGCGATAACCCAGGAGTGGCTGATACGAAAGCCGCTCTAGAAGGTGCCCGTCAGATTTTGATGGAGCGTTTTGCTGAAGATGCTAGCTTGGTGCAGTCACTTAGAACCTATTTGCAAGAGCATGGCGTCGTGGAGTCCAGGGTGATAGCGGGTAAAGAGCAAGAGGGTGAGAAGTTTGCTGATTATTTTGATTACGCTGAGCCGATTTTGGCAATTCCATCGCATCGCGCTTTGGCTTTGTTTAGAGGCCGTCGCGAGCAGATGTTGATGGTGAATTTACGCCTCGATACCGAAGAAGAAAAACCCAAGTGGGATGCGCCCCACAACCCTTGTGAGTCTCGCATCGCTAATCAGTTCAAAATTAAAAATGAAGGTCGTCCTGCTGACCAGTGGTTGTCCGAGACTGTGCGTTGGACTTGGCGTATTAAGTGCTCCATGCATTTAGAGTCTGAGCTGATGAGTGCTCTGCGTGAGCGCTCTGATGCCGAAGCGATTAACGTATTTGCTCGCAATTTAAAGGCTTTGCTCTTGGCTGCGCCTGCCGGCCCTAAAGTGACCATTGGATTAGATCCTGGCATGAGAACCGGGGTGAAGGTTGCCGTTGTAGATGCGACTGGCAAGGTGGTAGATACCGAAGTCATTTATCCACATCAGCCGAAGAATGATTGGGCTGGTTCTTTGCATACGCTTGCCAAGTTGGCAGAAAAGCACAAAGCGACCTTGATCTCGATTGGTAATGGCACCGCATCACGCGAGACCGATAAGCTAGCCCAAGATCTCATCAAGGCTAGGCCAGAACTCAAGCTCACCAAGATTGTTGTATCTGAAGCGGGTGCATCGGTTTACTCAGCCTCTGAGTACGCTTCCAAAGAATTGCCTGGCATGGATGTCTCCTTACGTGGCGCAGTATCGATTGCGAGAAGATTGCAGGATCCGCTGGCGGAGTTAGTCAAGATTGATCCAAAGTCCATTGGTGTGGGCCAGTATCAGCATGATGTGATGCAGACCCAGTTGGCAAAGTCTTTGGTGGCGGTGGTAGAAGACTGCGTGAACGCGGTTGGTGTAGATGTGAATACGGCTTCAGCCCCTTTGCTAGCTAGGGTTTCAGGCCTGAGCAGTACGGTTGCTGAAGGGATTGTTAGCTATCGTGATAGTAATGGCGCTTTTCAGACGCGCGCAGATTTGCGTAGCGTGCCTCGCTTAGGTGAGAAGACTTTTGAGCAGGCTGCTGGCTTCTTACGCATCATGAATGGCACTGATCCTTTAGATGCTTCCGCTGTTCATCCAGAATCCTATCCCTTAGTAGAGAAGATTCTGAAAGATATTAAAAAGGGCGTTAAAGAGGTGATTGGGGATTCAGCAATCCTCAAAGGCCTGAGTCCTGAAAAATATGCTGATGAAAAGTTTGGCGTGCCAACAGTTACTGACATCATTAAAGAATTAGAAAAGCCAGGACGCGATCCTCGGCCGGAGTTTACGACCGCAACCTTTAAAGATGGCGTAGAAAAAATCAGCGATCTGAAAGCTGACATGATTTTGGAAGGCGTTGTGACTAACGTCGCAGCTTTTGGTGCATTCGTCGATATTGGCGTTCATCAAGATGGCCTTGTGCATATCTCTGCCTTAGCCAACACCTTCGTTAAAGATCCACATACCGTAGTGAAGGCGGGGCAGGTTGTTAAGGTCAAAGTGCTAGAGGTGGATGAAAAGCGTAAGCGCATTGCACTAACTATGCGGCTCTCTGATGAGGCTCCTAAAGTTGCTCTAGGCGCGAAACCCGAGCAAAGAGCAAATCGCCCAAGTGACTCAAGAGCCCCAAGATCCACAGAGACTAGAAGGCCTCAGGAAGATCGACGTAGCGCGCCACCAATCAATAATGCGATGGCGGACGCTTTACGTAAATTGAAGGGGTAGCTCACTGCGAGTGAGGTTATTTGGATGCCTCCAAAAAATGTAGTAACATTGATACATTAACAATGTATTATTTGGGGGTTTATATGATTACTACTTTTTCAAGTCGAGAATTCAATCAAGATACAGGGCGGGTAAAAAAAGCTACAGAAGCAGGTCCTGTTTTTATAACCGATCGGGGTAGGCCTGCACATGTCTTAATGACGTTCATGGAGTATCAGCGCGTTACAGGAAAAAAGAAAAACATCTTAGATCTTGTGGGTATGAGGGGTGCTGGAGAGATTGATTTTGAACCTGCGAAAATATCGAGCTTCACAAAACCAATCTCGGATCTCCTTTAATGTATTTGCTTGATACAAATGTAGTTTCAGAATTTAGAAAGCTGAGCAGCGGTCAAATCAATTCAAATGTTAAAGAGTGGGCAGAGGAAACCGATCCTGAGCTCATGTTTCTTTCGGCTATATCAATCCTTGAGTTAGAGATTGGAGTCTTGCAAGTCGAAAGAAGGGATAAAAAGCAGGGGCAAGTCCTAAGAAAGTGGCTGAGTAAACATGTTCTGCCAGCTTTCTCAGAAAGGGTATTGCCCATCGATTCGCCCGTTGCACAACGTTGTGCGAGTCTTCATGTCCCAAACCCTAAATCAGAAAGGGATGCCATGATTGCGGCTACTGCGATTGAGCATCGCATGACGATCGTCACAAGAAATGTAGCTGACTTCAGTAGCTCAGGTGTCAAGGTTTTTGACCCCTGGCGGTAAGATTGGTTTTACTGATGTCTTGAAAGCATCAACAGCTTTTCTACACCAACGGGCTCCTCTCTGAGGAGCGGCAGAACGGCATAGCGCTTGGCGTAAGTGTTTGCGACCAAGTCAATTTCATGCAATTCGTTTTGCGCCCGTTTTCTCAAGAGTGGGGAGTGCGGATTAGATGCAGCCACACTGTTATTAATCACCCAAGCCCAAGGTTCGATGCCAGCTCTACGAAGATCGGCTTGTAGATTGGCCGCTTCTAATACGGGGGTAGTTTCTGCAAGGGTTACTAAAAGTACCTTTGTTTGTTTGGGATCTTGCAGTTGCATCATTGGCGTGGTGAAGTGCGTATTGGTTTTACCCATCTGACGCTCAATATCGCGATGATATGAGCCCGTGGCATCTAGCAAAAGCAATGTATGTCCTGTTGGTGCGGTATCCATTACGACAAACTTCTTGCCTGCCTCACGAATGATTCTTGAGAAGGCTTGGAATACCGCAATTTCCTCTGTGCAGGGAGAACGCAAATCTTCTTCTAACAATTTACGACCAGCATCATCTAACTTGGCACCCCGGGTCTCCATGACATGCTGTTTATATCGCTCAATTTCAGCATGGGGATCTATACGGCTAACGGACAAGTTATCCATAGTGCCATTGAGGGTTTCATTAATGTGCGCTGCTGGGTCGGAGGTTGTTAGATGTACAGCGAGACCACGATGGGCTAGTTCTACTGCGACAGCTGCTGCTAAGGTAGTTTTACCCACACCGCCTTTACCCATAGTCATCACTAGACCATGACCATCTTTAGCAATCTCATCTACTAGTGTTGATAGATTTGGAGCATTCAGTGTGATGGGTGTGAATTTAGATATATCAGGCACAGGCACTTGATCTTTGAGTAGTAAATGCAAAGCATCTAAACCTACGAGATTGAATGGCTTTAATTCGATGATGTCGGTTGGTAGAGCTTTAAGTACATCAGGAATGGCGCTAAGCACTTTTTGTTCTCTGGCATAAATCGCCTGCGCCAATGGGTCTTGGGCAGCCTCGCTTTGAGGTAGCACACCATTGATCACGAGATTCTGTTTGGATAAACCAATGCCCGCTAATTCATCATGGGTGCGAGCGGCTTCACGCAAGGTAGAGGCTTGTGCTCTAGCGACCAGTATTAAACGGGTGCGCTCTGGATTGGCCAGAGCATCTACTGCCTCTTTGTATTGCGCACGTTGTTTCTCTAAGCCGGCCAGAGGACCAAGGCAGGAGGCATCGCCTTTACCTTCCTCTAGAAAACCACTCCAGGCGCCAGGCAACTGCAACAAGCGAATGGTGTGGCCTGTAGGTGCTGTGTCGAAAATAATATGGTCGTATTCAGTGGTTAACGCATCATCAGTGAGGAGCGCAGTGAATTCATCAAAGGCGGCGATTTCTGTAGTGCAAGCGCCGGAGAGTTGCTCTTCAATGCCCTTGACTACGGCGTCTGGCAGTTTGCCTCGTACAGGCCCCACAATGCGATCTCTGTAGAGTTGGGCCGCGGCTTGTGGGTCAATCTCTAGTGCAGATAAATTGGCAATTGCCGGAATAGCGGTGATGTGGTTCCCAATATTGACCCCAAACACTTGACCCACATTGGATGCTGGATCAGTGCTCACAAGCAATACTCGCTTGCCCGCTTCAGCCAATTCAATGGCACTTGCACAGGCAATGGAGGTTTTCCCAACCCCACCTTTACCCGTGAAGAATAAAAAGCGTGGAGGTGAGTTTAAGAATTGCATTGAGATAGCCTTATGAAATTAACAGCGCTTACTTCCGGAGCAACAACTTGATGCAGGTTTTGCTTCATCTACTGATTGAATAATTCCAGCCCAACGAGATAGTTCAATGCGGTTGGGGTATCGACCTGCTAATGCCATTTCACCGTCGACCAAAATTAAGGGAAGGGCTTCTGCACCAGAGCGCTCTAAGAATCCGCCAACGGTTTTGTTCTCGACAAAAGCCATAGGCTCGGAGGATAAGTTAAAGCGACTAATCTTGGCACCATTTTGCTTGGCCCACTCCACATCAGCAGAGAAGGTAACCAAAGCCTGGTCAACATCCACTCCGCATACACCGGAGCTACAGCACATTGCTGGGTCATACACTTGAATGGTTTTCATAAAACACTCCTTATTGATCTGATCAGTCTATTCTTTCATTGTGGCAAAAGATCATGCAGAGCATTTGATCCATGTCATCAATTTGTCATAATATTTCCATTATCATCGAAATATGAAAAATGCTGAAGCCATTCAGGCTTTCCTAGCCCTAGGGCAGGAGTCACGTTTAAATGTATATAGATTGATTGTTCAAAAAGGCGATCAAGGCCTTATGCCTTCTCAAATTCATGAGTTGCTGGGTATTCCTAATGCAACCTTGAGCTTTCATTTAAAAGAACTCTACTTAGCAGGGTTAATTACGGTGGAGCGTCAGAGTCGCAATCTCATCTATCGACCTAACGCTCAATTGGTTCAAAACCTGAGTGAATTTTTATTAGATAACTGTTGCGGTGGCCAGTCTTGTGCTCCGCTTAAACCTTCGAAAAAGGCCAAATCATCATGAAAACCTACAACATCCTCTTTCTGTGTACGCATAACTCTGCACGCTCAATATTGGGTGAGGCTTTAGCATCAACCCATCCTAGTGGCAAGCTGGTCGGTTTTTCAGCTGGCTCAACGCCCGGTACAAGTGTTAATCCCATCGCCGCAGATATTGCCGTAGAACTAGGAATGGATCGTGCGCTATTGAAGTCTAAAAGCTGGGACGTCTTTGCAGAAACCAATGCACCGAAGATGGATTTCATCATCACGGTTTGTGACAATGCCGCTGGAGAAGTGTGTCCATTCTGGCCAGGTCAACCCGCTACGGCACATTGGGGCTTTCCTGACCCATCGTTAGTGCAGGGTACCGATTTAGAAAAGAAGGCCGCTTTTGTAAGTGTGATGAATGGCTTAAAGAAGCGCATTGATATCTTGGCTGCCATGCCCTTAGAAAAGTTAGACTCCATGACGCTGAAGGCAATCCATGCATCAATCCAAACGCAAGCATGAATGCCTTAACCAAAAAACTCTCCTTTCTTGACCGCTACCTCACGGTATGGATCTTTGCAGCGATGGCTTGCGGAATCGCCCTGGGCTTTATATTTCCTGGTGTAGAAGGGTTAATTAACTCCTTCCAAGTTGGCACCACCAATATCCCCATCGCTATTGGTCTGATATTGATGATGTATCCGCCGTTTGCAAAGGTGCGTTACGAAGATTTGCCTGATGTGTTTAAAGACAAACGCATTTTTCTGATTTCGATATTGATGAACTGGATTGTTGCGCCTGCATTAATGTTTTTTTTGGCAATCACTTTTGTACCTGATCAACCGGAATATATGGCTGGCTTGATTTTGATTGGTATTGCTCCCTGTATTGCCATGGTGATTGTGTGGAACGATATTGCTAAAGGTTCAACTGAGTATGCTGCTGGTTTAGTGGCATTTAATGCCATTTTCCAAGTACTCTTTTTTAGTGTCTACGCCTATTTCTTCCTCACAGTTTTGCCGCCTTACTTTGGCTTAGCCGCATCCAATGTCAGCGTGAGCATGGGGCAGATTGCGGAGAGCGTCTTTATCTATCTTGGCGTACCTTGCATTGCGGGTATTTTGACCCGAGTGGTGATGCTCAAGTTCATATCTAAGGATCAATATCACGAGCAGTTTGTGCCCCGCATCGGCAAGCTCACCCTGATTGCTTTGCTATTCACTATCGTGGTGATGTTTAGCCTGAAGGGTAAGCTTATTCTGAGTCTGCCGATGGATGTCGTCACGATTGCAGTTCCACTGTTAATTTTCTTCCTCATTATGTTCTTGCTGACATTCTTTGTAACGGGCAAGATGGGGATTGATTACAAGCGTTGCTGCACCTTGTCTTTTACGGCATCAAGCAATAACTTTGAACTCGCTATTGCTGTAGCAATTGCTGTATTTGGAATTAATTCAGGCGCAGCATTTGCAGCAGTCATAGGCCCTCTTGTAGAGGTGCCCATCATGATTGGCTTAGTTACGGTAGCGCTGTGGTTTAAAGAACGCTTCTTTAAGACCTAAATTCCCCTGGCGTCAGATGGCCCTTGCACAACATGGTTGTTTGATGCTAACATATTTGTTAGCATCATCAAATGACCTATACCATTCGCTATTACAGTTCTGAAGTGTTGGAGCAGATTTTTGTTTTACCT
Organism: Polynucleobacter sp. AM-25C3; assembly: GCF_018882335.1. Taxonomy (GTDB): domain Bacteria; phylum Pseudomonadota; class Gammaproteobacteria; order Burkholderiales; family Burkholderiaceae; genus Polynucleobacter. Next base: position 79,377 of record NZ_JACVOS010000009.1, read on the forward strand.
GTTTCTTTGCGGGCTCGATACATTGCTTTGACTGAACGCATGATTAAATATGGACCGCATTTGGGGTTGCCGCATACTGATTCATTTGGAAGTGGGTTATTTGAATTGAGGCTAAAAGGTGCAGAGGGGATCGCTAGAGTTTTCTTTTGTACGCTAGTGGGGCGTGAGGTTGTAATGTTGCATAGCTTTATCAAGAAGTCACAGAAAACTCCCGATCGGGAGTTAAGGCTAGCCAAGCTGAGGATGAGGGAGTTGAAATTATGAAGACAAAACCGTTAACTCATAAACAGGCCGTAAGTATCATGTTGAAAAACGCTGCTGTAAAAGCAGAAGTTCAGCGATTAAATAAAGAAGAGTTCGCCATTCTTGATGAGATTTTGAAGGCTCGTAAAGCTGCCGGCCTATCCCAGGCTGAAGTGGCTAAAAGAATGGGTACCCAAGCACCTGCTGTTGCTAGACTGGAAAGTTCTCTGGCTACTGGAAAGCATTCTCCAAGTCTTAGCACTCTTCGAAAATATGCTGCCGCTCTAGGCAAGAAAGTTGAGTTGCACCTAGTTTGACGGCGGGTAATGCTGATAGCGATCAGAACCTATGACCTATAAGGCCTCACGAGAGCCTCTAGCCCGAATGCATCATTCGCATGTCTGAGTGCATCAATGGATTCTCTGAGCGCCTTAATATCTTTGCACTTGAGCTTTTGCAGTTTCTTACGATCCATGCCATAGGTATCTACTAGGTAGCGAACTCGAGATAGACATATTTGCAGGCGGATGAGCCAGTAGATAGCAAAAATTCCGGGTGCGAATAGCAGAAGCAAAATACTCATTTAATAGCCTATAAAAAAGGCCGTCATGAAGACGGCCTATTGAGAATCAATCTTGCGATTATTTCAATGCTTACTTGATTAATAAAACAGGTTGTTTTGCTGCATTACTAATCTTCTGGGCTACTGAACCCATGATGGCATCAACAATACCAGTTCTACCTTTTGAGCCCATCACAATCAGGTCAAATTTTTCTTTATTGGCTAAGGCAATAATTTCGTTAGCAACATTACCGCGCTTAATCACCATATCGTGTTTTACGCCAGCAGTGTCAAGAGCCTTCTGGGCACTTTTTAGTTCTTTCTCACTAACTTCACGCAGGTAATCATCAATCACGCTGGTAGCAACAAATTGCTTAACGTGACCAAGGCCAATATCGTCATGAATACTGATCAATGTCACCGTGCATTTGCTGCGTAAATCTTTAGCTAACTTTCCAACGTACTTAGCTGCATTGAGCGAAGATTTGGAGCCGTCAACTGGTAATAATATTTTCATTTGTCCCTCTATTTTTGTAGTGAATAAACTGCACCTGCATTATTCTAATTTACTATTAAATTCAGTATAAATCTACGAAAAAATAGCAGATCTACACAGGCCATTGCTAAGACGGCGTTTTACTTCAGAAAGGCATCGTAGAAGGTTTTAATGATCAAGATAGTTACCAGAATAAAGAAGCCCTTGCGAATAAAGGCATTGCCATGCTTAATCGCAATCTTGCTACCAATTTGACCTCCTACGAGATTGGCACTGGCCATCAGTAAACCTAGCTTCCAGTCAAAATAACCGAGGTAGAAAAACACGCAGAGCGCCCCCAAATTGGAAGCGATATTGAGAAACTTGGCTGGCGCTGCAGAGCGTAAAAAATCGAAGCCCAATACTCGGGTGTAGAACAGCTTATAAAAAGCGCCAGCTCCAGGCCCCAGAAAGCCATCATAAAAACCAATAAGTCCGGCACCAGTTGAGGCAATCGCTTTTTGTTTATGGTGTTGGTGCTTGGGCGCATGAATTAACCCAGCACTGGACTTGATATTAAAGATCAGGAGCGCTAGCAATAAAAATGGCAGTGCGCCTCTGAGCCAATCTGTAGGTAATTGAGTTACAAGATACGCCCCGGCAACCGAGGCGAAGAAAGCAAATATAGAAGAAATAATTACTAAACCCCAAGGACTTTTATTAGCTCTGCTGTATTGAATGGCGGAGCCAATGGTGCCTACAATCGAACCAAATTTATTGACCGAGAGCAGGGTGGCAGGTGGAAAGCCTGGCAACACGGCAAAAAGGGCTGGCACCTGAATCATTCCCCCGCCACCGATGATGGAGTCGACCAGGCCAGCAAATAAGGCGCAAGCCAGCAATAAGCTGAGGTCAAATACGGAAAGCTCCAACATGTCAGCTTAATTGCGTTTTAAGGTAGCGGTTAATTGCCTGGTCAAGACGTTCGTGGATGGTGGATTCATTGTCATGCATTATTTTTTCATAAATTGTTTTGGAGATGGGTACAAAGGCATCAATCACGGCTGGATCAAAATGCGTACCACTATCTTTTTCAATAATCTCCATCGCTGTTTGATAGTCAAATGATTTCTTATAAGGTCTGTTCGAGCAAAGGGCATCAAATACATCAGCTACAGCAAAAATCCTGGCTGGAAGGGGAATGGCTTCACCCTTCAGGCCTCTTGGGTATCCTGATCCATCCCACTTTTCATGGTGGGCGCTGACCACTGGATAGGCTTCATGAAGCAGTGTTCTGCCTTGAATCATTTCTTCGCCGTGACTTACATGGGTTTTCATGATTTCCATCTCATCAAAATTGAGTTTTGATGGTTTGAGTAAGATGTCATCGGGAATACCAATTTTGCCAATATCATGCAAAAGGCCGCCAATGATGACGGGCACCATTTCTGCGGAGGGTAGATTGAGTGCCTCTGCAATTCGGATGGCGCTCAAGGTCACGCGATAGTTATGAATCCCTGTTTCCGCGTCCCTCTTGGCTGCTGCTTCTCCAAGGGATTTCATGGTCTGAATATTGGATCTAAAGAGATTATCTGATTTGAGATCTTTTTCTTTATTAAGGCTAATGATAACGGGGTAAAGAATGAGTCCGCATAGTAAGACTGCTAGTGCCACCATGATGGAAGTCTGTAAGGCGACCTCTCTTAATTGGGCTTCGCGCCATTGCGGGATGATGCTTAAGGTTTCTAAATAGCCAATAACCTGATTTTTTGCGTCCTTACCATTGCTAGTGAGCGGTGTGATGGTGTTGATTACCCTTCGGCCATCTGACAATTTTTGCGTATCTGAGGTGGTGTTATTTAGACCGGGTTGCTTGATGTGATGCAAGCCCATCATTGAGTGCTCAGTTTCACTGGGAGTGTCGCCGTACTCTGCGAGCTTATTCCAGTCTACATCGTAAATTTCTACCACATCAAAGATGCCGTATCGCACCAAGTAGTTAGCTGCTATGCCAGCTTCTTCATGGAACAAATAAAACTCGCTACTAAAGGGGCCATCCTTTTTCATCAGACGGTCGGCTGTTTCTATTGTCAATCCTTTATTTAAATCCCCTGCTGCATTAAATGCTTGTAACCAGGCTAGGTAGCCCATAGTAATGGCTAAGAGAATTGACACTAGCCCTATGCGCAAAGCAATTTTTTTATTAAAGGAGGGCATTAAGGTATTTTATTCGAGGGCTTTCAAGGTATTTAGATGATAAGCCTTCCACCTGAATTTAAGCGTCTTATTGACGGTAAATCGCCGCATTCCTCTAAAATAAGAATTAGTTATATAACTTGGATACCAATTCATTGTCATGGTCATGGAGCACATAGTATGAAAGTGAATTCCGATGGCGTATCCGCATCGAGGGTGTATCTGCCTTCAGGGCAGAGTCACACAAGCCTATTGGATTTCTTCCTTAGCAACTTTCCACATATTGAGCCAAGCGAATGGACCGCGCGCTTTAGTGAGGGCTTGGTGATGACTGCCGACGGTGCCCCAGTTGCCGCTAACAATGTCTATTTACCAAATACCCACTTACTGTATTTCAGGCGCTTGGCACGAGAGCCAGAGATTCCGTTTGATGAACGCATCGTATTTCAGGATGAGCATATTCTGGTGGCAGATAAGCCCCATTTTTTACCAGTCACACCCAGTGGGCTTTACTTACATCAAACCTTACTCAATCGGCTGAAGAAAAAAACAGGGATTCAGAGCTTGAGTCCAATCCATCGCATTGATCGAGATACTGCTGGCTTAGTTATTTTTTCAGTAAATCCCGAGGAAAGGGCGCAGTATCAAAATCTCTTTAGGGATCGAGCCGTCACGAAAGTGTACGAAGCCATTGCGCCATATTCAGAGGATCTCATCGGTAGATTGCCAATGACTTATCAAAGTAGGTTAGAGGAGTCTGAGCACTTTTTGCAAATGCAAGAAGTGGAGGGTGAGACAAATACCGATACCCGCATTGAATTGATTGAAGCAACAAAACCCTGGGCTAAATATCGCCTCACTCCAGGCAGTGGCAAAAAGCACCAGTTACGTTGCCATCTCAATAGCCTGGGGGCTCCAATAAAGCATGATCAGATCTATCCAATTCTTACTCCCTACCAAGAATATGATTTGGACTTTTCTAAACCACTGCAACTATTGGCTAAGGAGCTTGCATTTCTGGATCCCATCACTGGTAAGGCACATCATTTTTTCAGCACTCAATCATTAGATTTCTGAAATATCGCCACAAGTAGAACTACAAATGCGCTGCAGTAAAAAAGCAGGCAAAAATCACATTTAGACCGATCTATAATTGAACGAGCGGCTAATTTTGGCCGCTAGGGCTAGTCAGCATGCGGAAAGTGCGGATGCTGTAAATCCGACTTCATAGGAAAGCGCAAATGAGCAAAGAAACTTTAGGGACAAATGGCCTTCCAGGACATGATTATTTTTTGGATGCGGTCAATCATATTGACGAGGCTGTAGCTAGCAATACGATTGCTGCTAGCGCTGCAAAAGGCTTGGTATACAGCTTGGTGGAGACATTAGGCACCATGATTGGCGACCCTGATTTGCCAAGTCACCTAAAGTCGGGCTACATGGGCGCTTTAGATCTTGCGGTGGAATTGGAAGCGAAGCTAACAAAGCAGGCTTAGAAACTTAAAGTCATTCCAGCAAGGGCAACTTCGGTTGCCCTTAACCATTTAAGATGCCTCGCAAACCACCCTGATATTAAAGTTGATGAGCAAGTGCCCAAAGAAACGTTTAGTAGTGGCTCCCTTGGTAGATTGGGGCAAAGCTCTGATTGCTCTCAATCTTCTAATAATTACCTATCGGTAATTAATTCTTGAAAATCCCTGAAAATCACTTAAGATATTACCTATCGGTAACTTTTGGAGTGGATGATGGCGAATATGAAGAATGAAGCGGGTACCTCTATCAAGATTGGGTCTGCGAAAGACTTAGGGCCATTCGTTCAGCGATTTCGCTCATCCCAAAAAATCACTCAGGCTGATATTTCAGGTATGGCCAATACAGGCAATCGTTTCATTGTCGAACTTGAAAATGGCAAAGAAACGGTTCAGCTTAAGAAGGTTCTCGATGTTTTGGACACTCTTGGTTTGGAGATGATCATCCAAAGGAAGGGTGATAACTAATGGTGGATAGGTTCCTTTATGGAACCTATTTTGCTATAATGGACCCAAGTTCAATAATGGGGGCAACATGTCGATCAACGTCAAATTATCAGATTCCTTGGTGGAGCAAGCTAAGGCCTATGGCCATATTGAGCATCGCTCAGTGCCTAAGCAGATAGAGTACTGGTCACAGATCGGCAAGATTGCCCAAGAAAACCCCGACTTACCGTTTTCTATGATTCGTGAGATTTTGATTGCAGATCAAGAGCCTATCATCGGCGAATACGTATTTAACTGATGCGTTTACTTGTTACTGCCTCGTTTGTTAAGGCTACAAAAAAACTTCACCCTTCACAAAAAACAGAATTAGATGCTGCAGTAAAGGTGATCAGCTCAAGTCCATCTATTGGGGAGGCGAAGACTGGAGATTTGCTGGGAGTTCGCGTTTATAAATTCAAACTGTCGCAGCAACTATGCTTGCTGGCCTATCGAATTTTGGATGAAGAGAGCATTAAGCTGTTGACCCTTGGGCCTCATGAGAATTTCTATCGTGATTTAAAGCGTCAGGGTGAATGACGGTATGCAGAATATAAAAGAGAAAAGATTGGCCGTGGCACCTATGATGGATGGGGGCGATATAGCCATCTGAGCCATATAAATAAAGGCTCTTACTTTTTTAAAATTCAATTTAGGGCAAATTTAGGACAAGAATTCAATGTCTTACTTTGCTAAAAAATGTCTTGCATCTACACGTCCTAAGGAATGTTTATCAAACTAGCCAAGCGCTTTTAGTCTGATCTTGCGCAATTTCATCTTTCTAGCTGAATGAGAATTAAAGCGACCAAATTATTCTTTAGGGCCAGCCTTCGGGATAGTTTTTTCATTCATATTGCGAATAACCTTTGTTTAGAGCAATTCTTGGGGGAATTATTGGCACCATTTTGGGGCTCTAGCCCCAAAGTGGTGTTTTCTTCTACTTCCACCAATATGAAACATTCTCTAATGACCTCAGGCGGTAGGTATTTGTGCCCATCTGATTAATTTACTCAAGAGGTGAGAGATGAAACGTAGATCATTATTAAAGTTGTCGGCATTAGCAGCGGCCTTAAGTTTTGCAGGTATGAGTCATTTAGCTATGGCTCAAAGTAAGGAGCCAATCAAAGTCGGTATTTTGCATTCCTTGTCAGGAACAATGGCGATTTCTGAAACATCACTCAAAGACATGGATTTGATGGTGATTGATGAGATCAATAAGAGCGGCGGCGTTTTGGGACGTAAGCTAGAGCCAGTAGTTGTGGATCCTGCCTCCAACTGGCCATTATTTGCAGAGAAGGCTCGTCAGTTATTAACCAAAGACAAAGTTTCTGTTGTTTTTGGCTGCTGGACTTCTGTCTCACGTAAATCAGTGTTGCCAGTATTTGAAGAGTTGAATGGTTTGCTTTTTTATCCAGTGCAGTACGAAGGCGAAGAAATGTCTCGTAACGTGTTCTACACCGGTGCAGCTCCTAATCAACAAGCCATTCCAGCAGTTGAGTACTTAATGAGCAAAGAGGGCGGCGGCGCTAAGCGTTGGGTTCTCTTGGGTACAGATTATGTTTACCCACGAACAACCAACAAGATTCTCCGAGCATTCTTGAAGTCAAAGGGTGTCAAGGATGAAGATATTCAAGAAACTTACACACCATTTGGTCATTCTGACTATCAAACTATTGTTGCCAATATTAAAAAATTCTCTCAAGGCGGTAAGACAGCCGTTGTCTCTACTATTAACGGTGATTCCAACGTTCCTTTCTACAAGGAATTAGGTAATGCGGGCCTCAAAGCTAAAGATGTTCCAGTGGTAGCCTTCTCTGTTGGTGAGGAAGAGTTGCGTGGCGTTGATACTAAGCCTTTGGTTGGTCAGTTAGCTGCATGGAACTACTTCATGTCCATTAAGAACCCCGTAAATGACGCGTGGAAAAAACAATGGGCTGCTTACTCTATAGAGAAGAAGTTACCAGGCGCCAGCAAGCCTTTGACAGATGATCCAATGGAAGCTAGTCGTACTGGAATCTTGATGTGGAAAGCGGCTGTAGAAAAAGCAGGTACTACTGATGTAGATGCTGTTCGTAAGGCGATGATTGGTCAAAAACTCAATACTCCAAGCGGATATATTGAAGTGATGGGTGCTAACCACCATTTGTCTAAGCCAGTCATGATTGGCGAAATCAAAGCGGATGGCCAGTTCAATGTCATTTACAAAACTCCAACAGCCATTCCAGCTAAGCCTTGGAGTCAGTACATCGACGGTAATGCAGGCAAGCCTGATTCAGTCCAGTAATCTTTTATTAATATTTCCCTCCCTCATTTGAGGGAGGGTTTCAACATCTATTTATGAAACTCCCATTTTTTTCAAAACTAATTCTTTCCATTGTCTGCCTAATGACTTGTGGAATTACTTTTGCAAAAATTAGCGCTGCAGATTTAAAGCCATTATTTGGCGAAAACTTTGATGCAAAAGTGAAAGTGGTTCAGAGTCTATCAAAGGAGGGAAGTCCTGAGGCCTTAGATATTTTGCAAGCATTGAGCGCCGAGACGCTATTTTTATCACCTCAAGGAGTTGTAGTTCAAAAAGACGATCAATATATTGATGTAATTACCGGACAGAGCGTTACCGTAAAGTCTGATGAACTTCAGGATGTAGTGTTGAATAATCAATTGCGTGGCAAAGTGGATAACGGTCTGCTGGGTTTGCAATTAGCGTCTACTGATCCGCAGATTCGTACTAAGGCGGTCGATGCCTTAATTAAAGACCCTGAACCAGATACCTTTCCCTTGGTAGAGAAGTTGCTCGTCACTGAAAATGATCCGGCACTTAAGCCTAAGGTAGAAAAGTTATGGGCACTTTTGGCATTGCAATCAGATAATCAAAATTCTAAATTAAAAGCTATCGAATTACTGGGTGATAGCGGAGACCCGCAGGTGGCAGCTTTATTGGCACCACTGGCTAAAGAGGGTGGCCCAGTTCAAGAGGCGGCCGAAAAGGCAATTGCCAAAATTAAGAAAGCACAATTCAGTGGTGAAATTCTCGGCAATGTCATTGCTGGGTTTAGTTATGGCAGTATTTTGTTACTCTGCGCGCTGGGACTAGCGATTACATATGGCTTAATTGGTGTTATCAATATGGCTCACGGTGAGTTCCTTATGGTGGGCGCATATGCCACTTATATTGTTCAGGGATTCTTTAGGCAATATGCACCAGGCTATTTGGATTGGTACTTATTATTTTCACTACCAGTGGCTTTTCTTGCTGCAGCCTTGATAGGTATATTAATAGAGAGAACTGTCATTCAGTTTTTATATGGCCGCCCCCTAGAGACTTTATTGGCTACATTTGGTGTTAGCTTATTAATGATCCAGATGACGAGAACTATTTTTGGGGCTCAAAACGTTGAAGTCGCTAATCCAAGCTGGATGTCGGGTGCATTGCAGGTGCTACCCAATTTAGTGGTGCCATACAACCGTATTATTATTTTTGCATTTGCAATTGCAGTAGTCATTGTTACCTGGTTAGTGCTCAATAAAACGCGTTTAGGGCTTTTTGTAAGGGCGGTTACTCAAAACCGAACCATGGCTGCATGCGTTGGGGTTAAAACTGTTCATGTAGATATGTACGCCTTTGCTTTTGGAGCTGGCATTGCTGGTTTAGGTGGCGTAGCACTCTCTCAAATCGGAAACGTTGGCCCTGATTTAGGTCAAAGCTATATCGTGGATTCGTTTATGGTGGTCGTGCTTGGTGGCGTAGGCCAACTTGCTGGGACCATTTATGGAGCATTTGGTTTGGGTATTACCAGCAAATTATTGGAGCCATTTATTGGTGCCGTCTTAGCCAAGATTGCTATCTTGGTATTCATCATTATCTTTATTCAAAGACGTCCTCAAGGCCTCTTCGCATTAAAAGGAAGGAGCGTTGATTAATTATGGATATTAGAAAGCTAGCCCCTTCATCCAGCTTTACTTTGCAAGTTCCTGAGCGTGAATCAATTCTGAGTAGGCGTGCATATATTGCCTTGGCTGCATTGACGCTCTGTGTGTTAGTTGGAGTTCCAATACTTTCCTTGGTAGTGCCAGAAACAAGCGTATTTTTTATGTCTGCATATGCACTAAGCCTGATTGGGAAGATCATGTGCTTTGCTATAGCAGCATTAGCGCTAGATTTAGTATGGGGTTACTGCGGAATTTTAAGTTTAGGTCATGGTTTATTTTTTGCCATCGGCGGTTACATCATGGGTATGTATTTGATGCGACAAATTGGCTCCGGGGGCGTTTATAAAAGCGAGTTGCCTGACTTCATGGTGTTTTTAGATTGGAAAGAATTGCCCTGGTTTTGGAAAGGCAGCGAGCATTTCTGGTGGATGCTAATGATGTTAATTTTGGTTCCAGGTGTCATTTCCTGGATCTTTGGATATTTTGCTTTCCGCTCAAGAATTAAAGGCGTGTATTTTTCCATCATTACTCAGGCCTTAACTTATGCTGCAATGCTTTTATTTTTCAGAAATGAAACAGGCTTTGGTGGTAATAACGGCTTTACTGATTTCAAGCGGATATTAGGTTACTCGATTAGTGCACCGAGTACCCGAGTCACGCTCTTTATCGTTACTTTCCTCGTCTTATTGGGTAGCTTTATTCTCTGCCGTGCGTTAATTACCTCCAAGATGGGAAGGGTCATTACGGCGGTGCGAGATGCAGAGTCACGCTTGATGTTTTGTGGCTACAACCCATTAGGCTACAAATTATTTATTTGGGTTCTATCAGCGATCTTATGTGCAATTGCTGGGGCGCTATTTGTTCCGCAGGTCGGCATTATTAACCCAGGCGAAATGTCTCCAACTAACTCTATTGAAATGGCTATTTGGGTTGCTATTGGCGGTAGGGGAACTTTGCTTGGACCCATCATTGGGGCATTCGCAGTAAGCGGGGCCAAGAGTTTCTTTACCACTAACTTCGCCGAATATTGGCTATTCTTTTTGGGAATGATGTTTGTATTGGTTACATTGTTTCTACCAAATGGACTATTGGGCATTTATCATAAATTTACTGGTAAGAAGGGTGGTTCAAAATGAGCGCCCACTTTCTTGAAAAGGGGATTGATACATCTCATACCGGCATTCTGTATGTTGAAGATTTGTCGGTGAATTTTGATGGTTTCCAGGCAATCAATAAGTTGTCCTTGACGATTGATGTCGGAGAATTACGTTGCGTAATTGGGCCTAATGGTGCAGGTAAGACGACCTTAATGGATGTGATTACTGGTAAAACTCGTTCAACCATTGCTGATATTGATGGATCTGTGTATTTGGGGTCAACGATTGATCTCATGACCATGAATGAGCCGCAGATAGCTCAAATTGGTGTTGGACGCAAGTTCCAAAAACCAACTGTCTTTGAGCAACATCCTGTTTGGGAAAATCTTGAATTGGCGATGGCTGGAGATAAGTCATGGCATCACTCATTGGTGGCTAAAGTCGACTTAGAGGGGCGTCGTTTGATGGAAGCTGTTCTTGCCCTGACCCAGCTTGAATCTGAGGCTTATCGCCCAGGCGGACTGCTTTCTCATGGTCAAAAGCAACGATTAGAAATCGGGATGCTTTTAATGCAGCAGCCTAAACTTTTATTACTTGATGAACCTGTTGCTGGCATGACTGATGAGGAGACCATGCGCTTAGCAGAATTGCTCAATTCTTTGCGAGGCCAATGCTCGATGATGGTAGTTGAACATGACATGGAATTTGTTGCTGCATTAGCAGGTGAAAAAGGTAAGGTTACTGTTCTAGCTGAGGGATCTGTTTTGGCTGAAGGCACATTAGATGAAGTCAAGCGTGATGAGCGCGTAATTGAATCGTATTTAGGACGTTAATCATGTTGATCGTAAAAGACCTCAATCAATACTACAGTGGAAGTCATATTCTCCGTAATGTGAACTTTGAAGTTCCGAGGGGTCAATTAACTAGTTTGCTAGGTCGAAATGGCGTAGGCAAAACTACTTTGCTAAAGTCCCTCATGGGGGTGGTGAAGGTTAAGACTGGATCGATTGCTTGGGATGGAAAAGAGCTGGGCAATTTACCTCCTTGGTCAAGGGTGGATAATGGTTTTGCCTATGTGCCACAGGGACGCGAAATTTTTCCTAGACTCACGGTTGAGGAAAATTTATTGATTGGCGCCGCAAAGTTTTCCAGCTCGAAAAATATCCCCAGCTATATATATGAGTTATTTCCGATTCTGTCGGATATGAAAGCACGGCGGGGCGGTGATTTATCCGGTGGCCAACAGCAGCAATTAGCAATTGGACGTGCACTCATGTCTCAGCCAGAATTAATTATCTTGGATGAGCCTACCGAGGGTATTCAGCCTTCAATCATTCAGGATATTGGCCGCTGTCTTCGTAAGCTAGTCGATGAGATGGGGATTACTGTCTTGCTAGTAGAGCAGTATTACGATTTTGCAAAAGAACTGTCTGATAACTACATTGTGATGCGCCGAGGCGAAGTGGTGGCCCAAGGTAAAGGAGTTGATATGGACATCAATGGTGTTCAGGAGATGATTTCAGTTTAAAGTGGATGCTGAATTCACTAAAGTGGTTTAACCATATGTTTTTAGCTCCAGATAACGCAGTAAAACAGCTATTTAGGTCTCTAAGTCCAAGTTGGATGGCTAAGCTGAGCCTATCTTATGAGCGCACCCCGATTGGCACGGTTCTGAAAAGAAGTCTTCACGAGGGCCCGCTACGAGTACAAAAAGCGCTATACCCTGAGGGCGATATTATTTGCCACACGGTGATCATCCATCCGCCAGCAGGAATCGCTGGAGGGGATACTCTGGATATTCAGGTTTCGCTTGCTAAAGAGGCCCATGTAGTTCTATCAACCCCAAGTGCAACGAAGTGGTACAAGTCTTTTAAGAATCCGGCAACGCAAAGTATTCAATTTCAATTGGGAGAAGGGGCAAAGTTGGATTGGCTTCCTCAAGAAAATATATTTTTTAAGGGCTCCAATTCCAATCTTTTGACCAAGCTCAATCTTCCCTTTAGTGCTTCATTTATCGGTTGGGATGCATTGATGTTAGGGCGTCATGCCTCTGGAGAAGAATGGTCAAATGGACATATTCATCTTTTAAATGAAATTCGCCGTGATGGGAAATTGATTTGGATTGAAAATGGGCATATTGATGCTGAAGATTTATATTCAAAGTCACTGCCTCAATTAGGATCATGGCCCGTATGTGCAACTTTATTGGCATTGGGGCCTCAGTGCCCCAATCATTTGGTTGAAACTCTTTCTGGGATGATGTCATGGACCGATACATTAAGAGCTGGTGTCACGTTGATGCCGCAGGGGGTGGTAATAGTACGTGCAGTATCTACAGATATTGAGATGACAAGAAATTGGATGATAGATGTATGGACTAAGTTAAGGCCTATGGTCCATGGTGTATCGGCTCAACCGTTAAGGCTTTGGGCTTCATAGAATTGTTATAAAGGTGAAATATGGAATTAACCCCGCGTGAAAAAGATAAGTTACTCATATTTACCGCCGCACTTTTAGCTGAGAGGCGTAAGGCGAGAGGTCTAAAGTTGAACTACCCAGAATCAGTTGCTTTAATTAGTGCTGCAATCATGGAGGGTGCTCGCGATGGCAAAACCGTTGCTCAGTTAATGCATGAGGGACAAACTATTCTCGGTCGTGATGACGTAATGGATGGTATTCCAGAGATGATTCCAGATATTCAGGTGGAAGCCACCTTTCCGGACGGAACAAAACTAGTTACCGTTCATAACCCCATTAATTAGGAATTGAGATGACCATTCGCATGAAAAAATTATTATTAGCTACTAGCTTAGTTACGGGTATGCTTTTCTCAGGTCTAGCTTTTTCTCACCCAGGGCATGATGCTTCGGTGAGTTTTATGTCAGGCTTTACGCATCCATTCAGTGGGTTTGATCACTTTTTAGTAATCGTGCTTGTGGGCTTTTGGAGTGCCTTCACGCTGAAAAAAATCTGGTTTGGCCCATTCGCTTTTATATTGGGCATGTTTCTTGGGGCTCTTGCGGGACTAAGTGGCCTACCCCTTAATTTCTTTGAATTTGGCATTGCCGCTTCAGTCATTGCTATTGGCATCTTGCTTTTGGTTAAAAATAAATACCCAACTAATGCGATTCTTTCTTTGATTGGGGCTTTTGGGGTATTTCATGGCTTTGCCCATGCTCAAGTATTTTCAAGTGCGTCCCTGGGAATTTCCTTGATCTCTAAAGATATGGCAGGTTTACTTTTGGCAACAGCGATCCTGCACTTAAGCGGCACTCTGTTGGTTAAGCTTCTGAAGGATAAAACTACCATCATTGCAAGGATCACTGGGTTTGCTAGTGTGATCTATGGTTGGGTATTAATTAGTCAACTCTCGTTTGCTTTGCTTGGCGGTGCTTCTGTATGAGTTCTTCCGCTAATTCAAATAGTCAACGCTTCATACCCGGTCAAATGTTTGTTGAACCCGGGGATATTGAATTTAATGTAGGCCGAAAAACGCTTTCACTTGAGGTCTCTAACAGTGGTGATCGTCCAATTCAAATTGGCTCGCATTTTCATTTCTTTGAAGTTAATGATGCATTGTTGTTTGCTCGTGAACAAGCAAAAGGAATGCGTCTCAATATTGTGGCTGGTACAGCTGTTCGTTTTGAACCTGGTCAAAAGCGCACTATTGAGTTAGTTGAAATATCGGGTGACAAGAAGATTTTTGGCTTTGCCGGGCGTGTTATGGGGGATGTGTAATGGCTAAGATTAGTCGTCAAGCTTATGCCGAGATGTTCGGACCTACCGTTGGTGATCGGCTTAGGTTAGCTGATACCGGTCTTTTAATAGAGATTGAAAAAGACTTCACCATTTATGGAGAAGAGGTCAAATTTGGCGGCGGTAAAGTGATTCGTGATGGAATGGGTCAAAGCCAACGAGAGTCAAAGGATTGCGCTGATACCGTGATCACCAATGCAGTGATCATCGATCACTGGGGTATTGTCAAAGCCGATATCTCGATTAAAAATGGATATATTTCTAATATTGGTAAAGCAGGCAATCCTGATATTCAACCTGGGATTACTTCGGTCATTGGTCCTGGGACCGAAATTATTGCGGGCGAGGGGATGATTGTGACTGCTGGTGGAATTGATACCCATATCCACTTCATATGTCCCCAGCAAATTGAAGAGGCTTTGATGTCTGGTGTGACCACCATGATTGGCGGTGGTACTGGCCCGGCAACAGGAACTTTTGCAACTACTTGCACTCCAGGGCCTTGGCATATTCAACGAATGCTGCAGTCGATTGATGCTTATCCTATGAATATTGGTTTGCTGGGTAAAGGTAATGCAAGTTTGCCTGCTGGATTGCGCGAACAGGTAGATGCTGGCGCGATTGGATTGAAGCTTCATGAAGATTGGGGTACAACCCCGGCTGCAATCGATTGTTGTTTGGGTGTAGCTGATGAGACGGATACTCAAGTGGCTATCCACACAGACACCTTGAACGAATCTGGTTTTGTTGAGACAACCTTGGCGGCCTTTAAGGGACGAACCATTCACACATATCACACCGAAGGTGCGGGTGGTGGCCATGCACCTGACATTATTCGCGCATGCGGGGAATCCAATGTCTTGCCGTCTTCAACAAATCCCACTAGGCCATTTACAGTCAATACCCTAGATGAGCATTTAGATATGTTGATGGTCTGCCATCACCTTGATGCCTCTATTGCTGAAGATATTGCCTTCGCAGAATCTCGTATTCGTCGTGAAACGATTGCCGCAGAGGATATCTTGCACGATCTCGGCGCTTTTTCCATGCTTTCATCAGATTCCCAGGCGATGGGTCGAGTTGGTGAGGTCATTATTCGTACATGGCAAACTGCTGACAAGATGAAAGCGCAGCGTGGTTTATTGCCTGGCGATACCAATCAGAATGATAACTTCCGGGTTAAGCGCTATATTTCAAAGTACACCATTAATCCTGCGATTACACATGGTATCTCTCATGTAGTTGGCTCGATTGAGGTGGGCAAGTACGCAGATTTAGTCTTTTGGAAGCCAGCCTTCTTCGGTGTGAAGCCTTCATTGATATTGAAAGGTGGTTCTATCGCAGCTGCTGCCATGGGTGACCCGAACGCATCCATTCCAACGCCACAACCTGTCCACTATAGAAATATGTTCGCCGGAATAGGGCAGGGAATTCGGCATAGCTCTTTAACCTTTATTTCTCAATCAGCCATGCATGCCAATATTCGTGATGCTTATGGACTGGAGAAGCAGGTAGAAGCAGTAAAAAATTGCCGCTCTATTACTAAAGCAGACATGATTCATAACGATTGGCAGCCAAATATCACAGTTGATCCTGAAACGTATCAGGTTATTGCTAACGGTGAATTGCTTACTTGCGAGCCAGCTAAATCATTGCCAATGGCTCAACGCTATTTCTTGTTTTAGGAAAATACATGTCAGAACCAATTCGTGTTGAAAAAATTATTCCCAAAAGCCAAGGATTGGCAAAGGCAGTTTTGGCCAGGGCGGTGGAATTAAAGCTACCCTTTGAATCTCGTAATAAAAGCCGTTTCTCAGAAACACTTTCCGATGGACGTGAAGCCCATTTTTTCTTGCCCAGAGGAAATGTACTGGTTGATGGGGATGTCTTAGTTGCAGATGATGGCTCAATGATTAAAGTTTCTGCCGCCAATCAAGAGGTGGTTACGATTGCTTCTAGCGATGCCCATCAGTTAATGAGAGCGGCATATCACCTCGGGAATCGCCATATTCCAGTGCAAGTGGGCGAGGGTTTTTTACGTATTGAGCCAGACTCAGTGCTTGAGGGGATGATTTCGCAATTGGGATTGGATGCCAAGCATGAGTTGGCTCCGTTTGAACCTGAAACGGGCGCTTATGGTGGCGGTCATCGACACAGTCATGCTGAGACCTTCGATAGCGACTATGCACTAGCCCAGAAAGTCTATTCCGATCACGAAAAGCCACATGTTCATGGGCCTGGTTGCTCTCATCATCATGGCGATCACGAGCATCCCCATGAGCATTGATCTCAACGAAATTACTGCATTAATGCAGTTGGCATCACCAGCGTTGCCGATTGGCGGATATAGCTATTCTCAAGGTCTGGAGGCCGCGATTGACTCTGGCTTGGTGCGAGATGCTTTCACTGCAGAATCTTGGATTGAAGATGTATTTCTAGGTGTATTTGCAAGATCTGAGGCGCCACTTTGGCTGTTAAGTTATCAAGCTTGGAAAGATAATCAGATCAATGATGTAAGGCATCTGAATGAGTACTTCTTGGCAAGTCGTGAAACCTCTGAGCTACGATCAGAAGCAGAGCAAATGGGGTGGTCTTTATTGCAGATTGCTCAATCATTAGGTTGGGGCGGTGATAGCCTAGCACAATTAGCCGACATCAAACCTCTGTCATTATTGATTGCTCATACTTACGCTTGTCTTCATCTCAATATCCAATCTCAGAACGGCTTGGCAGCCTATGCCTTTTCTTGGATTGAGAACCAAGTTGCCGCCTCTTTGAAAGCCATTCCACTAGGACAAGTTGCAGGACAGCAGGCTTTAACTAAGATTCGTTTACTGGTTCCTGAGATGGTTGAAGAAGCTAAGCGCAGAGCCAAATCAGATTTATCAATGGTTGATAATTTTTCACCGATGTTAGCCATCCTTTCCTCTAGGCACGAAACCCAATATTCCCGATTATTCCGTTCATAAAAAATAAATCATGAGAACTAAAAAGAATCCCCCGTTGCGCGTTGGTATTGGTGGCCCAGTAGGTTCTGGCAAGACAACTTTGCTTGAGATGCTCTGTAAGGCTATGCGGGACCAATATGATTTGGTAGTGATTACTAATGACATCTACACCAAAGAAGATCAGCGCTTACTAACAGTTGCTGGCGCTTTAGACCCCGACCGAATTATGGGTGTAGAGACGGGTGGATGTCCTCATACTGCTATTCGCGAGGATGCTTCCATCAACTTAGAGGCAGTAGATCGCATGCAAAAACAATTTCCTGACGTGGATATTATTTTTATTGAATCAGGCGGGGATAATTTAGCTGCTACCTTTAGCCCTGAGCTTTCTGACTTGACAATCTATGTGATTGATGTTGCCGGGGGTGAAAAAATTCCTCGTAAAGGTGGTCCTGGAATTACGCGATCTGATTTACTGGTAATCAATAAGGCTGACCTTGCCCCTTATGTTGGAGCGTCGCTTCCCATCATGGAGTCTGACGCTAAAAAGATGCGTGGTGACAGACCTTTCATTATGGGCAGTGTTAAATCGGGTGATGGATTAAAAGAAATTATTAAATTCATTGAACTAAAAGGATTGCTTACGAATTAATTTTATGAATTTTGTCTTAAGGTTTTTAGCTACAAGTGTTTTAGCCATTCTTGGCACACCATCCGGACATGCCCACGGGATTGCTGGAAATCGATACTTCCCACCAACCATTGTTGTTGAGGACCCCTATGCGGCGAATGAAGTGCATGCTGTAGTTGGGAAATCGGCAAATATTGGCGCCGGCAACACTAATACGGATTCTGGGAATGTTGGTTTAGTAGGTATTGGTATTGAACCCTTAGATGGTTTTGGAATTGCTATCAATGGTCTTTATCGATCGCCAAACGGTAATTTAACGCCTCAAACAGCTGGATTTGATAATCTCTACTATGTAGTGAAGCAAGAGCTTCTGATTAGCGATACTCACGAGTTTGCTGTTTCATTTGGGGTTTTAGGGCAGGTTGGTAAAACTGGCTCTAGCAGTGGCGATGCCTATTCGACTTATGCACCTTCAATTTTTTATGCAAAGGGTTTTGGCGATTTGCCAAATTCGCTATCCTTTCTAAAACCACTAGCGTTAACTGGTGTGCTGGGATACCAAATCCCAACAGAACAATCTCAACCAAAAGTATTTAATTGGGGATTTACTGTCCAATATAGTTTGCCTTACTTAAATCAATTTGTTCAAAAAACAGGGTGGAGTGATTTTATTAATCGCCTAGTTCCCGTAATTGAACTTCCAATGCAAACATGTTTATCTGGAAGATGCTCTGGTCAGGTTATTGGTTCGATCAACCCTGGAATCATTTGGGTTGGTGATGGCTTTAATATTTCTGCCGAGGCAGTGTTTCCTGTTAATAGTCAGTCAGGCGCTTCTAACGGAGTTCTATTTCAGATTCACAAGTACCTAGGAAATGAATGATTGGCTCAGTACCAATATTAAATTCAGACGTATTTTCAATATGGAGAATAAGTTAAGCATACTAAAATCTTCAGTAATTTAATAATGATAAAAAGTGCCTGTGAACCCTAAAAGCAAGAAGAGATTGTGCACTGCACCAATGATGGATGGGGGCGACATGGCCATCTAAGTCATATAAATAAAGGCTCTTACTTTTTAAAATTCAATTTAGGGTAAATTTAGGACAAGAATTTAATATCTTATTTTGCTGAAAAGTGCCTTATATCTACACGTCCCAAAGAATGTTTATCAAACTAGCCAAGGGCTGCTAACGGCCAATATGAGCCCATTGAAAATCTTGTACTAAATTATCACATTTGGCCTATCCAAATATCTGAATAAGGCTGAAAATCGATTAAGTCTTATGCGCCAAATCATTATTTTTCTTCTGGTTAACCTAAATTTGCTGAAATTGTATGCGGCAGAGCCTCAATTCGATGACTCTTTGAGTGCTACATCTACTGGAAAAGTCAGCACAGTCATTGGTGGGGTTGAGTCTGCTTCTGAAGGCGTTATTTCATCTACTCAAATTGAAAGTCAGGGTCAAGTACGTCCAGCAGATGTTTTGGAGTTTATTCCAGGTGTAGTGGTTACCCAGCATTCAGGGGATGGTAAAGCTAATCAATACTTTTTACGGGGTTTTAACTTAGACCATGGGACGGACTTTTTAACTCGGATTGAGGGGATGCCTGTTAATTTGCCGTCGAATGCTCATGGTCAAGGTTATATGGACTTGAATTTTCTAATTCCAGAGGTAATTGGTCAGATTGATTACAGAAAAGGGCCTTATTACTCGGATACAGGAGACTTTTCTTCGGCAGGTTCATCTAATATTTTTTACAAAAATAAACTCGACACGAATTTTGGTTTAGCTACTGTTGGGTCTAATAACTATAAACGCTTGTTATCGGCTGGATCAATGGTAGTTAACGAGACGGGTAATTTAATGGGCGCTTTAGAGGTTCTTCGTAATGATGGCCCCTGGGAAAATCCTGAGGGGGTTAAAAAGCTTAATGGGCTCTTAAAATATAGTGATCATATTGGTGGCGATAAGATTTCACTCTTAGCTATGGGCTATAGAAACTCGTGGAATTCGACCGACCAAGTCCCATTGGGGGCAATTAGCAGTGGAATTGTTAATCGCCACGGGGCAATTGATCCTTCTGATGGCGGCACCACCTCAAGATATAGTCTCTCAGGTTTATGGCGACGAGATTTAGACGATGGCTATGCAGAGGTATCCCTTTATTACCTTCGCTATCAGCTACAACTTTTTTCAAACTTTACCTACTATCTCAATGATCCTATTAATGGAGACCAGTTTTCACAGACAGATAACCGCAATACTTATGGAGGGCAAGCTCAAAGGGTGTGGTTAGGAAATTTAGCTGGACTAGCAATGAGTAACACTTTGGGCTATCAGCTTCGTCAAGATCGAATCCAAGTGGGGTTGAATAATACAAAACAACAACAAGTTTTGAGTAATGTTCGAGAAGATAGTGTTGTTCAAACTAGCAATAGTCTTTTCGCTGAAAATGATATTGAATGGCAGCCTTGGTTCCACAGCAAGATTGGTGGTAGATACGATCAATATGCATTTAATGTTGGTAGTAATATCTCACAAAATTCAGGGACAAGTAATTCGGGTATTTTTTCTCCGAAAGCCACTTTGACTTTGGGACCTTTTTATAAAACAAACTTTTATTTGAACTATGGACAAGGTTTTCATAGTAATGATGCTCGTGGCACCGTGATTAAAGTTGATCCTAGTAATACGGTAGTTCCGTTAAATCCAGTCCCCGGGCTTGTAAAGACAACAGGTTATGAATTTGGCATTCGCTCGCTAGCGATAAAAAATCTAGAAACCTCTTTAGCCTTGTGGCAGTTAAATATAGGCTCGGAATTAGTTTTTGCTGGGGACGCTGGTATTACTGAGCCTAATCGTCCGAGCCAGAGAAAGGGTATTGAGTGGTCCAATCACTATACGCCACTATCATGGTTTGCATTAGATGGAAACTTTACCTATACCAAGGCTCGTTATATTGATGGAGATCCCCTTGGTTATTTTGTACCAGGATCCGTAGGATTAACTGGATCAATCATGGCTGATTTTCGTAAAGGTCCTTGGTCAGGCGGGGTTCAATGGCGTTATATTGGACCTAGCCCCCTTATAGAAAATGGTAGTGTTTATTCTAGCTCTGCCAGCGTATTTAACGGTAGAGTGAAATATGAAGTTACGCCTAAGGTGTATTTAACGCTTGATGTATTTAATTTGTTTAATCAACAGGCGAATGATATTTCCTATTACTATCAGTCAAGGGCTGCGCCCAAACTTCCCGCCAGTTCAGATATAGCCATTCATCCCGCAGAATCTCGAAGCTATAGGGCAACTCTTACATATAATTTTTGATGAGCCAAGGCTGTAATTTGATTATGTATGACAGTCCGTTTCGGGTCGAAAGCAGCCTCTTTAATGTTCAAAAGTACGATGAATTTATGGCAAATTTAGGGCAAGAATTTAATATCTTATTTTGTTACAAGGCGATACTAGAAATGACTAGATGAGCTAAAGCTATCAAAGTCGGAATCTATTCCTGAATCATTGCCACTGAAGTCATTGTCAAAGTTTGAATCAAAAATATGATCAGTCTCCCCGATTGAAGTGATCCACTTATTAAGAGATGCGTCTAAAAGTTATGAAGTTTTGATTCATGCCGAAAATTATGAGCTGTATTTGCCTTCTGAGGAGCTTGAAAATAGCGATGCTTCGGAGGTGCATGACTCAGAGTTGGAGGGTGAGGAAATTGATTCCCATTTCAACTATAAAACTTAATAATTTTTATCCCAAACCAACCCAGCCAACAGGTTTTTCTTTATGAAGTTTTGATGGTTGGGTAATACCCCCGCCCCTTAACCTGAGTTAAAAGTAGAATTTCTAAGTTGTTTGATTTAAAGGAAATTCTATGAAAACCTCCCGCTTTACCGATAGCCAAATCATGGCCATCCTCAAACAAGCC